>NZ_JACLCU010000001.1:569177-838122 GCF_014218905.1 Chryseobacterium sp. C3 | reverse complement strand
TTTACTTTTCTGCAAAATTACATTTCATTAACGACAAAACATGTCGCTTTATTTTAAAGGATGCATTTTTTTTCAAAAAGGTTGGAAATCATGATGAAATTTTTTAAAATGTATGTTTTAATGTACGCTTCGGCTCCGCTCAGCGTAGGGTGGTTGCAATGATTTGTTTAAAATGAAGTCGTATTGTGAAGTACGCTGAGCGGAGCCGAAGCGTACGGTGATGGTTTGGCTTACAATGATCTGTTTAAATGGAATCGCGCTGATGTACGCTGAGCGGAGCTGAAGCGTAAAATATCTGCATTAAAATTTTATCGGAGATAAAATCTTTGCGCCTTAAATAGATAGAGTATGTTAAAAAATATTGCGTCTTTGCGGGTTTGAACAACTTTAAGAATGATTATTTACGATGAGGTACGCTGAGCGGAGCCGAAGCGTACAATGAAGCAGAAATACTTTCATAAAATTCTTTGGGAATCCTTCGGCTGTTGTTCGGGAATCCTTCGGAAAAAATACCATTTTTCCGAAGCCGATCCGAAGAAGCCCCGAACATGATCCGAAGAAATGGGTTTTTAAACCGGTCAAAACCGGTCAAAAGCAGTCAAAACCGGTCAGAATTTTTTATGGTGGTGGAAAATATACATTTCTGTGGTATTTTAACCCATTCATCAAAAAACATCCTTCAAAAACAAGCAAAAAACAGATTTCATAAATTCAGTCATTCAAACAAATCAACCAAGCAGTACGCTGAGCGAAGCCGAAGCGCACATCAACCATCAATCATCAACCATCAACCATCAACAAACAGCCAACCACCCCTCTCCCACTTTTACCATTAATTAACATTCTCCGCTCTTCCTTTCTTCAAAAGAAATGATTAAATTTGAGAATGAGTTTTGGAAAAGATTTATTAAAGAAAATAAAAACTGCGGAATTGCCGGGAATCCACGCGCACGGTGTTTTCTCGCCTCCTTCCCGCCCTGTTTTTACGTATGAAGAGGTTTTGGAAAAAAATCCAAAGTTTGCTGCCGTAAATATTGTTTTGTACCTGAAAAACGATGAGTGGCATTTCCCTTTAATCCAGAGAACCATTAATGAGCACGACCGTCACAGCGGACAGATCTCTTTACCGGGCGGAAAGCGTGAAGAAACGGATGAGGATTTTGCAGAAACTGCGGTGCGTGAGACGTCTGAAGAAATCGGCATCGAGAAACATTATGTACGGATGATTCGCGAAATGTCGCCCATCTACATTCCGCCCAGCAACTTTTATGTGTATCCTTATATTTCGTATACAAAAAAGAATCCGGAATTTATTTTACAGCAGAGCGAGGCAGTGGAAGTAATCGAATTTCCGATCACCTGTTTTCTCAATCTTCCGGATGAGCCGGAAATGATGGTTTTACCGAGCACGGCAGGAAATGAAGTTCCTGTTATTAATTTCAACGGATATATTATCTGGGGCGCTACCGCCATGATTCTGAGTGAATTCAGCCAGTTGCTGAAAAAAATGTAACTTTGCAATATCGTGTTTAATTGAGAGATGGCGAAGAAAAACATTTTCACCGACGCGTTCGGAACTCCTTATTTTTTAAAAAGATTAATTATTTTTATTTTAGGACTGGTATCTTACAGAAGATTCAACGGCTTTAATAAACTGAAAATCAGCGGAACGGAATATCTTGTAGATCTTCCCGACTCCAATGTACTTTTTGTATCCAACCATCAGACGTATTTCGCAGATGTGGCAGCGATGTATCATGCATTCTGCTCGGTAAACAATGGGTATTTAAACACCATTAAAAATCCGATCTATCTTTTAAATCCTAAAATCGATTTTTACTACGTGGCTGCTGAAGAAACCATGAATAAAGGGATTCTTCCTAAAATCTTTAAGATTGCAGGAGCCGTAACGGTAAAAAGAACGTGGAGAGCAGAAGGTAAAAACGTCAACCGAATGGTAGACATGAGTGAGGTAGATAATATTATGAAAGCCCTTGATAACGGCTGGGTAGCTACTTTTCCTCAGGGAACCACGGCAGCATTTGCACAGGGAAGAAGAGGTACGGCGAAACTGGTTAAAAACCAACGTCCTATTGTTATTCCTATTAAAATCAACGGATTCAGAAGGGCTTTCGATAAAAAGGGACTTCGTGTAAAAGTTACGGGCGTAAAACCAACGATGGAATTTAAAGCGCCTCTTGATATAGATTACGATAAAGAAAATGCACAGCAGATTCTGCATAAAATCATGACGGCGATTGAGCAGACGGAGGACTTCAATGTTCTGCACAGTTATGATGAAGAATTAAAAGCTAAAAAATCAGAGCAAAAAGAGTCAGATAATTAAAGTATAAAATGATGAAAAGAATATTAGGAATTTTATTCGCGATCATAGTATTAGTATCCTGCAACAGCCAGAAAGTGTATTCGGATTTCGACATCAGCTATTCGAAAAGCGGGGGATTTGCACCGATATATGAAAATCTTCTGATTAAAGGAAATACTGCCCATTATTCTTTCGAAGGACAGGGTAAAAAATACAAGCAGGATTTTAAAATTACAGACGAAGATCTTAAAAAGCTTGATAATACACTCTCCCAGAATAATTTCAGAAGAATACAGGAAGACCACCAGAAAATTTATGACGGGATTGCCACAACAATCAACATAAAAAAAGGTCCGAATGAAGGCAGCAAAACCGATGCAAGCTCGGTAATGCCGAATTACAAAACAAACTGGACGAACATTACCAATGCTTTTCAGGAAATCATTAATACTAATGTAAAAAAACCGTAAATAGAGTTGAAAACCCATTTCATCGCGATCGGCGGAAGTGCGATGCACAATCTTGCCATTGCATTAAAAGATAAAGGATACCATGTAACAGGTTCGGATGATGCCATCTTTGAACCTTCAAAATCACGTTTGGAAAAGAAAGGAATTCTTCCCGGAAAAATGGGATGGTTTCCGGAAAAGATTACTTCGGATATCGATGCTGTCATTCTCGGAATGCACGCCCATCAGGACAATCCGGAACTGGCGAAAGCAAAAGAGCTTGGGCTGAAAATCTATTCTTATCCCGAATTTCTGTACGAACAGTCTAAAGATAAAACAAGAGTGGTTATTGCCGGTTCGCACGGAAAAACAACTATTACTTCCATGATCCTTCATGTGCTGAATTTCCATCAGAAGGAAGTGGATTTCATGGTAGGAGCGCAGCTAGAAGGTTTCGACTGTATGGTGAAACTTAGCGAAGACAACGATTTTATGGTGTTGGAAGGGGATGAATATCTTTCCTCTCCTATTGATCTCCGTTCGAAATTTTTACTCTATCAGCCGAATATTGCTTTGCTGAGCGGAATTGCATGGGATCACATCAACGTTTTCAAAACATTTGATGATTATGTTGAGCAGTTCAGAAAATTTGTGGCAAGCATTACCGCGGGCGGTGTTCTGGTATACAATGAAGAAGATGCCGAAGTGGTAAAAGTGGTGGAAAGTGCTGAAAATTATTTCAGAAAAATTCCTTACAAAACCCCTGAATACGAAATTGTAAACGGAAAAGTTCACCTGAAAACGGAAATGGGCGATGTTCCGCTTTCGGTTTTTGGCGCACACAATTTATTAAATCTTGAAGGCGCAAGACACATCTGCCATACGCTGGGAATCATGGATGAAGATTTCTATGAAGCGATCATGAGCTTTAAAGGAGCCTCAAAACGTCTGGAAAGGGTGGAAAGAGAAGACAACGGAACATTGTATAAAGATTTTGCACACGCGCCGAGTAAGGTAAAGGCAGCCGTAAAAGCATTCTGTGAGCAGTTTAAAAACGAAAAGAAATATGGTTTTCTTGAACTTCATACGTATTCCAGCTTAAATCCTGTTTTTCTGGAGCAGTACGATCACGCAATGGACGTACTGGATGAAGCGATTGTTTTCTATTCTGAAGATGCCCTGAAAATCAAAAGAATGGAGCCGATTTCACCGGAACTGATCAAAGAAAAGTTTAAGAATGAAAATTTAAAAGTCTTCACCAACGCGGAAGAACTTCATGCGTACTGGAACACACTGGATAAAACTGAAGGCGTTTATCTCATGATGAGCTCCGGAAATTTCGGAGGTCTTGATCTTACGAAATAACTGTACAGAATATAAAAAACAAACTCCTTTCGGTCTGAAAGGAGTTTGTTTTTTATTTGATTCTTTTATAAAAACGCCTCAATACATCTTTCGCTCCGTCGCCGTCGAAATCCTGAGTGCGGTCTTCTACCACCATATCAGATTCATTAAGCTTTGTGATGTAGTACGGATACTTTTCCTGCCCTTCAAACCAGAATGTACTGTTTGTTTTATCAAACGTATATTTTTGGCTTACAGCATTTCCTTTTTCGCAGGTATTGTTGTTCTGGGCAAAAGAAATGGAGAAAAGATGGGTAGAAGTAAATTCGTGGGTACTCATTTTCTGACATTCCGTTGAAAAAGAAACCAGAACCTGCTGATTTAAAGATTTGTAAATCTCGGTTTTTTCGACATACCATGTTCCGATAATGGAAGATTTATTGTCTGTGTTCTGATCTTCATCACTTCCGGTGCAGGAAATAACAGAGAGCAGCATAAAGGATAAAATTATTTTGTTCATGAAATTATACAATACTTATAAGTCAGCAAAAATAAAATAAATTCACTGCTTTACTTCTGATTCCGGTAAGATATTCAATTTTATTGTCTCTGAAAATTTTTGAATATTCAGACACCGCCATTTAGTATTTTTGAAGCAGCAATGCCGTCTGCAGCGGTATCGATGCTGTAAATCTGCATTACACCTTGTGTCGTAGCAGCCTGAGCCAATATATTCTGCTGATTCTGAGCACTAACTGCATTCTGAAAAAGTATGCCTGTAGAATGTGCCATAGCCTGATAAAGATTTCCCATTGCCACTGCAGGAGCCTCTCCTAAAACTTTTACATTAGCCTGAGTTACGGCATCGGTGATCTGATCATTAACTTTTGTATCCATAATTTTAGTTTTTAAGTATCATCGTAAAGTTAAATGATATTTTTTAATAAAAAAAAGAAGCAATAATAATTTACTGCTTCTTTTTATTTAAAACATATTTAAACTAATTTCAGAATTAACCGCAAAAGGGACAAAAGATAATGTTAAAGCAAATTTCCAGAATAATCAAAGCGCTCAAAAGAATAAAAATCAAAGATTTTTAAAAACTATGGTGAACTTTTTCATTGATAATGATCAACTTTAAATAAAAAATTCAGTACATCTTTTTATGACTTTTGTGGTTAAATAAAAGTTTAAACAGACTTTTAATGAAAACTATTTAAGAAATTCCAGATCTTAAATATCCGCTACCGATTTCAGCATTTTCTGCTCCCATTCCGGATCTTTCGGATCGAAGAATAACCTTTTTCCAGTGTCTAAAGAACGAACGACGTTCATTTCATCTTCAGTTAATTCAAAATCAAAAATAGTAAAGTTTTCTTCAATTCTGGAAGGGGTAACCGATTTAGGAATCACGCAGAATCCTTCCTGTAAGTGCCATCTTAAAATTACCTGCGCCACCGTTTTACCGTATTTTTCGCCGATTGATTTAAGATCCGGATGATCCAGTAATCCCGCGTTTCCGTTTCCAAGCGGGCTCCAAGGCTGCGTAATGATATTATTTTCCCTGTTGTACACCTGAAGTTCTTTCTGCTGGAAAATCGGGTGCAGCTCGATCTGGTTGATGACAGGAAGTACCGTTGCATCAGCTTTTAATTCCTCCATTTTATCTTCCGGGAAATTACAAACCCCAATTGCTTTTATTTTCCCTTCCTGATACAGTTCTTCCATCGCTTTCCATGCTCCTTTAAAATCCGAATACGGCCAGTGAATAAGATACATATCCAGATAATCCAGTTGCAGTCGGTCTAAAGTTCTTTGGAAAGCCCCTTTTGCCTGCTCATAAGAGGTATCCTGAACCCAAAGTTTTGAAGTAATGAATAATTCTTCACGGTCTGTTCCGCTGTTTTTGATCGCATTTCCTACTGCGGTTTCATTCTGGTAAATGGAAGCCGTGTCGATCATTCTGTAGCCGGTTTCAATGGCCTTGATCACCGCATTTTCACATTCCTGCATATCTTCCATCTGCCAAACCCCGAATCCTAAAGCCGGAATATCCACTCCGTTGTTCAATGTAATTACAGGCTGCCCTGTGTATGTTTTCTGTTGCATACTTGTTATTTATCTATTTATAATTTGTTAAATCTCAATATCTTTTCCCATCATCTTCCTGAAAAGTTCTTTGATATGATCGATCTCCGTCTGATAATTGGTCTTTTTCCGGCATCCGAAATAGAGCGTGTTTTTTAATGGTTTTTCGCCTTCCCAGATCAGTTGTACTTCTCCGTTTTCAATTTCTTTTTTGCATAGAAAATCAGGAACCACTGCCAAACCTGTTCCGCCTTTCAGACAACGCACAATTGAATTCAGGTTCGGAACAATGTAATTGGGACGGAAGTTCGGTTTATGTCCGAAATTCAGGATCCAGAACTGAAAAAGATGCTCCATATCTCCCGCTGTTCCGTACCATTTTTCGTTTTTCAGCCATTCTTCCGCGTGTTCGATTCCCTTTTCATTTAAAATAATTTCAAACTCATCTTTATCAACCTCTTTTCCTCCCACAAGAATGATCTGTTCGGAAGAAAATGCTTCATGCTCAATATTCGGCGAAACTCCTTTTTTGGGAGTAATGATTAAATCTAAAATTCCTTTATCTAATTGATCGAGCATTTCACGGTATTCCCCGAAACTGATGATCAGATTGAACGGCAGGCTGGAAACGTACTGCTCCAGTGTTGTCTGAAAGGTTTCAAAACACATGCCGACACTGATGGTTGGCGTGAGTTTCTCCGTCGATTTCTGAAAGTTTTTTTCTACCTCCTCCAGTTTTGCCAAAGGTTCGGTAATGGCATTATACAAGACCTTTCCTCTTTCCGTAGGAATCATTCTCCTTCCGGTTCTGTCGAATAACTTATACCCGACATACGCTTCAAGAGAACTGAGATGCAGACTTACACCCGGCTGCGAAATAAAAAGTGTATCCGCAGCTTCGGTAAGAGTACCTGTTTTGTAGATTGCCTTAAAAGTTCTGTACCATTCTAAATTAACCATAGGTATTACTTTTATGATACAAATGTACCCAAATAATCATGATTATGATATTTTCAGCATCAATGAAAGCGATAAAGGTGGTCTATATTTAAAATAAACAAATGATAATCAACCACATACACTAATTATCATTTAAATAATACTTAGCTATGATTTTTATTATTTTTCTTATAGCAATTTAGCCAATACCTTTGTCCCTGTAAAATTTAAACAATCATAAAAGCAATGAAAAAAGTATTAATTATCAACGGAGGACAGAATTTCGGACATTCCGGAGGAAAATATAACCAGACCATCGCAGAGAACACACTGGAAGTGCTTAAAAATTTTGAAAATGTAGAAATAAAGATCACCAACGTAGATGAAGGGTATGATAAAAATGAAGAAGTGGCAAAATTTGTATGGGCAGATTACATCATTTACCACACTCCGATCTGGTGGTTCCAGTTACCCAACGGTCTTAAAAAATATATCGATGAAGTCTTCACCGCAGGACACGCCAAAGGAATTTATATGAGCGACGGAAGAAGCGCCGACAATCCGAAGATTAATTACGGAACGGGAGGAATGCTTGGCGGAAGAAAATACATGGTAACCACAAGCTGGAACGCGCCTGCAACCGCATTTACGCTTCCGGGAGAATTTTTTAATGAAACCAGTGTAGACAATGGACCGTTATTTGGATTCCACCGTATGAATGCTTTCGTTTCTCTTGAAAAATTAGAAAGCTTCCACTTTCATGATGTCGAAAAAAATGCAGATGTAGAAAGAGATATGAAGCTGTACAGAAAGCATCTTACCGAAGTTTTTGAAAAAGAATTAAAACCCCAGTTGGCATAATGAAGATTTATTTAACAGCCGTTATTAAAGCCAAAGAAGAATACAGAGCAGAAGTTCTGGAAGTTCTTCAGAATATGGTAAAAGAGACCGTGAAAGAGGAAGCCAACGAACTTTATACGCTTCACCAAGGAATTGAAGATAAAAACCAGTTTGTATTTTATGAAATCTGGAAAAGCAGTGAAGGTTTAGCACAACATAACGAACAGTCTTACATCAAAGCTTTCGGAGAACTGGTGGATGAAAAACTTCAGGAAAAACCACAGATTTATTTAACAGAAATAATTTAAAACACATTAAATAACTGAATTTCAACAGTCTATTTAACAGTAAATACCAACATGAAAAAATTAATATTACTCGTCCTCGCCATCTTTATGGCAGGATTTATGCAGGCACAAACCAAAAAGTTTAAAAATATGGAAAAGAAAATTTTATTCGTCATTACCAGTCATGGGACAAAAGGCGACACCGGTGAAAAAACAGGATATTATCTGGGTGAAGTAGCTCATCCGTGGGAAGTTCTTCACAAAGCAGGATATGAAATAGATTTTGTAAGTCCGAAAGGCGGAACTTCTCCGGTAGACGGATTTGATCTGAAAGATCCGGTAAACAAAGAATTCTGGGAAAACGAAAAGTATAAAAACAAGATCGATCACTCCATGAAACCATCGGAAGTGAATCCTGAAGAATATAAAGCAATATTTTATGCGGGAGGTCACGGTGCGATGTGGGATTTTGCAGACAACACCGAACTGGCTTCCATCGCTTCTCAAATTTATGAAAACGGCGGTGTGGTTGCAGCAGTCTGCCACGGTCCGGCAGGTTTAGTCAACATCAAACTGAATAACGATAAATATCTGGTTGACGGTAAAAAGATCAATTCTTTCACCAACGAAGAAGAAGCTGAAGTGAAATTAACCCACGTGGTTCCTTTTCTTCTGGAAGATAAGCTAAAAGAAAGAGGCGCAAAATTTGAGAAATCCGGACTTTGGCAGGTTCACGCAGTGAGCGACCAGAGGGTAATTACCGGACAGAATCCTCAGTCTGCGAAAAGTGTAGGCGAAGAAATTCTAAAGGAATTGAAAAAATAAACAGAATAGTTTAAACAAATTTCAGAATAAACCGCAAAAGGGACAAAAGATAATGATAAAGCAAATTTCCAGAATAGTCAAAGTGCTCAAAAGAATAAAAATCAAAGATTTTAAAAACTATTGTGACCTTTTTTATTTATAATCATCAACTTTAAATAAAAGTTTAGTTGATCTTTTTTGACTTTTGCGGTTAAATAAAAAATTTAAACAGACTTAATAATGAAAAGAGCTTTTCAGATCTGAAAAGCTCTTTTGTGTTTACCTTTTGTATTAAAAATCTATTTCCCAATCGGCATATGGGTAGAAATGGCAATTCTGTTCCACATATTAATAACAATACCTGCCATAATAATATCTGAAATCTGGGTTTCATCAAAAAACTCTTTCGCCTTCTGATAGGTTTCTTCGGTTAATCCTTTCTGACTGATTAACGTAATTTCTTCCGCAATCATCAGAATAACCTGCTCTTCCTCTGTATAAAGTTCTTTTGCATCTCTCCATGCATTCAGCAGAAAAATTCTTTGCGGTGTTTCCCCGTATTTCAACGCATCTTTCGTATGCATATCCAGACAGAAAGCACATCCGTTGATCTGCGAAGCTCTGATTTTAATTAATTCTTTATGAATCGGGCTTAAAAAGCTGTTCTGAAGAGAAGTTTCCATACCTATTCCCGCTTTGTATGCCGCAGGATGAACGGTTGTCCAGTTGAATCTTGCACTCATAATATTTTGGTTTAAATTTCTGAGACAAAGTTCCGGTTTGAAGTCTGTAAAAATCTTAAACTGGTTTAAGAACGTAATTTCGCTCTGATTTCACTTAAATATTCCGGAGTGAAACCTAAAAAAGAAGCCACTAAATATTGCGGAATTCTCTGAATAAACCACGGATATTGGGTACTGAAATGCACATACAGTTCTTCGCGTGAAAATTCGTAAAGATAGCGGATGCGTCTTTCTGAAGCGGCATATGCTCTCTGGTAAATCATCCTGAAATACCGCTCCATAACGGGATGTTTTTTCAGCAGTTCTTCCTGATCTTTTGAATCAATTTTCAAAATGACTGATTTTTCGACCGACTGAATGGAAAAGTTCGAGACAGACTGTCTTTCATACGCAAAAGTATCGGTGATCCACCAGTTTTCAATCGCAAATTCCGTAGTCTGCTCCACTCCTTTTTCATTGATGAAAAATTTTCTCAGACAGCCTTTTACCACAAAATACATCGACCGGCAGATTTCTCCTTCAGTCATCAGATTCTGTTTCTTCTTACTATCCATCGGCTGAAAAAATGAAAGAATGGAAGAAAATTCATCATCGGTTACCGAAATAAATTTTTCCAAATGCTGCCTGAAAGTTTCCATTTTTTTGAAAATTGTATAACCAAACTTAACTTTATTTTTTTAGTTTTACAAAACAAAAACGTAAATTATGGAAATTGTAGCTAAAATACTCATCGCCGCTGTTGCCCTCGAACACCTTTATATTCTCTGGATGGAAATGTTTGCCTGGGAAACCAAAGGAAAAGAAGTTTTCAAAGCAGCCTTGCCTCCCGAAATGTTTAAACCGACCAAAGGTTTAGCTGCCAATCAGGGACTGTACAACGGTTTTCTTGCAGCGGGACTCATCTGGTCATTCTTCATCGAAGATCCGAAATGGCAGACGAATATCGCTTTATTCTTCTTAGGATGTGTTGCTGTTGCCGGAATTTACGGTGCCATTTCTGCCACAAAGAAAATATTTTTTGTTCAGGCTTTACCTGCAATTCTGGCGATTGCTGCAGTGCTCTTAAAATAAAACCTCTCCCGCCGATTTTATAACCCTTCATCATTTTGAAGTAAAAATTTCCTCTCTATTAAAATAAATGAGGAATGTTTTTGTTGGTAACCTTTCGTACGCTGAGCGGAGCCGAAGCGTACATTAAATAGATATTTCTACAATAATCACATCGCACGCTTCGGCTCCGCTCAGCGTACGGTAAAAAATCCACAGCTTCCTATCAATATAATAAACAAAATCACTATTCCAAAATCTCTTTGAGCTTCTTCTTTAATCTCTCAGGTTTAAATAACCCTTCATGATATTCAGCCAAATTTCCATGCTTATCCAGAATAATCCACAAAGGATAAACCGGCTGACTTTTATTTTTCGATAAAGCCAGAGCCAGCTCATGAATTCCTGAATTTCCGTTAGACAGATAATGGTATTCTTTTCCTAAAAAACGGATGTTCTCTTTTGTTTTTTCAGCTTCAAAATTAATAATATAAAAATGCTGATTGATGAGTTCAACCAGCTCTTTATCTTTATTTAAATTGAATTTCTCGATTTTACAGACACTGCACCAATCTGTATAAAGATGAATCATGATTGGTTTCGGATCTTCCTTCTGCTGAATTTCCAAATCCGAAAAAGTGCCGGTTTTCATCTGCGAAAGACAAAAACACGGCACTAACATTAAAAATAAAAATATCCTTAGGTTTTTCATTTTATATATGTTTTTTCTTATAAAAATCTTTTAAACGCAAAGTTTTAATTTTTTCTATTTCATATAAGTGAGCAAGATGGATCAACAAGTTGATTTGATGAAGCTTTTCCTTAAGCTTCGTGAAGCAAATTTATTTGCCTTTGCTTTCTAAAAATATTCTTTTTCATTAGAAATCTTTGCGTTAAAAAAATTCACAACTATTTCAAAGTGTACTTGACTCCCAAAAAACCTCTTATTTTCTGCATAGGCGCATATCCGTACGTCGTATCAAAAGTATAATGATAAGGATTGCTTACCGGATCATTTACATTTTTATCAAACGGATCAAAAGGCCGCATCAACGGATCTTTCGGAGTGAAATTGAACAGGTTTTTAATTCCGCAGTACACTTCAAATCCCGATTTAAAACTCTTCGAAACCTGAATATTCGCTAAAGTATACAACGGAGAATATTCCGGTCGGTAATCATTCGGTAAAACCGGCAACCGCATCGGTCCGTAAAACTGTCCTGTAAAATCTACTGTCAGATTATTTTTGAACTTATAACTCAGATTATAAGTCCCGCTCCATTTCGGGGCATGAAGCTGCTGCGTTTTTTCATTTTCCCCATCAAACTTCTGATAAACATCCAGATACGTCACTCCCAGATTAACGCTCAAAGGAAAATCAAAGGTATAATCCAGATTTATAGAAACTCCTCTCGAAATTCCGTACCCCTGAAGATTATCATAAATAATTTTCGCAGGATCGGTATCAAAATCTCCTACAATTTTGTTGCTGAAATACGTATAAAATGCAGAAGCATCCAAATTAATCAATTGATCTCCAGCAAGAATTTTCCATACATAGTTTATATTTCCGTTGATCGATTTTTCAGGCTTTAAATTCGACTGAATCACCACTTCACGCGAACCCGTTAATGCAGCGTGATCTTCGGTAAACAAATTCACCACACGGAAACCCGTCCCAAAATTGAATCTTACAGTATGATACGGATTCGGCGAAAATTTCCAGGCAAAGCGCGGAGAATGTACGGCATGATGAATTTTATCATAATCCAATCTGTAACCCAAAAGCAACGTATTTTTCTCATTAATTTCCCACTGATCCTGAATAAAAGCTCCAAAAATCGGCGACCTCATCGGTTCGTTGGTTAATCCGTCTGCAGACAATGTTCCGGGCGTATTGTCATCATAATATGTCTTTTTAAACGTAACCCCCAGAATCAAATCGTGTTTTCCGAATTTTTTATCCCAATACGTCTGGGTAAAAGCCACTTTCTGATTCGCCAGAAAAGGATTATTGCCGTAAAAAGAATTTTGGTCATGAAAATTATAGGAAAACTGAGTGATAATATTTTCTTTCAAAGGCCATTGATAGACCCCGAAAGCTTCTACCCTATTCGTATAAATACTTTCTCCGTATACCTCATTGCTTCCCCGATAAGATGTATTCCACTGCATTTCTCCGCCAAAACGGTCTTCATATAAATATCTCAGAGCAAAACTCGCCAATCGGTTTTCCTTCCTCCGGAAATTCCATTTGTTAAAAACTGAAATTCTGTTCTGCAAAGCTCCATCCGTAAAATTGTCTTTATTGTAATCGAATCTTTTTGTATAGTTGAAATAATTCATACTCAACAGCGAAGCGACATTCTTTCCAAAATTAAATTTCGTGGAAAGGTCTACATTATTTTCACTCCAGGTTGTCGTCATCAGATCGACACTTAATTTGGGTGCAGTCAAAGCATTTTTAGTAATGATATTGATGACACCGCCCATTGCTTCGGAGCCGTAAATAGAGGAAGCAGGACCTTTTACTACCTCAATTCTGTCAACCAGACTGTTCGGAATTCCGCTCAGTCCGTAAACGGTGGACAGCGAACTTACAATCGGCATTCCGTCAATCAAAATCATCGTGTAAGGACCTTCCAGTCCGTTGATGTGAATATCTCCCGTATTGCAGACGGAACAATTTAACTGAGGTTTTACTCCATTCACCATGGAAATGGCTTCAAAAATACTCGGCGTCGGATTTTTCTGAAAAAACTTCTGCGAATAAATTTCAACATTTACAGGACTTTTTGATTTGCTGATTGGTTTTATCGTTCCTGTAATCACCACATCATCAATATCTCTTGTTTTGATTTTTGGATTTAAAACTTTTGCAGAATCCTGCTCTTTCGACGCATTCAAAGCCAGACTGTCCGTTTCCTGTGAAAAGCAGAACCCCGAAAAGAAGATTGTAGAAAATAATATTCGTCTCATGAAATTATAATTGTTAGACAAAGCTAACAATTATTTTTTAATCACAAAACTCATCTGAAAAATATTATTAAATTGAATTCATGAAAAAGTGTTAAATTTGAGAATCAACATATAAAAGTAAAATGAGATATCATCAGTCGGGAAATATTCCCCAAAAAAGACACACGATTTTCAAATCTCCTGAAGATAAATTTTACTATGAACAGCTTTTCGGGACGGAAGGTTTTCATGGAATTTCTTCGTTATTGTACCATATTCACCGTCCGACACAGATAAAATCCATCGGTGAACCGAAAGACGTAGCCCCGAAAATTGTTATTGATAAAAACGTAACGCCAAGAATGTTTAAGGGAATGAACGTAACTCCCGAAGACGATTTTATGGACAGCCGTAAGTTCTTAATGGTGAACAACGACCTGAAAATGGGACTGTCGAAGCCAAGAAAATCAATGGATTATTTCTACAAAAATGCTGAGTGCGATGAGCTTTTATACGCGCACAGCGGAAGCGGAATCTTAAAAACTTTTGTAGGAAATCTTGAATTTTCTGTGGGGGATTATTTAATTATACCAAGAGGAACGATTTATCAGGTGGAACTGCATTCTGATGATACGGTTTTCTTCGTGGTAGAAAGCCACTCCCCGATTTATACGCCGAAAAGATACAGAAACGAATTCGGGCAATTGCTGGAACATTCTCCTTTCTGCGAAAGGGACATCATCACTCCTACTTTTGTGGAACCGAAAGACGAAAAGGGAGAATTTTTAATTAAAGTAAAAAAAGAAAACCAGATTACAGACTTCATCTACGCAACACATCCGTTTGATGTTGTGGGATGGGACGGTTATTTTTATCCTTATAAATTCAATATTAAAAATTTTGAGCCGATCACAGGTAGAATTCATCAACCGCCTCCGGTTCACCAGACTTTTGAAGCCCATAATTTCGTAGTTTGTTCGTTCTGTGCAAGAATGTACGATTATCATCCACAAGCCATTCCGGCTCCTTATAATCATTCAAATATTGATTCTGATGAGGTTTTATTTTATACGGAAGGCGATTTCATGAGCAGAAACCATATCGATTTAATGGATTTTACGCTTCACCCGGGAGGAATTGTTCACGGACCGCATCCGGGAGCTATGGAAAGAAGCATCGGTAAAAAATTCACAGAAGAATATGCTGTAATGGTAGATCCTTTCAGACCTTTGAAAATTACGGAAGAAGCTTTAAAAGTGGAAGATCCTTCTTACAAAACTTCATGGCTGGAAAACGAAGACAACCATCTTGAAGACCGTTCTCAGGAGTAATAAAGCTTTTGGCGAGTGGTTTCCGGCTTTTAGCTATAAAATTATTATTAAAATATATTGAGGACTGAATATTAATTTCAGTCCTTTTTTTGAATCAATTTGATTAAAACATGATAAAAATCTTCGAATAATAAGACTAAGTAAAAACAATATGAACTATCTTTAAGACTAAGAAAAATTCATAAAAAATTTCAATATGCAAAATTACATCAGCGCAGAAGAAGCTATTTATACCATTAAAAGCGGAAACCGTGTATTTTTTCACGGAAGCGCCTGTACTCCGAATTACTTAATCGACGAACTAGCGAGGCAATCCCACCGTTTGGATAATGTAGAAATGGTTTCCATTACCCAGCAGGGAAATGTGGAAATTGCAAAACCTGAGTACAAAGACAAATTTTTCGTTAATTCTTTATTTGTTTCGTCTCCTGTCCGCGATGCGGTGAATTCTGACAGAGGAGATTTTGTCCCTGTATTTTTAAGCGAGATTCCTATCCTTTTCAGAAAAAATATATTACCGCTTGATGTTGCTTTAATTACCGTTTCCCCGCCTGACAAACATGGTTTCTGTACATTGGGAACTTCCGTTGATGTTGCGAGAGCTGCGGTTGATACTGCAAAAATAATTGTCGCCGTAGTCAATCCTTTAATGCCGAGAACGCATGGTGACGGAATGATCCACATCAGCAGAATTCATAAGCTTGTATGGCATGAAGAAGAACTTCCAACCGTAGATTATGGAGCAAAAGTAGGTCCGGAAGAAATGCTGGTCGGAAAAAATGTTGCCGAATTAATTGACGATAAA
Organism: Chryseobacterium sp. C3; assembly: GCF_014218905.1. Lineage (NCBI taxonomy): Bacteria > Pseudomonadati > Bacteroidota > Flavobacteriia > Flavobacteriales > Weeksellaceae > Chryseobacterium > Chryseobacterium sp. C3. The sequence continues at coordinate 822,161 of NZ_JACLCU010000001.1, read as the reverse complement.
TCCACCCTGCAAATGGGAATCGGAACCATTCCTGATGCGGTTTTGAAATGTCTTCACAATCATAAAGATCTGGGAGTACATACCGAAATGCTGAGTGACGGAGTGATTGATCTGATCCAGAATGATGTCATCAATAATAAATATAAAGGTTACAACGACAATAAAACCATTACCAGTTTCTGTTTCGGAACAAGAAAACTGTATGATTACGTAGACGATAACACTGTATTTTCATTTGACGATGTAAGTACGGTAAATTTTCCGATCAATATCATGAGAAATAATAAAATGGTTGCCATCAATTCGGCGATTGAAATTGATCTTACCGGACAGGTCTGCGCAGATTCCATCGGAACGATGCAGTACAGCGGAATCGGCGGACAGATGGACTTTATGAGAGGAGCAGCATTAAGCGAAGACGGAAAACCGATCATTGCAATTACTTCGAGAACCAAAAAAGGAGTTTCCAGAATTGTTCCTTTCCTGAAACAGGGAGCCGGAGTGGTAACCACAAGAGGGCATATTCATTGGGTTGTAACGGAGTATGGTACTGCTTATCTTTACGGAAAAAATTTAAGACAGAGAGCTCAGGAATTAATCAGCATCGCGCATCCCGATGACAGGGAAATGCTGGAAAAAGCTGCTTATGAAAGGTTTAAGCACTAATTTTTCATTTATTTTACCAGATTTTCAGGTTCCATGTCCTAAAAAAAATACACCTTCAATTTAACATAATGAAATAGTCGGAAAAATTCAGTTAAATGGCAGTATATTTGCTAAAGAGCTTTTAAAAACAGGACATTGAAAACGATATATAATTCGATAAGAGAAGAGGTTATAAAACACCCCAAAGTGAAAAATTCGGTTCTGGGAAATGTACAGGAATGGAAGCGAAGCCATTATATTATTCTTTCTGAAATCATTAAAGATGAACTTTCTGAGGCTGAAGAACTTAAAGGCGGAAAAAAGTTTGAAATTGGGAATACGATTTCCCATGTTACCCTTCAGCGTTTTTTTGAAAATGATTATCAGGACAAAACGCACAACGATCTCCGGTTTCTGAAAACACTGGATAAGATCTGTATTTTTCTGGGGTATAAAGATTTAAATGCCTACATTCAGTTTATAAAGGAAAAGAGACAGGATAACGAAGAAAACAACAACCAGAAGTTTTTCCAGATGGTGTATGATTACTGCGCTACCGTTTTTGAATTTTATAAACAGTTTCCGGATCATAAAACGGAACTCTTCAAAGATTTGGTTTTTAATGAATCTCCTTTTCTGGAAAGAGCATCGCACTTCAGCAAAGAATTGTGCGACAGGGATTTTCATCTGGTAACGAAAAATAACCGTTCGAATTATGAAGTATTCGATATCCATATCGTGACGGATGAACCGGACAAAAAAATTCTGGAATCTCAGGAATTCTGGAATCTTCTGTTCAAAGTAGGAGCAACAGATGAAGAGCATTTTGTAAACCAACTGAATACCCAAATTTATTTCATCCGCAAAATAGACAATGTCTGGAAAATCTGGGATAATTATAATCCCGATGCAGGAAGATTAAACAATGTAAAATAAAGAAAGCCGCAGGGAAAACCTGTGGCTTCGTTTTTCGAAATATTTTTTTTTCATTTGTTAGCAATACAAATCTATAAACATTATTACCAAAACAATAAACTTAAGCATACTTAAATGAACTTTTCTTTACGATTATGTTAAATTAACCTAACGTGCGTTTGTTAATATTTTTCGTATTAGTAAGAAATTCGTAATTTGCATTCCCATAAATATAAAAGTAAAAATAGAATATGTCAACACTTACATTTGCCGAAAAAATTGCTCAGGCTGAGAATTTTTTACCCATCAACGGTACAGATTACATTGAGTTTTATGTAGGAAATGCTAAACAGGCTGCGCATTATTATAAAACCGCTTTCGGTTTTCAGTCTGTTGCCTACGCTGGTCCTGAAACCGGAGTAAGAGATCGTGCTTCTTATGTTCTTCAGCAGGGAAAAATAAGATTGGTACTTACAACAGGGCTAAAGTCTGATTCTCCGATCAATGAGCATGTAAAAAAACATGGTGATGGAGTGAAAATTTTGGCTCTTTGGGTGGATGATGCCTATTCTGCGTTTGAAGAAACCACAAAAAGAGGCGGAAAACCTTACCTTAAGCCGGTAACGTTAACAGACGAAAATGGTGAGGTAAGAATGTCCGGAATTTATACTTACGGAGAAACCGTTCATATGTTTATCGAAAGAAAAAACTATAAAGGTCCTTTCATGCCGGGTTACGAAAAATGGGAAAGCGATTACAAGCCTGAAGATGCAGGTCTTTTATATGTAGACCACTGCGTAGGAAATGTAGACTGGGACAGAATGATCCCAACGGTAGAATGGTACGAAAAAGTAATGGGATTTGTAAACATTCTTTCTTTTGACGATAAGCAGATCAACACAGAATATTCTGCTTTGATGTCTAAAGTAATGTCCAACGGAAACGGTTATGCAAAATTCCCGATTAACGAACCTGCAGAAGGTAAGAAAAAATCTCAGGTAGAAGAATATCTTGATTTCTATGAAGGTGAAGGGGTACAGCACATTGCAGTTGCTACAAAAGACATTATCCACACCGTAACAGAATTAAAAAAACGTGGGGTAGAGTTTTTATCTGCGCCGCCTGAAGCCTATTACGATATGGTTCCTGAAAGAGTGGGACACATCGACGAAGATCTTAAGAAACTTCAGGAACTGGGAATTCTTATCGATCATGACGAGGAAGGATATTTGCTGCAGATCTTTACAAAACCTGTAGAAGACCGTCCTACTCTATTCTTTGAAATTATTGAAAGACACGGAGCGCAAAGCTTCGGAGCAGGAAACTTCAAAGCATTATTCGAAGCATTGGAAAGAGAACAGGAAAGAAGAGGAAACCTTTAATTTTATTTGTAATATTGAGTTTTGTCAGGATGAACAGTCTTGACAAAACTTTTTTTAAAAACACATTAATATGAGAAAATTTTTAATGGGAATGTTATTTTTAGGAGCAAGCTTTGGATTAAAAGCACAGTACGGTTCACTAAATGATATTCTTACCCGACTTGAAGAAAGAAAGGGAGTCAACCAGAATCTGGAAGCGGTAAACATTGATAATAAAAAGTTTGTTTTCATCAATGATGAAGCAGACCATACCGAAAGGGATTTTATTGTCATTAAAGGAAACAAAGCGACTTACGTAGAAGTTTTTGACGATAAAGCTACCGGAGAAAGCAGTTCGAATGTTTTTTCAGGAGATATCGTGAGAAATAAAAAGAACATCATTTCTTTAAGAGCGGATCTTCTGGAAAACAAAAAAGTTCCGATCCCCGTTACCAAAACATTGCTTTTAACAAGACAGGACAATATTCTGTACCTGATCGACGTGAATACTAAAGCAAGATGGATTGACGAAGAATCTTTTTCTAAAGTTAAAAACAAAACCAAATCTAAAAAGTAAATATTTTGAACGCTTAAACTGATTAAAAAGCCTTCAGAATATTTAAAATTTAAAATCTAACGGATTTATAAAGTCCAAACTAAATTCTAAAATTATGAAATCATTTGTAGAATATTCATCAGATTCAGATTTTTCTATTCATAATATTCCGTTTGGTGTAGCGGTTTTCAACAAAGAATACATCGGATGCTGTACAAGAATCGGCGATCAGATCATCGATCTTGCAACGTTATACGATCTGGGATATTTCGAAGAAATCGAAGGCTTAGGCGATAACGTTTTCGAAGCCTATACCTTAAATGAATTCATCGAACTTGGAAAGCCTGTAACGAATGCCGTTCGTTTAAAAATTCAGGAATTATTACAGGAAGGTTCTACTTTGTCAAAAGACGAAAAAACAATCGAAGAAGCCTTCTATGAGCTGGATCAGGTTAAAATGATGATGCCGGTTCATATTCCGAATTACACAGATTTTTACAGCAGCATCGAACACGCAACCAACGTGGGAAAAATGTTCAGAGATCCTGCGAATGCATTGCTTCCCAACTGGAAACATCTTCCGGTAGGTTACCACGGAAGAGCTTCCTCTATTGTAGTGTCAGGAACGGAAATCAACCGTCCGAAAGGTCAGATGAAACCAGCAGATGTAGAAAAACCAGTCTTCGGACCATGCAATCAATTGGATTTTGAGCTTGAAATGGCATTCATCATCAATAAAAACACCGAAATGGGCGAAAGTATTTCCACCAAAGATGCTGAAGACGCGATTTTCGGGATGGTGGTTTTCAACGACTGGTCGGCAAGAGACATTCAGTCTTGGGAATATGTTCCGCTGGGACCATTTTTAGCTAAAAATTTCGGCTCCTCTATTTCGCCGTGGGTGGTTACTCTGGAAGCTTTAGAACCATTCAGAACCGCTTCTCCTAAACAGGATCCTGAAGTTCTGGATTATCTGAAATTTGAAGGAGATAAAAATTACGACATCAATCTTGAAGTCTATCTTCAGCCTGAAAACGGAGAGCAAAACCTGATCTGCGAAAGCAACTACAAGCATATGTACTGGAACATGACGCAGCAACTGGCTCATCACACCGTAAACGGCTGCAACGTGGAAGTCGGAGATCTTTACGCGAGCGGAACCATTTCAGGAAGCGATCCGAAATCTTTCGGTTCCATGCTTGAATTAACGTGGAGAGGTCAGAATCCGATTCAGTTAAACAATGGAGAAGAAAGAAAATTCATCAACGATAACGATACGGTAACCATGAAAGCCTGGGCTGAAAAAGACGGAGTGAGAGTTGGTTTCGGTGAAGTTTCAGGGAAAATTATTCCTGCTCTGTAAAAATAGATTTAACCACAAAAGTCACAAAAGCTTTTATGATTACACAATCTTATTTAACCGATCTTACTTACAAGATTAACGGAGCATGCATAGAAGTTCACAAAATTTTAGGAGCCGGTTTATTGGAAAGTGTCTACCATAAATGTCTGGAAGAAGAATTCAGATTAAGAAATATAAATTTTAAATCCGAGTTTAAAGTGCCCATCATTTATAAAGGGAAAGAAATAAATTGTGATTTCTTTTGTGATTTTTTGGTTGAAGATTTAATTGTAATTGAATTAAAAGCAGTTTCAGAACTGAACGAAATTCATCGTGCCCAAATTTTGAATTATATTAATTTAATGAAGAAGCCCAAAGGAATACTGGTGAATTTTAATGTGAAAAATTTATATCATCAAGGACATGAAACTTTTGTAAATAAATATTACGATATGCTTTTTTGATCTTGAAAAATTTAATTATTTACTTAAAAAAAACTTTTGTGCCTTTTGTGGTTAAATAAAATATGAAAACACTCATCCCCTCAGAAATAACTCCCGTGCAACTGCAAACAGTTATGCAGACTGCCGTTTCACCACGTCCCATTGCACTGGCTTCAACGCTTGATAAAGACGGAAACAGCAATCTGTCGCCGTTCAGTTTTTTTAATATGTTTAGTACGGTTCCTCCGGTTTTGGTTTTTTCACCTTCAAGAAGAGTTCGCGACAATACTATTAAACATACGCTGGAAAACGTTCTGGAAGTCCCGGAAGTGGTTATAGGAACGGTTAATTTTCCGATTGTACAGCAGATTTCTTTGGCTTCAACAGAATATGAAGAAGGCGTTAACGAATTCATTAAATCCGGATTAACGATGAAAGATGCTGATTTTGTTCAGCCTAAATTAATTGAAGAATGCCCTGTAAATTTTGAATGCAAAGTTTTAGAAGTAAAATCTTTGGGCGATCAGGGCGGTGCAGGAAATCTGGTGATCTGTGAAGTTCAGAAAATTCATATCCGCGAAGAATATCTGGATGAAAACGGAAATCTGGATCAGGCAAAACTGGATATGGTGGCAAGATTGGGAAGCAACTGGTATTCCAGAAACACAGCAGACAATCTTTTTGAAGTTCCAAAACCTCTGGTAACCAAAGGAATCGGTTTTGATCTTCTTCCGGATGAAATAAAATTCAGCAGAATATTCACAGGAAACGATTTGGGAATGCTTGCAAATGTTGAAATACTGCCTTTAGGAAATTATCATTCCGATGAAAAGGTTCATTTTGAAGCGCAGAAATTATTACTGGAAAGTAAAATTGAAGATGCATGGAAAATTCTGATTTATTAAGAGATTTATGAGAAAATATTTCTTCTTATTATTGATATTGCTGGGTTTACAATCATGCTACTATCCGGTTAGAAAAGATTACGGAATTTACAGCAAATCGCTCATATTTTCAAAAGATCAAAAATGGCTAATAAACAATATCAATACTACGGTTGATGCGCACCACCGGGAAATGATGACTGCAGAAACCATGAAATTATTTACTCAGTTAAGTGAAGGAAAAGCCTATGATTTAAAAACAGCAAAATCTGAAAACTTAATCAGTCATGATATTCCGTTCAGTCCGGAAACGGATGATCTGGAAGACCTTAAAAACAATTCCGATTTCAATTTTCTGGTGAATATTTATACTTTCAAAGTCCGAAACGGTTTAGACCATACTTTAGGCGTACAAGACGAATACAGAAAAAATGAAACATTTGCGATGATGGATGTTTATGACATCAAAACATTGAAAAAGATCTATACCCTCAAAGCCTATTCGGAAGTTTCTGTAGAAAAAGGTGAGAAAGCAACGATCTTTACACCTTCCACTGAAATGATGACCATGAAGAACTTCAGAAGTCTCTTAAAATCGGTAAAAGAGAATGCTATACAAATGAATAAATAAATAAGGAGTGAAAATTTTCACTCCTTTACTTTTTTAGAAACAGCACTGAGATCGTCCGTTTACCGTAACAATTGTTCCGTAATCGTTTGGACATCCAGAAGCGATACAAGTACTGTCTCCATCGCTGAGATAGAAATTATAACATCCTACAGGCGGACAACTAGGTCCTTGCCCTACAATACTTTTTTTAGCTTCTCTGCTCAATTTTTTTAAATTTTTCATAGTGTACGATTTAGATTTGTTGATATCACTAATATATGAAAAATTTTTAATTTGAATATATTAGTGATAAATCCAGAAAAATCATATTTTCTCTTTAATGAACGTAATACATTTTTCTGTAACTTCATTGAGATCTTTTGGCAGTTTTGACTCTTCCCAAGGTTCTTTTGCCCCAAAAGTATGATTGGCTTTTTCAATAAGATACAGCTCAGAATTTGGGTTCAGAATGTGAAGATGCTCTGCGCTTTTTACATTCACTGCCTCATCATCTGTCCCATGAATGATTAAATAATGTACTTTCGCCATCTCGGTTGCTCTTTCCACATCAAAACGGTGAAAATTATTTTCAAAATCTTCATAAAACTGATAATAATGAGGCATTTCCTGCTTTGTTCTTCCATTCATCACATAATACACTCCGGCTTCTTTCCATCTTTCAAAAGCATCATTTTTCGGGAAGCGATCCAGTGTGTCTACACTTGCAAGGGTAATTAAACCATGAATTCTTTCATCCTCAAAACTTTTGATGATAGATATTCCTCCTCCCCTGCTGTGACCGATCAGGATAATCTTATCAGCATCTACATTTTCATTTTTAACGAAGTAATCAATCACGGTTCCCAGATCCGAAAGCTCTTTAGAATAATTATTATTTCCAAAGGCTTCAAGATCAGCAAATTCATGAGGATTTTCAACTGTTGTTCCGTTGTGCGAAAAATTAAATTTAACAAAGAAAAATCCTGCTTCCGCAAACTTTTCAGCCATAATATTCCATGCACCCCAATCTTTGTAGCCTTTATAGCCGTGAACGAAAATCACCAAAGGTAGTTTCTGGTCTGTTTCCGGAAAAAATGCATCGGCGAGAAAATCTCTGGTTTCAGGATTGGAAATAATGATATTTTGCTTTTTTGTGATCTGCATATTGTATTGTATAATAATGTATTAAAAACTTTTTTTGTTATTCCGACAAAGCATTAATAGATGCGAGCTTGGCTCAGAATAACAATAATAATTTCGAAACAATCATTTTTTTACCTAAAAATAGTATAAATAGAAATAAACACAAAGGAATATCTTATTTTTGCCTTATGTTGGATTTAAGAAAGGTAACCGTCATGCGTTATATTCTGCCGCTTCGGGAGGGAGGTTCTCTGCCTGCTCTGGCAGAAGCAGATGATGATTTTAAATATGTTCTGAAATTTCGTGGAGCAGGTCACGGAGTAAAAATGCTGATCTCTGAACTGATCGGCGGAAAAATTACAGAAATTTTAGGATTGAAAATTCCCGAGCTTGTTTTTGTGAATCTTGATGTGGATTTCGGAAGAACCGAAGCCGATGAAGAAATTCAGGATCTTTTGAAAAATTCCGAAGGTCTTAATCTGGGACTTCATTATCTTTCAGGTTCCATTACTTATGATCCGAGTGTGAAGATCGATCCGCTTCTCGCTTCGAAAATCGTCTGGCTGGATACATTTATCACAAACATCGACCGTACTTTCAGAAACACAAATATGCTGATGTGGCATAAAGAGCTCTGGATTATTGATAACGGAGCTTCTTTTTATTTTCATCACTCATGGCAGAATTTTGATGCGGCAGCAAAAACACCTTTTAAATATGTAAAAGACCATGTTTTGCTTCCACAGGCATCAAAGCTGGATGAAGCCGATCTGTTTGCCAAAGAAGTACTGAACGAAAAGGTATTCAGAGAAATTGTGAATATCATTCCCGAAGACTGGCTGCACTGGAATGATGCGGAAGAAACGCCGGAAGAAATCCGCGAAATCTATTTCAACTTCCTGAAGACCCGATTAGAACATTCTGAAATCTTTTTAAACGAAGCTAAAAATGCAAGAGGATAAAATCTACGAATACGCGGTGATACGATTGGTTCCGAAGGTTGAAAGAGAAGAATTTTTCAATATCGGACTGGTAATGTTTTCAAAAAAAGAAAAATTCATTAAGGTGGAATTTTACCTCTGTCCGGATAAATTTAAGCTGATGAGAAGCAAAATAGACTATGAAGACGTGATCCAGAATCTGGAAAGCTTCAAAAAAATCGCTGACGGCGCAAAAGACGGCGGACCGATTGCACAGCTTGAAATACCTGAAAGATTCCGCTGGCTGACTGCCGTAAGAAGTTCTGTGATCCAGACTTCGAGACCTCATCCCGGAAAATCCAGAAATCTGGAAGATACTTTTGGTAGGCTTTTTGAGGAGTTAGTAAAATAATACCCTCAAAAAAATATTCTATGAAATTTACGAATGACAATACGGCATACAGGTTTTCCAAAAGCCTGTTTTTTATTTTTCTGTTCAGCTTTTTTACGTTGAGTTATTCTCAGGGTCCGATCGAAGGAACTCCGACACCGCCAAGTGTTCTTCTTCCCGAAAAAACGGCTTTTTCAGAAAATATCACGTATAAAAATGATGCTTCCGGAAATCCCATCAAATTGGATCTGTACAAACCGAAAAACGCGGGTTCTGCAAAACTTCCTGTGGTAATCTATGTTCACGGCGGAGCATGGGCGAAAGGTGATAAAGTAGTAAGATCCAACAATTATATCGAAAATTTCATTTTAAAACTTGTTGAAAAAAATTATGCTGTGGTAAGCATCGATTATACCCTTGTAAGCGAAACCGTACATTTTCCGCTGCCGATTCAGGATACTAAAGATGTGGTGCGATGGGTAAGAAAAAATGCAGATCAGTATCATTTTGATCCCAATAACATAGGGTTTTTCGGAGCTTCTTCGGGAGCGCATCTCGCTCTGATGGCTGCATACACGAATGATAATGAATATTTGGGAAGCCCTGAATTATCTTCTTATTCGGCAAAGGTAAATTATGTGGTTGATAATTTCGGACCGACTGATATCAATCAACTTCTTCATACACGACTGGGAAAAGTTCCGGTGTCTATTGTCGGTTTGTTCTTTAAGCCGATTGTTGAGATCAGAAAGAAACTGGTTTATGGAATTTCCGGGTACGATATTAATGATGAAAAAAGAAAAGCCATAGATTATCTGGAAACGGTTTCCCCGATCAATGAGACTGAAAACGGAATTCCGACCTTTATTCTTCATGGAAATAAAGATAAGGTAGCGCCATTGAGTCATTCTAAAAAACTGGTAAAAAAGCTGAAAAAGCAAAATATAGAAGCTGAACTTGTCGTGGTAGAAGACGGAACGCATGGTTTCGGAACAACTGATAAAAAATATATGGATCAGCTTACGGATGATATGATCCGTTTTATTGAAGCACATAAAAAGTAAAACGTTTCTGTTTAAATTTTAATTGAACATTTAACTTTTTTATATAACCACAAAAGTCACAAAAGATAAGCTAATCCTTATTCAAAGTGCTGATTTTAAAAGAAAAAGATCACAAGAGTTTTTAAAAATCTTTGATTTTTATTCTTTAGAGTGCTTTGCTTATTCTTGAAATTTACTTTATTATTATCTTTTGCATCTTTTGTGGTTAATTCTGAAATTAGTTTATTCAAGTTTTAGTTTAAATTCTAATTGAAGATAATTTGCTTTTCAACAAAGAATATTTACCCTTTTTATATAACCACAAAAGTCACAAAAGATAAGCTAATCCTTATTCAAAGTGCTGATTTTAAAAGAAAAAAGATCACAATAGTTTTTAAAAATCTTTGATTTTTATTCTTTTGAACGCTTTGCTTATTCTGAAAATTCGCTCTATTATTGTCTTTTGCATCTTTTGCAGTTAATCCTGAAATTAGTTTAAATTGCAATTGAAGATCTTTTTAACATTTTTCATAAAATATTTTTAACTATTCCTTGTTATGATGATCTAAAAATCAGAATTTAAACTAATTTCGTATGAAAATAAAAAATCTATTTTCTGTTCCTGCATTTTGTTTTTTAGCATTATCCTGCAGTTCTTCTGATGATATTACGGAACCCTCTTCAGATCCGAACAGTACGGTTTCTACAACGGAAGCCATGTACTTTCCTCCTTCCAACAGTGATGTCTGGGAAGCCAAATCTCTTTCTGCATTAAACTGGCATCAGGACAAAGTTCAGGATCTTCTGACGTATCTGGAAACCAAACATTCTAAAAGTTTCATGATCCTGCAAAACGGAAGAATTGTTATGGAAAATTATTTTTCGGGACATACTTCTACTACACCTTGGTATTGGGCAAGCGCGGGAAAAACGTTAACCTCAACGGTAACGGGAATTGCAGAACAGGAAGGATTTATCAATATCAACAATAAAGTTTCCACATACATCGGAACCGGCTGGACAAGCGCTCCATTGGCAAAAGAAAATTTAATTACCTGCCGGAATTTACTGACAATGACTTCCGGTCTTGATGACAGTCTCGGAGATGATGTAAGTCCGGCAAATCTACAGTACAAAGCTGATGCGGGAACACGATGGGCGTATCACAATGTCTATGTAAAACTTCAGGATGTTGTAGCCGCATCAACAGGACAGACTTGGTCACAATATTTCAATGCCAAACTTAGGGATAAAATCGGGATGACAGGAAACTGGATTCAAAGCGGCGACAACAGTGTGTACTGGAGTACGACGAGAAGTATGGCGCGTTTCGGACTGATGGCTTTAAACAACGGAAACTGGAACGGAACACAGATCATCAACTCGAATTATTTCCAAAGTGCAACGAATACTTCCCAAAGTATCAATTTAGCCTACGGTTATCTGTGGTGGCTGAACGGAAAGACAAGTTATCATATGCCGCAGACTCAGTTTCAGTTCAACGGAAAATTGATTCCGAGTGCACCGGATGATATGTTTTGTGCTTTAGGTAAAAATGATCAAAAAATCTATGTCGTTCCAAGCAAAAAACTCGTCATCATCAGAATGGGTGATGCTGCAGACAATGTGAATCTTGCTCTTTCGGATTTTGATGATGTTTTGTGGCAGAAAATAAATGCGGTGATTAATTAAAGTGAATGGTGAATTTGCTCTGCAGTCAATTGTGAATTTTTTGCTTAAAAATCTAATCCAACGTACATCAACTATCAACTATCAACTATCAACTATCAACAAAATTAATTATCCGGTTCTTCATACAACTGACTTCCCCAAAACTGAATATCTCTTTCCGGAAGATTGGAATGATAAAAAATTTCTTTAACTTCTTCGATGATTTTAGCAACGGCTTCCGGATCGGTTGTTCGTATTCTGGTTTCGTGGTTGTCTTTCACGCCGCTTCCTGTGAAATTCAGAGAGCCTAGATAGGCAATTTCGTCATCAATGATATAAATTTTACTGTGAATGAAGGTTTTATTGGTAGAATTTCCGCTATTCGGAGAGACAAAAACCTTGAAGGGAAAAAGCTGTTTGTAGCTGTAATGATACACTTTTGTCTTTTTTATTTTTTTAACGATGGAATCTCTTATAAGAAACATTAAGATGACAATAATAAATCCGTAAGCAAGTTTAAAATTGTTTAAAAGATACATCAACGGAAGCAAAACCACGCCCAAACCAATCATGGCAAAAAGCAGGGTTCCGGAGAGGCTTACCAGATTGTCTCTGGTCTGTTTTGCCTTTTCGTCAACGTGTTTATTCTGAATAATCAGTTTGTGAATATTCTTGTCGTAGCCGTAAAAATCTTCGATTTCATCGCTGGTAACCAATCTTATTTTAATTCCTCTGGAATGAAGGTAAATCAGCTCTTTAATTAAAAAAGGAGAAAGGTAAGGGGAAACAATTTTCACATTTCTCTGAGCATTTCTGATATCCTGCATCATTTTAGCTCCTGCACTTTTTCCTATATAAATATCACAAACCGCATTGTTGTAAAACATACCCATCGTTCGAAATCATTTTATTTTCGCTCCAAAGAAAGAAAAAATAAAAAACTTTGCAAAATAATTAGGAGAGAAGTTGGGAGTTAGAAGATGGAAGATAGAAGTAGGGAAGCTGGAGGATGGAAGTTTAAAATCTGTATGCACATTTATTAGCATCAAATCTTCCCTCTTCCCTCTTCCCTCTTCCCTCTTCCCTCTTCCCGCTTCCCGCTTTAGCCTACCTCATCATACTTCCATCTTCCATCTTCCTTCCTCCATCCTATCTCCCGCCCTTTTCCACTCTTTTCATTTCGTTGATAAGCAAAGGAAAAGCGGGTTGCGCCATTCCGCCGTGATCAAAACCCTGAAGTTCGTATAAAGTAGTTTCTTTATGACCTTTCAGCTTCATCATTCGCGCCATATAAGCATTTTCTTCATATCTTCCGAGCAGTTCTTTCTGGCGGTCTCCGGTAATTAATAACAATGGCGGTGCGTCTGCTCTGATGAAATGTAGCGGTGCATATTCGTCAATTCTGGCATCCAGTTCATCAATTCCTTTTTCTTTTCTTGTGGTAAAATGCGAGATCATCTGTCCGCTGAAAGGGATAATTCCGGCAAGTTTATTGGCATCAATTCCATATTTGTTCAGGTACATTTTGTTTAAACCTACCATAATGGCAAGATAACCTCCCGCAGAATGTCCAGAAATAAAGACAAGATCTTCACTTCCTCCATAATTTTTAATATTCTTAAAAACCCAAGCTGTTGCTGCGGCTGCATCTTCAATGTATTTCGGAGCATTAACTTTCGGAGAGAGTCTGTAATTAACTCCAATCACGGCGATTCCTTTATTTTTCAGTCCTTCCGGAATTTCCTTTTCACCTCCGGTTAAACCTCCGCCGTGAAACCAGATCACCGTAGGAAAATTTTTCACATTTTTCGGAATATAAATATCCAGCACGCATCTTTCATTGATGTAAGCATCAGATTTACTGGTTTTTTCATCATAATAATGGATATTATTTTCGGTGAGGTATTCCTGAGAAAAAAGCGGTGTGGAAAACAGGGTAAGAAGTAAAAATAGCAGAATCCTTTTCATTGTATAACTTTTATGGTTTAAAGATACAAATTGTCTTTTTACCCAAATAAAAAATGAACCCGGAAAAACCGGATTCATTTAAGATTGAGAATTAAAAAAATTACTTAAAAATTAAAGTTAAGTCTTGAAAATACAAATCTTCCGTTCTGCCCAAACTGTGAAGTTGATCTTGAGTAAATAAACTGATCGTTATTGGAAGAAGCAGGAAGGTTTTTCGTTGGGTAAATATCAAAAAGATTATTGACCCCAACGGTAAGTCCTATATTTTTGGTAAACTGATAAGCCAGAGAAACATCGGTAATGATTTTATCTGTTATTTCCTGATGTTCATTCGGAGAAATGATGCCGTCTCCGTTTGCATCAATAATATCGGGACTCGTTACCTTTCCGAAGTAAGTATTTCTAAGATAGAAAATGGCATTTCCCCACGTAAGCTGATTGGATAAGCTGGCTTTTACTCTGGGAACTGCTTCTTCCAGATACACTCTCGATGCCTCGGAAAAATAAACATTTTCCAGATTTGAAGACTGTAATAATCCGGATGAATGGATGGCTCCGACTTTTCTGGTTTGGTTAAGATTGACTGCAAAATTATTATCCAGTTTGATGTTGGAGAATTTTGCATTATGCGCAAGGACAATATCCAATCCTCTGGTTTCCGTATCTATGGCGTTGGTAAAAAGCTGTACGGCATTTACTCTTTCGGCATCGTAAATCAACTGCGTTGCCGGAGAAACGGCAGATCTTGCAAACTGACCGGTAAGCAGAATTCTGTTATCAATTCTGATGAAATATCCGTCTGCGGTAAGCGTAAGTTTTGCCGAAGGAATTTTATACGTAAATCCTACACTTGCAGATTTTGAAGTTTCCTGTTTCAGACTTGGTATTTCCAATGAATTGGCAACTTTTGAATCGTTGCTGAATGTTCCCACTTCCAGAAGCTGTCCGTTTGTAAACAAAGTTGATGTTACATTATAATAAATCTGATGAATGGAAGGCGCTCTGAATCCTGTAGAACCTGCAAACCTGAAATTAAGGTCTTTATTTACTTTGATTCTTGAAGCCAGTTTATAATTGAATGTAGAACCGAAATCTGAATAATTTTCATATCTCACGGCTGCATCTGCCAATAACCAGTTGGTAAAATTGAATTCAACATCTGCATATCCTGCAATTGCCTGTCGGTTTTTATTCACTGCATTTGCGGGTTTAAATCCACTGAAAACCTGAGAGCCTCCCGGAAGTGAAGCACCGAAAAAGTCGGTCGGACGAACTGTATTTCCGGTCCATAGATTTCCGGAAACATCATACGTAGCGTAAGAAGCTTCTTCTCCTGCTGTTATTTTAAAATTTTCGTAACGGTGTTCTGCTCCAAAGGCAACATTGATTCCGCTCCAGACATCATATTTTTTTGAAAAATCTAAATTGATGGTATTTTGGGAAAATCTTAAACCTCCTGCATCAAATTCATTCGGAGAATTAAATCTTAAAGAAGTATTTCCGGTATTTTTAATATCATAACTGAAAGAATTCTGCCCGAAAGTATTGCTGAAATCGATATTCCAGCCTTTCCAGTCTCCTTTAATTCCTGCGGAAAGCGAAAGATCCTGAATATCTGTTCCGATCTGCGGCAGATAACCATTGGGATACAATCCTGTAAATGTTCTGCTTTGGTTAGGTCTTCTGAAAAATCCTCCCGAAGTTCCGTGTCTGAAACTGTATCCGCCAAAAGTATAAACTTTCCAGTTGTCGTTCAGCGGAACTTCTACATTAGCAAAAAGCTGATGATTATTCAGTTTAGACTGTCCCACCTGCATATTGAAATCTTTTCTGGACAAACCTCTGTAAGCCAGTTCCTGATCCGTCACATTCGTATTTAAAATTCCCTGTAATGCGGAAATTGTATTCGCCGACTGAATCTGGTTCTGTAACGTCGGAGAAAAATAATTGACTTCCTGCGCATACTGATGAATATAATTGATGATCTGTTGGGAATTCGGAGTATTGTTAATATTCGTGAAAAGGGATGAAAGATTCACGCCGTTGTTTAAAGCACGCTGCTCGATCGCGTTGTAAGCATTGAAAATGTTTCCGCTTTCTGTTCCCGCTCTGTAGGTAGGATTTCTGAACTGGGATGTCCATGTAATGTTGTAAAATCCGCCTTTCTTCCCGATTTTATTTCCGTAGTTAAGATCCACCTGAATATTCTGTCCGTCAAAATCTCCTGTATGATCGTTGGCTGTCGGGGTAAGATTTCCGCCATAGCTTAGTTGTCCCGTCAGTTTTCCGGTATCTCTTTTCAGTCCTAAATTGATGACTCCGGCAATAGCGTCCGAACCGTACTGCGCAGAAGCACCGTCTCTTAAAACTTCAATTTTACTGATGGCAAAAGACGGAATGGCATTAAGATCGGTTCCTACTGTTCCTCTTCCGGGAGATCCGTTAACATTGACTAACGCCGAAGTGTGTCTTCTTTTTCCATTCACAAGAACCAAAACCTGATCGGGACCCAACCCTCTGAGCTGTGCAGGATCCAAATGATCTGTTCCGTCTGCATTGGTTTGTATGGTTGATGTAAACGACGGTGCAATGAAATTAAGGATTTGTGCAACGTTGGTTTGCGGTAAAATAACCGAAGATTCTTTGATATTGAAAACGTCCACCGGAACCGGACTCTCTACTTTAGACCTTGCTCCGCCTCTTGATCCCAAAATAACAACTTCCTCTAAGTTGTTTGTTTTTACTGTATCTTTTTCCTGTGCGTACGCAAATGTTCCCAGGAAAAATAATACCGATGCCGAAAAAATAGTTTTTTTATTCTTCATACATTACTCACTTTAAATTCATGTTTTAAAAGTGCAAATGTAAATTATATTTATTAGTCCACAAAATTAATAGACTAAAAGAATTCAGAAAATGAATATTGTCATCTTCTATTTTTTAAAGTTGAAATGAATTTTTAAATCTTTGTTAGTTTCGCGTATTTCAGGATAAGATTTTTCTCGCCTTCATGCTGGAAGACTACTTTGGCTTTGATATTCTGAGGATCTGTTCCGTCGAGGAAAGTCACTTCTCCGATTCCGAAACGGTCGTGTCTTACTTTATCGCCCACTTCAATATCCTGAGAAGAAGCTCCGCTCGGATTGATGATTTTTGCTGTATTTACAGGTTTCAGTTTGCGTGGTTCTGCAATCGGTTTTGAGCTGTCGCTTCTTTCGATGGTTTTCTTTTCCACTTTTTTGAAACTTCTCATTTCGGAAGGATGTTCATCAAAAATATTGGATTTGATGCCGGAATTGTTGATAAAACGTTTTTCAATAGCAGGATTTACAAACTCAATATATTCTTCATCTATTTCACTTAAAAATCTTGAAGGTTCCGCATCGGTAATTTTCCCCCACTGGAAACGCGAAACGGCATAAGAGAAAAACACCTGCTTTTCGGCTCTCGTTAAAGCAACATAGAAGAGACGTCTTTCTTCTTCCAGATCTTCTCTTGTGGAAGAACTCATAAAGCTCGGGAAAAGGTTTTCCTCAAGCCCTACCAAATGTACAACCGGAAATTCAAGACCTTTTGAAAGGTGGATCGTCATTAGCGAAACCATATCCTCTTCATTGTTTTTATCCTGCGTATCGGCAGAAAGGGCAATGTTTTCAAGGAAATTCGGTAAGCTCGGATCTCCGTCTTCCAGCTGCATCTGCTCTTCAATGAATCCCTGCATCGAGTTCATTAATTCCTGAACGTTTTCTACACGGGAAATTCCTTCGGGAGTCTGATCGTCTTTTAAAAATTTAATCAGTCCGCTTCGTTTCGCCACTTCCATCGCAACGCTGTACGCAGTTTCCGTTTTCAGCAGTACCTGAAATGCTTTGATCATCGACCAGAAGTCGTTCAGTTTGTTTAAAACTCCGTTGTTTAAGCCTAAATGTGGCGCATACATCGGTAAATTATGGAGAACCTGTGAAATGGAAATATTTTGAGCATCTGCAAAAACAGTCAGCTTATTCTGGGTGGTTTCTCCAATTCCTCTTGCCGGATAGTTAATGATTCTCATCAACGCTTCAGAATCGTTTTCATTGACTAAAAGTCTCAGATAAGCGATGAGATCTTTTACTTCTTTTCTCTGGTAGAAAGAGAGACCTCCGTAGACTTTGTAAGGAATATTTTTTCTTCTCAGCGCATCTTCAAAAGCACGCGTCTGAGAGTTGGTTCTGTATAAAATGGCAAAATCGCTGTATTTTCTCTGCTCACGGTTTCTGGTTTCCCAGATGTTTCCGGCTACGAAATTCGCTTCATCGGCATCGGAAAGAGAACGGTATACTTTGATCTTTTCGCCTTCTTCATTTTCGCTGAAAACATTTTTCTTGAACTGCTGAAGGTTTTTCGCGATCACTACATTTGCTGCGTTCACAATGTTCTGGGTAGAACGGTAATTCTGCTCCAAAGCAACCGTCATTGCATCCGGATAGTCTTTTTTAAAGTTCAAAATATTGTAGATGTTCGCGCCACGGAAGGAATAGATCGACTGTGCATCGTCTCCCACGACACAAATATTTTCAAATTTTGAGGCTAAAGCTTTAACGATAAGATACTGAGAATGGTTCGTATCCTGATACTCATCCACAAGAATGTATCTGAATCTGTCCTGATATTTTGCTAACACTTCAGGGAAACGGGTTAATAATTCGTTGGTTTTTAACAGCAAATCGTCAAAATCCATCGATCCGTTTTTGAAGCACTGCTCTACATACCGCTGGTAAATCTGCCCGATAAATTTCATATTGGCTTTTTCATCGGCTTCCATCAATTCAGGATTGTTGAAATAAGCTTTTACGGTGATGAGGTTGTTTTTATAGGTCGAAATTCTTGCCTGAACTTTTTTGGGTTTATACAGATCGGCATCAATATTCATGTCTTTCAACACTTTTTTGATGACATTCAGCGCGTCCTGTTGATCGTAAATGGTAAAATTGGAAGGATAGCCGAGATAATGCGCCTCATTTCTCAGAATTCTTGCAAACACGGAGTGGAAAGTTCCCATCCAGAGACTTCTTGCATTGCTCTGTCCCACTACTTTTGCAATACGTTCTTTCATTTCTTTTGCTGCCTTATTGGTAAAGGTAAGCGCCAAAATATTAAAAGGATCGATTCCGTTGGTAATGAGATGGGCAATACGCATGGTAAGTACACGCGTTTTTCCGGAACCCGCTCCTGCAAGAACCATTAATGGTCCCTGTAATGTGGTAACGGCTTCGTATTGTGATTCATTAAGTCCTTTCAGATAATCCTCCATGCTGCAAAAAATTTTTGGGAACACAAAATTAGTGTATTATATGGAGAATTCAAATTTTGGATTTTGATGTTTCAAGAAAATCTGTTTTTATTTAATATACGTTCTCACGCGGGAAATCATATCTCCCATATCGAAAGGTTTTGCGATAAAATCGTTGGCTCCTGCATCAAGAGCAGACTGCTCCAGTCCTCGGCTTGCGGACATAATAAGCACCGGAATATCTTTTAAATTTTCATCGGCTCTTATGGTTCTGCATATATCTCTTCCATCTTCTCCGGAAAGCCACATATCCATTAGGATAACATCCGGTTTAGGCTGTGTATTCAGTGCATCGAGCATATCCGATCCTTTATAGAACTTGGCAACAGTAAGTCCTTCAAGCTCCATCATCATCTCAATAGAATCAACAATTGCAGGACTATCATCCAAGACTAAAATTTGTGTAGACATGTTTTATATTTTAATTTTAGGTATTTCGAAGCAAAAATCAGACCCCTTTCCTTCTACGGAGTGAACATAAATTTTTCCTCCGGTTCTTTTGATGATCTCCGAGGAGATGTAAAGTCCTAATCCTAAACCCGGAAAGGTATGTTCTTTTGTTCCGCTTACCCGGTAATATTGCTCAAAAACTTTATGCTGTTTGTCTTCGGGAATTCCGATCCCGAAATCTTTCACACTGAATTTTATCATATTATCTTTCACCTGAGTAGAAACAATCACTTCATCTGCATCAGGAGAATATTTAATGGCATTGCTGATGAGGTTGCTCATCACCTGAGAAATACGGTGCCTGTCTGCGGTTACTTTCCCGATCTCGCCTTTCTTGAAGATAATTTTGTGTCTTGCCGTCATCTGCTGTTCTACAACAATATCTTCCACAAGCTGATCAAAATCAAAATCAGATTCATTAAGCTGGATCTGTCCTTTCTGAATTTTGGTTACATCCAGAAGATCATTTACAAGCTCCGTCAGTTTATCAATCTGGTCGTTCATTCTTTTTGCCACCTCTGCATTTTTATAATCGCCTTTTTTATTAAGGTTCATTTCAATAAACTGGGTGTAGAGTTTTAAACTGGTAAGTGGAGTTTTAAGTTCATGACTGGCTATGCCCAGAAAGTTATCTTTTTGGTTCTGCAGTTGTTTAAAATCATCTATATCGGTAAAAGTTCCGATCCACTGATGTATTTCTCCGTCGGGATTAAGATTGGGAACCGCTCTTCCCAGAAACCAGCGGTAAACTTCCGGGTCATCGGGATCCGAAAATTCATATTCTACTTCAAAAGGTTTCCCTGTTTTTACACTTTCTTCCCAGATTTTTAAAATATCAGGATAAACTTCAGGTCTTATGATATTTTTAATGGCTTCATTGGCATCTGCTTCTTTTTTGAACTTCATGTATTTGTACCAATTGTCGTTCATATAAGTTATTTTGCCATGCTTATCGCAGGTCCAGACAAACTGAGGCATAGAGTCCGCAAGATCTCTGTATTTTTTTTCACTTTCCTGTACTTCTTTTCTGGCTTTTACAATATCGGTAACATCTACTGCCATATTAAGGATCGCATAAACTTCCCCATTGGAGTTTTTAAGCGGTTTATAAGAAAAGTTGTAATAAAAAGTCTGAAGTTTGCCGTCTACTACAAGATCTGCAGGGTCTTCTGTTGCAGAATAGGTTTTTCCTGTTTTAAAAATTTCTTTTAATAAGCCGATAAATGGCTGTCCTTCCAGTTCGGGAAGTGCTTCTTCGAGCTTCATTCCTATTACGGAGGCATCTTTTCCCCAGGTTTTCAGCATCCTGTCGTTGGCAAGTTCTATGTATAAATCTTCTGAATGATAAATAGCGGTGGAATAATCCGATTGTCTGATGAGGTCTTCAAAACGGTACTCACTTTCTAAAAGTTTCTGCTCGGAAATAACGTGCTCGGTAACTTCTGTGGCTACAACACTTACTCCGGTAATTTTGTGATCTTCATTATACACAGGTGCATAAATGAAATTAAAAAAGTGTTCTTCGTAATTTCCGAATTTCTCTAAAAAAACCGACCATTTATTACCTTTAAAAACTTCTCCTGTCCTGTAAACATTGTCTAATATTTCGAAAATTCCCTGTGGTCTTATTTCAGGAAGTACTTCCTCGAGTTTTTTTCCTATAACGGATGCATCTTTTCCCCAGAGTTCAAGAATCTGCTGATTGGCATTACTGATGATAAAATCTTCCCCCATAAGCAAAGACATCGCTACCGGAGCCTGACTGAATAATATTTTAAGCGACTCATGAGAGATATTCTGGTCTAAAAAGTTTTTCATTACAATAATGGTTTCTGTTTTACAAAATTAATTTTTATTCTAAACTTTCACTGAAAATATGATACCACTTTTTAACATAATAAAATTTTATTTCAAAGAAGTGCTTTTAAAGCTAATTTTATTTTGATTATAATGTAACAATTAATGTATTTTTGGAACTAATTGACAAAACAATTTCTACTTTATGAAAAAGCGACTTCTTTCTGTTGCTGCAGCGGCTTTCTTCGGAATGGCTCTTAATGCACAACAAATTAAATTCGAAGAGTATGACTTACCAAATGGTCTTCACGTAATTCTTCATCAGGACAACTCGGCTCCGGTTGTAACAACAGGGGTAATGTATCACGTAGGTGCTAAAGACGAGGTAAAAGGAAGAACAGGTTTTGCACACTTCTTCGAGCATCTTTTATTTGAAGGAACACCCAACATCAAAAGAGGTGACTGGTTCAAAATAGTTTCTTCAAACGGGGGACAAAACAACGCTAACACAACGAACGACAGAACGTATTATTACGAAACTTTCCCATCAAACAACGAGCAGTTGGGTCTTTGGATGGAGGCTGAAAGAATGCGTCATGCGGTGATTAATCAGGTGGGTGTAGACACTCAAAGAGAGGTTGTAAAAGAAGAAAAAAGATTGAGAATGGATAACCAGCCTTATGGAAATCTTTTCACAACAGTACAGAAAAATCTATTCACCAATCACCCATACAACTGGCCTACAATCGGTTCTATGGAGGATCTTAATGCTGCGAAATTAGAAGAGTTTCAGGCATTTTATAAGAAATATTATGTTCCGAACAACGCTACTTTGGTAGTGGCAGGAGACATTAAGCCGGAACAGACTAAAAAATGGATTAAGGAGTATTACGGAGGAATTCCGAAAGGAACAGTTTACCCGAAAGATTTCCCGAAAGACGCTCCTATCACTCAGGAAAAAGAAGTAACGGCTACAGATCCTAATATTCAGCTTCCTGCTTATGTATTTGCGTACAGAACGCCGGGTAACAAGGAGAAAGATGCTTATATCTTAGATATGCTTTCTTCTTATTTAAGCAGCGGAAAATCTTCTGTTTTATACAAAAAATTAGTAGATCAGGATAAAAAAGCACTTCAGGTTCAGGCTTTCAACCAAGGTCTTGAGGACTACGGTATTTTTGCATTCTTTGCGATCCCGATGGGACAAACCACAAAGGCTACTTTGCAGGCAGACATCGATGCAGAGATCAAAAAACTGCAGACGACTTTAATTTCTGAGGAAGATTATCAAAAGCTTCAGAACCAGTTTGAAAACCAGTTTGTAAATTCTAATTCCAATATTCAGGGGATTGCTGCTTCACTGGCAACCAACCACGTTTTGATGGGCAATACAAACCTGATTAACAAAGAAATTGATATCTACAGAAGCATCACAAGACAGGATCTTCAGAATGCAGCTAAAAAGTATCTTAATTCCAACCAAAGAATAATCATCAATTACGTACCTGAGAAGAAGTAATCTACCAGTAATTAGGTTAAAATGATTATTAAAAATTAAATTTTTACAAATGAAAAAGCAATTAACATATATAGCTGCAGCATTTTTCTTCGCAGGAATGGTTTCAGCACAAAAGATAGATCTTAATGCCATGCCAAAACCGGGACCCACTCCGGCCATTAACATTGCAAAGCCAAAAACTTTCCAGCTAAGCAACGGACTTACGGTAATGGTAGTGGAAAACAATAAACTTCCGAGAGTAAGCGCAAGTCTTAGCATGGACAGAGCACCTTATTATGAAGGTAGTGTAGCAGGCGTAAGCGAAATCATGGCGGAACAGTTCGAAAACGGAACCACTAACATGAGCAAGGATGAATTCAACAAAAAGGTGGATTATCTTGGAGCGAACTTAAACTTTTCTTCTAACGGAGCTGCGGCAAATTCACTTTCAAAATATTTTCCTCAGGTTCTTAACCTGATGGCAGATGCGATCATCAATCCTAAATTTTCTGCTGAAGAGATCCAGAATTCTAAAGATAGAGCAATTGAAGGTTTAAAATCTGAAGAGAAAAATGCTTCTTCTATTGCTTCAAAGGTTTCTAACGCTTTAATGTATGGTAAAAATACATCGAGAGGAGAATTTGAAACGGTAGAATCTATCAACAAAATTCAATTGGCAGATGTACAGAATACGTACAAAAAATATTACGCTCCGGACAATGCTTATCTGGTAATTGTTGGAGACGTAAAATTTGATCAGATAAAACCTATGGTTGAAAAAGCGTTCAGTGGATGGAAAAAAGCAAATACTCCGGTTTCTCCTTTAGAACCGGCTTCTAATGTTGCTAAAACGGAAATTAATGTTGTAGATGTTCCTTCTGCGGTACAATCTGTGGTTTCTTTAAACAACCTGAACACGCTGAAAATGAAAGATCCGAACTACTTCCCTGCAACGATTGCCAATTACATTCTTGGTGGTGGTGGTGAAGCAAGACTTTTCATGAACCTTCGTGAGAAAAACGGATTTACATATGGCGCTTACTCTAATCTTAGCGCAAGCAAATATTCTCCGCAGTTCTCGGCAAGTGCAAGTGTAAGAAATGAAGTTACGGATAAAGCGGTAAAGGAATTTATGAATGAACTTAACGCGATTTCTACCGTAAAGCCTGAAGAACTTGCAAATGCAAAAGCTAAACTGAAAGGTTCTTTCATCATGTCTCTGGAGCAGCCTGCAACTATTGCGAGATTTGCTTTAAACCAGAAAGTACAGGATCTTCCTGATGATTTTTATACCAATTATCTGAAATCTATTGATAAAGTAACGGCTGCCGATGTTTCTAATGCTGTAAAATCTACCATCCTTCCTAACCAGAGCAGAATTTTCATTGCCGGAAAAGCAGCAGATATTTCTGAAGGTCTGGAAAAATTAGGATATCCGGTAAAATATTTTGATAAAGAAGCCAATCCTGTGGCAAAACCAACAACACAGAAAGTGGATGCCGGAGTTACTGTTGCTTCTATTGCAGATAAATACATTAATGCTATCGGAGGAAAAGCAAACATCGATAAAGTTTCTTCTTACACGGTAAATGCTTCCATGTCTATGCAGGGACAGAATATCGATCTGAAAATGATGAAAGCGAAAGGTGGAAAAGATCTTACTATGGTTACAGGTATGGGACAGACTCTTCAGAAACAGGTATTCGACGGAAAGACAGGATACTCTGAGCAAATGGGTAAAAAAGTGGAAATGAAGCCTGAGCAAATTGCTGAAAAGCTTAAAAATACTGAACTTTTCCCGGAGCTTGGTTTTGCAAAATCTGCTGACTACAAACTTGCAGGAATTGAAAAAATCGGCGGTGAAGATTCTTATGCTGTAAAAAATGGTGATAACACTTATTATTACAGTGTAAAAACAGGTCTTAAAACCGGAGAAACAAAAACAGTAAAAGCGATGGGACAAACCATGACTGTTCCTACAACATACTCAGATTACAAAGATGTTGCAGGTGTGAAAATGCCTTATACCATTACCGTAAGCCAAATGGGAATGGATATGACAATGAACGTAAAATCTTACGAAGTGAATCAGGCGAAAGATTCTGATTTTAAATAAAAACCTTCTGTTCTTACAGTAGAAACGGCAACAATTGTTGCCGTTTTTTATTTTTCTTAACATTTATAATATCTTTCTTTGTCATTCGGTAAAAAAAGATTAAATTTGCCCATTCAAAAAGATATCAAATTAATGGATTCTATATTTATACTATTGATGGTTCTTATTATGATCGCCAGTATTTTATTGGTTATCATCGTTATGGCTCAAAATCCTAAAGGAGGAGGTCTTTCCAGTACTTTCGGAGGAGCATCTTCTGCTCAGTTTGGAGTGCAGAGAACCAACGACTTTATGGAGAAAGCAACATGGACTTTAGGAGGAACAATTATCGTTCTTATTCTTTTAAGCGTTGTAATTACCGGTAAACCTTCAGCAACAGCTCCGGTTCAGACGCCTGCAAAAAAAGAAGCTCCGGCTAAGCAGTCTTCTGCTCCTGCTTCAGCAACAACTCCGGTTCGGACTCCTGCACCAACGAAGTAAGTAAATTTTATTTTTACATATATAAAAAGCAACTCGATCGAGTTGCTTTTTTGTTTTTATGATAAACTGATTTAAGTTTAATTAGATCTGAAAGAATTCCAGTAATCATTCTGATCTTCCCCAAAAAGGCAATCTATAAAAGAATCCAAAGACATCTTATATAAAATTTCCTGATCTATTTCTTTACAATCGGTTGCAAAAAATTCAGGATTGAGCTGAATATTTTCTCTGTCGACAATTAAAATATTTTCAGGACAGTAAAAAGGATAATTCCTGATATCCGAATTGGTGGTAATTAATTTTCTTCCCGAAGCCAATACCTCAAAGGTTCTTATGGTTAAGCCATTCTGGAAAGGTTTATTAATATCCATCACAGATTTTGTTTTTTTGTAAAAATCGATGATCTGATGATGATTCAGTTTATCAAAACTTACTTTTGTAATATCAAACTGCTTCAGGTTTTTATCAATCATCTTTTTCAGTCGGAATGCGATTCTTCCCATTGCATAGTAATAAAAGTAAGATTTCAGATTCAGCCGATCTGCAATTACCCTGATCTTTTCTCCTACAATATACCGATCCGTATGAGCGCTTCCGATAAAAACAATGTCATATTCCGGTTTCTGAGAATACTGTTGTAAACTTTTATATTCATCCACATAAAACAAAGGTCTGAAACTTATGTTATATTTTACCGAATCATTGTATTCAAACGTAAACTTTTTGTCGAAATATTTAAGATTTTCAATCAGATTGGGATATTCCGTCAATGGATCAAAATTATAGTAAATCATTTCCATTCCGGGATTATCATTCTTTATTTTTTCAAGAAAAAAAACAGGAATGGCCTCTCCTTTTATCAGGAAAAAATAATCGTATTCTTTGTCTTTAATTTCTTCAAGAATCCGGTTATAATAATTGTTTATTTTAAGATGGTAGAATCTTTTATTAAGACGGATAATGCCCTTCGAAAAATTGGAATTGGAAGGTCTTTCATCATAAAAATCCACTTCAGCACCCAGTTCAGAAAGTCTTTTTGCTATGGCTCTTTCATATTTAAAAAAACTGACTGACAGAAAAAGTATTTTTTTGTCTTTTAAACTGATCATTTTAAAAGCCCTTTTACTTTCATTTCTTCCAGAGATTCTTTGAACTTTACATCCTGAATATTCTGTTGCAGAACCCAATGGGTAAATTTAGACATCCCTTCCTCAAAAGATATTTTCGGCTGAAAATTTAATTTTGATTTAATCTTACTGATGTCTGCAAAATTATGTCTGATGTCTCCCAGACGAAACTGCCCGGAAACATTAATTTCAAAATCGACATTGTAAAATTTTCTGAAATTTTCCGCTACCGTAGTTACTGCGGTAGAAACCCCAGTTCCCACGTTGAAAACTTCGCCGTTCGCCGCATCATTTTCAATACAACGAATTGTTGCTTCCACGGCATCATCCACATGAATGAAATCTCTGGATTCGTTTCCGTCTTCAAAAACATTAATATCGTTTCCGTTAAGAATCTGGGACGAAAAAATAGATAAAATTCCTGTGTAAGGATTTAAAAGCGACTGTCCTTCTCCGTAAACATTCTGAAACCTCAGCGCAACCGGAGCAACTCCCATGGAAGAACAGGCAGTCATTACCATCTGTTCCTGTGTATATTTTGTAATTCCGTAGATGGAAGTCGGATGTATTTTAGACTCTTCATCCGTTGGCAAAGCACGAAGAATTTGTCCATCGGGATAAATAATTTCGAAATTTCCTTTTCGCATCTCTTCTACGTTTCTGGGTCTGGGATAAATCAGTCCCAATTCGGGATGAAGATATTTTCCTTCTCCATAAACCGCTCTGGAAGAAGCAATAATCACTTTTTTTACCTGATGGGGTTTATTTACGAGAATATCCAGCATTTTTGCCGTTCCGGAAACATTCACATCCGTATATTTCTCGATCTGGTACATGGATTGTCCGGTACCGGTTTCTGCCGCAAAGTGAACGATAACATCCTGCCCTTCAATCGCTTTTTCCCAGTCTTCAAAATGAGCAACATCTCCTTTAATGAAATTTACATTCCCTAAAATATTTCTGTACAAAGGCGAATCCTCATCAGGATTTTCTCCGTGAATCTGAGAAGAAAGATTATCCAGAACCGTAACTTCATACCCCTTCTTCTTAAGTTCTAAAGACAACTTACTCCCAATAAATCCGGCTCCTCCTGTGATGAGTATTTTCATTTGATACTTGTGAAATGTTTATTTTGTTCTGTTTAAATTATAATAAAAAGTCCGAAGGAGCAAAAGTAAATATTTTGCTTTATAAAAAAGCTTAAATGTGGTATATTGAATAACGTTTATTTCTTTTAAATCATACATTTCCTTCAGATTCTTTTTAAAACCTTTTGCCATTTCAGGAAGATTTGCAGACAAACCCGAAACCCCGAAACTTCTTTTTCCTTTGCCTACCAGAACCAGACTTTCATTCAGAATGTACATTTTATTTTTCAGGGAAACCTTCATCCAGTAGTTTACATCTTCCGCGTATCGTTGGTCTGCATCAAAATATCCTGTATTTTCAAGAACTTTTCTTCGGAACATTACCGTAGAAGGCTGTGCTTCATTTCTTATCAAAAGCTTTTTAAAGGTAATTTCCGCAAGACCATTTTTTATACGGTACGGAAAAAGAATTTTATTGTTATTTCTCGCCGTGGCAAGAAAATCTATTTTCAGATGACTATTTTCAAAATACTGTATCTGTTTTTCCGTTTTCGTAGAATCCCATTCGTCATCGGCATCCAGCAAAGCAATATAGTCTCCTTTTGCGATTCTTAAACCTGTATTTCTTGCACTCGAAACCCCACCGTTTTTTTGATGTAATAAAGTTATATTAAGCTGAGAATGATCTTTAATGTAAGCTGTAACCTTAGAAGCACTCTCGTCTGTGGAACCGTCATTCACGATGATAATTTCAAATTTCTCCAGTGGAAAAGTCTGATTTTTCACAGAATCCAAAGCAGAAACAATGGATTGTGCAGCATTATACATAGGAATAATTACGGAAACCATCTATACTTTTATATTATTTTTAAAAATGCCCAAAATTAAAGCGGTCATTACAAACGGCATCGACATATTGAAAAAACTGATATCAAAATATGAATTAACGATCATATTTTCATAGCCATATTCTGCGAAAAACATCGCAAACGGGACAAAAACACAGATAAACAGTAAAACTCCTGACCAAAGCAGGGTTTCATAAAAAGATTTTACTTTAAATGAAAGTATACAGCCTGCAACAATATAAGAAATACTTAATATCAAAGGTTGTTTTGCTCCCTGAATAGCAAAAGGATTATGCTTCAAAAAAACATCAAAATCTGGTGCGTTTTGAAAGAAAATATAACAGACCGCAATCACTGTAACTAAAAAAACAGCCGTAAAGCGCAGTTTTTCTTTTATTGAAAATTCAACAAACTTTTTAAACAATAAAATAGTCAGCGGAATAACTACGGAAAGCCTCGTGAGTAAAATTAAAGCAGATAAAAACGATACAACCGCAGAATTTATCTTTTTCTCTTTGATAAATTTTTCCCAAATTAAATAAACCGATCCTACAATGATGATAAAATTGGAAAACAAATCACTTTTAACATATATTTCCCACAGATAACTTGGCGAAAGGAAAAGCAATATTAATACAGCCAGTCTCTGCCTGTAATCCGAAAAAATTTTAAAAATTAAATAAGCAAAAAGCAGGAAAGAAAAAGACTGCAGATAGCCTACACTTCCGAAAAGCAGGTAAAAAGGCATCCCAAAAATAATAAGAACCGGCAGATTGGAAGATTCCCTTTCCATATGATCCGGAATGTTGTAAGGATACTGTCCGTTGAAAACAGCCTTTATCCCGATTTCCATTGCCGACCAGCGATCAACATTCAGCGTATTGCCATCTACTTTATAATTCAGATAAATACTGATGAGAAAGAAGAAAAATATTCCCAGGAAAAAAGCCGTTTTATAAAAAAATTCCTTCACACGAATTTTCAGATAAAAGAAACCCAATCCTAAAAATACAACAAGATATCCTGCCAAAAGCGGGATGTTATACTGTTCTCCGTATTTAATGATAAAAAGAGAATTTACAGCAAGATAAATACAGACCAAACTGTAGGTTTTCAGTTTTTCTGATATTGGGATATTTGAAAATGCAGTTTCCATGAAGTATTTTTCTTTTAATTTTTAAGAATTTCCTTCATTATAAGGCAGCCTGTTCATAATCGATCTTCCCAGAGAAATTTCATCTGCGTATTCCAGTTCATCTCCTACAGAAATTCCTCTTGCAATGCTGGAAAAGTTTACCTCAAAATTTTTAAATTTTTTATAGATATAATAAGCAGTGGTATCCCCTTCCATCGTTGCGCTTAAAGCAAAAATAAACTCCTTCACTTTTCCGTCATTCAGTTTTTTTTCGATGCTCGGAATGTTTAGCTGATTGGGTCCTACTCCTTCCATCGGAGAGATTTTACCCCCAAGAATTAAATATTTCCCTGTGTATTTTCCCGTATTTTCAATAGCAATTACATCGCGTACATCTTCCACAATACAGATCACCTCATCATTTCGCTTCTCGTTGCTGCAAATCTCACAAATTTCAAAATCTGAAAAATTATGACATTCTTTGCAGTATTTTATTTCGTTTACGAGGTTAATGAGAGAATTTCCAAGGCTCGTCGCTCTGGAATTGGGCTGTTTCAGTAAATGTAACGCCAGACGCAAAGCCGTTTTTCTTCCGATACCGGGCAATCCGGCAATTTCATCCACTGCTTTCGCTAAAACTTTACTCGGGTAATCCATAGAACAAAAATAATGATAATTGTTGACAGTTTACTACCTGTTGTTTTTATGTTAAGAGCCTAAAAATAAATTTTAAATCTTTTTAATAATCATCCATTTCCACAGTTCCGTTTTCTAAGCTCAGATTAAAAACCTTATATTTGATCATCCAAATATTAACTTAAAAAAATAAAACTCAATGGTTCTTAACAATTTAAACTATCCACTGGATTTTAAATTTAAAATTTCAACACTGGCAAGTGATTTCAATATTACAGACAAAAACGGAAATTACGTCGCTTATGTGCGCCAGAAAATGTTCAAACTGAAAGAAGACGTTATCATTTTTAATGATGAAAGCAAGTCTAAAGAACTTTTCAGAATCAAAGCCGATCGATGGCTTGATTTTAATGCCTCTTATTCTTTAACTGAAATTGCAACCGGAAGAAGCTTTGGAAGACTGGCAAGAAAAGGAATGCGTTCTCTTTGGAAATCTACTTACAATATTCTGGACAGCAATGATAAAGAGAAATTCACCATCACAGAAGACAACGCATGGACAAAGTTTCTGGACGGAATGGTGAGCGAAATCCCTGTAATCGGAATGTTTACCGGATATTTCTTAAATCCTTCCTACACCGTAGCCGGAATAGATGGAAAAGCTTATTTTAAACTGAAAAAAATGCCGTCTTTCTTCGGAAGAAGATTTCAATTGGACAGACTGGTTGATATTGATGACGAAGAAGAAAGCCTGGTCATTCTTTCATTGCTTATGATGACGCTGCTTGAAAGAGCGAGAGGATAGCCTCAGAATTTCCGCAGTTTTCAATCTATGAAAATATCTTTTGATTTAGATGATACCATTATTTCCAACCATAGATTTCCTTTAGAAAAAGAGACTTTTTGGGCTAAAATTATCGGATGCGAAAGGATTCGATCCGGAACAGTTGCATTGTTTAAAGCATTAAGAAACAGAAAACATACAATTTATATTTATACGACTTCTTACAGGAGTACCTTAAAAATTAAGCTGATGTTTCTATCTTACAGTATTCCGGTTGATTTTATCATCAATCAGCAATTGCACGACAGAAAAGTAAAAAAGAAAGGTAAAAATATCTCTAAATTTCCTCCGGAATTTGGCATTGATATTCATATTGATGATTCTGCCGGAGTTGAAATGGAAGGAAAAAAATTCGGATTTAAAACCATCATCATTTCACCGGATGAAGGAGACTGGACAAACATCATTCTGAATAAAATTGATAAATTCAGAATGAGATATGAATGATTTTAAACGGTCAAACTTTATCAGAAAAATCAATAAATTAAATTTTTCATACCTTTAAGTTTCGAAAATTTTTAGGTTAAATTAAATAATACACGATGAAATATGTAATCATTTTCTTTTCGGCTTTCCTTCTGGTTGCCTGCAAAAAGGATAAAGAAACAGTTTCCGATCCGGCAAAAAAAGATTCTGTAACTGTGGCTCAGGATTCTGTAACAACAGATACACAGAAAACAGGTATTGCCGTTGATCCATTTCCTTTTCCAAAAGAAATTAAGGAATGTTCATGCTATTTTGCCAAAAGCAAATCAGACTTTGAAAACGAAAAGTACATTTATGCAGATGATGCCGGAAAAACAGCCTATATGAAGCTGGACGGAAAAAGACTCGCCATGAATCTGATTTCTTCAAGCGATATGGAAGTAGACGAAGAACTCAGCAAGGAAATTGAAAGCAACGACTATAAAATCTCGGTAAAAGGTAAAAAAATAAAAGGAGAAGAAGCTTTACTTTTTGAAGGTACGCTTACGATTGAAAAACCGGACGGAACGGTTGTTAACCTACCTATTTACGGAGAATGCGGATGCTGAAAATACATTTAAAACAATAAAAAAGAATGCTTCTGAATGATCGGAAGCATTTTTTATTTCGTAATTTTGATAAAAATAAATTTCATGGAGCTATCTAATATAGAACCGCAGATTATCTGGAAAAATTTCTCCAAATTAAATGCGGTTCCGAGACCCTCAAAAAAAGAAGAAAAAGTAATTGCGTTCATCAGAGAATTTGGTGAAAACTTAGGATTGGAAACTACGGTAGATGAAGTAGGAAACGTGATCATTAAAAAACCGGCAACAGCGGGAATGGAAAACCGCAAATCTGTGGTTTTGCAATCGCATCTGGATATGGTTTGCCAAAAAAACAATGATGTAAATTTTGATTTTGAAACAGAAGGAATCAAAATGGAGATTGATGGAGACTGGGTAAAAGCAAAAGGAACCACTTTGGGAGCCGACAATGGTTTAGGAGTAGCAACAATCATGTCTATTCTGGAAAGTTCAGATATTCCGCACCCTGCTTTGGAGGCACTTTTCACCATTGATGAAGAAACAGGAATGACAGGAGCTTTAGGTCTGAAACCGGGACAGTTAACCGGAGATATCCTTCTGAATCTTGATACCGAAGAAGACGATGAAATCGATATCGGCTGCGCCGGAGGAATTGATGTTACCGTTTCTCAAAACTACGAAACTGAAGCGGCAAACGGACAAATCGTGAGATTTGAAGTAAAAGGTTTACAAGGAGGGCATTCCGGAATGGATATTCACAAAGGCTTCGGAAATGCAAATGTTATTTTGGGAAGACTTCTTTATAAGGCTTTGGAAAAAGAAAACATTCAGCTGATTTCTATTGACGGAGGCGGATTGAGAAATGCTATCCCGAGAGAAGCCGTTGCTGTTGCTTCCGTAAGAAATGCTCAGGAATTTATCGAAGAAGTGACGAACGGACTTAAAAAAGAAATTTTAGACGAGTTTGCAAGCATTGAAGCCGGTCTTCAGATCAATATCGAAAACACGACCACTTCAGAAAAAGCGATTTCGGAAGCAGATTCCAGAAAGATTATTTTAACATTGAAATCTCTTCATAACGGAGTGTATAGAATGAGTCCGGATGTAAAAGATCTGGTAGAATCTTCCAACAACGTCGCAAGAGTTGAATTAAAAGACGGTGCATTAAAAATTTTAAACCTTTCAAGATCATCAGTAGAATCATCGAAAGATTCAGTGGCAGAACAGTTGAAATCAGTTGCTGAACTTGCCGGAATGAATACCGTTTTCAGCGGTTCTTATCCGGGATGGAAACCAAAACCGGGTTCTGAAATCGTTCAATTGATGGAAAAAATCTACGTGGAGAAATTCAGTGAAAAGCCTCACGTTGTAGCCTGTCACGCAGGTCTGGAATGCGGAATCATCGGAGCCAATTATCCTGAAATGGAAATGGTAAGTTTCGGACCGACCATTCGCGGCGCGCACTCTCCGGATGAAAAAGCAAATATTCCTTCGGCACAGAAATTCTGGAGTTTCCTGAAAGATATTTTAGCCAATATCCCTCAGAAATAAAATTGTAAAATTGCTATATTGAATATCCAAAGTCTTTTTGATTTTGGATATTTTTGTTTTTGATATAAAATTTTAATTAAAGATGCTTCGACGAGCTCAGCATGACATCTCTAATACCAACTGTATTATTAGCGATTTATTTGGAGCAGTGTCATGCTGAGCTTGTCGAAGCATCTAAGCGATAAAACAAAAAAATAAACAATGAAAAGCATCACCGTATTCTGCGGATCCAGCTTCGGTTCTGCATCTATTTACAAAGAACAGGCAGCTTTACTCGGACAGACTTTAGCAAAACAAAATATTCAATTGGTTTATGGTGGAGCAGATGTAGGATTAATGGGCACTGTTGCAGACGGATCTTTAAGTAAACGAGGAAAAATAATCGGAGTTCTTCCCCGCTTTTTACAGTCCAAAGAAATTGCCCACAAACAATTGACAGAATTAATTCTGGTGGAAACCATGCATGAGCGAAAAACCAAAATGAATGAACTTTGCGACGGCGTTATTGTTCTTCCGGGAGGTTACGGAACAATGGAAGAATTTTTTGAAATGATAACCTGGGCGCAACTGGGACTTCATAAAAAACCGATTGGAATTTTAAACATCAACGGATTTTATGACGATCTGATCAGGCTTGTGGAAACAATGGTGGAAAAAGGATTTTTAAAGCAGATTAACCGTGAGATGCTTTTAATCTGTGAAAATATTGAAGAATTACTGGAAATGATGAAAAATTATCAGGCTCCGAATGTTGGAAAATGGATTTCGAGGGAGGAAGTTTAGTATATTTACATTACAGACTTTTAATTGTCAAAAAAAATATAGCCATGAAAAATATATTTCTTTCAGCAGGATTATTTTTAAGTCAAATAATATCCGCACAGTACACTTATCCTGCAACTCCTGAAAAAGCGGTGGTGGATGATTATTTTGGTACAAAAATCACAGATCATTACAGATGGCTGGAAGACATCAAAAATCCGGAAGTAAAAAAATGGTTCAAATCTCAGTCTGATTTCAGCCATACCGTGATTGATAAAATTCCGCACCGTGAAGATCTTTACAGACGCATGAAAGAAGTACAGGAAATGAACGGTGATTCTTTCGACGTCATCTATCAAAGAGGAAACACCTATTTCTACACAAAGACTAAAAAAAGCGAAAACCTTTCTAAGCTTTATTCAAGAGATCTTGCAACAGGAAAAGAATCGCTGATTTTTGATCCTGAAATGCTTGGCAAAAATACACAAATCACCAATTTTGTACTTGACTCGAAAGCGGGGAAAATTGCCATTTTACTGTCAAAAGCAGGTGGGGAAATATGCGATTTAAGAATTTTTGATCTTGCCACCAAGAAATTTTTAAAGGATGAAATCGGTCCTATCTGGAGTGAATTTGCTTTTGAATTTACTCCCGACGATAAGGCTCTTCTTTATACAAAAATGAGTACCGCAGATCCAAGCAGCAATATGCTTCTAAAAGATATGAAAGCGATGCTTCATGTGATTGGAACCGACACAAAAGCTGACAAGGTATTAGCATCCAGAGAAGATTATCCGGAACTGAATGCTTTAACAGAGCAATTTCCCTCAATTTATTTTACCGATGACTATAAAAATATTGTTTTAAGATTAAGTTCTGTAAAATCTGAAAATCCGATTTTTGTTGCACCTTTTTCTGAATTAAAAAATAAAAAAATAAACTGGAGACAAATCGTAAAACCATCAGACGATATTACTGATGTATTTATTTCCGGCGACAAATTATTTCTGCTGACTCATAAAGATGCACCTAAATATAAAATCACTCTCACAAGCTTATCAAATCCTGATCCTGATAAAGCCACCACAGTAGTTGCGGAAAACAAGGATAAAGTAATCATAAGTATTCATAATTCTAAAAACTATCTTTATTATTCATTAGGAGACGGTATTGTAAGAGATAAATATCAGGTCAATATCAATACGCTTGCCGGAAAAAAAATTGATTTCCCAACCGGGGTTAACAGTTCATTATCTCTCGACCAAAGAGAAAATGACAACATATTCTGTAACAACGTTAACTGGCTGACTCCATTAACGACCTACGAATATAACCCTGAAAAAGGAGATATTGTAAAAAGTAAATACCTTAATTCAGAAACAAAATATCCGGATTACAGCACACTTTACAACGTAAAAGAGGTGGAAGTAAAAAGCCACGACGGCGTTATGGTTCCGCTATCTGTTATTTATCCTAAAAATATAAAAATGGATGGCAGTAATCCTGCTTATATTACAGGTTATGGCGGTTATGGATTTTCATATGAGCCCCGTTTCTCAACAAGACTTTCCGTACTTTTGGAACAGGGTGTCGTATTGGCAATAGCCCACGTAAGAGGAGGAGGTGAAAAAGGTGAAAACTGGCATAAATACGGTATGAAAGCAAAAAAACCGAATACATGGAAAGATTTTATTGCATGTTCGGAATACCTGATCTCCCAAAAATATACTTCATCTTCAAAACTCATAGGAAATGGCGTAAGTATGGGCGGAGTACTCATTGGAAGAGCCATAACGGAAAGACCTGATCTGTATGCTGTAGCTATAGCAGAAGTGGGAATGACCAATGCCTTACGTTCTGAGATTACCCCTAATGGTCCCAATCAGATTCCGGAAATAGGAACTTTAAAAAATGAAGAAGATACCAAAAACCTTCTTGAAATGGATGCTCAAAGTAAAGTAAAAGCGGGAGTAAAGTATCCCGCTGTAATCATCCGCACCGGAATGAACGACTCCAGAGTTGAACCTTGGGAACCCGGAAAATTTGCAGCCATACTGCAAAAAGATTCCGCCTCAAAAAAACCTGTTTTGCTATATGTAAACTATGAAAACGGACATTTCACAAGTGATTTCGATGTTATTTTTAAAGAATACGCTGATATTTATTCGTTTTCTTTGTGGCAGGTGGGACATCCAAAATTTCAGCCTGTAAAATAATAGAAACAAAACCTCCCGAAGAAAATCTTCGGGAGGCTTTTATTTTATGGTAAGTTAAAACCTTTCTAAGGATAAGGAGCGATCTCGACTTCCAGACCTTCCATTTCTGGAACGATATGCAGTTGGCAACCCAGTCTGCTGTTCTCCTGTACATGGAAAGCTTCCCCCAACATGGCATCTTCTTCTGCGCCCATTTCGTCCAGTCCCGGATCGTTGGTCACGTAAACCTGACATGAAGCACACATTGCCATTCCTCCGCAAACTCCGATGGTTCCTTCTTCCGCCAGTTCATAAGAACGGATGATTTCCATCAGATTCATAGACATATCCGTTGGCGCAACAACATCGTGCGTAACTCCTTCCCTATCGGTAATTTTTATATTAATATCGCTCATCTTTTGTTGATCGTTAATAGTTGATTGTTGATGTAATTGATATTCAACAACAGACAACAAAATTAGTCAATTTTTTTAACAACAGCTTTTTCAGCCTCTTTTCTGCTTCCGTCGAAACCATCTACTCCGCTTACCGTTGTATATTTCAGAACGAATTTTTTACCCGGATTCAGTCTGTTATAAACACTCTGACACATTAAAGTAGCTTCATGGAATCCGCAAAGAATCAGCTTTAATTTTCCCGGATAAGTATTGATATCTCCGATCGCGTAAATTCCGTCAATATTCGTCTGATAATCAAGTGCATTGTTTACAACGATCGCATTTTTCTCGATATTCAGTCCCCAGTTTCCGATTTCTCCCAATTTTGGTGTTAAACCGAATAACGGAATAAAATAATCTGTTTCAATATCGTAAGGATCCTGTCCGTCAATAGCAACCGTAATAGCTTCTACTTTTCCGTCACCTTTAATTGCTGTAACTTCTGCAGGAGTTATTAATTTAATTTTACCCTGATTTTTAAGATCCTGAACTTTTTCTACAGAATCCAGAGCGCCACGGAATTCGTTTCTTCTGTGGATCAGAGTAACTTCACTTGCCACATTTGATAAGAAAATACTCCAGTCCAGTGCAGAGTCTCCTCCTCCGGCAATTACTACTTTTTTATTTCTGAAATGTTCAGGCTCTTTTACGAAATATTCAAGACCTTTTTCTTCGTAATCGGCTACATTTTCAATCGTAGGCTTTCTCGGCTCGAAAGTTCCCAAACCTCCTGCGATAGCAATAGCTTTCGCTCTGTGAACAGTTCCTTTGTTCGTAACTACCTCAAACCATTCATCATCTACTTTTGTATAAGAAACTGCTGTTTCTCCCAAAGTGAATCCCGGCTGAAACTGCTTGATCTGCTCCATCAAATTATCCACAAGCTCTCCCGCATTTACAGAAGGGTATCCCGGAATATCGAAAATAGGCTTTTTAGGATAAAGCTCAGCCAACTGTCCTCCCGGTTGAGGAAGTGCATCAATAATATGGCACTTCATTTTTAATAAACCTGCTTCAAATACAGCAAAAAGTCCTGTGGGACCGGCTCCTATGATCAATATATCCGTCGTTATCATAATTATAAGATAATTTAATTATACTTGTGATCGCAAATTTACTAATTTTAATGCGAAGCATATTTAATTCAGTCTAAATAAAAAACTGAGATTTGTCAAATATATTTCATATTTTAAAGTTATTGAATTTGGCAATGTTTTTGTAAAATTTAAATTATGAAGAAATTTTTAAGTATTATTTCGATATTTGTATTCATTCTGGGATTTGGACAGATTGATAATATTGCAGACGGAGAGTCTATTACGCTGAGAATCCATTACGGATTTCTGAATGCGGGTACCGCTAATCTTACGGCACAGAAAACTACGTTCAAAGGAGCTCCGCATCTTCATGTAAGAGGAACGGGACAGACAACGGGAGCAGTAAGAGCATTCTTTAAGGTAGAAGATTTTTATGAAAGCTACATTAATATGCAGACTGAACTTCCGAGCTTTTATGTAAGAAACGTGAGGGAAGGAAGCTACAGACAGCATCTGGAAACGACATTCAACCACGACAACAATACATTGGTTTTAACGGACAAGAAAACGCCGGCAAACGGATCGAAAGTAATAAAATCTGTAAAAGGAGTTCAGGATATGCTTTCGTGCTTCTACTATTTAAGAAGTAAAACTGCCGCGGAACTGAGAACCGGAACAGTAATCAACATGAATGTATGGATTGATGATGAAATGTTTCCTTTTCAGCTAAAAGTAGTGGGAACTGAAAATCTGGATACCAAATTCGGGACAATTAATTGTTTAAAAATTATTCCGTCTGTGAAAAGCGGAAGGGTTTTTAAAGAAAAAGAAGGAGTAACGATGTGGGTTTCCAACGACGCCAACCATATTCCTATTTTATTGAAAGCTGAATTGGCAGTCGGATCGCTAAAAGCAAGTATCGACGGATATAAAAATGTAAAATATCCTTTAAAATTTACAAAATAAAACATTATAAATCATTAGAAATAAAATGTCTGCAAAATCTGCAGACATTTTTTTTGTTTTGTGATGTAATAGATTTCAGATTTCGGTTGTCTTGTTTAAAACATTAAGAACTGAACTATGAAAACTCAGATCCTGGCAATTTGCCTTACTTTATCTTCCATACTTACCTATTCTCAGAAAAAGGAAGATGCGCAGATTGTCAGAAAAAACATCGTCATCACAAAAACCTCATCATCTCCCAAAATAGACGGTATTCTGGATGATGCAGAATGGCGGAATGCTCCTGTTGCTACCAGTTTTATAGAAAGACAGCCCAACAACGGAAAACTTCAGGCAGACTCTATCAGAACGGAAGTCAGAATTTTATATGATGATACAGGAATTTACTTCGGAGCGCAGATGTACGATCCTACTCCCCATAAAATTGCCAAAGAACTCACAGAAAGAGACGGCGTAGGAAATGATGATTTTTTTGGAATTAC
Organism: Chryseobacterium sp. C3; assembly: GCF_014218905.1. NCBI lineage: Bacteria > Pseudomonadati > Bacteroidota > Flavobacteriia > Flavobacteriales > Weeksellaceae > Chryseobacterium > Chryseobacterium sp. C3. The sequence continues at coordinate 782,454 of NZ_JACLCU010000001.1, read as the reverse complement.
TTTAAACGGATACAACGACAAACAGCAGAGTCTGGAATTTATGGTAACCGCAGCCGGCGTTCAGTTTGATGCAAAAATTACGACGGACGGAGAAGATGACACATGGAATTCCATCTGGTACAGCGGCGCAAAAATCAACGAAAAAGGATGGGCGGTAGAAATGAAAATCCCTTATTCCGAACTTAGATTTCCAAAAAGTAACGTTCAGGAATGGGGAATGAATATGTTCCGCAGGATTCAGCGTACAAAAACTACTTATGACTGGAATTTTGTGGATAATGCAAAAAATTCTTATACCCTGTTTGATGGTGTTTTAAAAGGAATTGAAAACATCAATCCTCCGACACGATTGTCTTTCACGCCTTATTTTTCCACGTACGTCAACAGTTTCGACGGAAAAACTACTGCCAATGTGAATGGCGGAATGGACGTAAAATACGGTATTAATGATGCTTTTACCTTCGATATGACTCTGATTCCGGATTTCGGGCAGGCAAATTTTGATAATTCTATTTTAAATTTAACCCCGTTTGAACAGCAGTTTTCCGAGCAGAGAACATTCTTCACAGAAGGAACCGAATTATTCAGTAAAGGCGGAATGTTTTATTCAAGAAGAGTCGGCGGAGAACCTTCGAGATATCCTGCAACCAATGACAATGAAGAGGTAACGGAATATCCTTCAAAGGTAAAATTATTCAATGCTTTTAAAATTTCGGGAAGAACAAAAAAAGGATTGGGAATAGGTTTTTTTAACGGAATAACGCAAAAAATGGAAGCTACGATATTAAACCATGAAACCGGAGAAGTGAGAAGAGAGGTGGTAGAACCGTGGACGAATTACAATGTTCTGGTTTTTGATCAGCGATTTAACGGGAATTCTTCTGTCTCTTTGGTGAATACCAACGTTACCCGAAACGGAGATTTCCGCGATGCCAATGCAACGGGAATTCTCTGGGATATCAACAACAAAAAAAATACTTACAATACTTTCGGAAGTTTAAAAGGAAGCTGGGTGATGGATGGTGAAACGAAATTCGGGACTAGAGGTGAGCTTGGCTTTGCAAAAATTTCAGGGAAAAACCGTTTTAATATCAACGGAAATGTCACTACAAAAGACTGGGACATCAACGATGTAGGATTTTCGACAAGAACGAATTTCGGAAATTACAACGCGTGGTACGGTTACAGAATTTTGCAGCCTACGAAAACGTTCAACAATATGTATCTGAATTTCAACCTGAATTATTTCCACAGACTGGAACCTTTTATTTTTCAGAATCTGATTTTTAATAACAATAACAGTTTTACGGATAAAAACTTCAGGGTTTTCGGAGGAGGAATAGAGTTTACACCTTTTACCCAGAATGATATTTACGAGCCGAGAACTCTTGGGAGACATCTTCAGGTTCCTAAATATTTTGATTCCTGGATCTGGTTTGAAAGCGACAGCCGAAAGAAATTACAGCTTAATTTCAGTTTCGATTATTATGCGTATGATGAAAAAGGCAGAAATCAGGTTCTTACCAATTTCGGACTTCGTTACCGTTTTTCAGACAAATTTAATGTAAACTGGAGCTTTAATCCGAGCTTCAGCAATAATGAAACAGGTTTTGCAGGGAAAAACAGCTCTGATATTTTCATCGGAAGAAGACAGCGAAATACCTACGAAAATGCACTGACTTCAAAGTATACTTTTAATGAAAAAATGGCTCTTACATTAACTTTCAGACATTATTTTTCGGATGTTACCTACAAACAGTTTTACACGCTGAATCAGGACGGAAGTCTTGCAGAGACAAATGCTTTTGACAAAAACCTGAACGGAACCTACAATGCATGGAATGTAGACCTTAGATTTTCGTGGTGGTTTGCTCCGGGAAGTCAGTTGACATTATTATACAGGAATGCCACTTCCAATTATCTTGAATTTTCAAGGCTGAATGTGAAGAAAAACTATGATATGCTTTTCAGCGAACCTACTGTAAATAATATTTCTCTAAAGTTAACGTACTTTCTGGATTATAACAGGATAAAAAACTGGACGAAGAAGAAAGGTTAATCGTTGATTTAACAGAACCGTTGTATATTTTCAATAGAATCTTGTTTTTAATTACGTTTTGTTTCTTAGGTCAGTAATTAAAAACGTCAAGCCTCCGAAATTTCGGAGGCTTGATTTTCATTGTGTGTGTTTTTTTAGGCTGCTTTCTAACCTTTGCTACCCTTTTTTTAGTATCTGTTACAGAGCATTGCTGCTCTGCAATCACGATACAAATATCATTTGTGTCTTAGTATCTCTGATTCTGAAATAATTTTTTTTCATCATTTGTGTTTTCAGAATCAAAAATCACCTTTAATTATCGGTTAATAATTGTTTGCTTTTGTTGATACAAATGTAGGCACATTGTGGTATATAATTCTAATAAATCCTTTAGATATATATCGCTAAGCTTGTAGATATTTATCTACAACGATAAATAATTCAATACTTTAGCGAAAAAGCAATCATTTTAATAAAAAAAATCACGAAATATTATTATTTCATGATCTCAATTTCAAAATGTATTTTAAAGTTTAGTAATGATTTTTCATCACTTCAATAAGTTCTACAATATTTTCGATGTTAAGTTTATCAAAAATTCTTTTCTTGAGTGTACTTACCGTGTTCTGTTTAATATCAAGCCGGTTGGCAATTTCAAGATTTCCAAGACCTTCCGCATACATTTCCGCGATCTGGAGTTCCCTTTCCGTTAAAGACAACAAAGGATTAATGAGTGTCGGGTTGCTTATGGAATTTCTCAACAAAGCCTGTGTAACCTCAGAAATATAACTTCCATGGCTGTACATTCTCTTTATTGCTTCTGCAATTTCCTCTTCTTCGCTCAGTTTGCTTAGAAATCCGTCTGCTCCCGCATTTAAGAATTTTAAAGAATGGGCGCTTTCTTCAATTCCTGTAAAAATAAGAATCTTGGTTTCCGGACTTATTTTTTTAATCTCCGGAACAACAGTAATGCTGTTTCCATCGGGAAAATGAGCGTCTATAATTGCAATATCCACCGGTTGTTCCTGTATAGAATTCATAAGCTGCTGCAAATTGGAAGCGTGAAAAATCTCACTCTCCCAATCCATATCTTCCAGAAGAAAAACAACTCCCTGTCTTATCAGACTATGATCATCTGCAAGCAAAAATTTCACAGCTCCCGATTTTATTTCACTCATTTACTGATGTTTAAATTAACAGAAAAATGTACGGTAGTCCCTTTTCCTTCCTCGCTGGAAACCGAAATATCGCCATCATACAAACCAATGATTTCTTTACATAAACTCAATCCCAATCCTGCTCCGAGATTTTCCACATCTTCTGATAAAACTCCCTGATAATACGGTTCAAATATCTTTTCAAGATCAGATTTGGAAATTCCGACACCAGTATCGCTGATTTCTGTAATCAAAGATATTGTATTTTCGTCAACAGGCTGCGTTTTTGTGATGACTTTTATCTGTCCGTTTTCAGTAAATTTATTGGCATTTCCCAGAATATTCATGAAAATCTGGTTGATTTTTTTATTATCTGAATAAACGTTGATGTTCTGGTTAATATTTTCATCAACAATAAATTGATTATTTCTTGTTTCTATATAAGGTTCAATAGAAGTAAGAATGGAAGTGATCTCGTTCTTAAGATTAAATTTCACCGGAATCAGTTTATTTTCAACCGCCTGATTTTTTGTGTATTCCAAAATCTGGTTTGCCTGCATCAGCAGAGAATCGTTGGTAAAACTGATGGATTTCAGATACTCTTTCACCTTTTCGTCTTCTGTTCTTTTATTAATTCTGTTGATGAATAACCCTATAATTTTCAGCGGAGATCTCAGTTCGTGACTCAGCATTCCTAAAATTCTGTTTTTGAAATTCAGGTTTTCACTGATCTGCTTATTGGCAGCATTCAGTTTTTTCTCATAAATAAATGCAATTCTGGTCAGGAACATAATCAAAACGGAAACAATGAACATCAGGATCATCGCACCGAATACCAGATTTTTTCTAATTCTGTTGCTTTCTGAATTCTGCTTCTGATATTCTTTTTCCAGTTCAGCTTTTGAATCCTTAATGGCAACATCATAAATATTCATCAGACCGTTGCTGTAAACGAGAAGATTATTAAAGATTTTATAGAAATTGCCGCTGTTGTTCTGGTTTCTGACCACATTTACCTGAATCTTCTTAATTTCACCTTTATAATGATTGTTCACTTCATTAAAAATGCTGTCGAATTCAGCCTTAATATTGGCGGGATTGGGTTCCTTTCCCTGTTTTACCGTGATAATTGTACTTTCCTTCCGTACATTTTCTTTTCCGGAAATAGCATCTCCCAAACGTCCGAAAAGTCCTTTTTTCTTTACCGTATCAGAGATTGTTTTTGTTTCTACTTTAAATTTATCGAAATCGTAGTTGACGCTGTATTTTTCCAGTTTCGGAAGGCTGTTCTCTACCTTAAAGTTGGATTTCGTAGAATATTCGTAGGTAGAATCTATCAGAGATTTCAGCTTTTTTATCTCCATAGAATCTTTCTTCTTGGAGGTTAAAACGTTTTTAAGCTTCGGATATTTGTTTTCGTAATGTCCGATGCTGTCGAGATTTTTACCCAGTTTATTAAGAGAAGTAAAATAAGAATCGAGATAGGTATTATCATTACTCACCATATATTTCTGAAGAAAACTCTGTGCATTCAGGAGTTCTCCGCGGGAATTGTCCGTAAGATTTTCCAGCGTATGAACTTCTTTAAGCTGATTTTCAAAAAAGGTTAAATTTTTCCTCGAAATAAATTCATTATAGAAAAAACCGGCAATAAGAAGCTGAATGAGCAGAATACAAACGAGCAATGAGTAATGGATAATTTTTCTCGCTTTAAAATTCAATAATTTTTTGGACATTTTGTGTAAGTTATTAGTAAGTGTGTTTTTGTTTATTTTTTAACAGTAAAGAAACAGATCCATTTGTTAAAACTTTCTGTAAAAATTGAAAATTTTAAACAAGTTTACCATAAAAATAGTAAAAAATCCTGTAAATTGAATTTTTACAGGATTTAAATTTATTTAGACTTTACGAATTATAAAGTTTTGAATTGCTCTAATGTTCTGATATCATTTTCAAAGAACATTCTGATGTCACTCATCTGATAAAGAAGCATTACAATTCTTTCAATTCCCATCCCGAAAGCATAACCTGAATATTTTTCCGGATCAATGTTTACATTCTTTAAAACGGCAGGATCTACCATTCCGCATCCCATGATTTCCAGCCATCCCGTTCCTTTCGTGATCCTGTAATCTGTTTCTGAGTTTAATCCCCAATACACATCAATTTCCGCACTTGGCTCCGTAAAAGGGAAATAAGAAGGTCTCAGTCTGATTTTTGATTTTCCGAAAAGCTCTGTTGTAAAGAACTGAATGGTCTGCTTTAAATCTGCAAAGCTTACATTTTCATCAATATATAAACCTTCGATCTGATGGAAGATACAGTGAGAACGCGAGGAAACCGCTTCGTTTCTGAATACTCTTCCCGGAGATAAAATCCTGATCGGCGGCTGATTTTCTTCCATATAACGGATCTGTACGGAAGAAGTATGTGTTCTTAATAAAATATCCGGATTCTGCTCGATGAAGAAAGTATCCTGCATATCTCTCGCCGGATGGTATTCCGGAAGATTCAGTGCCGTGAAGTTATGCCAGTCGTCCTCGATTTCAGGACCGTCCGCAACAGCAAAACCAATAGATTTAAAAATCTCGATGATCCTGTTTTTCACTAAATTGATCGGGTGTCTTGATCCCAGATCCAAAGGAAACGCCGGTCTTGTAAGGTCTTCTTTTTCTACGATAATAGAAGATGCGGAAGCATTTTTTAAATCTTCCAGTTTTACGTTAACAGCCTGCTTCAGAGTATTGATCTTCTGTCCGAAATCTTTCTTCTGGTCGTTGGGAACTTCTTTGAATTTTTCAAAAAAATCATTCAGAATTCCTTTTTTACCATTGTACTTGATTCGGAAGTTTTCGATCTCCTCCTTAGATGTAGCATTAAAGCCGTTTACCTCAACGAGTAATTCTTCTATCTTTTCTATCATTGTTTTACCCTTTCAAAATGTTTTGCAAAAATACGGTTTTTCAGTTGAATAATTTTCTTAAAAATGTTAAAAAAAATCTGCCTCTTTTGGGGAGGCAGACTTCAATCACTTATTTCACTTAAATAAAAAAATTATTTTTTTTCTAAAGCTTTCACGTTGATCTGAAGAGTTACCTCATCTTTTATCACGCCATTTTCGGCGGGAGCCTGAAATTTCACCCCAAACTCTTCTCTCATAATGTCTTTCGGCTCGGTAGCAATATTTACCAGACCTTCCTTCACGGAAACATTGGCTTTAAACTGAACCGGTTTTGTAATTCCTTTAATGGTTAAATTCCCATCCAGTAAAGTATTATAATCTCCCTCGGATGATGGGGTTACTTTGGTAATTTCATACGAAGCCGTTGGAAATTTTTCTACCTCGAAAAAATCTCCGCTTTTCAGATGTCCGTTAAGTTTGTTCAGATTTTCGGTATCGTTTTTCAGATCTTCAGAAGTTAAGGAAGCCATATCTGCAACAAATTTTCCGCTTTCCAGCCTGCCTTCTTTTACGGTAACATCGCCACTTTCGAATTTAATGGTTCCGAAATGGCTTGTGTTTTCAGATTTAAAAATTTTATATCCCTTCCACTCCACTCTGCTGTTAAGGGTATCCACAACATATTGTGCCCCGTCTTTTGTAGTTGCCACTTCATTGCTATCGCTGGAAAGGGGCTTTTCCTTTTTACAGGAAACCACTGCAGCTAACGCGAAAAACGCAGGAATAACCAGCGAAAACAGCTTTTTCTTCATGATTTATAAATTTTTATTACTCCCGCTAAAATAATAAAAAATATTGTTCTTTCCTAAAAACATTTCAATTCATTACTTTTGTAGTATGCTATTAGAAATAAATCATTTAAACTTTTCCTATTCTAAAGAAAAACCTTTGTTTCAGAACCTTAATCTCGGCTTTGAGGAAGGTAAAATTATTGCGCTTGCCGGAGAAAGCGGATGCGGAAAATCTACTTTACTGAGCCTGATCTACGGATTGCTGGACTGGGAAAGCGGTGACATTATTTTTGACGGTAAAAAATTACTGGGACCTAAAGGAAATCTGGTTCCGGGAGAAGCCGAGATGAAATTCGTTGCCCAGAATTTTGATCTGATGCCTTATGCAACGGTTGCTGAAAATGTAGGAAAATTTATTTCCAATATTAATCTGGCAAAAAAGAAAGAAAGCGTTTCTGAACTTCTGGAAGTTGTCGGGTTAGAAGAGTTTGCTTCTATTTTACCTAAATATCTGAGTGGCGGACAACAGCAAAGAGTTGCCATCGCAAGAGCACTTTCTGTACTTCCTAAGCTTCTGATCCTTGATGAACCTTTCAGCAATCTGGATTTTCCGAGAAAGATTGAACTGAGGGAAAAGCTTTTCCGGTACGTAAAGCAGAATAATATTTCTCTGGTGATTTCAACACACGAACTTCAGGATATTATTCCGTGGCTGGATGAAATTATCGTGCTGCAAAACGGAAAAATAGTACAGAAAGGAAATCCCGAAGAAGCTTTTAAAAATCCTTATAATTCTTACGTTGCCAAACTTTTCGGGGAAGTAAATATTTTCAGTGAAAGTGAAATGCAGGATTTTCAGATTTCAAAATTTTCTTATTATCCGAAAGAAATAAAAATCTCTGAAAGCGGTTTTGAGGCGGAAGTTCTGGAAAGCCGTTTCGCAGGAAACCATTACTGGAATAAAGTAAGGGCAAAAGATAAAGAAATTATTCTGTATTCTGATGAAAAACTGAACGGAACTATCGCTGTTTCATTTGGCTAAATTCTGATGAATATTTCTGTCGAAGCTGAATATCATAGCCCAGATTAAGCGGCGTGTCTGAGCTCTTTTCGTTGGTTTCGGGGGGGGGCTCCCCCCCCCCCGAAACCCTAAAATGAGCTCAGACAGATGCTGCAATCGGGGCTATTAAAAAAGAATGGTTAAATTAGAATATCCAAAACATACAAATTCTGATATGAAATATAAACTAAAATACGCTTTGTTGCTGCCGTTTCTGTTTTCTGTAAAAGCAAATGCTCAGGAAATAAAAGCAGAACTCAACAAAGAAGTAAAAAGACAGGAAAAAATTTCTTACATTCTGGATTTTCCTCAGAATGCAAAAGGAAACGTTCCGCTTATTGTTTTTCTTCACGGTTCCGGAGAAAGAGGCAATAATTTGGAAATCGTAAAAGCGCACAGTCCGTTTACCTATAAAAACTTAATAAAAGAACCGGTGGCAATTTTAGCACCTCAATGTCCTGAAAATATGTGGTGGGATACCGTTACCGTATATAATTTGATCAAAGAAATTCAGTCAAAATATAAAGTGGATTCTTCAAGAATTTACCTTACCGGACTTTCAATGGGAGGTTGGGGAACACTGAAACTTGCAATGGAACATCCCGAAATGTTTGCGGCGGTCGTTCCGGTTTGCGCGCCTACCGACAGAGTAATGTACGCAAACATCCATCAGTACAAAAATCTGAATATGAAAATCTTTCATGGCGGAATGGATGATGTTGTTTTACCGGAAAATGCATTTAATTTTTATCAGGCACTGCATCCTGTAAATCCCTCTGCCGAATTGACAATTTTTCCAAATGACAACCATAATTCTTGGGATTCAACCTATTCCAATCCTAAATTATACGAATGGATGCTGTCAAAAAGAAAAGAGAAATAATCTAGTATAAATCGTTAAACGAAAAGTGTTTGCTGAATGAATAGTTCATACTTTTACCTTATAGAATTACCTTCGCAAACAGAAAATAGGCAGGATAATTAAAAAAAACTTTTCGACTTTTCGTTTAGATAAACAAAAAATTAAAAATAGAACTATAATTAAAAGAAGATAGAGTTATGAAAAAGTTAATTGTAATCGCCACTTTAGCATTGGCTCCTGTATTTTCGGCACAGGAAATGGTAACGAAGCCCGTTCAGTCTTATCAGACGGCTCAATATCAGGCTAAAAAGAAAGCTTTTGTGGATAATCTTTTGTCGAAAATGACTTTAGATGAAAAAATCGGACAGCTTAATTTACCAAGTTCAGGCGATTTTACAACCGGTTTGGCTAAAAGTTCAGACATCGGAAAAAAAATCGAACAGGGTTTAGTAGGAGGGCTTTTCAATATAAAAGGAGCAGATAAAATCAGAGCCGTTCAGAAAGTGGCAGTGGAAAACAGCAGGCTTAAAATTCCATTGATTTTCGGAATGGACGTCATCCACGGTTACGAAACCACTTTCCCGATTCCATTGGGATTAGCCGCTTCATGGGATATGAATTTGGTGCAGCAGTCTGCAAGAATAGCCGCTAAAGAAGCAGCTTCCGACGGAATCAACTGGACATTCTCGCCAATGGTGGATATTTCCCGCGAGCCAAGATGGGGGAGAGTTTCCGAAGGTTCCGGTGAAGACCCATACTTAGGAAGCGAAATTGCAAAAAATATGGTCTATGGTTATCAGGGAAAAGACCTTGCCAATGGAACCAATATTCTGGCTTGCGTTAAACATTTCGCACTGTACGGTGCAGGTGAAGCAGGAAGAGACTATAACACAGTGGATATGAGCCACGTAAGAATGTTCAACGAATATTTTCCGCCCTACAAAGCAGCAGTAGATGCAGGAGTAGCTTCTGTAATGGCCTCTTTCAACGAAGTAGACGGAGTTCCGGCAACAGGAAACAGATGGCTGCAAACCGAAGTTTTAAGAAACAAATGGAACTTCAAAGGTTTCGTAGTGACCGATTATACCGGAATCAATGAAATGGTAGATCACGGGATGGGAAATCTTCAGGAAGTTTCTGCATTGGCTTTAAAAGCGGGTGTTGACATGGATATGGTAGGTGAAGGATTTTTAACGACGTTAAAAAAATCTTTAGCAGAAGGAAAAATAACTCAGGCTGAAATCGATATGGCAGCAAAGAGAATTCTTGAAGCGAAATACGATTTAGGACTATTTTCAGATCCTTATAAATTCGGAGATGCAAAACTGGCAGCAAAAGAGGTGTACAATATGGAAAACCGAAACATCGCAAGAAATGCAGCAGCACAGTCTATGGTTTTGATGAAAAATGACAATCAGGTACTGCCTTTGAAAAAATCAGGAACCGTTGCCGTAATCGGACCATTGGTAAACAATTCTCTGAATATGGCAGGAACATGGAGCGTTGCAGCAAAACATGAGAAAGCTGTTAATCTGATGCAGGGATTACAGGAAAACTTCGGCAAAGAAGTGAAATTCCTTTCTGCAAAAGGAGCAAATATTGATTATGATGCAAAACTGGAAGATATCTACGCAGCGCACGGTAAAAAAACCGACAGAGACAACCGTTCAAAAGAAGCTTTATTAAAAGAAGCGGTAGATGTTGCCAATAAATCCGATGTTATTGTTCTGGCAATCGGAGAATCTGCTGAAATGAGCGGAGAATCGTCTTCAAGAACAGAAATTACCATTCCTCAGTCTCAGGTAGATCTTTTAAATGAACTAAAAAAGACAGGAAAGCCAATTGCAGTAGTTCTTTTCACAGGTCGTCCTTTAGCTTTAACAAACATTAAAGATACTCCGGATGCAATTCTTAATGTCTGGTTTGCAGGTTCCGAAGCAGGAAATGCAATCTCTGATGTGCTGTTCGGAAAAGTAAATCCTTCAGGAAAACTACCGATGACTTTCCCAAGAAGTTTAGGGCAGGTTCCAATCTATTACAATGCTAAAAATACAGGACGCCCGTTAGATCAGAAATTGGTTGATAAATGCGAGTACCAGAGATTCCGTTCCAATTATATGGATGAGTGTAACACGCCGTTGTATCCTTTCGGTTATGGATTAAGCTACACAAAATTCGATTATTCTGATGTTACAGTTTCCAATGCAAATCCAAAAGGAAATCAGACCATTCAGGCATCCGTTACCGTAACGAATACCGGAAATTATGATGGAGCAGAGGTCGTTCAGCTTTACATCAGAGATATGGTAGGAAGCATTACAAGACCCGTAAAAGAACTGAAGGGCTTCCAGAAAGTAATGTTGAAAAAAGGGGAATCTAAAAAAGTTACCTTTGATATTACTCCGGAAAACCTGAAATTCTACAACGGAGATCTGAAATACGACTGGGAACCGGGTGAATTTGATATCATGATCGGAACCAACTCATCCGATGTGAAACACTCCAAAATCAACTGGACAAAATAATTTTATAAGCCGCTCACAATGAGTGGCTTTTTTTGTATTTTTGAATAAACAATAACTCATCAATGCTTTGGCATAATTTTTTAGATAATTGAAAACTTAAAATTTTTTAAAATGAGAAAAACAATTTTATTCAGTACAATGTTCCTTGGTTCATTAGTCTTTGCGCAGCAAACGCATGTTGTAGGCGGGGACAAAGATGTTCATGGCTGCAAAGCTTCCGCAGGTTACACTTATTCTCAGATCAAAAATGATTGCGTAAGAGTTTTTGAACAGAAAATCAAATTAAAGGAAGTAAGTTCAGATAAAAGCTATACCACATCAACAGCGGTTATTTTCAGTAAAAACATGAAGAAAGCCGAAATATTTATTCCGGACGGAAGCGCAAACAGCATTATCTTGGACAGACAGGGAAAAAGCAAGGTTTGGAAAAGCGGAAAGCACATCAAAGACAGCTACATTTTAGTTCCTTATAAAAAAACAGGTTATCAGATTAAAAAAAATGATGTGGTGATTTATCAATAAATAAAAACAGGAAATTTTAGTTTCCTGTTTTTTAGTTTTTAAATACAAAGATTAGCATTATACGGTCTGCAAGGTCCATTTTCTTTATATTGACAACTGCCTGCAGGACAACTTTCACCAGGCGGAGGTACCCATCCTCCTGCAATATTTTTCAGAGCTGACTTTGATAATTTTTTTAAATTTTTCATAATTAATTTGATTTAATATTTCTTTTGTAGAAGCTAAAATAAAAAATAAATCTGATAATAATTCATTTAATGTTGAAAAATATTTTCTACAGCTTTTCTATGAAAGTTTTCCTCCGTTATTGCTTTCTGGTTTCATTCAGACGCAGATAAGCATTTCTAAGAAAAAACCATTTTTATCTCTCATTGAAAAACCGTATTTTTGCATATCTAAAAAAAGTAAAAGAAAAGAATGAATTCCTACAAAAATCCTTTGGAAGAACGCTATTCAAGCGAAGAAATGTTGTTTAACTTTTCTCATAACAATAAATTCCAGAACTGGAGAAAGCTTTGGATTGCCCTTGCTGAAATCGAAAAAGATCTTGGTCTTGACATTACAGACGAGCAAATCGCCGAATTGAAAGCCAATGCTGAAAATATCGATTACGAAAAGGCTGCCGAATACGAGAAAAAATTCAGACATGATGTAATGGCTCACGTTCATACATATGGTGATGTGGCACCTTCAGCAAAAGGAATTATTCATTTGGGAGCAACTTCAGCATTTGTAGGGGATAATACAGATTTAATCCAGATTCGCGACGGACTTTTAATCTTAAAGAAAAAGTTGGTTAACGTTATTAAAAACTTAGCGGATTTTGCAATTCAATATAAAGATTTACCAACCTTAGGATTTACACATTTCCAACCGGCGCAATTAACAACGGTAGGAAAAAGAGCAACCCTTTGGCTTCAGAGCTTAGTCCTTGACATCGAAGAGCTTGATTTCTTTTTAGAAACATTACGTTTCAGAGGAGTAAAAGGAACAACGGGAACAGCAGCAAGCTTCTTAGAGCTTTTCAACGGAGATTATTCTAAAGTGAAGCATTTAGATAAAGAATTGTCAAAAAGATTCGGTTTTGAGAAAGTTTTTGGCGTTTCCGGACAGACTTACGACAGAAAAATAGATGCTAAAGTAGTCGCTTTATTAGGAAATATTGCTCAATCGGCTCATAAATTCACTAACGATTTACGTTTGCTTCAAAATCTGAAAGAAATTGAAGAACCATTCGAGAAAAACCAGATCGGTTCATCTGCAATGGCTTACAAACGTAATCCAATGAGAAGCGAAAGAATCGGGGCATTGGCAAAATATGTGATGTCTTTGACAACGAGTTCTGCGATGGTCGCCTCTACACAATGGTTTGAAAGAACATTGGACGATTCTGCCAACAAAAGATTAACTATTCCTCAGGCTTTTTTAGCAGTTGATGCGATTCTGTTAATTTGGAACAACATCATGAACGGAATTGTGGTGTATCCAAACAGAATCAACAAACATATTATGGAAGAACTTCCTTTCATGGCGACGGAATACATCATCATGGAAGAAGTGAAAGCTGGAGGCGACCGTCAGGAAATCCACGAAGTGATAAGAGTTCATTCTATGGAAGCTTCCAAGCAGGTAAAAGTGGAAGGTAAAGAAAACGACCTTATCGAAAGAATCCTGAACGACGATTCATTAAAACTGGATAAATCAAAATTAAAAGAAGTTCTCGATCCTAAAAACTTTATCGGTTTTGCACCCATTCAGACGGAAGAATTCATTGCCAATGAAGTTCAGCCGATTATTGATGCAAATAAAGATTTGATAGGGTTAGAAGCTGATCTTAAAGTATAAATCAATATGCAGTCTTTTTGGGCTGCATATTTTATTAATAATTGTATGAAGATTAGTATCTTTTTTGTTTTGCTCTTATTACCTGTAATGATATTTTCGCAGGAATTAAAACTGAATAAAAAAATTAAATCAAATACAGATTTTGAACATCCTATTTCCGGAATTTCTGCGCCAATGAATTTGGGTAATTTTTCAAGAATAGCTTTATTTGCAAACTCTAAAAATGATAGTGTCTTTTCTGCAGAATATAAAAATGAAAATAATGATGTTCTTTTTCAGTTCAAAATAGTTTTAGGAGGTTTAGATGAAGAGAGGCTTTTTAATTATTATTTCGAAAATCTTAAAAGCAGAAGATACAGTCCTAAAGAGGCTATCAATAAAACAATAAGTTTTAATGACGGCAATTTTAAACTCAATGGAATTAGCACTTATTTTTCGCATCTTGACAGATTAATAAATGTAAGAGTTTATGATGCAGGATTTTGGATCTTTGTTTCAGAAACAAGTCAGAAAGGAAATGATACTTTGGCTCTAGATAACAGACAGGATGAGTTTTTGAAAAAAATAATGCCATCAAAAATTGTTAAAAAAAATCCTTTGACGAGATATTCAAATATTTATTACGCAAGAGCCTGTTTTCGTGATTCTCTAATGCTTAGAAGTGCTATGAGTAGTGCAACTAATAAGATGAGGTGGATCTATGAAAATATCAATAAATATGAAAGAGCATCAGGAATTCCGGGTATACTTTTAAACTATCAGATTGCTGGTATTAATGGTTTTATTGATTATAAAACGGAAAAAAATCCGAAACCAAGCAAAGGAGGTTACGAAACAAATAATCTAATTGGCTTCTTTATAAAACTAAGAGAATCCGGCTTTATAGATGAATTTTTGATGGAGAGTTACTATTATTTATTAGTTCCTCCTGAAAATCATCAATTTGATTACAAAGGCTACCAAAAGTGGAAACAGGAAAATTCAATCGAATATAATACTTCTCAAAAGTATTATCTTATTGTAAATTCCCGCAAGAAAACTGATCTTAACAAAGATGAGTAAATTAACTAATAAGTCTAATAATATTTAAATATCTGACATCTAATGTCTCAAAACAAAAGAATTTTCGTAGAAAAAAGAGGAATTTTCGATGTAGAAAGTCCAAAAATTTTTGATGAAGTAAAAGCGGTTATTCCGTCCATCCAAAAAGTAAAAGTATACAACGTGTACGATATTTTCGGATTAAATGACGGTGAATTCGAAAAGGTAGTTAACAGTACTTTCGTAGATCCGGTTACGGATATTTTAATCGAAGAAAATCCTGCACAGGGAATTTATTTCGCATTGGAATTTTTACCGGGGCAATACGATCAGCGTGCAGATTCTGCCCAACAATGTATTGCTTTGCTGACTGGAAATGAAAAATCTAAAGTAAGAAGCGGAAAGCTGATCGAATTCGAAGGTATTTCCGAATCTGATTTGGTGAAAATCAAAGACCTTTTGATTAATAAAGTGGAATCTCAGGAAAAAGATTTATCAACTTTAAACATTCCTGCGGAGGACGCCCCTTCAAAAGTAATTGTTCATGAAGGTTTTATCAATTTTGATAATGCACAGCTTGAGGAATTCTTTAATAATCACGGTTTTGCTTTAGGTTTGGATGATTTGAAATTCATTCAGGAATATTTTAAATCGGAACAGAGAAATCCTACGGAAACGGAACTTAAAGTTTTAGACACCTATTGGAGCGACCACTGTCGTCACACAACATTTGAAACAGAATTGTCAAATATCGAATTCGAAGGACAGTTTAAACATACATTGGAAACCATTTTCAATGATTACATCGAGAAAAGAAAATTCTTAGGACGCGAATTGAAACCTATTTCCTTAATGGATCTGGCAACTGTTTGCGGAAGATATTTCCATAAAACAGGCAATTTGGAAAATCTTGTGGTTTCTGACGAGATCAACGCATGTACAATCCAGATCGAAGCTGAATACGATGGTAAAAAAGAACCGTGGTATTTATTATTCAAAAACGAAACCCACAATCACCCGACAGAAATCGAACCTTTTGGTGGTGCTTCAACGTGTTTAGGAGGAGCCATCAGAGATCCTTTGTCTGGGCGTTCTTTTGTTTTCCAAGCGATGAGATTAACGGGTGCAGCGGATGTTCTGGAACCGGTTGATAAAACATTACCGGGAAAATTGCCTCAAAAAACAATCACGAAACAGGCGGCAAACGGATATTCCTCTTACGGGAACCAAATCGGTTTGGCGACAACAATGGTTTCTGAAATTTATGACGAAGGTTATAAAGCCAAAAGAATGGAAGTTGGTTTCGTTGCCGGAGCCGTTCCTGTAGATTGGGTAAGACGTGAAAAACCTGAAGCTGGTGATTCAATCATTATTTTAGGTGGAGCAACAGGTCGTGACGGTGTAGGTGGAGCAAGCGGAAGTTCGAAAGAACAGGACGAAACTTCAATTCACACGATGAGTTCTGAAGTTCAGAAAGGAAATGCTGTTGAAGAACGTAAAATTCAGAGATTGTTCAGAAATCCTGAAGTAACGAGACTGATTAAAAAATCCAATGATTTTGGAGCGGGAGGTGTTTCCGTGGCAATTGGCGAAATCGCAGATTCTTTAGAAGTTAATTTAGATGTATTACCTTTAAAATATGAAGGGTTAAATGGAACAGAGCTTGCTATTTCCGAATCTCAGGAAAGAATGGCGGTTGTAGTAGAACCAAAAGATAAAGAACAGTTCATCAAATTCTGTGAGGCTGAAAACATTGTTGCTGTTGAGGTGGCAAAAGTAACAGACTCAGGAAGAATGCAGATGTTCTGGAAAGGCTATAAAATTGTTGACCTTTCAAGAGCGTTTCTAGATACGAACGGCTGTTCAAAAAGTCAGGAAGTTAAAATTACCCATCTGAATGAAGTAAAAGAAGAAACACCTGCATTTAATGAAGAGAATTTCCTAAAGATTTTAAGCGATAAAAATGTTGCTTCTCAGAAAGGATTGCTGGAAATGTTCGATTCATCGATTGGTGCGACTACGGTTGCAATGCCTTTGGGTGGAAAATATCAGCAGACTTTAATGGAAGGAAGTGTTCAGACATTGCCGATCATCGGAGCAAAAGATATTGAAACCGTTTCTTTGGCGAGTTGGGGATTCGATGCTGAAATTTCAAAGCAAAACTCACTTTTAGGAGCTTCTTACGCTGTTGTAGAAAGTGTGGCGAAAATCGTTGCAATGGGGGGAGACTATAAAAACATCAGATTCAGTTTTCAGGAATATTTTGAAAAATTAGGTCAGAATCCTGAAAAATGGGGAAAACCTTTGGCTTCACTTTTGGGAGCTTATGATGCGCAAATTAATTTCGGTTTAGCAGCTATCGGAGGAAAAGATTCAATGAGCGGAACGTATCAGGATCTGAATGTGCCGCCAACGTTGATTTCTTTTGCTTGTGCTAATGGCGAAAAGAAGAACATCATCTCTCCGGAATTTAAACAGGCAGGAAATAAACTGTATTTCTTCAATCATATCGCTCAGGAAAACGGACTTCCGAATTACGATGCTTTAAAAAATATTTATGAATTTATTTTCGAAAATATCAAAGCCGGAAAAATCGTTTCTGTAAAAACAGTAAAAGAAGGCGGAGTAGCAGTTGCTTTAGCAAAAATGAGCTTTGGAAACAGATTAGGCGCAGACATTACAGTAGATGATGCTTCGGCATTGCTCAGTAAGCGAGTTGGTAGCTTAATTATAGAATCGAAAGAAGAATTAAGTTCTGTAAATCTTCAATTGATAGGTCAAGTTGTTGCGAATGAAGTTTTAACCATCAACAATCTTGAAACTTCCATCCTCCAGCTTCTCGCTTCCAACAGCAACACCTTCGAAAACCTTTTCCCAACAGTTGAAAAAGAAAAAATAACGGTTGAAATTGATGAAAAATTAAATTCAGTCAACCCAAGAAATATCATCATTAAGAAACACGGAATTGCTCAGCCAAAAGTATTTGCACCAGTTTTCCCGGGAACAAACTGCGAATATGATACACTGAATGCTTTCGCAAAAGAAGGCGCTGTAATCAGCAGTTTACCATTAATCAATATCAATCACCAATTATTGGATGAAAGTATTGATGCTTGGGTTGAAGAGATCAAAACTTCTCAGATTCTGGCTTTTTCAGGAGGGTTCTCAGCGGGTGACGAACCGGATGGTTCTGCAAAATTCATCGTTAACGTTTTGAAAAACGAGAAGATGAGAAATGCCGTTCACGAATTGCTCGACAGAGACGGAATGATCATCGGGATCTGTAACGGTTTCCAGGCGTTGGTTAAATCCGGATTATTGCCTTACGGAAGAATCAAAGATTTGGATGAAAATTCACCGACGTTGGCTCACAACGCAATCAGAAGACATATTTCCCAAATGGTAAACTTAAAAGTCGTAAATGACGAATCGCCTTGGTTAAAAAGAATGAAAGATCAGGTTTTCACCATCCCTATTTCTCACGGTGAAGGTCGTTTCATGGCTTCGGAAGCGGAAATTAAGAAGCTATATGAAAACGGACAGATTGCCACTCAATATTTAGACTTAGAAGGAAATATCGCTCACGGAATGCCTTTCAATCCTAATAATTCTTTATTCGGAATTGAAGGAATCACCAGTCCTTGCGGAAAAATTTTCGGAAGAATGGGACATCCGGAACGTTTTGCTGAAGGTCTGTTTAAAAATATTCCAACCGCAAATTATCACAACATCTTTAAAAATGGAGTGGAGTACTTCAAGTAAAAGATCATCAATAAATATAAAAATGCCTTCGTTACATAACGGAGGCATTTTTCTTTTTACAGTAATTTTTCCTGATTTACGGAAAACCGTAAAGAAAATGCTGAAAACCGTAATAAATTGCCGCTGTAAATAAAGATTTAAACAAAAATTTTAACTATGAAAACAAAAATTACTGCAACCGATTTATTTCTCGGTATTTTAGCTGTAATGCTTATCGGTGTTAGTTTTTACCAGACCTGGCTCGGTTTACAGCAGATTTTTGGAGGGAGCTCCTTTGTTATTGCTTTGGTGCTTTCTCTTATCCTGCTTTTTTTACTTTGGCAGATAAGAAGGGCAAAAACCAGCGGACAGTCTCCGTCTTCACTAAGCTGGATCTATTTTTTCTTTGCTTCATTTTGTTTCGTTGCCAATTTCAATGCATTGTATACAAGGTTTATGAGGACCGATATTTATACAACAGAACTGCGTAATGTTAACGAAAAATTCAGCGCGCTGGAAACAGATGTAGAATCTAAGCTGAATTACTCCGTCCCCGATGCTAAGACAAGACAGGCGATCCGAAGTGAATTAAATCTTCTGAAAATTCAGATCAGTGATCCTAAAAATGTCGGGATCGGACCGGAAGCAAGACAAATTATTGCAAGAATTGAAAAAATGATTGGCAAAAAAGTAACACCTCTTACACCTGTAAGTGAAACTCCTGACGGATATGCAGATCTTGCCGACAGAATGGAAGAACAGATCGTACAGATGGTTTATAACCTTACTCCGGAAGAAAAAAATCTGATGAGTGATATTAATAATGCTTCCGTACGATGGAATAAAGAAATTCAGAATCTTTTACAGATGAATCCTGATGTAATAAACCTAATGGCTCAAGGGCAGATTGATAAATCTTTAACAGAGTATAACAGACTCGGATCAAAAGCAGAATCTATTTTGGGAAAAGATAAACTGAAATTTGAGCCTACCCATTCTGAAACGCAGGAAGTAGGAAAAATAGGATATGCTTTCAGCCATGCAATCAAGAATTTCGGGATGTTTCAGTTGGTTGTTTTAGCAGGATGTATATTACTGGATTTCGGTATTATGTTTATCATTCTTTTAATGCCAACAGAAACTAACAGAAATACAGGAAACAGCAGCGAAAGTATCTTTACCAGCAAACGCAGCGGAAAAACAATAATCTAATACAAAGTATAAAATATGGAATGGGAAAATGAACCTTTGAAACCATTGTCTTTTGATAAAGATCAGGAAGTTCTTAAACCTTTGAATTTTGATGAAGAAGACGCGCTGAAGCCTTTGTCTTTAGATCATAACAAAGAAGCTGTGAACGATCGTTTTGTTCCTATTGCAAAAGGCAATGTCTCGGAAATTAAAAATAAAGACAGCAATTTCGTGTTTTTTTTCGGAACTGCTTCTTCCGGGAAATCTGTTATTTTGGCAACCATGCTTTATTATCTCAGATCGAAAGCAGGGGTTATAAGACCTAAAATAGGGACGCCAAATACCGCTGAAGCAGAAAGCCTTCTGTATGATTTTTTTGAAAACATCAGTAAAGGAATTTTACCTGCAGGAACAGTAAAAGATCAGGTAACGAGACTGGATCTTGTTTTCGAACCTAACAATAAATCTAAGAAAATAAATCCCATTAACCTTACTTTTTTAGAAACTTCAGGAGAAAATCATAACGAGATAAAAAGGGGAGGAAGCTATCACAGCAGCATAGAAACCTATCTTTCTGCCAATCTTCCTCTTACATTTATAATTGTTACAAGCTATGAAAGCGCACATAAAGATGATATTTTAATCAACACTTTTTTAAATAAGCTTGAAAAGTATGAGAAAAAATTAAAATCCGTCAATATTATTCTGGTCATCTCAAAATGGGATAAATCCGGAAGAGCCAATGTGGAAGCCTCGGCGGAGCTAGATGATTTTATTCAGGAAAGGCTTCCGATGACTTCTACTGCAATGGATACCTATGGTCTGGCAAAAACATTCTACACCGTGGGAGAGCTTAATGAAGAAACCAATCAGATCACCATTCTGAATTTAGACAGAGCGCAGAAATTATCAGAGTGGCTGTATGAAAGTATTGTGGGTTATCCGCTGTCTTATGAAGGAACTTTTTGGGAACGTATAAAATTTAGTCTTACAAATTAATGAGCAGTGTTAATTTAATTGCATTCGGAACTTTTGGAAATCCCAATGGCTTTACCCAGACTTTTTTTGCAGGAACACCCGTAGAAATAAAGACTTTAGACATAAGAGGAGCTGTACTTATTTATCCGAACAGTAAACTGTATTCTCTACGGAAAGAATATAAAGATGGTTTTTATATAATAACCTACACCATTTATACTTATGCCAAAGAACCTACTTCGGCGCGGGAAGGGTCTTTTATAGGCTCCAGTATTATGTTTACAGACGAAATTGCAGAAGAAAATATTACCGTCCGCTGTCTTAACGAATTCCACTCCAATCTTATCAGCAGAAACGTTCAGAACGATACACTTACGGTAAATCACTCAGAAAATTTCTCAATTGGTAAACCTGCAGATTTTGATAAAATAAATTTTAATCTGAAAAAAATAGATATCTTCGATTCCATACAGAGTACAAACCGTCAACTGATGGTATATTGTGAAACCAATCCTTCCGCATTACAGATCATTCTGAAAAAAGCAGTTGATCTGCTGAATGTATATGATACAATTTACTTCACAGAAAGCTCGGACATTGCAAAATTTGTTCATCAGAAAAATATTTTTCAGTTTGTTCAGAAAGATGGGTTTGAAAATGAAATCAAAAAACTGAACGACGAAAGAAAACGTAAAATACAGGAAACCGTTACGGAATTTGAAAATGAAAAAATAAAATGGGAAAATTCCAGAAAACAGAGTGGTGAAGATTTTAAATCTAAAATTGAAAGAAACAAAGAACTGCATCTTGCTAACGGCAGAAAGATAGAAGAATCTGAGAAAAATTTAGAGAAATTAAACGAAGTTTATTATGCATTCTCTCAGAAAATTGATGAATTTCTGAACCAATTGAAAACGGCCGACAGTCTTATGTTGAATAATATAACGCAGTCTTACAAGGCAGATAAAAATACTTTTTTAGAAAACATCAGAAACTTAGGAATACCGGAACTGGATTCTGTTTCGCAGCCAAGATCAGTTCGGGAACGTGAAATTCCCGTATATTCATCTTCTTATTACAGCAACTCTGGCAGAAAAGAAGCGGAAACAGAGCAGTCTAATATTTTTAAAACAGCAACAGTCATTCTTTCTGTTTTTTTACTCTCTGCAGTTTCAGGTTTAGCATGGTTTCAGTTTTTTAAAGAGCCTAAAAAACAGATTGTTTATAAAGAACCGGAGCCAGAAGTAACAACAGAGGCGGTCTCTGAGTTTACAGTCTCTGCATTGAATCCAAAACCTAACGCAGAAGCAGAATTTCTGATCCTCAATGAAATGAACAGAAAGCTGACGACGGACTTAAAAATTGATTCTGTTACAGGTTTTGTATTTAAGGCGAATCCGCAGAGCGTAGAAAAATATTATAAATATCAAAAGAAAGACTATTCCAAGCAGCTTTTTGAAAACAATAAGGAAAGTTTTAAAATTTCAGGGATCGATACAATATATACAGGCGATTTAAAATTCATACCCATCTTTAAATAATTAATTTTTTGTAATTTTAAAAAGGATAGCTTATTTAAAAAAGGAAGCAGAATTTTGATATTGAATACATGAGCAAACAAAATCATAAAAACAAAATGACTGTCATCAATGGCAGTCATTTTTCAAATCTGGAAGCATTCTACGAAGAAGTTTCATTACTTTTTTTGAAAGATGAGGATTGGAAAGTCGGAACTTTAGATGGTTTTGATGATATTTTGTATGGATACGAAGGTGAAATTATCTGGAAAAATGCCCGAAAATCAAAACAAGATTTAGGCTTTGATCTCACGAAACAATTTTACGAAAATAAAATCCGACAGGGAAAACCCTTCAACGTTACATTGATTCAGGAAAAACTGGATGATTTAATCAATGGAAACGGACAAACGCTATTTGAAATTTTACTAAAAATTATAGAATCGCATAAAAATATTACCCTAATTTTGGATTGATTTTTAATTGAACAATTAACATTTGCCTAAACTATGTACGGATTATTTTTTGGCGACAGCATCACTTATGGAGAATACGATGGCGTTTTTGGCGGCTGGGTCGACATTCTGAAAAGATATGCTCTGCAAAAATACAATGAAGGAAGCAAAGAACTGATTATTTTCAACCTTGGAATCGGCGGCGAAACAACCGAAGGTTTGGTAAAAAGAATTTCTTCCGAAATAGCAGCAAGAAATTCAGATGAAGGAAATATTATTTTTCTGGGATACGGAGCAAACGATCTGGCTGTAAAAGAAGATAATTACCTTGTAAATCCGGAAAAGTTCAGGGAAAATATATTAAAGGCGGTTCAGGAAGCAGAAAAATATTCACCAATAATTTACTTAATAAGCATTCTCCCGATTGCTGAAAAATTAGACGGAATTATCACTGCCTCCGGAAAATTAAGAACAAATGATGAGGTTTTGGTATACAATCAGATTCTAAAACAAATTGCCAAAGAAAACTCTCTGAATTACATAGATTTTCATTCTGCTTTTCTGCAGGATAAAGAAATCCTGCTTTCAGAAGACGGCATTCATCCCAACGAAAAAGGTTATGGAATCATGGCTGAAATTGCCATTCCGATTATAGAAAAATATTTATAAACAACCTTCAGAACTTCTGAAGAAATCCTGAAACATATTTCCAGTAGACCATTATTCCAACGATAACCGATAAAATAGCCATCAAAACTACGGCTCCGGCGGAAATATCTTTGATGAAACCAATTCTTTTATCAAAATCAGGCTGAACAAAATCGCAGATTTTCTCAATAGCAGTATTCAGAATTTCAGTCGCTAAAACGCCGAAGGAAACCATTAAAATTAAAATAGTATCTGTAGAAGAAAGATTCAGGTAAAAAATCAGAAACACATTAACAAGGAAAGCGGCAAATTCAAGCTGAAAATTTCTTTCATGCTTCATCATGAGAAAAACACCCCGGAAAGCATTTCTTAAACTCTTATGTAAAGGAGGTTTTCGCATATTGAAACTTTATTTGCAAATATAGTCAATTGCTAAAAGAAAATCCTTATCTTTAGTGCTTTAGGATGTTTTCGGGCATCAAAAAGCAGAGTAGGGAAGTTGTAAAATTATTTTGATAGATGTTAATAACTCTCAGAATTATTCTTTTCATTCTGTTTTCTATTTATTATATTTGTAAAAATTTATTTTTAAATCTATGAAATTTATTATTTCAAGTGGTGAACTACAGAAGGCTTTGCAAACTGTAAGTGGCGTAATATCAAGCTCTCAGTCGAGACCGATTTTAGAAAACTATCTTTTTGAATTAGACGGAACCCAGGTTACCATTACCGCATCTGACGGCGAAACGACTCTTGTAACTTCTCTTGAGGCAAAGTCTGATGATACGGGTAAATTTGCCGTTCCTGCAAAGATTTTTCAGGACTTCATCAAGACTTATGGAGAACAGCCTCTTACGTTGGTTGTGAAGGACAATGCGGAAGGAACAGGAAGTCAGCTTGAGATTTTAGATGAAAAAGATAACTTCGCCGTAGCATTGGATAACGCAGACGATTATCCGGAATTGCCGGAATTTGATGCCGCACAAAGTGTTACCATGCCCGCAGGAGTTTTATCTGAAGCCCTTACCAATACACTTTTCGCAACAAGTAACGATTCTCTTCGCCCGGTAATGACGGGAGTACTGTTCCAGTTTGGAGAAAATGAAACCAACTTCGTTTCTACAGATTCTCACAGACTGGTAGTATACAAAAGAAAAGATCTGATGAATGCCGAACCGATGGAATTCATCATGCCTAAAAAGCCTTTAAACATTTTCAAAAATATTTTAGCAAGTTCCAATGAAGACGTAACGATCGAATTCAACGAGAATATGGCAAAATTTACTTTTGGAAAGCACGTTTGGATCTGTAGATTAATCGACGGGAAATATCCGAATTATACAGCGGTAATTCCAAAAGAAAACCCGAATGTATTAACCATCAACAGAAATCTTTTATTAGGAGCGATTAAAAGAGCTTCCATAATGTCTAATAAATCCACCAATCAGGTAAGATTTAAGCTTTCTGCAAACATTCTTCACCTTCACGCAGAAGATACGGAGTATGCAAACAAAGCAGATATGCAGATTCCTTGCGATTACAACGGAGAAGATATCAACATCGGTTTCAGCTCTAAATTCTTAACGGAAATGTTAACGATTCTTGGTTCAGACGATATCACCATGAAAATGTCTCAGCCAAACAGACCGGGAATTATCGAACCTCTTGATGGTCTTGAAGAAAACGAAAGTATTTTAATGTTATCAATGCCGGTAATCGGATTGTAATTTTAACGTAAATAAAATAGGATAAGAGGTTTTGATTTTTTCAGAACCTCTTATTTTTTAGGAGCTGTTTCCCGCTTTCCGCACTCGCTATTTACTTAGGATTTGGCTGCGGCAGCTTCGCTGCCGCAGCCAAATCCTAAGTAAATGAGCTCAAACAAAGCTGCAATCGGGGCTAGAATTGCAGTCCGCCGTTTTGCAATGAACAAAGAAAAGAAGTGATCTCCGGAATACATCTACAAGTAGAAATCGAGGCTTAGTTTTAGAAACAGTAATGACAGATTTAAATTCCGCTGTCACTTGTTGAGTAGAACGCCTTAGCGAACAAAAATATTCGAAATTTAACAATTCTTTTCTTATCGGTCTTTAGAGTTAAAAAGAAGGTTTTTTAGACTGCCCGTCGCTTCGCTCTTCGTAATGACAATGCCTTGCTAATCCGGCAGGAAAAAGAAAGCTGCTAAATAACTCTTAAAGTTTCTCTCACATTTCTCTGTTTCTTAAAAAAACACGATATTTGTAACGCGAAAAATTCAAGTAAAATTTTCAAAATAAACAGGGTTTCTTTTAACCTTGAAAAATAATAAATTATCAGATGAAAATATCAAACAACTGGCTTAAAGATTATATCAAAACGGACCTGAAAACTGAAAGAATCGGTGAGTTCCTTACAGATATAGGACTTGAAGTTGAAGGGATAGAAAAATTTGAAAGCATAAAAGGAAGCCTGGAAGGAATTGTTGTAGGTAAAGTTTTAACCTGCGAGAAACATCCGAATGCAGACAAATTAAAAAAGACAACCGTAGAAGTAGGAAACGGAAAGATTTTAAACATCGTTTGCGGAGCTCCCAATGTGGAAGCCGGACAAACCGTTCCCGTAGCAGTTGTCGGAACAAAAATCTATGATAAAACCGGAAACTTTTTCGAGATCAAAGAAGCAAAAATCCGGGGAGAGGTTTCTCAGGGAATGATCTGTGCAGAAGACGAATTGGGTCTTAGCGACGATCACGGCGGAATTATGGTTTTGGATGAAGAAAAGTTTGAAGTCGGAAAAAATTTCGCAGATTACTTTGAAATAACAAACGATGAAGTTCTGGAAATCGGTTTAACGCCGAACAGAACCGACGCAATGTCTCATTACGGTGTTGCAAGAGATCTTCATGCTTATCTTTCCACAAACAAGCAGAAATCTGAGTTCGAAAAAGTATCTTCTGTTGCACTGAACAACGAAGGTTCTCACGATTTTACATTAGAAGTGGAAGACGCAGAATTATGTCCGAGATACATCGGAGCGGTAATCGAAAACGTAAAAGTGGCAGATTCTCCGGCTTGGCTGAAAGACAGACTGAAAGCCATCGGATTAAGCCCCATCAATAACGTTGTAGATATCACCAATTATATCCTTCACGGTTACGGACAGCCGCTTCATGCCTTTGATGCAGATAAAATTGCAGATAAAAAAGTAAAAGTAGGGACAGTAAAAGAAGGAACAAAATTCACGACTTTAGACGGCGTTGAAAGAACTTTGAACGGTTCTGAAATCATCATCAAAGATGGAAAAGATACACCGATGTGTATTGCCGGAGTTTTCGGAGGTGCCAATTCAGGGGTTTCTGCTGAAACTACTACCATCTTTTTGGAAAGTGCTTATTTCAATCCGGTTGCGGTGAGAAAAGGGGCAAAATTCCATGGATTGAATACCGATGCTTCTTTCAGATTCGAGAGAGGTGTGGATCCTAATATTACAAGAACAGCAATTACGCACGCTATTAAATTAATTCAGGAACTTACTGAAGGAAAACTGGTGGGAGAATTGCTGGAACAGTATCCTAAGAAAATTGAAGATCAGTATGTCATCATCAGATTTTCAAAAATCGAGCAGATTTTAGGAACCAAAATTCACAGAGAAAAAGTAAAAGAAATTTTAAAAGCCCTTGAAATTCAGGTTCTAAATGAAATTCAGAATGGTTATGAAATTTCTGTTCCTGCGTACAGAGCAGATGTTACCAGAGAAATTGATGTTATCGAGGAGATTTTAAGAATCTACGGATACAATAAGATCGATGCACCTCAGAAAATTTCGTTTACGCCGGTAAAACTGGCTGCACAGGATCAGGATGAGCTGGAAAATAACTGGGCAAGAACGTTACAGGGATTAGGTTTCAATGAAGTAATGAACAATTCATTGACTTCTTTAAAAGATGAAACGGATGCTGTAAAATTATTAAATCCTTTAAGCAATGATTTGGCATTTATGAGAAAGTCTTTACTGGAAGGGCTTTTGCAGAATGCAATCTACAATATCAACAGAAAAAATCAGGATATTAAATTCTTCGAATTCGGGAAAATCTATCATAAGAGAGATCAATACGAGGAAAGAAAGCAATTGGCTATCCTTGTTTCCGGAAGAGACGTTGCAGAAAACTGGTTACAGCCGAAATCTGCGACAAGCTTCTATAACCTGAAAGCTTATGTAAAAGTTTTACTGGAAAGATTAGCAGTTGATTACAAAGAAGTGGCTTTATCTGATGAAAGATTTTCTGATGCTTTAGCATATGAAGCGGACGGAAAAGCTTTGGTAAGAATCGGGAAAGTGGCTCCTCAGATGCTGAAGGATTTCGATATTGAGCAGGAATGTTTCTATGCTGAAATCGAACTTGAATTTGCGCAGAAATTACGTTCTGAAAATCAATTGAAATTCAAAGATATTCCTAAATTCAATAAAATCAGAAGAGATCTTGCTCTATTGATTGATAAAAATGTGAATTACGAAGATCTTTATCAGACGGCAAAGAAAAATAAATCTCCGTACCTGAAAAATATTAATTTATTTGACGTTTACGAAGGTAAAAATCTTCCGGAAGGCAAGAAATCTTATGCAATGAGTTTCGAACTTTTAAACGAAGAGAAAACATTGGAAGAAAAAGAAATTACTGCGGTAATGGATTCATTAATCAAATCTTTCAAGAAAGAATTCAATGCAGAATTAAGAGGTTAAAAAAATTACCTTTCGAATACAATATAAACGGACATTTGTCCGTTTTTTTTATGGGTAAAAACCGAAATTGCCAATAGTTTAAAGATTGAATATTTTATTAAATAACCTCAGTTTGGGATAAGAAAAATTTTAAATAATTGATTTATAGTGTTGTATTATTTTATCGCAAAGAAAAACAAAAGATTTTTTTTACTTATTGAAAGTTTGTAAGGTAAACAAAGGCACTTCGTTTATTTAAAAAAGACAAAATGGTATTACTGTTATAAGTTTTACGCCTTTGTATATCTTAAAAGCTGAATTCCTGATAATTGAATCTCTTTGTTTAACCTTGCGTTTAATACTTATCCCGAACTTAGGTTAAATTCAGATAAATCATATTCAATTACAATTTTATCTGAAGTGTTAAAGAATAATAAAATCTTCCGAAACCCGTTTAAATAATAATAATTCCGTAAATTTGGTTTAAATCAAAAAGTAAACAATGAAGAATCTTTTTTTAAGTATATGTACTGCTGCAGTTTTGGTTTCATGTGGAACAATGTCGAGCTCTTCTGCTTCCAAAGTAGGAAAAGCACAGCCTTCTCTTGCGGGTACAAAATGGGCTTTGGCTGATAATGTGAAAGGGAAAATTCCTACCCTGAATATTGAAGGAGAAAAAATCAGCGGTAATGCGGGATGCAACAATTACTTCGGAACGGCAAAAGTAGATCCTTCTATGGGAAATTTTTCTGCGGGAGCTTTAGGTTCTACAAGAATGGCGTGCGATAACATGAGTGTAGAAAAAAACTTTATGGATATGGTAGGAAAAGCCAATAAATATGTAGTAACCGGAAATGTTCTGGAATTGTATCAGGACAATCTTTTACTTTTAAAATTCAATAAAGCTGAATAAAATAAAAAGGAACTCAATCGAGTTCCTTTTTTATGTTTAAATTGTTATTAATCTTCCTCTTCTTCGTCGTACTTAGCCAACTCTTCATCACACCATTTAAACGCAGCTTCTACTACTTTTGTAGCCTCGTCTGCCATTGTTTCTTCGTCGTCACCTTCCAGATCATCCAGCCACTCAACTTCTTCTTCCTCAACGTTCAAGATAAATCTTGGATATTCTGTATGAACCACGAATAAATCTTCTGGAAATTCCGAATTATCTGCTAATAAAAACTTTGGTAATTTCATTTTTTTAATGTTTTAACTTTAAATCAAAGATAATAAAATTATTGGTATTTGTTCTTGTCAATCTTTATTTTTTGCAAAACTTTATACCTTGTTAACGTTGTTTTCTGAAGCGTATCTTTCGGTTTAAAAGTTAACGTAATATTCGGGTTGATGGTACTCATCAGTTCGGCAACCTGTATTTTGTCAAGATCTTCTGCCGTTTCAAGATAAAACTTCAGCGGAATCTTCTCCATTTTTTCAGATTGCAGAAACTGTCTCATTTCTTTTCTGTTTTCAAGATAATTTCCTTTGGAAAGCCATGTAAATAACATTCCGGAAAGCAGACTTAAAAAGCCTAAAGCGTACGTTTTAACCTCAAAAATCATGAATAATTTCCTGAAATAAACCAGCCAGACCGGAAGACTGAAAGGAGCCATTAATCTGTAATCAATCGCATTCACAGAATAAAAATACTGAATAAAATACGAGCAGATCATCCCGAAAACACTTACAAAAATATAAAATGCCTCCGTTTCTGAGAGTTTGTATTTAATAAACAAAAACACAATCAGAAGAATATTTAAAAAGCCGATTCCGTAGATCGCATAATTGATCATTCCGCCTCCCGGATCTGCAATATGAATGAATGGGTTGAAAGTGGTACATAATCCCTGAAACAATTCAGCAAGAAGTTTAGAGGTAGGATGCAGACCGATTTCCAGAAATTGACTGACATAGTTTTCGTTAAAGTAATCAATAAAAAGAAATTTATACAAAACCACAAAAATTCCTCCGATGATTCCTGAAATAATAAATATTCCCGAATATTTTCGTTTCCAGAAAATCAATCCGAAAAGCCCGGTTCCGCCCATAATGAAAAGAGCGCTGTATCTTATGTTATACAATGCAATAAGGCTTAGTGAAAGATAAAAAACGGCTTTTCCTTTTTCTAGTTTTCCTTCAATAATTAATGTGGAAACATATAAAAATACCATAACAAACGGCAAAATCAGCGGTTCGCTCATAGTATAGGAGAAAATGGAGAGGAAGCTGAATAAAGCACATAAAACAACGGATTCTCTAAAGAAAAACTTCTTTTTCCATGTGAAAAAAATAATGAATAGAAATGCGGAAATTCCCACGATTTTACTTCCCCAGAATTCATCAAACCCGAAAAACGTAAAAAATTTTATCGCTAAAGGATATCCTAAAGGAGTCGTGGTATTGTCGATCGTCGGGAAAACGTGTGCAAATCTCATATAACGGATGGAATCCGGATTTACACGCCCTTTTTCATTAAGCAGAAAACGCAAAATGGTCATCACTAAAGTAATGATGACCATTGATATCTGAATATTTTTTTCTTTAAATTTCATGGATCGTGAAATTAGTAAATTTTGCAAAGCCAGTCAATCTTAATCAGATTTAAAATTGAATTCCAAAAAACTCACAATTTACCGTTCACAATTCACTTTTTTTATTTTGAAAACATTTTCGCTACTTTTTCCGCTTTTTTGCTTTCGGAGTAATCATAGAAACCTTCTCCTGATTTTACCCCTAATTTTCCTGCCATTACCATGTTTACCAACAATGGATTCGGAGCATATTTAGGATTTTTGAAGCCGTCGTACATTACATTTAAGATCGCCAGACAAACATCAAGACCAATAAAATCGGCAAGTTGAAGCGGTCCCATCGGATGCGCCATTCCCAGTTTCATTACCGTATCGATTTCCTCAACACCTGCAACTCCGTTGTACAATGTCTCGATAGATTCGTTGATCATCGGCATTAAAATTCTGTTAGCAACAAATCCCGGATAATCGTTTACTTCTATAGGAACTTTTCCTAACGTTTTGCTCATTTCATAGATCGCGTCAAACGTTTCTTTGGAAGTAGAGTAGCCTTTGATGATTTCAACCAGTTTCATGATTGGAACCGGATTCATAAAGTGCATTCCGATTACTTTATCTGCTCTTTTTGTAGCCGCCGCAATTTTAGTGATTGAGATAGAAGAAGTATTCGTTGCCAGAATACAGTTTTCAGGAGCAAACTCATCCATCTGTCCGAAAATTTTCAGCTTTAATTCCTGATTTTCAGTAGCAGCTTCCACAATAAGATCGGCAGATCCAACTGCATCCTGAAGTGCCGTGAATGTGGTGATGTTCCCTAAAGTTTCTGCTTTTTGTTCTTCGGTAAGGTTTCCCTTTGCAATTATTCTGTCGAGATTGGTGGTAATGGTTTTAAGACCTCTGTCTAAAGCTTCCTGAGATACATCTACAAGATTTACTTTAAAACCGCTTTGTGCAAATGTGTGCGCAATACCATTTCCCATGGTTCCGGCTCCGATAACTACAATGTTTTTGATCATTTTTCCTTATTTAAGTTTTAATTATTTGCTGTTGATTAAAGTTAAATTTCGTGCATTGGAAAGATCTGCTTTTTTTACCGTCGTTGTTTCATCAAAACTCACATTCCCGTCTCTGTTCGGTTTTTTCATCTGATTCTGAGTATTGATGGCAGCTTTCAGTCCTTCTACAAATTTGGTTTTCTGGGTTCTGGAGAATGTATCTGTTCCGATATAAATGTTAAATTCACCTTCTCTTCCCAAACCGCTTTGTTTGTACACTTCGAAATTTTTTATTTTGTTTTTTTTCTGAAACTGATTAATAAAATCCATCACAGGTTTAGCCGAAGGTGTACCGCAGCAAATACTGTGATAGCCTACCTGCAGATAATTTTCGCTTTTCTGTGCAAAAAATACTGCGGAAGTGAATAACCCGATTATTAATACTATTTTTTTCATTTTTAATGGTTTTAAAATTAAGCTTAAATTTTTACTTATTAAAATAATCCCAGACTGTTTTTGAAATGTCTGAAATCATTCTACAGTTTACTTCGGCTGTTTCCGTTGAGTTACTGACAAATACAGCTATTGCATAATGCTTGCCATTCGGTAAAGTGATGATCGCAATTTCATTTTCAGCACCCGTTAAACCTGCATTATTCTTGCCGGAAGATCCCGTTTTTCTTGCGACAGGCGTATCTTTAGGAAGCTGTTCAATTAATTTATTTGTTCCTGTGGAAGTGGAGAGCATTACTTTCATCAGATAATTTGTTGATTTTTTTGATAATAATTTTCCGTCATAAAACTTTTTCAGAACATCAACCGCAGAATTCGTTGTACTATAATTTTCATACTGTGCATTCCAGTCTTTATGCATCGCTTCTTCATTGTATTTGATCTGAAAGTTTTTCACCCCTTTAACATTCATAAATTTCTGAACAACCTGTGTTCCGCCTAATAATTTTAAAAGAATATCGCAGCCGTTATTGTCACTTTTAGCAACGGTGTATTCAATAATTTCGCTTAAAGAAACAATAGCGCCATTTGGATATTTTTCGCGAAGAGGCGACCATGTGTTTTCATGTAAATTCGATTGGTTAAGGGTAACTTTTTGATCTAAAGAAAGTTTTCCTTTATCTGCATAATCTAAAACAGCAGCAGCAATATGAAACTTGAAAACACTCTGCATCGGAAGTTTTTTGTCTGCATTTTTGTTATAGGTAAAGCCGTTTTCGAATCCTAAAACAGAAATTCCGACCGTTGCTTTCTTATTTTTAATAATGGAGTTGATTTGCGTTTCTAAAGAGGATTTCTGGGCAAAAACAAATGCCGAAATCAAAAGAAATAATAAGGTGATTTTTTTCATAATATTTGTTTAATCATATTTTTATTAACCGCAAAAGAAGCAAAAGAAATGCTGTATTGTTTAAATACTTTTTAGTTGATTAAAAGTTTGTAAAGGATAAAAATCTTTGATTTTTAAACTTATGTGTTCTTTTTTTATTTAAGTATTGAACTTAAAATAACCAAAGTGTTAAAAATTTCCTTCTTTTGCGGTTAAAATAAAAGTTTAAATAGTTTTAAAAATAAATCCCTCTTAGAAACTAAAAGGGATTTGCAATTTATGATTTTTTCTTTATCTCACTTCAAAATAATTCAGATTAACGCCATCATTTTCGAAATAAATTCTGATTTTATTTTCTCCTTTTTTAAGATGAATTCCTTTTGCAGAAGCCGTTTTCCAAATTTCATTTCCGCCTGTTGAAGCTAAGGAAACTGAAGCTAATTTTTTTCCGGAAGCATCCTCAATCCGTATTTTCACATCGTTTTCACTTGTATATTTTATGTCGAAAGTATACTTTTTATCTGCTTTTGAGTTGATGGTATACTGAAGCCATTCTCCGCTTTCCGTTTTTCCGACGTAATATTCATTGTCTTTTGTACTGTAAATATCAACGCCGTCATTTCTCAGTTGATTTCCTGAATTCCATTCCGATCTTTTTGCAGGGTCACTTACCCAAAGATTAATGAAATCTTTATCCGAATAAGCAGAACCCATTCTTCCCAGATCATAATCGGTTGCGAATATTTTTCCCGGAGCCTGAAGATTCTTGAAAGGTTTTGTGGAACCGTCTTTTGTCTGCCTGAACATCGCATCAATCACATCATTTTTAACTTCCACATTGCTGAATTTATAGTTTTCAGCAATCTGCATCAATGCTTTCCTGGCAAATTCTTTAGAGGGTTTTTCACCTCCGTTATTCCAGTAATCCAATAATTTCTGGTATTCCGGAGTAATTTTTACGTTGGTAATTCCTGCGATATTGTCTATTTTTTTCATTGGCCAGAATGCGTAACCGATGTTGTGTTCATCCAAAAGCCGGATCAGTTCTGTAAACCATACATTCGAATTTTCTCCTGTTTCGCCCAGCCAGATCGGGATTTTGTGTTTCTCTCTTAAATCCAAAGCAAATTTCAGTGTGGCGTCATCATTGTTATTCCAGTATTTATGGAAACTGAATACCATATTATCGTCCCAAAGCGGCGTTAAACCGTTGTAATTATTTCCCCAGCCGTTTCCTTCAATAATGATGATGTGCTTTTTATCAACAGTACGGATCGCTTCCGTGATTTCTTTCTGAAGCTTCCAAAGCGGAGCATTCGACATTTCATCCGTTCCGTTTATATTTTTTCCTGTAAAATTGATATTCGGTTCATTAATAAGGTCATAACCGCCAATCCATGGAGAATCTTTATATCTTTCGGCTAGTTTCTTCCATAATCCGATGGTTTTTTTCTGATTTTCTTCACTTTCCCAAAGAGAAGGTTTCGATTTGTCGTTATCAGAAATATTCACATCATTTCCCTGTCCGCCCGGTGCTGCGTGAAGGTCGAGAATCAGGTACATCTTATTGTCCGCGCACCATTTCAGAAGATCATCAGTCATTTTAAAACCTTCTTCCAGCCATGTATTTTCTCCTTTTTTAGATTCTTTTTCAATCGGTAAAGTGTACAGATTATAATGCATTGGAAGTCTGATCGAATTAAATCCTGCTTTTTTCAGAAAATCAATGTCCTGTCTGGTAATTCCGTTTTTCAGATAAGCTTTGTAAAACTCATTCATTCCGTCTTCACCGATCAGTTCAGCAATTTTCTCCTTGATTTTGTATTGCGGACCTGCAAAGTCAGCCGTTTTCAGCATATATCCTTCCTGAAGCATCCAGCCTCCCAGGCCAAGGCCTCGCAACTGAATATTTTCACCTTTATCATTAATAATATTTTCACCTTGTGTTTTTAAAAGTTGTGATGTCCCAAATTGAGACAATAAAAAAGCGGATAATAGGATGGCTCTTTTCATAGTGATTTTAATTATTGAATTGTTAAGGGATTGTTATAAAGGAATTATTGTTGAATAATGGCAAATATATTTAAAATATGTTGAATAATATTAAAAACAGAAATTGAATTAAAAAAATAATGATGATTATGAATATTGTGTGGTGCAAATCCGGATCGGGATGAATGAGAAAATTAGTACTGTTTCGATGAAATGGATTAAAGCCAATTGAAAACAAAAAAAACGGGTTTTTAGCCCGTTTCTATCAATAAATTATCGTGTTATTCGTGAAAATATTTGTGCGGTTTGTGTTAAAAAATTTAAGAAATTAACTTCATGATTTCCAACGCAACTTTCAGCGCTTCCGTTCCGTCCTCAATAGAAACTTCTACGTGTTTGTCTTCTGTAATAGAGTCTGCAAAAGAATTCAGTTCATCCAAAATGGCATTATTCGGCTGAATATTCGGATATTCAAATAAAATCTGATTTTTCTCTCCCTCTGCATTTTCAATAATCATGTCGAATGGAGTAGGGTGTTCAGGAGCATCTTTCATGCGGATCACTTCCGCTTTTTTCTCAAGAAAATCAACGGAAATATAAGCATCTTTCTGGAAGAAACGGCTCTTTCTCATCGCTTTCATCGAAATTCTGGAAGTCGTTAAATTTGCAACACAGCCGTTTTCAAATTCAATCCTCGCATTCGCTATATCCGGTGTTTTGCTAACCACACAAACGCCGCTTGCGTGAATATTTTTAACCTTAGATTTAGCAATGCTTAATAAAATATCCAGATCATGAATCATCAGATCCAGAACCACAGAAACATCTGTTCCGCGCGGATTGAATTCTGCTAACCGGTGAATCTCGATAAACATCGGATTCTTAATGTACTCTTTCGTTGCAATAAACGCTGGATTGTACCTTTCAACGTGTCCCACCTGAGCTTTGATACCTTTTTCCTGACATTTCTGAAGAATTTCTTCCGCCTGTTCAAGAGTTTGGGTTACAGGTTTTTCAATGAAAAAATGCAGACCTTTTTCAATTGCTTTTAGCGCATAATCGTAATGATAAATGGTGGGTGTTACAATATCCAACATATCGATCTGCTCCAGCAATTCCTCAAAATTCTCAAAATATCTATACCCGAATTCCGCTTCCAGTTTTTTTCCGTTTTCTGCGTCTTTATCGTGGAAACCGATGAATTCGTATCTATCTGACTGATTTAAAAGTCGTAAATGTATTTTTCCTAAATGTCCGGCTCCTACCAAACCTGCTTTCAACATAGCTGTATTAAATTTCTGTAAATATAACAATTTGTTGTTGGTTGTACGTAGACCCCTATCAGAAAATTAAAAACTGCATGCAACAGTTTTTAACCCCGGACAAAATTTCATATTTTTGTGCGAACTGTTACCTGCAACCTAATAACTACTATCTATAATGGCGCAAGATTCGTTTGTACATAAAGGAAAAAGAAAGATTTTAGTGGAATATCTCCGAAACAGAATCGGGATTTCGGATGAAAACGTACTTTCAGCGATGAATGAAGTTCCGAGACACCTTTTTATTGAAAGTATTTTCGAAGATTTTGCCTACGAAGACCGTGCTTTTCCTATTCTTGCGCATCAGACGATTTCGCATCCTTCAACCGTTGCCGAACAGTCTGAACTTCTTCAGGTGAAAGAAAGAGAAAAAGTGTTGGAAATAGGAACCGGTTGTGGTTATCAGACCGCCGTTTTAATGGCAATGAAAGCCCATGTTTACACGGTTGAGCGACAGAAAGATCTTTTCGATTTTTCCAAAAAGAAACTCCGTGAAATGAATTTATATCCAAAATTTCAGAGTTTCGGGGATGGCTTTGCCGGACTTCCTACTTTTGCTCCGTTTGATAAAATTATCGTGACCTGCGGCGCTTCAGTTTTACCAACCGAACTTCTGAAACAGCTTAAAGTCGGCGGAAAAATGGTTATTCCTCTCGGACCAACCGATGAGCAGGTTTTATACAGGTTTACAAAAATCTCGCAGACCGAATTTGAAAAGGAGGAATTCGGGGCTTATAAATTTGTTCCGATGCTGGGAAAAACGAATCAATAAATTTCCAGACTAATTTCAGACGCCCTGAAACTTTTTAAATGTTAGAAATTTCAAAAAAAATGAATTTTGATTAAAAGCTTTATTTTAGGATAAAAAATGGTATAAGTCAACGTTCAGAAAATAAAATTTTATAATTATCACATAAGGAAGATTTTTATTACAGTGTGTGTTTCGTAATCAGCTACAGCTTCTTAGAAATCTTTCAAAAAAAATATCAAAAAGACAATTAAAAAAACTATTTTAGCCGAAATTTTTTTAAAAAAACTCCATGAGAACAAAAATTATGCTTCTGTTTGTTGCATTGCTTGCAATATCATGCTCTAATGATTCAAATACTGTAGATCCTGCAGATTCAACCCCGATTCTTCTTACCAAAATGATGGATAATGGTGAAACCTATGTTTATACATACAATGGTTCAAAAATGATACAGGAAAAAGGTTTAGTTGACGGAGATATCAGTAACTTTACTTATACGGGTGATTTGATTACAAAAATCGCTACCATCTCATCCGGCGGATTACCTTCTACAGAGACCTTCACTTATGACAGTTCTAATCGTTTAATAAAAGCGGAGGATATTTCGGGTTCGAACAGTACAGTTACAACGTTTAATTATTTATCTGCCGATCATGTTACCATAATAGAAAAACACACAAGTGGAAATTATGTAAAAACATATACCAGAGACGCCTATTTAAATACTGACGGATCTGTAAAAAGCTATACCCAAACGATACAAGCAACACAAAACGGAACTGTGGTTGAAAGTGGAACAGGTAATCTGCAACCTATTGTTTATGATAATAAAAACAATCCTTTCAAAAATGTTACAGGTTTAAGGAATATTCAGATTTATTATCAGGTAGATCAATCATCTGAACATAATGTACTGTCTTACAAATTAGTCAATACGACTACAGGAAGTGGGTCAAGTGGTGTAAGTTCTGATATATTCACGCAAACTTATCAGTACAACTCTAATAATTTTCCTACACAGAGTGTCCTAAAAAGCTATGACAATAATAATACATTAACGGGGACTTATACGACTAATTACGAGTATAATCACAATTAATTAACCGGACAATGAGAATAAGAAAAGATACTGTCTTAAAAGGTAGTATCTTTTTTTGTAAGCAAACTTTATTACTGACTTATATATTATAGTTTTAAGTCTTATTATTAACCTTTAAATCTTCGATTTATAATCATCTGTTATTAAAATCAACTAAAAAAACAAATATTACATAACGTTTCGGAACGAAAATTGAATAGTCATAATTGTCTAATTAACTAAAATCTTAATATGATGAATACCAAAAGATTTAAAATATTACAAGATTTCAGTAATATTCAGAACAGTTTTAAAATGAATTTCCGAAACAGAGCAGAAGATAATCCGGATAAAAAAGAATCCGAAAATAATCTTCAGATAAAGGATTTCAAAGCTAAAAAGTTGGAACCGAAAAGAAAAGTAAGAAGATCTGCACTGGAAATCTGGGAAGAAATAGAAGAACTGGCATCCGAATCTTAGAAAAAATGAATTTAAAGTATAATTTTTAATATTAAAGTTGAAAAACCTTGCTTGTGAAAAGTGAGGTTTTTTACTTAAAGAAATCATTTAACCATCACAAAAAAATATGAAAATATTCATCAACAAAAGAATTCCTGAAGTAGGTATCAGACTTCTTAAAGAAGCCAATCTTGAAATATTCATTCCTGAACATGAAAACTTCTCACATGAAGAATGGCTGAGTTACTGCAAAAGCAATGATGTCATTTTAAGCGTTGGAGGAGAGTTTAAATTCGATAAAGACTTTTTCAATGAATGCCCAAATATTAAGGCGATCGCTTTATATTCGGTAGGTTTTGATCATGTGGATATTCAGGAGGCAAGTGCAAGAAAAATTCCGGTCGGAAATACCCCCAATGTGTTAAGCAGAGCTACTTCAGATGTTGCTTTTTTACTTATGCAGTCGGTTGCACGAAGAGCAAGTTATAATTTTGAAAAAGTAAAATCCGGAAACTGGGGAGATTTTGATCCTCTCCACGCTTTAGGTCAGGAACTATACGGAAAAACTTTAGGTATTTTCGGTCTCGGAAGAATTGGGTACGAAATGGCAAAAAAATCCAAAGCTGCTTTTGATATGGATATTATTTATCATAATCGTCACCGCAATGAAGAAGCAGAAAAGAATTTGGGAGCCCAATATGTTTCTTTTGATGAGCTTATTGAGCAGTCCGATGTTCTGAGCATTCATGCCAATTTCAAACCGGAGCAGAACGAGCTTTTTAATGCTTCTGTTTTCGATAAAATGAAGAAAAATGCAATCTTCATCAATACCGCAAGAGGAGGCTTTCATCATCAGAAAGATCTTTACGATGCACTTTCAGGACACAAAATCTGGGGAGCAGGGCTTGATGTCACAAATCCTGAACCTATTTTTAAAGACGATCCTATTTTAGAACTTTCTAACGTTTGTGTGCTTCCTCACATCGGTTCTGCAACGGAAGAAGCCAGAAACGGCATGTCAAAACTGGCGGTTGAAAATCTTATCGCATTTTCGAAAGGAGAAAAAATGCCAGCCTGTGTAAATCCGGAAATTTACGGTTAATATCTTGGAACTATTTTTGTTTAATAATAAGTAACACCAAAAAAATAGCATTATGATACCCGAAAACAGCGAACAGGAACAGGAAAGAAGACTGGAACAGCGAGAGTATAAATCCAGTGAAGATATTTTTAATCAGGAAGAGCATATTTCCTTAGACGGAAACGGAAAACCGATTTTTAATGAAAAAAATGATGATGACAAACTGGATAAAGGATTGGATATTCCCGGAGTGGAAGATGATGATGAAATGGAAGAAATCGGGAGTGAAGATGAAGAAAATAACTACTGGAGTCTAAGCGATAATGACGACGATCATGAAGAGGAAAATGACGATGTTTTAACGTAATATCAACTCAGTATCAAATAATTGTAAACCTTGCTGTTCAGGCAAGGTTTTTTTTGTCTATATTTATATTGTAAATTATTATATTCTGAACTTATTTAAAAATTTGTTATGAATACCATGTAAATAATTGTTTACAATTGATAATTGTGTCATAAAAAATGGTAAATTTATCAATAAATAGTGATTAAAAAGAAAACTTGATTATGATAAAACCTTTACAATTTATCCTTGTATGGATGAGTGTTTTCGGGCTTGCCCAAACTCCCGGAAATATCATCATCAAAGACGCAGTCGGCAACGAGAGCTTTAATGTTACCTGTACCAATGGTCTTAATGCAAACGGCTGTATTGATCTTCATGTGGAGTATCCTGTCATTAAGCAGACCACAAATTATGAAGTCGTTTCACAGGCTTTTGCCCCTCCCGTTGCTTTGAATCAGGGAACTCCGCTTAATGCTAATTATGATGATGCTTTTCCTACCAAACTGGATCTGCCTTTTCAGTTCTGTTTTTACAATCAGAATTTCAATGCCTTGGTTGTCGGCTCGAACGGAATGGTTACTTTTGATCTGAGCCAGTTGGGAAACATTAACTATCCCAATATTCAGTGGCAGAATCCCAATGTTAGTCTTCCCAAAAATTCTATTTTCGGAGTGTACAACGACATGGTTTTTTCGTCAAATGATCCCTCCGAAATATATTATTCCACCATCGGAACGGCTCCCTACAGAAAATTCGTAATCAGTTTTTATGAAGGAAGAATTGCAGGATGTACAGAAAGAGCTTCCTCGCAGATTGTTCTGCATGAAACCACGAATGTGATTGAGGTTTTCGTGGATAAAAAACCAACGCCGTGTCCGACAAGAAAATTTGAAAATGCTTTAATAGGCGTAATTAATGCAGACGGAACACTCGGTGTTTCTCCTCCCAACAGAAATACGGGCGTTTGGCAGGCTTTGCAGGAAGGATATAGATTTAATCCGCTTGGAAATGCCATTCAACCGGATGTAACGTGGACAAATTCCGCAGGACAGACGGTTGCTACAGGAATTCAGGCAACAATTTGCCCTACCCAGAATGAAGTGTATACGGCAACTGCGGTCTTTAATACCTGCGGAACCAGTACCCTAACTTTAACAGATGATTTTCCTTTAACATTTGACCCTACGTATCCCGCTGCTAAAAATTTCACACAGGATTACTGCGGAAACAATCCCGTAAACCTTACTTTAAGCAGTTTTCAGGGAAATGTAACCACACAGAATCCGGCGAATTTTGTCTTCAGCTTTCATACAAGCTTACAGAATGCTCAAAATAACGTCAGTCCGATTCCCAATAATTATACTTTAACAGCCAGTACGGTTTTATATGTAAGAATTCAGAATCCCAATGTCCCGGGCTGTTACCGGGTTGCTGTTTTAACGTTAAATTTACAGACGAAAAGCTTACTCAAAAATACAGTTGAGATTTGTGATACCAATAACGATGGAGTAGAAGCGAACTACAATTTATCGTTTCTGGATCCTGAACTTTTCCCACCCGGAACTACAGGAATTTCTTATTTTGCAACACAGGCAAATGCTCAGAACAACACCAACGCAATCAGTACCATTAATGTAACGGCTGGTGCAACGGTTTGGGTAAGATTGCAGGAAGGAAACTGTACCTATGTTTTAGGACCGGTCACTTTCCAGTTCAAACCGGGAGTTAATCTCAATTCTCCGATTAACTATAACTACTCAACGTGTGATATCAACAATGATGATGCAGAGCCTTTTGATTTTCCTTTAACTTTCGGACCGCTGATTTCATCACAACCGGGAGCTGTTTTTACCGCATACGCTACCTACAATGAGGCACTTACAGGTTCAGGAGGAGTTTTAAGTACCGTGCATGAAGGAACTTACACGATTTTTATCAGAGTTCAGATTCCGAACGGATGTATTGCGGTTGCTACCGTAAATCTGAATGTTACGTTTAATAAAATTGTGGTGAATTCTAAAACAGAATACATCTGCTTTAACGGAACGGATGATATCAGTATCAATTTAAATACCCTTTCAAACGGAATGCTGGTTTCTCCGGCAACAGTTCCTGTGGTAGAGTTTTATTCAAATTATCCGGATGCAAGTTTCGGAATAAATCCTATAAGCCCGAATCAGATCATCACGACCAATGGAAATTTTGTTACGCAGACCTATTATGTACGTTTCGAAATTTCAGATTCGTGTTATACCATAAGACCTATCACGATCAATTTGGTTCATCCGGTGATCGAACAGTCCAGTTTTACGGTTTGTGATTTTAATAATGATAATACAGAAAATGTACAATTATCACAATTTTCATCTGCGATGATCGGAAGCCAGAATGCTGCGGTAACTTTCTACCTTACTGCTGCAGATGCTGCAAGCGGAAACAATCCTGTGAATAACGTTACCTTCACCGGAACACAGCAGTTTTTTGTGAAAATCAACTCGTATAACTGTGAGCAGATTTATCCTTTCACCGTAGGATTAACTTCTACACCTGCCGTAAATCCTCAGGTAACAGTTAACCTGACCAATATTTGTGACAACAATAATGACAATACTGAAATCTATGATCTTACACAGGCACAAAGCCAGATTACAACAAGTTCCAATGTGAATTTTACATATTATCTGAACTATGATCCGGTGACACACATTTTCACCAATGAAATTACAAACCCTACCCAGTTTGTGGTTACCGGAGGAACTGCAACAGTTTATGTAAAGGTTAAATTTAATAACAACGATTGTTTTTCAGCCGTTAAATTAACCATTCAGATGTCATTCTTACCTCCTGTAGTTCTGAATAATGCGGTATTAAACAAGTGTGATGAAGATTTTAACTTAAGTGAAACTTTCCAGTTGAGTGATGCTACTTCTCAGATGTTTATTCCGGCTCAGAACACCTATCCTTTATCAAACATTACCGTTACTTATTATAATACACAGACTGAAGCCAATGCAGGAAACCCTGCCAACCAGATCGGAAATACCGTTACAACCAATATTTCGACTGTTCAGGTCTGGGCAAGATTTCAGGTGAATACAACGGGATGCTATTCCGTAGCGTCAATTGAGCTGAATACGTATTTCCCTCCGAAAGCCATCAATTCTACCATTTCAGTTTGTGATGAAAATCTCGACGGAAGTTATGAAGTGAACCTTTTGAATTTTACCAATTTAATGGTTGACGCACCGAATCCTGCGAATACATTTACCTTCTATCTTACACTTCTGGATGCGCAGAACGGAACCAATCCTATTGCCAATCCTTCTAACTTTACACCCAATCCTTTCCCTGCACAGATGTGGGTGAATGTGCAGAATATTCCGGGCTGTAATGATATTGCAACCATAACCTTTACTTACGGAAATAAAGTAACCCTGCTGAACAACGGACCTTTCCCTTTAGCAACCTGTGATATCGGAAATGACGGATCTGAGACGGTCAATCTAACCCAGTTTCAGACACAGATTTACAATGGAGCTAACGTTACGTTTACATATTATTCGTCTTTAGCAGATCTTAATGCGGGAACCAATGCCATTGCCAATCCCTCAGCGTATCTTTATAATCAGGTGTCAGGTTCCAGTACCATTTATGTAAAAGTAAGCGTTCCGGGATTTTGCTCGAATCTTGTTCAGATTCAGCTTTCACTGAAGAAAACGCCTATTTTTGATATTCCGACATTGTATTTCTGTCCGGAAGGCTCACTGAGCAGTTATTCTGTAAACATTACCAATTATACTATTGTAAGCTATCAGTGGACTAATCCTGCAGGGCAGACCATCTCTACAACGAATACGATTACAGGAATAAACACGGTAGGAACTTATTCATTAACCGTGACGGCAGACAACGGATGTTCTTACACCAAGACTTTCGAAATTAAACATTATGAGGTTCCCGTTATTACAAGCATTCAGTTTAGCGGTAATAATGTAATTATTTATGCTACAGGCTCGAAAACAATATTGTATTCTATAGACGGTATCAACTGGCAGGTAAGCAACAGCTTCAATAATTTACCGACAGGAATTACCACATTCTACGTGAGATTTGCCGACAGCGACTGTATCGTTAAAAAAGACGGTCTGGTACTGGATATTACCAATGCAATTACACCAAACGGTGACGGACTTAATGACCATTGGGTAATTAAAGATCTTCAGGTATTCGGAACAAAAAT
Source organism: Chryseobacterium sp. C3 (assembly GCF_014218905.1). Taxonomy (NCBI): domain Bacteria; kingdom Pseudomonadati; phylum Bacteroidota; class Flavobacteriia; order Flavobacteriales; family Weeksellaceae; genus Chryseobacterium; species Chryseobacterium sp. C3. The sequence continues at coordinate 738,340 of NZ_JACLCU010000001.1, read as the reverse complement.
GTCTAACCTTAAAATCTTCGACCGTTATCAGATGCTGATTTTTGAACAGAATTCAAATACCCAGTTCTATTGGGACGGAATGATAAAAGGAAGAGTGCTTCCAACCGCAAGTTACTGGTACGTAATTACCATACCGGACGGCAGAACATTTACCGGCTGGGTTGTGGTGAAAAATCATAATTAAATCTAAAAAATCCTTTTATACTAAAACCTCATTGAAATGTTCAGTGAGGTTTTTTATTTTTGAAAATCTTAAACCTTCGAAATTTCCATTATGGAAATTCCCCTCCTCTGGAGGGGTGGCAAAAATTGATGAAAATTTTTGACGGGGTGGTTTAATTGAAAAACACAAAGCAATAAAAACAACAAATAATGAAAGAAATCCTTACCATCATCAATGGAGTTCCTGTTCGCAGGAATTTTGTGGAAAATCTTCCCTACAATCCAAAATTAAAACCTCTGTTGCAAGGAAAACGTAAAGCCGGAATTTTGAGTGAAGTCATTTTCTGGAAACAGGTTCGCGCAAGAATATTTCATAGAATTGATTTTGACAGACAGAGAATCATCGGAAATTACATTGTTGATTTTTATGTGAAAACGCTGGGGTTAGTTATAGAAATTGATGGCTGGAGCCACGAAACCAAAGAAATTGATGATGAGGTAAGGCAGAAATATCTGGAATCTTTAGGTCTGAAAATATTCAGGATAACAGATTTTGATGTACGACATAATTTGTCTGTTGTGATGAAAGATTTAGAATATTTCATTGTTGAACATTATAAATATGAGTAAAATATCCATCACAAAATTTCCCTCCTCCGGAGGGGTGGATTCGACCAAAGGGAGAAGACGGGGTGATAAAATCATAGACAAAAACATCACTCGGTGATTATTAAAACCACCCCGTCAAAAATTCTTCCGAATTTTCGCCACCCCTCCAAAGGAGGGGAATCTTTCATGCTGTTTCAAATTTTATCACATTAGTTGCAGGGATTTTCTAATTTGAATATCTTTAAAACCACAAAAATAAATCTACTAAACTAACAACGATCAACAAATACATGACATTCCAACAACAGATACAGCAGGGCATACCCAACTGTTTGCCACAGCCGAAACCTTACGAAACCAACATCAATCATGCGCCGAAGCGTAAAGAAATTTTAGGGGAAGAAGAAAAAAAATTGGCACTGAAGAATGCTTTGCGCTATTTCGAGCCAGAATTTCATGCCGAATTACTGCCGGAATTCAGGGAAGAGCTTGAGAAATACGGAAGAATTTATATGTACCGTTTCCGTCCGGATTATGAGATGAAAGCGAGACCAATCTCTGAATATCCCGGAAAATCGGAGCAGGCAAAAGCCATCATGCTGATGATTCAGAACAATCTGGATTATGCCGTAGCGCAGCATCCTCATGAACTGATTACGTATGGTGGAAACGGGGGAGTATTTTCCAACTGGGCGCAGTATCTTTTAACGATGAAATACCTGTCTGAAATGACGGATGAACAGACTTTGGTCATGTATTCCGGGCATCCGATGGGATTGTTTCCTTCCCATAAAGATGCGCCGAGAGTAGTGGTAACCAACGGAATGATGATTCCTAACTATTCCAAACCGGACGACTGGGAGAAATTCAATGCTTTGGGCGTTACACAGTACGGACAAATGACGGCGGGAAGCTATATGTACATCGGTCCGCAGGGAATTGTTCACGGAACAACCATTACGGTACTGAACGCGTTCAGAAAAATCAATAAAGATCCGAAAGGCGGACTGTTCGTGACTTCAGGATTAGGCGGAATGTCCGGCGCGCAGCCAAAAGCAGGAAATATTGCAGGCTGTGTTACCGTTTGTGCCGAAGTCAATCCAAAGATTACCAAAATCCGTCACGAGCAGAAGTGGGTGAACGAAATTCATGAAAATCTTGACGCATTAGTTGCAAGAGTTCGACAGGCGCAGGAAAATAAAGAATCTGTTTCTCTGGCATATCTGGGAAATATTGTTGAGGTCTGGGAAAAATTCGATCAGGAGAATTTAAGAATCGATATTGGTTCAGACCAGACTTCGCTTCACAATCCTTGGGCGGGAGGATATTATCCTGCGGGACAGAGCTTTGAAGAATCCAATAAAATGATGGCGGAAGATCCGGAACTGTTTAAAGATAAAGTTCAGGAAAGTTTAAGAAGACACGCAGAAGCCATCAATAAACATACGGCAAAAGGAACCTATTTCTTCGATTACGGAAATGCCTTCTTGCTGGAATCTTCCAGAGCCGGAGCCGATGTAATGGCGGAAAATCCTACGTTGGGAAGAGAATTTAAATTCCCTTCTTATGTGCAGGATATTATGGGACCGATGTGTTTTGATTACGGTTTCGGACCATTCCGCTGGGTTTGTACGAGCGGAAAACCGGAAGATCTACAGAAAACGGATGATATTGCATGTGCGGTTTTAGAAGAAATTCAGCAGAATTCCCCTGAAGAAATCCAGCAGCAGATGAAAGACAATATTCAGTGGATCAAAGGAGCACAGGAAAATAATCTGGTGGTCGGTTCGCAGGCAAGAATTTTATATGCCGATGCCGAAGGAAGAATGAAAATTGCAGAAGCCTTCAATAAAGCCATTAAAAACGGAGAAATCGGACCGGTAGTTTTGGGAAGAGATCATCATGATGTTTCCGGTACAGATTCGCCGTACAGAGAAACGTCTAATATTTATGACGGTTCCAGATTTACGGCAGATATGGCGATCCACAATGTGATTGGCGACAGTTTCCGTGGGGCAACCTGGGTTTCGATCCACAACGGAGGCGGAGTAGGATGGGGAGAAGTGATTAACGGCGGTTTCGGAATGCTGCTGGACGGAAGCGATGATGCCGACAGAAGACTAAAATCCATGCTGTTCTGGGATGTGAACAACGGAATCTCAAGACGAAGCTGGGCAAGAAATGAAGGTGCTGTTTTCGCCATCAAAAGAGCCATGGAAATGGAGCCGAATCTGAAAGTAACGCTTCCGAATTTTGTAGATGAGAATCTTTTTTAACTTAGAAATGAAATCAACTTTGTCAAAGTTTAAGAACTTTGACAAAGTTTCACAACAAACCGGCTTCAAAACCGGTTTTTTTTATTCAGAGACTTTCAAAAAGTTTCATTCTGAACTAAAATGTAATGCTTCTGAACAAAATTCTGAGCTAAAGTAAAGGATTTTAATGGTCTGTTTTTAATAGTTTAACCTGAGTTCGGGATAAGTCTTCTTAACCGCAAAGGTAAACAATGAGATTCAATTATCAGGAATTCAGCTTTTAAGATATACAAAGGCGTAAAACTTCTCAAAGTAATACCATTTTTGTCTTTTTTAAATAAACGAAGTGCCTTTGTTTAGCTTACCAACTTTTAATAATTAAAAAAAATCTTTTGTTTTTCTTTGCGATAAAACAATACAACACTATAAATCAAATATTTAAATTTATTTCTTATCCCGAACTCAGGTTAGTTTATGTTGTTGGAGTTACTAAGAACCAAAACATTCCTTTTTAAATTACATCGGATAACAGTACCAGAATTATCATTAAATTAATATCATTTTAAGTTTGGCACTTTTTTAAGTGTACAAGAGTAACTCCTGATATAAGAATTTGAAAATTACAGGACATCTGTTAATTCTTTTTTTAACTCTAAAAACCTTAAAGATGAGCAGCCAGAATAAAGAAGAAATCTGTGTCGAGATCAGTAACGGACAGATTGATATGATTACCGGAATCGTTTACCGCCAGATTATTTCTCAGCGTTCTGTAAAATCATTGCAGATGACGGTGCTTGTTCCGCGAAACGACGAACCGAAACCGGCTATTCTCTATTTTCCCGGAGGTGGTTTTACATCAGCAGATTATAATAAGTTTTATGAAATCAGACACGCATTAGCTCAGGCAGGTTTTGTAGTTGCAGGAGCAGAATACAGAACCATTCCCGATACTTTTCCTGCGCCTGTGGTTGATGGTAAAGCAGCGATACGATATCTAAAGGCACATGCTGAAAATTTTGGCATCGATCCATTACGGATAGGGCTTCTCGGCGATTCTGCGGGAGGCTATCTTGTTCAGATGCTTGGAACCACAATGGGCGAAACTTTTTTCGAAGAAGGAGAGTACCTTGATGAGAATAGCGATGTGGCTTCTGTGGTGTCTATGTTTGGCATAAGCGATCTTACTAATATTGGAGAAGGATATGAAGAAAAACTAAAGGCATTTCACCGTTCACCGGCTTCTACGGAGGCTCTTTTGCTTCATGGTCCTGCATTTTACAATTCTCCGGGCAACACTGTATTCGGGGATTTAGATAAAGCAAAATTTGCAAGTCCTGTAGGACATATTAAATCCGGACATCCTCCTTTTATGATCATGCACGGAACCAAAGATCAGCTTGTTTCTCCTGTACAGAGTATCCAGTTGTTCGAGCAATTGAAAGCAAAAAATAACGATGCTAAACTTGTTATGGTAAAAGATGCGGGACATGGAGATATTTTCTGGTTTCAACCTCCTGTTATTCAGAAAATAGTGGATTATTTTAAAGAAACACTTGGACATATATCTTCTGCCTCCAGTTCTTCAATTATGAAAGATAATTTATAACCTGATGTATGAAAATGTAAAAAATTAGAATGAATGAAGTGATATAATTTATGATGCATATTTTGCTATCATGTGTTTTTAATTAAAAAGTTCTCAAAACTTTCGTATTGATATTATTTAGTAAGTATTTCAATCGTTGTATCTTTAGCTATTGCAATCTGTTTTGTTTTTCTATTAAATGTTATTAAAGGTAAATCAGATGTAGAGTGTATAATTGATGAAATCTGCTTACCGGAATAAATTTCTTTTATTTCTTCTACAATTTCTCCTGTTCTGAAATTGATAATTTTAGGATGCCTGAATAATTCCCAAGCGAATGTATCATCTATTGCTATTAAATTTCCGCCCACCTTACAGTTGGGCTTAATTATATCTGATATTTCATTTGTTGTAACATTCCAGATCCCAATTTCACCGTTTTCAAGCAGATCGGAGGGTTCATCATCAAAAGGCTCCGTTTCATTTGGAGAGCCAATTAAAACCAATTCGTTAGTAATAAAACTTGCTGTACAGATTTCAGCAGAAACATCAGGAATAAGTTTGCTTTTATCCAATGCTTTAGGACTCTCTAAACATTCTTCAATATCAAAAATTTCCACAAAATCATACGGATGCCATGCCCAGCCTTTGCTTAAAAAAGTTTTATTATCCGGGCTTACTTCAAGGCGTGAATGAAAAAAATGTGAAGGATTTCTGTCTGCATGGTCTGTCAGAAGTAATCCTGTTTCAACTTCTTCAAATTCCAGCCTGTTGTATTCATTTGGGCAGTGAATAAGAATATCTCTTCCATCTTTAAGTTTAGCGAATGCAATAGGGTACTCGTAGACGCCTGCATGATAATAAGAACGGTTGATTTCTCTTAAGATTTTTTTATTCTTCATGATGAGACCCTTTGTGCCGAGTCTGTTGTAAACAACTGAGTATACACCATCGGAAGAACTTAACGCACTGTCAAAAGAAAATGGTAAATAATAGTTTTCAAGCTTTTTAATCTGTTCGTCCGGTAAAAAAAGAGTTGCCGAATTTGCCAGGTCTATTAAATGATGATCCGTCCATGTTAATGTTGAAAAATAGGCATCATTTATGGTCTGTCTTTGCATAATTAATGGTTGTCTGTAGTTTTTTATATTGAAAATCTAAGTTTATTAGATTTATCAGCAAATATAATCCAATTATTAACGAGAAACCAATGACGATACATTTGGCAAACAGCGATGCAATATCAATTTTAACCCTCCCTAATTCGCAATATAATAGTAAAATCCGTCGCTGATATTCCGGGAACTCATGATCTCAAACAAGTGATTGTTGTTTTCCAGCATTCCCGACGGAGAAAAATAATAGCCGTAAGAATTATCTGAAAATCCGTCCAGAAGAAAGAACATTCCCAAGTCTGTTTTCACAATCGAATAAATATTTACTTTCTTCATCTGTTCAAGAATCTGTTGCTGCAAGGAGCTGAAGCGGTAATTCCCTTCCGCTTTTATTTTTGCCGAGATCGGGAAAGGCGATTTTTGCGGAATCACATAAGACCAGTATCCATTGTTTTCTTTAAAAATACCATCTACCCTTTGCAGAGAACTTTGGTTTACATAAATTAAATTTCTGCTTTTCCCTACCAGTGCAGCCAGTGTTTTAAACTCCGAAAAATGATCCTTCAGAAACTGAATATGGCTGTCCTCGTTAATCATGCCTTGTTTTAAAAACTGATTCGGTTTGTCTGCCGCTTCCTTTTCCGTCAGTTCATACCGTTGAGAAAAACCACCCCAGAAAAAATTGGAGATTTCGCTTGATGTGCGTACCGAATCAAGCGCGTAGATTTTCTTATGCTGCCATTCAGAATGGAATTTTGCGAAGCATTATGGAATGAAGAATCTGTTAAGATGCAGTTATTTTTAGATTTTTCGACTCCACTTCGTTGCGCTCAAAATGACAGTGTTACAGATTAAATGACAGTGTTTTTAAACACATCAGTCACATAAGATTTATAATAATTTCTAAGCTTTAGATCAGAACACATTAGTTTTAAAAATCTTTGATTTTCTTCTCGTGTGATCTTTTATATTTGGTTAAAATAATGTGACTTATTTAATTATAAAAATTAATTTTATGCAGCAGGTTTTGTATCTTTTGCAAATAAAAACTTTTTAAACTTATAACCATAGAAATCGGATATGAGGAAATATTTTTTTAGTGTACTGTTCGGTGTTTTATTTTCTGTTCCTGCATTCGGATGCCTGAACGGAGAAACACTGCATCTCGAAGACGGAACTATTCTTTATGAAGACTATGAAGGATATGTTCCTTATGGTCATTCTTTTACCAATACCGAAGAACTGAATAAAATACTGTTATCGCTGGAAAAGGGTTACAGGGAAACAGGAAAACTGAATTACCTTTCAGATAAAGGACTGATCCTGATTATTCAGGGAAAATATAAGGAAGCCATTGAACTTTACAAAAAGATTGAAAAAGCGGAACCCAACCGATATTCTACCGCTTCCAATATCGGTACCGCTTATGAACTGATCGGGAATAATGCCGAAGCGTTGCGCTGGATTGAAAAAGCAGTAAAAATAAACCCGAATTCTCACTACGGCTCCGAATGGATTCACATCAATATTCTGAAAGCCAAAATGAAAGGCGGAAAATTGATCAATTCCAGATTTTTAATCGGAAATGATTTTGGGAATGGAAAATTTCCTGAATCGGAAAGAGGTAATGGGGAACTTTTTGTTTTAAGAAAGCAATTGTATTACCAGCTTAATGAGAGGATTTCTTTTGTAAAACCGAAGGATAAAATCGTAGCACAGCTTTTATTTGATCTCGGAAATATTTCTTATCTGATGCAGGAAAAAGAAGAAGCTGCAGAAACTTATAAAATGGCAAAAGAGTACGGTTTTAATAAGCCTGTTCTTGAAGAAAGACTGGCGTTGTATACACCGCCTGTAATCGATCATGTACAAAAGAAAGCAATTAAGGAAATTAAGTTTCAGACCAAACCCATACGAAGAACCGAACTGATTAGTTTTTGTGTAGCAATCGCGTATCTGCTATTTTCGGGAGTGATTGTTTTTGTATTCAGAAAGAAAATTTTTTAATCTCAACTTGTTTTTTATGAATAAAATATTTTACATTTTTCTATTTCTGGCTTTGGTTTCCTGTAAAAAAGATCATGAGGTGAAAAAGGACGAGTGGGATTATTTAAACAGCAGTTTTAATAACAAAGAAAACCTGAGCGATCTTACGATGCACTGTATGTATGATCTGTTTTCCCTAAAAAGGATCAATGATTCATTGTTCTACATCGGGCTTGATGAATTTCAGGGATGGAAAAAAGATTACAGAGTCTATGAAGATACCGTAAAATTAAGCGAGAATAAAAAGATTACAGATTCATTGGGCAACCAGAAAAAACAGATCTTAAGATTTTCGAACAACCATGATGTGGATCTTGAAATTGAGATTCATAAAATTGCAGTGCATTTCGATTCGGTTTCTCTCTACGAATATAAGGGAAGAGTAAGCATCAATAACAAAAAGCTTAAGTATACCTGCGAAGATTTATTTGTAAAGTAAAAATTGTTTTTCATCAGGAAAATGATATTTTTAAAGGATGAAATTATTCACGATAAAACAAATTTTATCTTCTTGTCAGCTTTTAGATGAAGCAGGGAATATCGTTGGGGAAAGGCTTGCTGATTTTGTTTTTTCAACAAACGAAAGGCTGAAAATCAAAGATCAGATATACAGAATTAAATATTCAGGTTTTTTTTGGGAGAAAACTGAATACTTTGATGAAAAGGGAAATGTTGTCGTAATGATTGATCGCGTAAACCAAAGAATATTTCATTATCAGGATCAATATACCGAAATATATTTCTACAGATCAAAGGGTTTTATCAATATAAATGTTTCTTTATACCGTTTTCAGGATGATGCTTTAATGATGACATTCAGCTTCAGAAATTCTTTTTTTAAACAAAAGCCGAAGATCGAAACAGCAGATGATTTCAACAATCCATTGCTTTTAACCGTATTTTTTCATCACAATCTCAGAGAATCTGAAGATTGATCTGAACGTAATTTTTTGAAATGAATTTTTAGATAACAATCGTTTTAAATTTAACCACGAAATCCGTAAAGGAAATCTGTCATTCTGAATGAAATTTTGCGAAGCAATATGCAATGAAGAATTTGTTAACATGAAAGCTTTGTAGATTAAATACACGTACTTTTTAACCACAAAAGCCACAAAAGCTTTTAAAGTTAACAAGGATAAGAATAAAAGCACACAACAGTTTTAAAAAATCTTTGATTTTTATACTTTTGAGAACTTTTATTATTCTGAAACTTCGCTTTATCATTATCTTTTGTGCCGTTTGTGGTAAAATTCCTCTGTCCTTCAGAATGAAATTTTGCGAAGCATTATGCAATGAAGAATTTCTTTAAATAAATCTATTTTTAGATTTTTCGGCTCCACTTCGTTGCGCTCAAAATGACAGTGCTGCAGATTAAATGAAAGAGTTTTTTTTAAACACTTAAGTCACATAAGATTTTAAATAATTTAATCTTTAGATCAGAACACATTAGTTTATGAAAATCTTTGATTTTTTTCTTATGTGAACTTCTAATTATTCATTAAACTAAACTTATGTGACTTAAGTGTTATATTTTAAAACAGTAAAATCACTCTGTCATTCTGAATGAAATTTTGCAAAGCATTATGGAATGAAGAATCTTTTAAAATGCAGTTATTTGAGATTTTTCGGCTTCACTTCGTTCCGCTCAAAATGACAGTGTTGCAGCTTAAGAAGGCTTTTTTTAACCACAAAAGTCACAAAAGATTTTGATGCTTCATTAAAGTTAACAAGCGTAAGAATAAAAGAACACAACAGTTTTTAAAAATCTTTGATTTTTATTCTTTTGAGAACTTTTATAATTCTAAAAATCAGCTTAATCAAAATCTTTTGTACCTTTTGTGGTTAAAAAAAGTGATCATACTTAGCTTATTTTTTACAATTTTCAGCGCTGAGAAGTCATAATAAAATTGTAATTTTCGGCAAATAAAAAATATGAAGAAACTCGGGATCATCGGCTGTGGCTGGTTGGGAAATCATTTGGCGGAGCATCTGTCTAAAAACTATGAAATTTTTGCGACCACTACAACAGAATCAAAACTGGATATTCTGAAATCTAAAGGATATCATGTGGATCTGGTAAAATTTTCCGATGAAATTGATTCTTACATGAAACCGTGGAAAACAGCTTCTGAACTGGACGCCATTATTGTTGCCGTTCCTTTTTCGGGACTCAGAGGTTCCAGAATTCCGATGACGGGAAAAAGGGAAAACCTGCTTCGTTTTATAGGAGATTTTAACCGACAGATTTTTTATACAAGTTCCACAGGCGTTTATCCGGATATCGAAAAAGAATTTACAGAGGATGATCTTCCGGCAGCGGAAGTGGAAAGTGAAAACTTTATGCTGGAGAAATTCCCTCAAACCAATATCCTGAGATTAGGCGGTTTAATGGGCGGCGAAAGATTGCTGAAAAATTACAATATATCCCATCCGGATCACTTGGTGAATCATATTCATTATGCAGACATCTGTTCGGTTGTTGAAAAAATGTTAGACCAGAAATCTCAGGCTAAAGTTTATAATATTGTTGCGCCGATTCATCCCAACAAAGAAGAAGTCATCAATGCGCAGAAAGATCTGCCTTACGAAGGAGAAAGAAGAACTACGGGAAGAATAATTTCCCCTGCAAAATTAATGGAAGAACTGAATTTTGAATTTCAATATCCCGATCCGAGATATTTTCACCTGAATGTAAATAATTAATGAAAATGATGACTGTTTTATCTTGCGGATCTATTTTTGAGCCTTTAATGGGGGTGCTGTTTTCTACGGTTAGCTGTATTGGAATTCTTATATTTTTAACGGTTCGTTTCTTTAAAGGCGAAAATTATGCCCTGTTGAAAAATTCAGGAACCGCGAACAAAACGTTCAGCATTATTCTGTATGGTGCAGCAGGAATTGTAGTGACAGCTTTTGTCTGGTTTATTCTCACCTTTATGTTTACGGCACTTGTTTTCTGGTATACCAAGAATTTTTAGAGTTTTTGACTTAAATTTTAAAGTAAAAAGATCCTTCTACAAGCTCAGTATGACTTCTTCGGTGCAAACTGTTATTTTCAACGGTGTAACACTGAGCCTGTAGAAGGTTTATGATAAAATAATTGACGGGCAATTTATTTTTATCTGTTCATCAGTATATTTTCAATCGATTCTAAAATTTCTTTTTCAATATTTTCTTCGGTAATTGTTTCCAGAGTGTATTTCTGCTCTTTGAAAGCAGCGGTTCCGGTTCCGTTCTGGAAGATGGTGTCCTGATGAATTCCGATGCGTTTCAGATTTTTATCGGCAACGAACATGATGTGCGGAAATTTATCATTCGCATAAAAATTAGATTCCACATTTCTGGAAATCTGAAGTTTCATATGGGTTTGTGAATTGACGCCCAAACCGTTTTTATTTTCTTCATTAAAAGTTACCCTACAGCCAAATCCGTTTTCTCTCAACATCCTTCTGAATTCCTGCATTTTGGGTTCGATGAGGTTTTTACTCAGCGTTCTGAACCCTTCAATAAACATATCTTCCTCGCTTTTCTTCTTGGCAAGACTTTCCTGCAGTTTTTGTTCTTCCGTTTTTAAATTGGAAAACAGAGAATTAAGCCGTTCTATATTTTCTTCCTTCATGGTAATTAAAAATCAATAAATAATTGTCCTGTTTTTAAGTTCCGAAATATCGTAAAATTTTTTGAGTAGATTGATATGTTACATCCAAACTTAAATTATTATCCCCATCTTTTTGTTACTCTTAACTTCGTTAAACCTTCGGTTTGCTATTAATGAAAATTTTGATCCGGTTTAAAAAAAATCATTCCCTTTTCCAACCTTTTCATCAAGCCATGCATCTTTATAAGAAAAGATCAGTATGAAAATCACGATACCAAAACCATGTCACGAAAACTGGGCGACAATGACTCCCGAAGACAAAGGACGATTTTGCGCTGTCTGTTCAAAGACGGTGAGAGATTTTACGAACGCTTCGGATGAAGAAATCATCAATGCTTTTTCCAACACATCAGAAAATATCTGCGGAAATTTCAACGAATCTCAACTCGACAGAGATCTGCAGTATTCTTATCTCAATTCACTCCTTACCAAATTTGCAGTAGGCTTTGTTTTTACAACAGCGGGCTTTGTCGCACTGAATGCGCAGAAGAAAATGGTTAATGATTCTGTAAAAGCGGAAATGATAGATGAGGTTATTCTCACAGGATTTACTACTAAGAAAGAATGTAAACAAATGGTTACAGGTATTACAACAGTAACTTCTGAAGAACATCCGGCTGAAAAATCTGCAGCTCAATTAAGAGGAATGACTTCTGGTGTAAAGATAAGTGATACAATTCATTCGGACAGGCTGATTCTCGGAGGAATTCATTCCGTTAAAATTGATGATTACAGACCGTTGTATGTTCTGGACGGAAAGATCATCAGCGAAAAGAAGTTCCGGAAATTAGACCAGAAGTCCATAAAAACAATGAATATTTTGAAGGGAGCTTCAGCAACTGCAATTTATGGTGAGAAAGGAAAAAACGGAGTTATTTTGGTGAAGACGAAATGATTTTTTCAATGTAAATAATAATAGCAAAATACTATACTAATCAAAAATTTTTTAATTGATATGGCTGTCATTTTGAGCGTAACGAAGTGGAGCCGAAAAATCTAAAGCAACTGCATTTTAATAGATTCTTCATTGCATAATGCTTCGCAAAATTCCATTCAGAATGACAGAAAAATTTAACCACAAAAGGCACAAAAGATAGTGATAAAGCCTATTTTTAGAATAATTAAAGTCCTCAAAAGCATAAAAATCAAAGATTTTTAAAAACTGTTGTGTTCTTTTTATTCTTATGCTTATTATCTTTTATAAATGCATCAAAATCTTTTGTGGCTTTTGTGGTTAAAAAAAAAGCACTTACATTTTAATCTGCAACACTGTCATTTTGAGTGCAACGAAGTGGAGTTGAAAAATCTAAAAATAACTGCATCTTAATAGATTCTTCATTGCATAATGCTGCGCAAAATTTCATTCTGAATGACAGAGCAATTTTATTATTTTAAATATAACACATCAATCACATGAGTTTTTATTTTCAATACTTAGAAGGTCACAGAAGAAAAAAATGATAGACGTTCGTAATCTGGAAGCGGAATGTTAATTTTTGTTTTAAATAGAGCAAATCTATTGCATCCGTCTTTTTAAAACCGATTTTTAGGTCTACCTTTATTATATACAAATTGTAACCTTACCTATATTAAAAAAATAAAAGATTTATGAGTTCAGCAAACACCCCGTCATTTCATGAAATATTCAAATCCGAAAACGAAATTCCCGAAGCATATAAAGTTCCTGAAATTCATCAGCGGGAATACCTTCTCAATGGCGAATTGGTAGAATGGAACGGAGAGATTCAGAATATTTATTCTCCGGTCTGTATTCGTACAGAAAATGGTCTAAAGAGAAAACTGTTGGGAAGCATCCCGAATATCGGTCCCGATGAAGCCATGAAAGTTTTGGATGCCTGCGTAAAAGCGTATGACAACGGACTGGGAGAGTGGCCAACAATGTCTGTGGAAGGGAGAATAAAATGTATGCAGAAATTTGTATACTTAATGATTCAGCAGAGAGATCTTGTGATCAGATTGCTGATGTGGGAGATCGGGAAAACATTGGCAGATTCTACGAAAGAATTCGACAGAACGGTGGATTACATCAACCATACGATTGATGCGCTGAAAGATCTCGACAGAGAATCTTCCCGTTTTCAGCAGGCGGAAGGTACGATTGCCCAGATAAGAAGAGCTCCGCTTGGTGTGGTGTTAAGCATGGGACCTTTCAATTATCCTTTAAATGAAATCTTCACGACGCTTATTCCGGCGTTGATTATGGGAAATACCATTCTGTTTAAACTTCCAAAACATGGTGTTTTAGCACATTACCCTTTATTAAATGCTTTTAAAGAAGCTTTCCCGAAAGGAACGGTAAATACATTGTACGGAAAAGGTTCTGAAATCATCACACCGATCATGGAAAGCGGAAAGGTGAATGTTCTTGCATTCATCGGATCGAGTAAAGTTGCGAATGGACTGAAGAAACTGCATCCGAAAGTTAATCGTTTAAGAGCGATTTTAAGTTTAGATGCTAAGAATGCGGCTGTCGTTACAAAACACGCCAATCTGGATGTTGCCGTGAGCGAATGTATTTTGGGATCTCTGTCTTTTAACGGACAACGATGTACCGCTTTGAAATTGATTTTTGTTCAGAAAGAGGTGGCAGAAGAATTTACCCGCAAATTGACAGAAGCCGTTTCTGCCATGAAACCGGGACTTCCTTGGGAAAAAGACGTGAAAATCACTCCGCTTCCGGAAGTGAATAAGCCTTCTTATCTGAAAGAATGTATAGATGATGCGCTGTCGAAAGGTGCTAAAGTTTTAAATGAAAACGGTGGTTTTACAGAAGAATCTTTTGTTTTTCCGGCAGTGGTTTATCCGGTAAATCATGAAATGAAGCTGTATCATGAAGAGCAGTTCGGTCCTGTAATTCCGGTGGTTCCTTTTGATGATATCGAGGAACCCATCGAGTATCAGGTTCATGCAGATCATGGAATGCAGGTGAGTATTTTCAGTGAAGATGCGATGGAAGTTTCCAGATTAATTGATCCTTTTGTGAATCTGGTAAGCCGAGTGAATATCAATTGTCAGGCTCAGCGCGGACCGGATGTTTTTCCTTTCACCGGAAGAAAAGACAGTGCGGAAGGAACGCTTTCTGTTTTTGATGCGCTTCGTTCATTCTCAATCCGTTCTTTGGTGGCTGCAAAAGTTACAGATTCCAATAAAAATCTCCTGAACACAATTGTAAGAGATCATGACTCTAATTTCCTGAGTACGGATTATATTTTTTAATTAATGATCTTTTAACGTGATTTTGGAACTTTATTAAGAGTTAACAGGCTTAAGAGTTTTTTTTAAACACATTAGTCACATAAGATTTTAAATAATTTCTAAGCTTAATATTAGAACACATTAGTCCATGAAAATCTTTGATTTTCCTATTTTAAGCAATTTGATTATTCTTAAGCTTAGCTTTATTTTTTCGGCTTAATTTGAAATTAGTTAAATAAAGACCATAAAACAAAATCCGCAGTCTGAAAGGACTGCGGATTATTTGATTAGTAAAAATCAAAAACATATATTTGGAAGAAAAGTTATTTTTCCGTTAAAAATCTGCTGATAATACTGTTTAAATCATCTGCATGGGTTACATTTAAACCGTGAGGCGCACCTTCAATGACAACAAATTCATTATTGGCAATTCCCTGTGCAGCCTGTTTTCCCGCAGTATCAATCGGGACAATATTATCCGAGTCTCCATGAACAATCAGTGTTCTTACGTTAACGTTGGCTAATTCGGGACGGAAATCTGTATTTGCCCAGCTTTCAGCACATTTTATGGTGGCAATAGGATTCGCGAAAGAAGCAATTGCCCAGTCGAAATCCAGTTGTTTCTGGCTTACAGGCTTTGAAAGCATTCCGAAATTATAAAAATCTTTGTGGAAAGATTCAAGGAAAGTGATTCGGTCTGTTTTCAGCGCATTCATGATCTCGTCCAGTTTTTCCTTAGGAACTCCGTCCGGATTGTCTTCTTTCTGTTTTACAATCGGAATGATGGATGAAATTAAAGCGACTTTGTCTACATTTTCTGAACCATAATTCGTTAAATAACGCACGACTTCTCCACCTCCCATAGAAAATCCGAAGAGGATAACATTTTTAAGGTCTAACTGTGAGATGATTTCATAAAGATCTTTTGCCAGTCCGTCATAATCGTATCCGTCATAAGTTGGTGAAGATTTTCCGAAACCTTTTCTGTCGTATGCGATCACGCGGTATCCTAAATTTAAAAGTACCGGAATCTGCATTTCCCACGATTTTCCGCTTAACGGCCATCCGTGGATTAAAATAATGGGTTGTCCGGATCCGAAATCTTCATAGTAAAGCTGAACGTTCTGATCGTCCTGTTTTGTAATGTAAGGCATATTTATATTTTTGGTGTTACTGATGAATTTCAAATATTAAGCCATAAATAACAATGTGGTATGTAAAAATTTAAAACAATTATTGTAACAAAATGCAGCATTTAGAAATATTGATAGAAATAGGCTTTAATCCATTTTAATAATCAGAAAGATTTAGCTGCAGCCAAAACATAAATTCATTTTGATTTGGAATCTTTACATCAAGCAGAAGTCTGATACAATTAGTAAAATGCAATCATTTGAATATTAAATGCTTTTAAAGCTTTTCCTGATGAAATTACGCTGTTTTAAATTAAAAAACTGTAACATTTTTATAAAGGGCAAACTAATTCTATAGAGCGTAAAATTATGACCTCATTAGAACACGAATTTTTAAGAGAAATAGAAAAACATAAAGGAATCATTTTTAAGATTTCTAAAATGTACATGGGCGAAAAAGAAGACCGCGATGATCTTTTTCAGGAGATCACCTATCAGGTCTGGAAAGCCTATCCGAAATTTAAAGGAGAAAGTGAATTTTCGACCTGGCTGTACAGAATTGCCCTGAATACAGCCATTATTTTTCTTAAAAACGAAAAAAGAAGGAGTTTTATAGGAACTGAAGATTTTTCGGAATATAAAATCATACAGGAAGAATTTGATCATGAAAAAGAAGAAAAACTGAATGCCATGTACAAAGCCATTCATCAGTTGAATCCTATTGACAAAGCTTTTATTTTCTATTATCTCGAAGATTTTTCCGGAAAGCAGATTGCCGAACAAATGGGGATTTCCGAAGGAAATGTAAGGGTAAAAATGAACCGCGCCAAAAACAAGCTGAAAGATATCTTAAACGCAAATACACAATAACATTTAAATCAGACATCATGAATATAGACGACCTTAAAAATACATGGAATGAAGATCATTCTTTCGACGAAACCCCTGAAATAAGCATTGAGCAGAAAAACAGAATCCATCTTCCGCTGGAAAAAATCCGTAAAAATATGCGGATGGAATTTTGGTCCACCGTGGCTATTTTCGTTTTTGCTTTTGCCTTAATTGCCGTCTGTGCAGGATCTTTTAAGTTTAAATTTTACATCACGATTCTTATAGGATCCATGGTTTTTGTAACCTTTTTCTTCTACAGTCAGTTTTTTAAGCTGTATAAAAACATGAGCGAGACGATGATGAAAACGTATGACAGTCTGCAGGATCTTTTGCATCAGTTTAACCTGAATAAGCAATACTATTTGTCTTTTTATCTTGCTTTTGTCCCGTTTTTAGTCTGCGAACTTATTATCGTTCTGGAGTTTATACCAAGACCGGTTCCTTTATCGGATACACAGATTGCCATCACGCTAATTTCTACCATGATTATCACGATGCCTTTGCTGCTTTTACTGGGGAAACTTTGGTTTAATGTGTTCTACGGAAAATATATCAAGCAGATTGAAACGCTTTTCTCTGAACTGAAAAAATAAATTTTGATTGGTTTTCGGCGGCGAAGCCGCCGAAAACCTTTATTGCGTATAATAAGCCGGAAATTCACGCAAAATCGAATACAGATCCCGCCATTCAAAATAAGCCGGACTTGCTGAACTTACATTTTCAAAACCTTGATCTTCAAATAGTTTTTTGGTTCGGGTAACATGAAAATATTGGGAAACAACGATAATACTCTTAAAATGTAACTGAGGCTCAAGATTAAGCGTGTTTTCAACGGTTAATCTTGTGTTATCTCCTTTATTATCAACAATAATTACAGAATCAGGAATTCCTTTGCTAAGGAGAAACTCTTTCATTTTATCCCCTTCGTAAAATCCTTCCTTTCCCAATCCGCCACTCACGAGAATCTTTTGGACTCTGTGTTGCTGATACAACGCAATTCCGGTTTCCAGACGTTTTTCAAGCCTTGTCGATAAAGTCCCGTCTTCATTCACTTTACTTCCCAGAATAACGGAAAGATCGGCACGTTTTCCCTGATCAGAAAGACCATCGGTAACAATATAAATGGAGTGAATGATAAACCATAAAAACAGAGCAGTAGCTATGATTTTTAAGATTTTTAAAATACTTTTTGACATCAGTTATGGACGTTTTTCTTTTTCAATTTCGTTGATTATCCAATCCAGTTGCGGATCTTTTTTCTCAAGAATATCCTCCATGGTTTCAGAAACTTTCACATCCGGAACAACTCCCTTTTTAGTATCAGTAAACGTAATATTGGGCTGTACCAGAAGAACTCCGATAGGCAGATCGATCTTTGAATTAGGCAGCGTTTGAAAAGAATAAAATCCCGCAACCGTACCGTCATTGGCTCCTCCGGTTTCCTCACCCACAAGAACTGCTTTCTTATCATTTTTAAGCTTTGAGGTTAAAATAGAAGATGCTGAAAAACTCGAGCCATTAATCAGTACAAAAACTTTCCCTTTAAAAACATCATTTTTGGGTTTAGATACTTTATCGGCTCTGGTTTTGTAATAAAATTTGCCGTCTTTTTTATACGTGCTGAAAGTCTGTCCGAAGAAAAATGCAGGATACATCAATGTTTTGAAAGCATACTGCAAAAAACCGGATTTTCTGAAATAATTGGTTTTCAGAGGCGACGATTTCGAGATTACCTGTGACGGTTTTATCAAAGTATAAGGCTCAGAACTAAGATAAGAATACAGATTATTAATTTCTTCAAGCGAACCGCCGTAATTATTCCGAATATCGATAATTAAATATTTTGCATCCGCTTTTTTAATCTTTCTGAACGTTTCTTTATAAAACTTCGAAGAAAAAACACCCGAAAAACTTTTCACCTGAATGTACGCAACCGTACTGTCCTGATCTAAAAATTTAAAATTCCGGTTATAAGAATTGCTGAAAGCAACGTAATCATTCACTTTTTTCTCCTGCGTCCGCTTTTTGTTTTCCTTGTCTTTCTTAAGATCCTCGTCAGATTTTGATTCCCTTGTGATTTCATAAGTCCTCTTTTCTCCATGATAAACCGTTTCCAGAGTTGCACGGTTTTCGTAGCCTTTTTCTGCAACATAATAATTGAAGAAAACATCCTTCAGGAAATAAGGCTGAAAAGTCGTGTTGAAACCATCACTGCTGATCAGTTTTTTATACCGTTTAATATATTCAGAAACAGGAACCTTATCAATCGAGAGAATTTCTGTTCCCGGCTTTATATTTTGGATCGAATCTTTATTTTCGATAATGTAAAGCCTGTCGTTTTTCACATAATATTCAAAACGGCTGAACATTCCTTTTTTCCCTTCCAGTGCTTTAATTTCTTTTTTGTTAATTCTTTTAGACGGAATTCTCAACGAAAGATGACCTTCACGGATTTCGGCAATCACAGGCTGCAATTTAAAATAAAACTGAAGTGGCGTAAGCGGCTCCTGAATCGTTTGTTTAAGACTGTCAAACTTAAAATCCAGTGTTTCTCTGGTGATGTACCAATAAAGATTTGGGTGCGTTTCCTTCAGTTTAGAATACGCAAAATCAACATCCTCTTTCAGTTTTTCGGGGGAAATACATACTTTCTGCTGCTCATTGTGCTTTTTTACAGACACACAAGAGCATAGCGAGACAATTAATACTAATATGAAATAATTTCTGAGGCGCATTTTCAATTTTACCAATGCTAAAATAATTACTTTAACATAATGAATTGTTGACGTTTACCAAAAACAATCAAAATATTTAAAATTTTAACATATTTCAAATTAAATAAAGCATTTTGGATTTCGCCACTTTGTATTAAACTTGTTTAAACTAATTTCAGAATTAACCGCAAAAGAGACAAAAGATGATGTTAAAGCGAATTTCCAAGATAATCAAAGCGCTTAAAAGAATAAAAATCAAAGATTTTTAAAAACTATTGTGTTCTTTTTCATTTATAATGATCAACTTTAAATAAAAAATTTAGTAGATCTTTTGTGACTTTTGCGGTTAAATAAAAGTTTAAACAGACTTAATTATTAAAATGGAGTTTTTTAATTCATTTTAAATTTAACCTCAAAAGGTATGTTAATATGCAAATTATTTTTTAAATTTGTTTAAACTATTTTTTTGGAAAGCTATTGTTTATCCCGTTCAGACAGGCGAAACCCTGTCTGTATTTTTATTTTCTTCATAATTGATATTGAATTCTTCCTCTTTTTTCCATTTAAGTATTCAACTTAAAAAACTAAAGTGTTACAATCGTTTGCATCTTTTGCGGTAAAAAAGTTTAGACAAGTTTAATAAATGAAACGCAATTGCGAACAAAAAACATTCACAAAAACTCCGAAAAAAAACTTTGCTAATTTGACGTTATAAACAATTACTAAAAATTGTTCAGATAAAAAATAAAGGAATTTCAGTTTTAAATCGTCATAGCTTATAAAGTCATACATTTGACAATTATTTCAAGAAATGGTTTATACAATTATTGCAGTCGCAGTTTTAGTGGTTTTATTATATTTTGTAATTACAGGACAGGAAGTCTTTGGTGCGGAAGCAAAAGGAGAGAGGTTAAAAAGAATGCAGCAGTCCGCTCATTACAGAGACGGTCAGTTTCAGAACCTCAGCGAAACACCCTCTCTTGCAGAAGGATATTCCATGCCGAAAGTAATGTTCGATTTCTTCTTTGCCAAAAAAAATCCGCTTTTAAAGCCACTGAAAAATATTCCATCCATTCATACAAATTTAAAAAATCTTCCTAAAAATGAAGATATTTTTGTGTGGTTGGGACATTCATCATATTATATCCAGACCGATGGCGTTTCATTTCTTATTGATCCGGTGCTAAGTTCTTACGGTTCGCCGTTTAAGTTTTTCAACAAAGCCTTTTCCGGAGCCGATATTTTTAAGCCCGCAGATATTCCGGAACTTGATTATCTGGTGATTACCCACGATCATTACGACCATCTGGATTATCCTACGGTAAAAGCCATTAAAAATAAAGTAAAAAAGGTCATTTTACCATTGGGAGTCGGTTCACATCTGGAAAGATGGGGATATCAACCGGAACAACTCATCGAAGACGAGTGGGGAAGTGAAGTTGTTTTAAAAAATAATATCAAAATAATTTATACTCCTGCAAGACATTTTTCAGGAAGAAAAGTCAAAAGAAATGTTACACTCTGGACTTCCTATGTTTTAGAAACCCCAACAAAGAAACTGTTTTTAGGCGGAGACAGCGGCTACGATACCCATTTCAAAATGATCGGTGAAAAATACGGACCTTTCGATTATGCATTTATGGAGAACGGACAGTATAATGAAGCATGGAAATACATTCATGCGTTGCCGCAAGATGTTATTCAGGCAAGTATTGAGGTAAAGGCGAAAAATATCATTCCGGTGCATTCGTCCAAATTCGCATTGGCGCTCCACGCCTGGAACGAACCGCTGGAAAGAGTAACGAAGCTCGGAAAAGATAAAAATCTTAATATTTTAACACCCATGATCGGCGAACCTGTTGATCTAAATGCTTCAGATAATAAGTTCAGAGTCTGGTGGAAAGACTAATTTACGCGTGCCAAATGTCTTTGTAACGGGCAGGATGATTTTCAAACTGCTGTCTTACAAAATCACATTCTGGATCTACCAGAAGATCTTTTTCTTCGGCATAGCGAACAAGTTCATCCAGAAGCATTTTGGCGTAGCCTTTTCCTTCATGCTCCTCTTCAAGTTTGGTGTAGTAGACAATTAAAAGTCTGCCGTCGATCTCAATGGACATATAGCCCGACTTTTTTCCGTCAATAAGTATCTGCAATTCATCCTGATACGGAGATACTTCAAATTTTATATTTTCCATACAATTGAGATTTTTGGTGAGTAAGAAGTATTGAAAACTTTCTTCTTTTAAAATTACAAATTAAAACTGAAATCTTCGAAAATTTTAAGAATTTTTAAAACCGTTAAGAAAAATTTATGAATAGATTGTAAATATAAGGAAATCAATGATTTATAATTGGTTTGATGATCTTTAAAAATGATGAAAAATATTTTGGCATTCAAATTGAAAATTTCTGTACAGTAGAATTTAAATTGAATGAAAGATGAAAAAGTTAATCATAACAATGATGTTGGTAGGAACTTTTGGTTTATCCTACGCACAGACAGATTATTACAACGATTACAGAAGAAGTATTACCGATGTTAACTGGCAGAGTGTAATTTCAGATCTGGTGCTTTCAACAACACAGGCAAACCAGATTTATGCACTGAACGACCGTTACAGAGATTATGATTCCTGGAACAGAGTATATGATAATAATCCTGATCGATGGAGAAATGACCGTTATGTAGAGTTGGAAAGAATTTTAGGAAGAGATAAATATGCTAAATTTAAAAACAGATATTACAAAGGACAAAACCCTGTAGCAGTTTACAATAGAAATAAAAATAATGACAAACGCTATAAACACATGGATAAAAAAGCCAAAGTTTACAGGCATAAAAACGGAAAAGGTCATCATTAAAACCAATTAATCAATTATATTTAATCTTAAATGGCTGGTCGAAAGATCAGTCGTTTTTATTTTATCTATAATGATTATTTCATGATCAGATTTATGTTTGAATTTTATAATTTTGAAGCATGGAATCTAATGAAACTGTAAAAGGATTTTATCAACGCGTCGGTCTGGAGTGCATCAAAACTCCCGGAGTAGGACATTTTAATGTTTTTTCACGCGAAAACTGCTCACTCATTACGCCGTACAGCAGAAGAGATTATTATAAAATTTCACTAATTATCGGGAAAGGAAAACTGCATTATGCTGACAAATGGATCTATGTGGATCAGCCGGCTTTGCTTTTTTCGAATCCGGTAATTCCTTATTCTTGGGAAGCAGAAGACAATGATCAGAAAGGTTTCTTCTGCCTCTTTACAGATCATTTTGTGCATGACGGAAACCGTCTGGGAAATCTTCAGGATTCCCAGCTCTTCAAAATTGGCGGAACTCCAGTTTTTTTCATCAATGAAGAACAGCAGAAAACCGTTGCCGATATCTTTATTAAAATGATGAACGAAATTCAGTCCGATTATCTTCATAAATATGATATGCTGCGTGCTTACCTTCATCTTCTGATCCACGAAACAATGAAAATGCATCCTGCGGAAAATTTTGAACCTTATCAGAATGCTTCGCAAAGAGTAGCTTCCTTATTCATGGAATTGCTGGAAAGACAATTTCCGATTGACAGTCCCGAAAGATTTTTAAAACTTAAAAGTCCGGTAGATTATGCCGAAAGTCTTTCCATTCACGTCAATTCATTAAACCGTTCCGTAAAGGAAATTACGGGAAAAACGACAAGTCAGCAGATTGCGGCAAGAATTATTCAGGAAGCTCATGCCTTATTAAAACATACCGACTGGAATGTCTCTGAAATTGCCTACGGATTAGGCTTTGAAGAACCTGCCTATTTTACCAATTATTTTAAAAAACAAACCGGAATGACCCCCAATGCAGTAAGAACTGCTCTTGTTTGAATTTTATAATTCTTCGTTTGAATTCTATATTGAAATCATTCAGTGGCTGTTATAATTTTGTACTGTAACTTTTAAATCACAAGCTATCATGAAATTTAGAAAATTAGGAAACACCGGAAAAGATTTATCAGCCATCGGTTTGGGATGTATGGGAATGAGCTTTGCTTACGGACCCACAGATGAACAGGAAAGCATCAAAACCCTTCATAAATCGCTAGATCTGGGGATCAACTTTTGGGATACAGCCGATATGTATGCCAACGGAGAAAATGAAAAATTAATTTCAAAAGTTTTGGTTCCGAACCGTGACAAAATTTTTATCGCAACCAAATTCGGATTCCGTTTTAAAGACGGACAAGCAGGTCACAGCGGCGCTCCGGGAACGTATTTCGACGGTTCACCGGAATGGATTAAAAAGGCAGTGGATTTAAGCCTTCAGCGCCTCAAAATTGATGAAATCGATTTGTATTATGCGCACAGAGTGGATCCCAATATTCCTGTGGAAGAAACGGTAGGAGCAATGGCAGATTTGGTAAAAGCAGGAAAAGTAAAGTATTTAGGTTTATCCGAAGCTTCTGCGGAATCGATCAGAAAAGCACATAAAATTCATCCGATTACAGCTTTGCAATCAGAATATTCCCTGCTTACGAAAGATGTGGAGCGTGAAGTTCTGCCTGTAATCCGCGAACTGGGAATCGCTTTAGTGCCCTATTCACCTTTAGCAAGAGGACTTTTTTCAAATATTAACGAAGCTCAGAATTTTACGGATGAAGATTTCAGAAAATCTTTACCGCGTTATCAGGAAAAATATCTTGAAAATAACAGAAATTTAGCTCAGGAGATCAATGATTTTGCGGCTTCAAAAGGCGTAAAAGGAACTCAGCTTGCTTTAGCATGGGTTCTGAATCAGGGAGATGACATCATTCCGATTCCGGGAACGAAACGCATCCAATATTTAGAAGAAAATATTGAAGCAGCCAAAATTGAGCTTTCAGAATCAGACCTGAAAATTATAGATTCAATCTTAAAAAAATATCCCAACGTTGGTGAAAGATACAGCGAAGGATCAATGAAATTAGTCAATAATTAAAATTGCATGAATTCAGATTTTCAGGATCTTTTTCCGGAAATCTGGATTTTCAATTGAAAATTTTTAACATCAGCAATGGTTACCCTTAAAGAAAAAAACAAATTTATTGCTACGGTTTTAGCATTTGCCGTTATTCCGATGTCCGGATTGGCAACGGATATTTATCTGCCTTCTATGCCGAGTATGGCAACGGAACTGCATCAGACGGAAAGCAATATTCAGCTTACTTTATCCATATTTTTAATCAGTTACGGACTTACCCAGTTTTTTGCCGGAAGTATTGTAGATTCTTTCGGGAGATATAAAGTTTCCATGATTTCTCTGGCACTTTTTGTCGCTTCTTTTTTAATTACCGCTACAACGCAGAACATTTTTGTGATCTATGCAATGCGTATTTTGCAGGGTGTTTTGTCGGGTTTCGCTGTCGTTGCCAAAAGAGCTTTTTTTGTGGATGTTTATGAAGGAGAAGAGCGGAAACATTATCTCAGCATCATGACGATTGTCTGGTCGGTTGGACCTATTGTTGCACCGTTTATCGGAGGATATCTGCAGAAAAACTTTGGATGGCAGTCAAATTTTTACGTTTTGGCAGGGTACAGTTTGCTGCTGCTGATTCTTGAATTTATATTCTCTGGTGAAACATTAAAAAAGAGGAATCCTTTTCATGTGGAATTCCTGATTAAAGAATACAACTCCATGTTCAAAGCTAAAGATTTTTTCTACGGAATAATTATGTGCGGCTTGAGTTACTCAATGATTATGTTTTTTAATCTTTGTGGTTCCTTTATTATTGAGCATAAAATGGGCTATTCCGAAGTTGTGGCAGGATATGTTTCTCTTATTCTCGGTTTTGCGTGGATGACGGGCGGATTTTTAGGAAAGGCATTAATTAATAAAGCTTTTTTACCGAAAATAAGAAACGCTAACTTTATTCAGTTGCTTCTGATTGCTGTTATGTTTGCCGCTTCGTATTTCTCCAATAATATTTACAGTCTGGTTGCTTTTGCTTTTTTAATTCACGTAACAGCAGGATTTATTTTCAATAATTATTTTTCCTACTGTATCGGAAGATTTCCCAATTCTGCCGGAATTGCAGGTGGTTTAACGGGTGGAGTAGCCTTCATTATTACTTCAGCATTGAGCTATGGAATTGCAGCTTTCATAAAACCTCAGATTCAGCTTCATGTTGCGGAAGGCTATTTTATTCTGGGACTTTTAGGACTGTTTATTTTAAGCATGATTAAATTCAGAAAAGCTCATGCTTAAAAGTTTATATTTAAACTTGTTTAAACTAATTTCAGAATTAACCGCAAAATGGACAAAAGATAATTTAAAACGAATTTCCAGAGTAATCAAAGCGCTCAAAAGAATAAAAATCAAAGATTTTTAAAAACTATTGTGAGCTTTTTCATTTATAATGATCAGCTTTAAATAAAAAAATTTTGAATATCCGTTAAACAACCTATTACTATGCACTGATATGAAAATCAATTATTTATAACAGGCATTTTGACAAGCTCAGTGTGACACCTCTAATACTAAATGCTTGATTTCTAGCGATGTCAAGCTGAGCCTGTCGAAGCTTTAGGTTAATAAACGGACAATCAAAAAAAATAGTAGATCTTTTGTGACTTTTGCGGTTAAATAAAAGTTTAAACAGACTTTTTATTTAAATTTTCTACGACATAGTTTTCATAATAAATCCTCTCTTTTCGGGAGGATTTGTTTTTACCTTTCAAATTTTAAAGTAATTTTTAAATAGAAAAAGCCCCTTTATGAAAGGAGCTTCTGTTAAGTACATTGCTAATAATTTCTTGCTTAAATTTGTGTGATTGTGTATGTTCCTGTTGCATCGAAATTGATACTGAATTCCATTTTGAAATTTTTAGGTGTTAACGTTAAATTTGGAATTGTTATACTGCTTCCATTTACATCAAAACTTCCATCACTAAGATTATCGCCTAATTGTTCACCATTACTTAAAGTAATTACAAATCCTGAGAAATTTGATGAAGTAACTCCGGAAAATGTTATGGTAAATTTATTTGTTGCTGTATTGTAAGTAGTGTTAGATACAATAATGGAAGAACTTAGATAACTCGTTGAAGGATTTATATTCTCTGTTGAAACGACAGAATACATTCCATAATTAGAAAGACCTATTCTATAAAATCCATTAGAAGTAATATTAAAACTGCTTCCATTCGCTATTAAATTATTTTGATTATCTGATCCATAAACCTGCGCAGAAGAATTTTGTCCAGCTATGAATTTAATTTGTGTATTTGCTGGAAAATATTTGTATCCTGTTTTCTGATTAGAAGAACTATTTCTAAGTAATTCAGCAGAAGAGGCGTTAAAATTATTATAAGTTCCGAACATATAAAGATTTGCAGGAAATGTAGTATTTGATGATCCAGACGCAACAGGCAAATTTAAATTACCCGAATTATCAACTCCCAAAATATAAGTTGTTCCATTAGGAGAAGTAAGGGTAATTCCCTGTCCTGCGCCTGTTACAACTGTCTTACTCACTTGTGCATATGGAACGCTCATCAATTGGTTTACCCCAACATTCGTGTAGTTAGAACCTCCATTTGGATCCATTTCCACCTTAACAAATTTGGCGTTGGTTCCCCAGTTGATCGCCCCGAAGTTTCCTGTAGTAGCCGTTCCATGTCCAATGTTCAGGTTTACCAGACCTTTGGCGTTGGTCGTTTTGTTTTGAGTTTCGGTATATAAAACCGTTCCGTTGGCTGCATTATCCAGGATACTGATTCTCAAAGAAACGTTTCCGTTAGCAATCGGAGCTCCTGCCGCATTGAAAGCAATCGTCTGATAACTGAATGCCTGCGGAACCTGCGCGCTTACTAAACTTGCTAAAAATAATCCTATAGTTGCGTAAAGCTTTTTCATGTTCAAATAGTTTTTTTAAGGTTTTTTGATAATTTTAATAGGTTTGATGTCGGAGTTTTTGAAAACGATCATATAAACTCCCTGCTGAAGATGTCTTAAATCCAGTTGTTCAGAATCTAAGTTGGTTTTGAAAATAAGCTTTCCCGAAAGATCATAGATTTCAGCACCTTCAATTTTTGATTTTGAATTAAGTTTAACATAAATGAAATCAGCAGTAGGATTCGGATAAATTTTCACATGGTCTTTTTCAAGTTCTGAAACACCCAAAACCTGTAAAACAGATTGGTAAAGCATTCCCATAGTTCCGGAGTTTGTTTTGTCCGGATCTGTAGGAATCACATAAATTTCTCCCACTGAATGCGTGAAGTTATCAGCAGAAACCGCTCCTGAATTGATATTTCCTACCACAGACTGGGCAAAACCAAAAAAAGGCACTCCGAATAAAAGTAGAGTAATTTTTTTTCTCATGGTTAATCATTTTTAAGGACTGCGAATATAAATAAATTTTCCATTACAAAAAGGTTTTTCAGACTTATGTTATTTTATTTCCGGTTTAATTATTTTTTAACCATTATTTGATGGGAAAAGTTTTCTTTTTTAGCTAAATTTGAAAAACAAAAAAATAAATTATGTCAAGTATTACATTAAAAGGAAACCCGGTAAACACAATAGGAAACCTTCCGTCAGTAGGAAGTACAATCAAAGATTTTGCTCTTTTAGATGCAGGACTGAATGTGAAAACTCTGGAAACTTTTGAAGGAAAGAAAAAAGTGTTCAACATTTTCCCGAGTATTGATACTCCGACTTGCGCATCATCCGCAAGAAAATTCAATGAAGAAGCTTCAGCTTTAGATAATACTGTTGTGATCAACGTATCTAAAGATTTGCCTTTTGCTTTGGGAAGATTCTGTGCTGCGGAAGGTCTGAACAATGTAGAAACCCTTTCGGATTTCAGAAGCAGTTTTGGAGACGATTACGAAGTAACCATTACAGATTCGCCTATGAAAGGACTTTTAAGCCGTGCTGTCATTGTAGCGGATGAAAACAATGAAGTGGTTTACACAGAGCAAGTATCAGAAATTGCAGATGAACCTGATTATCAGGCTGCATTAGCTGCGTTGAAATAAAAACCGATCCATAAAAAATCGGAGTCCTGCACAGTCTGCAGGACTTTTTTCTTTCCTGTTTTCCATAAAATTACTGATCACAATCATTAAAAATTAAAAACTTTCCGCTTACCTTTACACAATGAAACGTTCCGGAACCGCAGATTTACCCCTTCACTATGGCAAAGTACCGCGTTGGCTTTACGAACGGATGTCGATCCTCGGTCTTTCTATCGTTGAGGTAATTCTCATGGAGTATGGTAAAGACGAAGTTCTCCGCCGACTGGCAGATCCTTTCTGGTTTCAGAGTTTTGGCGCGGTGATGGGAATGGACTGGCATTCTTCAGGAATTACAACTTCCGTAATGGGCGCTTTGAAGCGTTCCATCAATCCGAATTCCCAGTCGTTGGGATTGTATATTTGTGGCGGAAAAGGAAAATTTTCCCGCGAAACACCTTCAGAACTCCTTCAGATTGCCGATAAAACGGGTTTAAACGGAAATGATCTTGTAAAAGCCAGCAAACTTTCGGCGAAAGTAGATAACACCGCAATTCAGGATGGATACCAACTGTATCTGCATAATTTTATTCTGTCGGATAACGGAAATTGGAGCGTTGTTCAGCAGGGAATGCATGAATCGGACGGAACAGCAAGACGCTATCATTGGCATTCAGAAAATATTAAATCCTTTGTGGAAGAGCCTCACACCGGAATCAACGGAATTTCAAGAGGAACTATTTTAAATCTTACAGATGCGGAAGCTTCCGGGAACAGAAAAGGAATTCTGGAAATTTCCCACACCAATTCCGCGGAAATAATGAGCGATTTCTCAAGATTAATTCTTCCCAATCATCACGACATTCAGGCTTCGGATGTAGATTTGAAACGGCTTGGAGCTCTTTTATACATAACGCGAGAGCAACAGTCGCAAAATTTCGAAGATTTACTCATGCTGGAAGGTGTCGGTCCGCGAACTATGCAGTCTTTGGCTTTGGTAAGCGAAGTTATTCACGGTGCGCCGTCAAGATTCAAAGATCCTGCGAGATTTTCATTTGCGCATGGCGGAAAAGACGGTCATCCGTTTCCGGTTCCTACCAAAGTCTATGATGAAAGCTTACAGATTTTAAAATCAGGAATTGAAAAATCTAAACTTGGCAATTCAGACAAGTTAAAAACCTTAAACAAGTTACATCAGATTATCGAATCGACTGAGAAAGATTTTACTCCCGATTTTGATATTCAGGAAGTAATTGAAGAAGAAAGACAGAATTCCTGGCGTTTTGGAGGTAAAACCGTTTTCGGAGATGCTCAGAAACCTTCGAATCCAAAACCTATTCAGCTTTCTCTGTTTTAAAATCTGTTAATAATCAAATATATTTGTTATCCTAATAGAACAAAGTGGATTGAAGCATCTCAAAGTAAGAGCGTGATTAGTTTATGATTCCGCAAATCATCACTTTATATAAGATTTACTTCATCATTTCCAATAAAAATTTTATTTTTAAAGCTTTGAAAAACATTCACTTGATGAGCAATAAAGCCTTAGAAATCTGCTACGATTTTCCTTTTTTTCTGGATGATGAGCTTGAGGAAATATTTCAGGCACATGAAAAAGTTTCTTTTCATAAAGGAGATTTCATTCTGGAAGAAGGAAAAACAGCCAACGAATATTATATTCTGGAGAAAGGTCTGGCTCGCTCATTTGTCAACGATTTTAACGGAAATGAAGTAACGATCAATTTTTTTGTTGAAAATGAAATCATCATCGAAGTTTCTTCACTGTTTCAGAGAATTCCCACTCAGGAAAATATTGTCTGCATTACAGACTGCGAATGCTGGAAGTTTGATTTTGAAACTTTTCAGGAATTATTTCATAAAATCCCGAATCTCAGAGAATGGGGAAGAGCCTGGATGTCTCAGCAGCTTTTCATCGGGAAACAGCGTTCCGTAGAGATATTTACCCTTTCCGCAACCAGACGTTATCTCAATCTTTTAGAGCAGAAGCCGCATGTAGTACAGTTTGCTCCCTTAAAGCAGATTGCCTCATTTCTGGGAATTACAGATACTTCCTTAAGCAGAATCCGTAAAGAGCTGGTTTCCCATCCGAAGAAAATTTAAATCTTGTCTTATGGCAAGTTGATTTTTATTTTAACTTGATAACTTTGAGTATAATTTTAACAGTAAAAACAGCAAAATGAAAATCAATCAGATTTATGTGAATCTTCCGGTGAAAGATGTACAGAAAACCAAAGAATTCTGGACAAAATTAGGCTTCCCAACTAATGATGAAATGTCAAACGACAAATCAGTTTGTGTTGTTATGAACGAAAATACCTATGTGATGTTTTTAACGGAAGAGTTTTTCCAGACTTTTTCAGAAAGACCGGTTCCGAAAGGAGATACAACACAGGTTTTGGTCGCAATCAGTTTAGATACCCGTGAACAGGTAGATCAGATGGTAAATACCGCTGTGGCGAATGGCGCAACACAGCATGAAGAACCGCAGGATTACGGATGGATGTATCATAATTCTTTTTGGGACATCAACGGACATGGCTGGAATGTAATGTTTGCAGATCCATCCCAAATGCCTAAAGACTAAAATTTAAGTCAATACAATTAATTCTTACATAAATTTTGGTAAAATAAAATTTGTGGGGATATTTCTTTGTCATTTTTAACAGAAATTCTCTTGAATGATCTGATATTAAAAAAATGATAAAATAGATTCTTCCTTCGTCAGAATGACAATTATACGTTTGATAAAAATACTAATCACACAAACGCTCTACACAAATTCCACAAATAGTATTCGTGTTATTCGTGAAAAATATTAGAGCTATTTGTGTTTAAAATATTAATACACAAATTCCACAAATATTATTCGTGGTATTAGTGAAAAAATTAGTGCTATCTGTGTTTAACTAAAAAAAATAAAAAAAATCATGGCTAAATTAAATCCTTACTTAAATTTTGATGGGAAAGCGGAAGAAGCTTTCAATTTTTATAAATCCGTTTTCGGCGGAGAGTTCGTTGGTGAAATTTACAGAATGGGCAATGCTCCCGGAACTGAACATTTATCGGAAGAAGAAAAAAACAGAGTAATGCACATTGCACTTCCTGTAGGCGGAGATTTGCTCATGGCTTCAGACATCGTCCCAAGTTTTGGACAACAACTGAATGTGGGAAATAACAATTACGTTTCTGTTTTTCCAGATTCCAGAGAAGAAGCCGACAGACTTTTTAAAGGGCTTTCTGAAGGCGGAAATATAGAAATGCCGATTGAAGACCAATTTTGGGGAGACTATTTCGGAAGCTTTCAGGACAAATATGGTGTTCATTGGATGATCAATTATAACGAGGAATACGTAAAATAGACTTATCTTTAAACTGAATTATATTGAAAGGGCAACTTAGAATCAGTTGCCTTTTATACACTTAAAAATAATATGATGGAACCTATTCACATTGATATTACCATTCTGGCTCCCGTTCAGAAAGTCTGGGATTATTACAACGGACCGGAACATATTACAAAATGGAATTTTGCCCACGAATCCTGGGAATGCCCGAGCTCTGAAAACGACTTAAGGGTTGGCGGACAATTTAAAAACAGAATGGAAGCCAAAGATAAAAGTTTCGGATTCGATTTTGTGGGAACGTATGATGAAGTTATTCCGTATGAAAAGATCAGGTATCATATGGAAGACGGAAGAAAAGCAGAGATAACTTTTGATAAAATGGACGAAAATACAACCAGCGTACAGATTATTTTCGATCCGGAAACACAGAATCCTGTCGAAATGCAGCGAGAAGGATGGTACGCAATTCTGAACAATTTTCATAAGTATGTAGAAAACAATTAAGAACGATTTTAATTTTCAGAATCATGATCAATTTAGTGATAATGGCAAAATGTTTAAGTTCCATTTGCGCGGTGAGTCATGTAGTTAACGGAACTTTTTACAGGGAATTCTGGCTGCTCCCGCGCAAAGAGCATTGGCAAAGGAAAAGATTGATTCTCTTGAAAAACTTTCAGAGTATTCTGAAAAGGAAATCATGCAGCTTCACGGTTTCGGAAAAAATGCAATGCAGAAACTTAAAGCTTATATGAAAGAAAACCACGTTTCTTTTAAAATTGATACTGAATAGAAATTATACCGAGATCTACAAAATTTTCACTCTAAATTTTGATTAAATGCTTCATCGATAGTACAGATTCTGTTGAACTATTGATGATTATTCGTGAAAAAAAATTGTGGCTATTAGTGTTTAAAGCAAAAAATAAAATTTAAAATTATGAACAACAATATTTTCCCATGTCTCTGGTACGATGGAGACGCAAAAGAATCCGCAGATTTTTACTGCAAAATATTTGATGGAAAAATTACCACAGATACTCCAATGGTGATGAACATCGAACTTTTTGGGCAGAAAATGATGCTCCTGAACGGCGGTCCGCATTTCAAGAAAAATGCTTCGGTTTCTTTTATGGTGATTTGCGAAACGGAAGATGAGGTTCAAAAATATTGGGACGGATTATTGGAAGGCGGAATGGCTTTAATGCCTTTGGATTCTTATTCCTGGAGCAAAAAATATGGCTGGCTGAAAGATAAATATGACGTAACCTGGCAAATATTTTTAGGAGAAAAACAAAGCGACCAAAAGATTATTCCTACTTTGATGTTTATCCACGAAAATAACGGAAAAGCAATGGAAGCGATGGAATTGTACACTAAAGTTTTCCCGAATTCTAAAATCGGAAATATTTTAAGATACGGTGATGGAAGTGAAGGACATCCGACTCCCGAACCTGCTGAAAATATTCAGCATGCCCATTTTGAAATCAATGGCTACAGTTTCTTCTGTATGGACAATTCTTACGATCATCAGTTCGATTTCAATGAAGGAATTTCAATGGTTGTAATGACTGATGATCAGGAACAAACCGATCATTACTGGAATGCCTTAACGATTGACGGAGGAAGGGAAAGTATGTGTGGCTGGCTGAAAGATAAATTTGGCTTCAGTTGGCAGATTGTTCCCAAAAGACTGCTTGAATTGATAAACGGATCAGATCCGGTAAAAGGGCAAAAAGTATTTCAGGCGATGATGGGAATGCACAAAATTGTTATTCAGGATCTGGAAGACGCTTATAATTCTTAGTATTCAAATAAAATAAGAAAGCAGAAGGTTTGAAGCTTTTTAACCGTTTAAAAACTTTCTGCTCATCTTCTTCAAATTCTTAATTTTCCTTTTCGGCTTGCTGTTTGATGGGTATTCATAAAAGATTTGCTTATGAAGACACAGAACAAGTCAGACTCAAAATCTAAAGTTCCTAAAGACGAACTTTATCCCGAAATTATACGGAAAAGCTATTTGGGAAGTAAAAAACTTCAAAATAAAAAAGCGGTAATTTCCGGAGGAGACAGTGGAATAGGACAGGCAGTTGCGGTTCATTTTGCGAGAGAAGGAGCCGATGTTGCAGTTATTTATAAAGAAAGTGACAAGGATGCGAAAGAAACACAAAAACTCGTAGAAAAAGAAGGTCGAAAATGTATTTTGCTGAAAGGGGATGTTTCAAAAAAAACTTTCAGAACAAAATGTCTGGAGAAGATCAAAAAAGACTGGAAAACAGTGGATATTCTTGTAAACAATGCGGGAATTCAGTTCCCTAAAAATGACATTGAAAAGATTTCAGACGATCAGATCCGGAAAACCTTTGATACCAATATTGTTTCTATGATTGCTTTCACCAGAGATTTTTTATCATTAATGAAAAAAGGGGGGAGAATTATCTGTACCACATCTGTTACAGCATACCGCGGAAGCGATCATTTAATTGATTACTCGGCTACGAAAGGAGCGATTGCCACTTTCATCCGTTCTCTGGCTGTGAATATTGCTGAAAAAGGAATTTTAGTAAACGGCGTTGCTCCCGGTCCAATCTGGACTCCTCTTGTAAAGGAAACTTTCGACGATCTGTCAACTTTTGGAAAAGACAATCCGTTAAAAAGAGCTGGGCAGCCATCGGAAGTTGCTCCCGCTTATGTTTTTCTGGCTTCGGAAGATTCCAGTTTTATAACGGGAGAAATCATTCATATTAATGGCGGAGACTTTGTAGGAGGATAAAATCTTAATTAAAATAACAGCTAGTTTATACAGTTTTTTATGGAAAAATTACATTTTGATATTCAGATCAATGCGGAACCGGAAAAAGTTTGGAGTGTACTTTGGGATGATTTTTCCTTCAGACAGTGGACTTCTGCATTTACGGAAGGCTCATTTTATCAGGGAAATTTAAAAGAAAATGAGATCATTAAATTTCTGGATCCCCAAAACAACGGGATGTTCAGTAAAATTGTTACATTAATTCCCAATCAGGAAATTAAATTTCTCCATCTCGGTGAGATTTACAATGGAGTAGAAGCACCGCAGAACTGGGGTGAAGCCACGGAAAGATACATTTTGACTGAAGATGAAAATACAACTCATCTTCAGGTCGAAATCCAGACTTCAAAAGAGTTTAAAAGCTTTTTTGAAGAAAAATTTCCGGATGCCCTTTCCAATGTGAAGCATTTATCCGAAAACCAACTCTAAACATTTAATAAAAACAATATGGAAACTTTATCTTACGAAATCATCATCAACGCTCCCAAAGAAAAGGTATGGGACGTTTTGTGGAATGAAAATACATACAGTGAGTGGACAAAATTTTTTAATCCAAACTCTGCTTCTTTCATGAAATCTGACTGGAAAGTAAACGGGAAAACCTATTTTACAAATGCAGAAGGAGCAGGAATGGTTTCTACAATAGACAGTCTGAAAAAGCCGGATCAGATTGTTTTTAAACATTTGGGAATGCGAGATGAAGAAGGTAACGAAGACACAGAAAGCATGGAGGTGAAACAGTGGAGCGGCTGCTTTGAAAAATATTTTTTAATTGATTCTGATGGCAAAACAAAACTTCATGCCGAAGTACAGACTGAAAAAGATTGGCAAGAGCATATGAATACAGGCTTTACTAAAGGTCTGCAAATTGTAAAGGATCTTGCCGAAAAATAATTATTTTCGAATTTATTTTAGGCTATATTTACAGTTGATAAAATTACGATTAATCATAGTGTAAATCTTAGTATCTACTGGAAACAAAAAGAAATCTTATGAAATTACTTACCATTCTTTTTACAACATTCATTTTGGCTTTAGTAGCAACCAAAATTTTTCAGGGCGACTGGAATTTTTTGTTTTCAGGAAATTTGGGAATGGCTGTTTTCATCATATTTACAGGATTTTCTCATTTTAAGTTCCAGAAAGGAATGGTAATGATGATTCCTGATTTTATCCCTGCAAAACTATTTTGGGTTTATTTTACAGGTATTATTGAAGTTGCAGCCGGAATCGGATTGATGATTCCTTCCATTCGTGAACTGACTGCCATTTTATTGATAGTTTTTTACGTTTTGGTATTCATTGCCAATATCAATTCATCCCGAAAAAATATCAATATTTTTAAAGCGGATTTCACAGGTCCCGGAATGACTTATCTGTATAAAGAAAGAATTCCGATGCAGATTATTTTAATTCTCTGGACTTGGTACTTCGGAATTTATCTGAACTAAAAACATATCATTTAAAATAGAAACGGAAGGCTCAGCTTTCCGTTTTTTGTTTAAATATAAATGTGATATATATATCTTTCAAAAATTTCATCATTAAAAATTAAACATAATAAAAGGATTTGTGTTACAAGCGAAAAAAATATTGGTGTTATTCGTGTTTTAAAATACGGATGAATAAAAGAAAATTTTAATCTCTTAAAAATTATTTTAAATTTATTAAAGTAAAACAAAATTTTCAATCGTCATAGCAATATGGAGATTGTCGAAAAAATAACAATGCCACAGAAGGAGAAGGAAAATATCATCTCACAGACCGTTTCAAAGTACGGAGGAAAGCTGATGTCGTACATTCGTCCGAAAGTGAAAAATACGGAGGATGCGGAAGATATTCTGCAGGAAGTGTGGTATCAGTTCAGTAGTCTTACCAATCTTTCTGAGATTGTGAATGTTGGCGGTTGGTTGTACAGAGTAACGGCAAATAAAATCACGGACAAATACCGCAAGAAGAAAACCGAAAATCTTGAAGATTTCGTGTACGAAGATGAAGACGGCGATTTTTCCATTAAAGATATTCTGCTCATGGATGAAAGTGCAGGTCCCGAAATTAAAATGTTTCAGGATGAGATCTGGAAAAAACTTTTCGAAGCTCTGGATGAACTGCCGGAAAAACAAAGACTCGTCTACGTGGAAAACGAACTCAATGACAAAACCCTTCAGGAAATTGCGGATGAGCATGGCGAAAACATTAAAACGATTATCAGCCGTAAAAATTACGCCGTAAAACATTTAAGAAACCGATTGAAAAAATTATACGAAGATTTAAACAGTTAGTAAATAAAAAGATATGAATCATAAACATAAAAAAGGCTGGATTTTTCTGATTCTTTGTCCGCCATTGATTTTTTTAGGCGTTACATGGATCGTGATGGCGCTCTGGAATTGCCTTCTCCCTGAAATTTTGGGCGTAAAATCCATTACTTTCTGGCAGGCAATGGGAATTCTTATTCTTAGTAAAATTCTTTTCGGAGGTTTCCATTTCGGAAAAGGGATGAGAGATTTTAAAGAAAAGAAAATGAGAGAAAAAATGATGCATCTTACACCCGAAGAAAGAGAAAAATTCAAAGAAGTTTGGAGAGACCGTTGTTCAACAGGATTTTTCAACAGGCACAACAGAACAAACGAATAGTGAAAATTTTAGAAGTAGTAAAGAAAAATGGAAATCTATTCGTCTATATAAAAAACAAGAAGTAGTAAAATTTAAAATTTTGAGAAAATGAAAAATTCAGTATTAAAAGGCGCTTTAGCTGCTTTAGCCGTAGTAGGAGTTGCAGCAGTTGTTAAAAAAGCAGCGCAGAGAAAAAGATTTGTAAAGGGTATTTTTGATGAATACGGAATCAAAGAAAAATCTCCTTTCGGATTGGCGGATAAAATCAGAGAAATGAACGACGAGCAATATCAGGAGCTGAAAGGTAAGTTTAAAAAAGAATTCGCTTCAAGATGCCGCCACAGAGGTTTCGAAAGAAAAGAAAACGTCGCAGAAGCATAATAAAAGTAACTCAATTGAAATTGTTTAATTCCGGCTCGGGAAGCTTCGCTTCCCGAGCCGGAATTTTTTACAGTCATTGCGATGAGCAAAGCAAAGAAGCAATCTTAAAAAATAGGATTTCGGTTCAGGCGGCGAAGCCGCCTGAACCGAAACATCAAAAAGATTTAAACATGCAAGCTTGAGATATTTTGATAAATGTTCTAAAGATAGCGTTCCTACGGAACGCCGAACATCCTCTTAATATGATTTCTACACAGATAAAACTCCAAAGAGTTTTTAGGAATTTTACTTTATACGATTTTTTGTTTTAAAAGAAAAGAATTGAAAAGCATAACACAAAATTATTCGAGATCTTTGTGAAATTATTCGTGCCATTTGCGTTTAAAAAAGAAAATAAAATCCTTATTTTTGCATAGTTTAATGAAAGATTACTACTATTTTCTCGGAATTTCTCACGATGCTTCGGAAGAAGACATCAAAAAAGCGTATAGAAAATTATCTTTAAAATATCATCCTGATAAAAATGATAACGATGACTTTTTTGCAAACCGATTCCGTGAAATTCAGGAAGCTTACGAAACATTGAGCGACAAAAGCAGAAGACACTCTTACGATCAGAATTTAGAAAGTCATCAGAAAAGCTTCAGGTACAATATTCCGCCTTCTATTAAAACTTTTACGGCAAACAAAATTCATGCGAAAAAAGGGGAGGAGATCATCATTAATTGGCAGACTCAAAATGCCGATGTGGTGAAAGTTTTACCTTTCGGACTGGAAAAACCTTATGGAGAAAGAGTTTTTAAAATAACAGAATTTAAAGACGGAAAATTCCAGATTTTGCTTCACGCTACGAATTCACTACTGCACAAAACAGCCGTTCAGGGAATTACGATTACCGAAGTTTTCGAAAACAATTCGGAAAAATTTAAAGATAAGGCAGAGGAATTATTTAAGTCACAGCCAAGAACTGTTGCAAATCCTCATGGACAGCCAAAAATCGCGAGAATTATTATCGGGGTAGTCTTACTAATTCTGGCGGTCTATTTCCTGTTAAAAAGCTTTAATTAAGCCATTTTCTTTCTTCCCGGGCACTTTTTACATCTTTTTCCCTTTTTAAATTTTTTGCAGCATGATTTCTTATCGCCGCAATACATTTCTTCGGTATTCATTGAAAAAGCAGGAGCTAACGGAGCTACTTTGAAAGGAACGATCATATTCATGATGCAAATATATTAATTTAGAATAAATCCAGATAATAAATTTGACAAAAAATTAATGACTTATATCAAAGAAATAAAATCAACTTCAATTATGATCAATAAAAAAGGACAAACATCAAATGTCTGTCCTTAAAAGTGACCGCAGAAGGATTCGAACCCTCACTGTCGGAGCCGAAATCCGAAGTTCTATCCATTAAACTATGCAGCCGTATTGAGTTGCAAAGTTTGAGAGTTTTAGAGTTAAACTAAACGCTAAGACGCTTAAATTCTCAAACTCTCCCACTCTAAAACGTAATCTTCACGCCTCCCAAAATCTGTGCACCCAGAACTTTATAGCCTTTGTACGTTTGATATTTTGAGCTCAGAAGATTATTTCCAAGCGCGAAAATACTGAAATTTTTGTGAATTTTATACTCTGCAGACAAATTTAAATCTGCATAACCTCCCACTTTATCGTTGGTGTTCTCTGTAGACTGATAGAACATGGGACTTCCAACTCCCTGAATCATAAATGAATTCGTGGTTCTGTCGCTGGCAAAAATCCCTTTAAAACCTAACAATAATTTTTGATCCAGCATCGTATATTTTGCTCCGATTGTGGCAGTAACCAAAGGTACATTGTAGATATTTTCGTAGTTTTTAAGATCAAACTTGGTAAATTTCACTTCTCCGTCCAACACTAAATTTGCCAGAGGAAAATACTGTAAACTACCTTTGATGTCTCCTACATTTCCGTCATCATACACCGCAGAAAAAGTATTTGCGAAGTTATAGGCAGAACGGTTCAGGGTGAAATTCGTGTCAAAAAGATCATTGGCCTTAAAGAACATAATGTCTCTCATTTTTCCGTACCCTGCAGAAACATCATACTTAAAAGTTTCATCAATATCTCCTCTTAAACCTACATAAAAATGATATTTTGTTTCAGTTGGTCTTAAATACTGGTCAGAAACGATGAAAGGATTCTGCTGTAGTAAATCCGAATATGTATTCAGCTTTAAACCTCCGTCAACTCCTCCGTAAAATTTAAATTCCTGTGCAGCAGCAACCTGAAATTCAGCTTCCGGAAACCAATAGGTCTTGTTGTTTTTCATTTGTTCAGCCATCAGATCATTTTGGTTTTTACCATTTAGAAACGCAAACTGCGATCCTAATTTCAGATAAGAATCCCCTTTTCTGAAAGTAACTTTCGGGCTCAGACTTGTATTAAAAAAGTTGGACGAATTTTTATCTCTGATTGAAAATTCAGTTTTTACCGTTTCCAGACCAACACCTAAATCTGCATTCAGACTGATGCCTGATTTGCCGATTTCAACCCCATGTTTCGAGAAATTCGCCAAAACGGAAGCCTGATTTTCCTGAGCATCAAAATGATCTTTTAAAAATGAAGATTTCACCCTCACATCATTCAGAATTTCGTTCGAATAAAAGTCATAATAACCATTTACTTTAAACTGATTGACTCTTTGATCCAGATCAACATCATTGCTCGGAGTCAGCGCATAAATTCCGTAATAATTATAGCTGTTCAAACCATATTCCGCATTCAGATTGAATTTTCCTTTATCTCCGTAAGAATTCAGGAAAGCTCCTAAAGTGGTTGAACTCTGCTTAGAATCCCAGTCGTATTCCTTTTTTAAACCCTGTGTTGAAAGAAAATGAGCATCCACTCCAACCTCAATTTTATTTTCCAGCGTTTTCGAAATATTTGCATCGCCCAGAATTTTACCGAAATTTCCCATTCCGAACTGGATATAGTTGTTTTGCGCCGAACCTTCGAATTTCGGGGTCACATCTGCTCCCTGAATGGTTGACGTTTTAAAATCCGAAACCGCAGGAACATCCGTAATGTTGTACTGTACAGGATTCTGAGATTTTTCTTCCGGCGGATAATTTTTAATGGTTTCTACCGAAGTTTTCTTTTTTTCGATCTTCTTTACTTCCGGTTCCCTTTTTTTATTAAGAATCAGTTTTTCTTCTTTGATCTGGGAAAACGCTACCGACGAAACCCCTAAAAATATGATGGATAATAATTGAATTCTTTTATTCATTACTTTTTGTATTAATAATGTACCAATTTATCAATGCAACAATCCGGCAATGTATAGTTTGATTGGTAAACTGTTACATTGATAAATTGATACATTAAATATATTTTTACTTTTTAATCTGCTTTTTAACTTCCTTCGCTTCTGCAACAATCTCAGGGAAATCTTTATAATTTTCAATGATCTGATCACAGGTATAACTTGCCTGATAATTGTCTTTCAGACCAACATAGTTTTTCGCCATCAGAACAAGCGCTTTTGCTCCCCAATATTCTTCGGAAGCATAATTATTGGCCAATTTAAAGATCGTTTCATTAGAGGATTTAAACGCTTTTCCTTTGTTTTGATAATAAGCTTTCGCGTAGAGAGATTCTGCGGCAACCGAGGTATTGGATGATTTTTCAAGCGAAGCGTAAGCCGACTGTGCGTCTTTGTCTTTTCCTGAATTCATCAGACTTCTTGCCTTAATTACTTTTGCCGTCTCAATAACCGCCGCGGAGTTTTTATTGTTTGCAATCACCGCATCGGCTAATTTTTCAGCCTGAGAGAAGTTCTTTTCATCGGCATAAACTTTCATCAGTTCAACATTGGCGTAATTTTTAATGTTGACGTCTGATGAGTTTTTAATATTTTCAAGATATTTTTTAGCTTCAGCCGTATTCCCTTGATTGAAAAAGATTTGTGCTAAACGGGTTTGTGCATCATCCTGATAATCGTTCTGAACATTGGCAACTTCCTGTAAAACCAACAGAGCTTTTGTAGTGTCTTTGGTTTGATAATAACTTTCACCCAGCTCATATTTTGCATGATAAAGCCCTTCTCCGGTAGGATTCTGCGTTAAATATTTTTCGTAGTAAGAAATCGCGTTTTTATAATCTTTTTTCGTGAAATACTGTTTTGCAGTCGATAAATTAATTTCATCAATTTCTGATGCATCAATATTAACTCCTAAATTTCTTGCGAAAGTTTCATAGCCGGAAACATCTCCGTTCTTTGTAAAGATCGGTTTTGCAGCCTGAACGATTTTTTCAGCATAGGCTGTATTTTTGTACTGTTCGCCAAGCGATCTCAGTTCAGATAAAGCCTTATCACTCTGGTTCTGGTCAATGTAGTTTTGTGCTCTGTAAATCGATGCATTGGCAACCAAATCTTTATCAGATGAAGTTTTAATCACTTTATTAAAGTAATCATTCGAGTTACTGAAATCGTCCTGCGCTGCGTAAGCTGTCCCGATTTCGTACTGCGCATCGTCATAATAATCAGAATCCGGATATTTGGATAAAAGGTTTTTCAGGTTGGTAATTTTCGCCTGAGTATCACCTTTAAATCCTAAAGCCATTGCTTTCTGATACAGTGTATAATCTGTTGCGTCTTCATTTTTATCATAAATGGCAATCGCTTCGTTCAAATTATTGTTGGCGTAATTGATGTCTGCCAAACGAAGTTCTGCATCATTTTTAAACTCAGGTTTCGGGTTTGCTAAATATTGCTTGAAATACGTTTCCGCCTGATCGAATTTTTTAGATTTGAAATAAGCATAGCCTAAATCATAAGGTAATTGTTGTTTTTCAGGGAAATTTTCACCCAGTAATTTTTCATAACGGGCGATTGCGGAAGGATAATTTCCTTTCTGATAATACACCTGTCCTAACCAGTATAATGCTCTGTTGTTGAATTCTTTATTGATGTTGAATCCTAAACTTCTTAAGAAGTAATTTTCCGCTTCATCATAATTTCCTTTGTTGAATTCTTCCGTTCCCAAAAGATAAGAAACTTCCTGATCGATTTTATTGATTTCCGGCGTTGAGCTCTGTAAAC
The DNA here is from genome assembly GCF_014218905.1 of Chryseobacterium sp. C3. NCBI lineage: Bacteria > Pseudomonadati > Bacteroidota > Flavobacteriia > Flavobacteriales > Weeksellaceae > Chryseobacterium > Chryseobacterium sp. C3. Next base: position 695,709 of record NZ_JACLCU010000001.1, on the reverse strand, counting down.
GGTCAATCGCGTTCAGCGTTTCCTTATAATTTCCGGAATATAAATAGGATTTTACCAAAAGCGATCTCATTTCCGAAGCATTCGCGCCGTTTTGGTTTTCATTAATATAATTCTGGATTACCGTAGAAGCACTTTCAAACGGATTTCCGATGTCGTAGCTTAATTTGGCGTACTGTTCATGCGCAAGCTTCTTTACATTCTTATCATAATTCATCTGATAGGCAGAACGGAAAGCCGAAAGCGCTTCCTGCTTTTTACCAACCGCCAGATAAGCATTTCCAAGCTGATAATAAGCATTCTGAGCCAATGCCGAATTGCTGTTCAGCAATTGATTGTAGTAAGAAACCGCTTCGTCATATTTTTTAAGCTGAGCTGCTACAAATCCCATCTCATAAAGATCATTCTCGGACGGATTTTGCTGAACGCTCAGATAATCTTTCAAGTGAGGATAAGCCGAAGTGTAATCATCTTTCATGAAATAACTTTCGCCAATGATCTTGTGAACTTCAGCTTTGTAAGATTCCGAAATATCTTCATTCAGTAAAGCAGTTCCTTCGGAGATCGCTTTATCATAATCTTTGTCATTGTAGTACATCTGAACATAGTAAGGACGCACCAGTTTAGAATATTTCGGTTCTTCTTTAATGGAATCAAAATAACGGAACGCTTTATCATTCTGCCTGTTAGAATAATATAAATGTCCCAACATATAAGCAATATCGCCTTTTTGAGACTGATCTGCCGTTTTATAAGCTTCTTCCAGTGCATCTGTTGCACCTTTGGAATCGCCCATCATGAATTTGGCGTATCCCAGTTTCAGAATGTATTGTGTATTTTCTTCTTTGGAAAGCTGATACTGGTTTACTTTTTTCAGAGTTTCCAGAGCTTTGGCGAAATCTTTTTTAGCCAAATAATAATCAGCCAACGGTAAATTTGCCTGTGCAAAATACGCAGAGTTCGGATACTCTTTCATGAAAGCGGTTAATCCTTCTTCCGCATGATTTTTCTGAAGAATAACGCCGATTACATTATCAAAAAATTGTGCAGCTTCTTTTCTCGAACGCGACAAATGCTGATTGTAGAAATATTGTCTGGCGTATTCGTATTGTGAAGCGTTGTATATTTTGGTCTGATAAAGATTTTCAGCGAGATTGAATCTGTAGTTTTCTTTTTGTGTAAAGTACTGAGACTGTTGCGCATCGGAGATCCCGAAATACATTACAGCAGCCGCTAAAAGTATTTTTTTCGATTTCATTAATTTTAAATTTTAACATGAAGAAGCCTGAAAATCAGGTTCAGATATTTAAAATTACGGGAATTTTTATCCACAATTTATCAACGAAAATATTGAAAAGATATTGTATAAGCAAGCGTTTTAACACATTGTTAGTAACCAAAATTTTTTTTAAGACTTCTTAACTTTTTGATAAGAAAGATTAAGAAAATAAAAATTATTTCAGAGAAATAATTACATTTGCTTTTTTCGAATCAAATATAGAATTGAATGAATCAACTTTTTAGAAGAAAAATCTATTCAGAGACAGACACATCTACGAGTTTATTGAGGGTTTTGGGTGTTTGGGACATCGTATTTTTTGGTATTGCCGCTATTATCGGAGCCGGAAGTTTCAGCAGTTTGGGAGAAGCCGTTTTCAGAGGAGGTCCCGGTGTGATCTTACTATATTTGATTTGTGGTTTTGCGTGCGGTTTTACTGCACTTTGCTATGCAGAATTTGCCAGCAGAATTCCGACAGCGGGTTCCGCGTATACTTACGCATATGCAAGTTTCGGGGAATTAATTGCTTGGATCATCGGTTGGGCGCTGATTATGGAATATTCTTTCGGAAATATCTACGTCGCATTTTCGTGGTCGGATTATTTTACAAGTTTCCTGCACCGTTTAGGAATGCATATTCCTGATTATCTAACATGCAGTTATACCGAAGCTAAGAAAGCTTTTATGAGCGGTTCCGAAAACAAAGAACTGATTAATGCATGGACAAATGCTCCATTAATCGGAAGTTTAAAATTCATCGTTGATATTCCGGCTTTGGTCATCAACGGATTGATTACATGGCTGTGTTATGTAGGAGTTAAGGAAAGTAAAAACTTCAATAACGCTTTGGTAATCCTGAAATTAGCGGTAATTGTTTTAGTGATTTTAGTGGGATTTGCTTACATCAATACAGATAACTGGACGCCTTTAAATCCGGAAACTCAGGTTACTTCTTTCATGCCGAATGGTTTTGCGGGAGTAATGAGTGCGGTTTCGGGGGTTTTCTTCGCTTATATCGGGTTTGATGCCTTAAGTGTGCTTTCGGAAGAAACAAAAGATCCCCAGAAAACACTTCCGAAGGGAATGATCATTTCTTTGGTATTGTGTACATTTATTTATATTGCTTTAACGCTGGTTCTTACCGGAATGGTGGATTACAGAAAATTTGACGGTGTTGGAGATCCGCTTTCCTTTATTTTTGAAAAAGGAAACGCCAATGTTGCATGGATGGAACTTGTCGTTTCGTTTGTAGCCATTGTAGCGATTACAACTGTTCTTTTGGTGTTCCAGATGGGACAGCCGAGAATCTGGTACGCCATGAGCCGTGACGGACTGATGCCGCAGAAATTTCAGGAAGTACATCCAAAATATAAAACCCCTTCGTTTGCAACCTTGGTTACAGGAATTGTTGTCGGAATTCCGATTTTATTTACCGATAAATCTTTCATCCTCGATTTTACAAGTATCGGAACCATTTTCGCGTTTGTTTTGGTTTGTGCGGGAGTTTTAATGCTTCCGGCAAAAGAAAAGATCAAAGGAAGATTTCACTTGCCTTATGTGAACGGAAAGCTTATTTTCCCTCTTATTTTTATTGGCGGATTAGTGGTTTTCTATTTCTGGCAGCCTGATTTTTTTCATAATTTAATGGACTGGAAAGATCCTAAAGAAGGTGAATTCAGAGCTTCTATTTTCTTTTTTATTCTGGTTAATTTACTGCTTTGTGTATTGGCATTTGTTAAAAATCTTTCACTGATTCCGTTAATCGGTTTAAGCTCATGTTTATATCTTCTTACCGGAATGAGCCATGACAACTGGTTCTGGTTTGGACTGTGGTTTGCTATAGGTTTGGTAATTTATTTCTGCTACGGATACCGAAACAGCAAACTGGGAAAAGCTTAATTGTATGATGAAATATCTGCTTGTTTTTTCGCTTCTGATATTGGGAGGCTGTAAAAAGACATCTGATCATGAAGGCAATTCCCAAAGAAACCGTACAGAAGTAAAACGGAGTTATAAGGAATGTTTAACAGCAATTCATCAAAAAACAGAAGCAGAGAAAAAGCAGTATTTTTTTAAATTTATCAATAATGATGTTCCTCAATACTGGGCAAAAACGCCATGGTCTTTTGCAGGAACCTCCAGAGAACCGCAAAAAGGCAGTATTGCCTGCGGATATTTTGTAACGAATACTTTATCGGATTACGGTTTTGATATCAACAGAACGTATCTCGCGCAGCAGGCTTCATCTGTAATGATTAAAAAGCTTTGTACAGAGATAAAATATTTCAGCAAAAGGCAGGATCTGGAGCATTATATTTTAGGTAAAAATAAAAATCAGATTTATATTGTAGGACTGGATTTTCATACAGGTTACATTACCCGCGAAAACAAAGATACTTATTTTATTCATTCCAATTACATTAAGAATGAAGGGGTAATAAAGGAACTGACTAAAAATTCACGTGCATTGAATGCTTCTGAAACTTTTATGATTGGAACTTTAAAGTACAAATAATCATGTCTGAAAGAATTAAAACCTTCAAAGAGTTCTATGAGTTTTATCTTACGGAACACAGTAAAACGGGAACCCGCATCTTTCATTTTCTGGGAACCTTGCTTGTCTTTTTCGTCATAGGATATGTTATCAGCTCCGGAAAAGAAAGATTTCTCTGGTATGTGCCGATCTTTGGGTACGGATTTGCATGGTTCAGTCATGCAGTGATTGAAAAAAACAGACCTGCAACCTTTAAATATCCGCTCTGGTCGCTGATCTCAGATTTCAGACTTTTTTTCGAACTGTTGATCGGGAGACAGAAATTTTGGGGAGTTTCAGATAAAAAACCTGCTGAAAAGTAAATTATAAGATCATTTCACGGCACAGTAATTGCAACCCTGTCCTAAAATTTTATTTATGAAAAATTTCACAACATTTTTAAAAGTAACGTTTTCGGCAATTTTTGTTATGATTCTTACACAATGTACAACTTCTTCCAACGTTGCTGCTGCGAACGAAAAAACATTTATTGTAGGTCCTGAAACCGCAGACTGCACCGGAGTTGCACCCATGAAATGTCTTCAGGTAAAAGAAAACGCTTCAGATTCATGGACGAATTTTTATACCAATATCGAAGGCTTCACTTATGAACCGGGTTACGAATATGTTTTAAAAGTAAAAACAGAAAAAATAGAAAATCCTCCGGCAGACGGATCTTCCATAAAATATACTTTGGTAAAGCAAATATCTAAAACTAAAAAATAAACAATAAAACCTCCGGAATTTCCGGAGGTTTTGCTTTATCTGTTGCTGTTTGTATTGTGATCGTGATCATTCGGCAGTTTGGGATAATTTCCTTTGGTTGCTTCTCCTACGGTATTGGCAGTAGTCATGGCAACAACCAGATCGTTCAGCATTCCGCTTGCTGCGGTAGGAGAATTGGGCAGTAAAACAAGATTGCTTCTGTTGCTTGCTCCCACAGAATGAAGCGTGTCATAATGCTGCGTAACAACAATAAGCGCAGAGGCTTCGTGAGAGTTGATATTAACGTTGTTCAGCATTCTTACAGATTCTTCCAGACCTTTTGCAATTTCTCTTCTCTGGTCTGCAATACCTTGTCCCTGCAGTTTTTTAGATTCCGCTTCGGCTTTTGCCACGGCTACAATTCTTATTCTCTGGGCTTCAGATTCGTATTCTGCTGCCGTTTTTTCTCTTTCGGCAGCGTTGATTCTGTTCATGGCGTGTTTCACCTGCTCATCCGGATCGATATCTGTAACCAGAGCTTTGATGATATCATATCCGTAACTCTGCATCGCTTCCTGAAGTTCTGCTTTTACGGCAATGGCAATATCATCTTTTTTTAAGAAAACATCATCCAGCTTTAATTTCGGAACTTCGGCTCTTACGACATCAAAAACATATGATGTAATCTGGTCATGCGGACTTTCCAACCTGTAAAAAGCATCGGCAACCTGAGTTCTGATGACCTGAAACTGAACGGAAATCTTCATTTTCACAAAAACATTATCCAGAGTCTTTGTATCAATAATTACATCCAGTTGCTGGATTCTGAGGTTCATTCTTTTTGCGATTCTGTCCAGATAAGGGATTTTAAGCTGCAAACCTGCATGACGGACGGAGTGAAATTTTCCGAGTCGCTCTACAATTGCCGCGGTTTCCTGTTTCACTGTGAAAAAAGAAGCAAATAAGGTTACCAATCCGATAAAAACAATAATTCCTAAATATGTCATAATTTGATTTTTTTATGGGGTGTAAATTTTTAATTAACTGAAAAACATTTGTCTGTGTTTGTTTAAATATATAAAAAATAATTTAAACGTTACCGCTATGACAATGAACGGTTGATTTGCACGAGAAAAAAGAAATTTACGGTGAGTTTAGGGCATAAAAAAACTTCAACAATTTTAAATTGAAGAAGTTCCTGATTTTTTAAATCCTGATAGTCGTTTTTGTATAACTAAAAAGCAATTACACCGTCATTCCGATGTCGATTCCTTTAATTTTACGGTAAAGATCGGTGGCATAATTGTCGGTCATTCCGGAGACAAAATCTATTACGCCCAAAACTTTCTGGTAATCGGTTCCATCGTCGTATACAAACTGTTTAGGTAATAGTTTTAACGCTTTTTTGTCGTAAGATTTTCTTTCATCATGTGATTTGAGAATGGAGGGAATAAAATGATCCAGCAATTCGTACATTACATTATAACCTGCATTTTCAATTTCCACCACCGCTTTATGGTTGTAAATTTTCTCTATCGAGAAAGATTCAATATCCTGCAAAGCATTATTTTCGTACTTATAAATATCAAGAAGACCTTTTTCTAAATTTCCTTCCAGAATGGTATTAAAGTTATTTTTATAAAGCCCAATCGATTTGTTGATTAACGCATTGATTACTTTTGCTCTTAAATAAGAAATCTGTTCGTTTTCGTTTCCGATGGAATCCAGCTTGTCTTTTACTCTTTTTATATCGTCGGTTTCAGATTTTACGAGTTCAAAGAACAGGTTTTTGCAGTCCACTGTGGAAACGATTCCCAATCGGTGCGCATCTTCCATGTCGATAATATTGTAACAGATATCATCCGCAGCTTCAACAAGCCAGACAAAAGGATGTCTTTTAAAAATATAAGGTTCTTCGCTTTCTGAAATTAAATTTGTGCCTTTTGCAATTTCAAGGAAAATATCTTTTTCGTTCTGAAAGAATCCGAACTTTTTACGGTGAATGATTCCTTTCTTTTTAGCAATGGCTTCACACGGATATTTGGCGATACTTGCCAAAGTAGAAAACGTAAGCTGAATTCCTCCCGCATCTTTTCCCTGCTGTTGTTGCGCCAGAACTCTTATTGCATTCGCATTTCCTTCAAAATTCACCAGATCCGCCCATTCTTTTTCGTTGAATTTCGGTTTTAAATCAGATTCATTTCTTTCAAAATAACTCGCAATCGCATCTTCTCCGGAATGTCCGAAAGCGGGATTTCCGACATCGTGACAGAGACAAGCCGCGGCAATAACGTTGCCTAAATTATGAAGGTAAAAACTTTTAGCATCTTCGGTGAGATCATTTTTAAATTCATCGTGAATAAACTCACCCATCACACTTCCCAGACTTCTTCCAACGGACGAAACTTCCAGCGAATGCGTTAAACGGTTGTGTACAAAAACACTTCCCGGAAGCGGAAAAACCTGCGTTTTATTCTGCAGTCTGCGAAAAGCTGAAGAGAAAATAATTCTGTCAAAATCCCTCTGAAAATCCGTTCTTGAAGCCTTTGTCTGTGGATTGTTTCCAGTACGCTGATTCGTGAAAATCTGGTTTAAGTTCATCATTTTTCAAAATTACTTCAAATTTTATTTTTTACGAACTAATCGGAAGAATTTTTCTTAAAAATATCGTGTTTCCCGCTTTAGTTTTTCCGTAAAATACCTGTGACATTTTGCAGATTTTCATCGTAATTTTAGGATTATTAACTCCAAAAAACTGAAATCATGTCCGAATTTTTTAAACAAATCCTTGGAAGCACGATTGTTACAGGATTTTTCACCGCAGTAATCGCTTATTTCTTTCACAAAAGAACAGAAAAATACAATTCGGTTTTGAAAAGGGAATTTGAAGCGTTATCAAAAAAAGATACGGCTTATTTTGAATGGCGAAAAAATACCGTAGAATTGTTAGGACAGGTTTACATTCATCTGAACCGTTTGAAGCTTGCTTTTCAGAACAAATATTCCAAAATACAGAAATATGACGGATTTTATGAAGATGAAATTATTTTAAAATCCAATCAGCACATCAGAGATCTGCTCATCAATAACGGTCATGCTTTGCCTCCTGAATTACTGGACGAAGCCACAAAACTGATCGAACATTTCGATGTGTGGTTAACGAAATACAATCAGATCAGGATTTCAGATCAAGATCACACAACCAGACAGATTTACGTGGGACCCGATGGTTTCCGTTTCCCTGAAAATGCCGAAAAACTGTTCAAAGAAAAATATGTTGAAATGTTTAATGAATTGCATCGGGCTTAATTTTTTTTCATGGCAAAATAATTGTTGTGTACATTTTCAAAATCATATTCTATGCCCGAAGGTCCACCGATTGTTCTGATGAAAGAAGATCTGCAGAAATTTGCAGGCGAAAAAGTAATGGAAGTAAAAGGAAATTCGATTACTGAAACTGCAGGAATTAAAGACCATATTTTGCGCGAAATAAAAACCTTCGGAAAGCAGACGTTTTTAATTTTTGATAAAGCCAATATCCGAATTCATTTGCTGATGTTTGGTTCTTACAGCTTATTTGAAAGAAAAGATCAGGCGCAGAATCTTCGTCTGGGCTTAACCTTTAAGAACGGCGGAATGTATTTTTATACCTGTAATGTAAAAACGGTAAAAGATAAGTTTTTAAAAGATATCGATTGGGAAGCCGATGTAATGAGTGATTTCTGGAATCCCGAAAAGGCAGAAGAAAGACTGAAAGCAAATCCTGAAATGATGGTTTGTGATGCTTTAATGGATCAGGATATTTTTGCTGGAGTAGGAAATATCATTAAAAATGAAGCTTTGTTCAGAGTTGGAGTTCATCCTGAAACTTTTATTAAAAATTTACCTTCAAAAAAATTAAAGGAACTGATTGCAGAAGCCAGAAATTACAGTTTCGATTTCAAAAAATGGAAAAAAGCGAATGTCCTGAGAAAACATTTTGAGGTGTATCATCAGGAAAAATGCCCGAAATGCGGTCTGGAAATTGTAAAAAAAGAAACCGGAAAAGGGAAAAGAACGAGTTTTTTCTGTGGAAAAGATCAGAAATTGTATTAGAAAAATTAATCAGCCATGAAATTCATTTATATTTTAATTCCTCTTGTGTTGTTTTCCTGCAAACAGTATGAAATTGACAGAAACTGTTTTGAAAGCGGAAATAAAAAAGAACCTCAATACAAAGAGTTTGAGTTGGATCAGCCTGAAACCATTATCAAATCCAATCCGAAACATGTAAAATTTTCTGTCGATGCAAACGTTAAAAGTTTTGAGGAAGAACAGGATGAAATTAACAGTAATTTCTTTGATGAAAAGGAAAGCAAAAAGCGGATGGATGAATATGAACTGAAATTTTCTGAACTGGAGAAAAATTTTGGTGATCAGTTTTATTATAAAAATATTCAGAAAGAAAATGGTCTGATCTACGGAATTGGTGAAAACCAGTTCGGATACTGGCTTCTTGAAATTAAAAACAATATTCCCAATGCTTATTATCTGGGTTTGAGTAAATTCACCTATCTTAATGAAAAGCAGCCTGAAATTTTTGTTTCCGGTAATAAAATAATACTTTCCGGAAGTTTTGTAAGAATAAGCGAAAATTGGGGATATCCCGAATTTCCATCGAAAGAGGCAGTAAAAGACCGGCTGGTTTTTGAAATTGATCTGAAAGAAGTTTTAAAAGACAGCGATAAAGACCGCTTTAATGACCTGTTTGAAAAATTGGTTTTGTTAAATCCGGATTCATCAGATACGGATAAAGACGGAATAAGTGATTTTACCGATAAAAATCCCCTGTACAAATCTGAAAAATCAAAGTTTTCGGATCTGTATTCTCAAATTGTGAATGATGATTACGAACAGCTTCATTTCTCTGAAAGCCATTACTTTTTTGCCGGATATTTTTCTGACTGCGATTATTTTCAAAAAATATATCCTGAAAGCATCAAAGTTCTTATTTATCCTGAAAAAGAACAATCTCATTTAGAGTCAGATTATCGTCTCGGAATGTTTCCTGATTATATCGGAAGGATCAAAAAAACCGATGATAAAGAACGGTTTCTGATCAATTACGGAAGTGGTGCGGGTGGCGGATTTATAGAAGCTGTTTTCAAAAGCGGTAAATGGACATTAAAAAAGACACAGACGATCGTAATTTGATTTATCGATCTCTGGATCTGATTCCTCTTTATAATTGAGTGAGTTTATAGATTCCGCTTTTATCATTTTCCAATATCATCCGGAAAAAATTGTAGGAAATAATTATTCTTCTTCAAAAATTTCTGTTATGTTAATAGGAAATGAGAAAAAATACTATCATTTTTCGTCCTGAGAAAAAGCTGTTTTTTTCTTTACTCTAAAACAAAATTTTCAAAAAAATACTCGAAAATGTGCCTTGTAGAGTTTCTATGCTAATATTTCTTAATATTGCGGAGGCTAAATATCAAAAATAAGTGAGATATTATTGTCCCCGAAAATGTTATTATGTATTGCATTTTTTCTTTTTTGGATTATCAACTTTTAAATACAAGCTGTAAAATATTTAACAGATTAATAATTTTTTACACATAAATCAAAAAAAGCCGTATTATTTTTTCATTTTTATATTAATTATTTGTAAACTATTTTTATCTAAATTTTAAACAAAAACCACTTAAAACACTGATATACATCATGATTATTTATTTTGGAACCTTGTTTGAAAGTCGTAATATTGCAAATGTAAAATTGATAATAAATAGTCAAATAATTAAAAATTAAACAAAATGATCACTTACATCGGAATTGCAACATGTTTAGTAGTATTCGCCTCTTATTTTGCAGCAGCAAGAAGAGAAAGAAACTAATTTAGAAAGTTCTGAACTGGAGAAATTCAGGTTCTGAACACAAGACGAAATTATATTGTTATATGTTTTCAATCTGCAAAGATTGACTGCTCTTTTACTCAGCGTGAGTAAAAGGGCACAAAAAACATAGGACAAGATTTTACACTAAGGAAGACAAATTTTAATTTTTATAATAGCCGATAGAAAGTCGAACATTCATTTGTTCGGCTTTTTTGTTGGATAACCTTTATCTTTGCATATAATTTCAGCAAAATGAATCTGTACAATCTTATTATTCAAGACAAAGAAGAAGTTAGCCTTAATGATGTTTTCCTTGATCCCCAAAATAAAGAACAGCTTGTACAGCTTATTAAAGAAAATACATTTTCCAAAGAACTTCTGGAATACGGACTTCCGGTAAACAATAAAATTCTTCTTCAGGGAAGTTCCGGCTGCGGAAAAACAATGACAGCAAAAGCCATTGCCAATGCTTTGGGAAAAAGCATTATTATCCTCAATTTAAGCAATATCGTTTCTTCAAGAATCGGGGAGACTTCGCAGAATATCAAAATGATCTTTGATAAAGCGGCAAGAGAAAGATCGGTTCTATTTCTCGATGAACTCGACCAGATCGGGAAGGCAAGAGGAAGCGATGATAAAGATGTGGGCGAAATGAGACGTCTCGTAAATACTCTTATTCAGTTGATTGATTATTTTCCGGAAAATGCCCTGCTTTTGTGTGCGACAAACCATCCTGAAATTATCGACACGGCTTTATTAAGACGTTTTCAGCTTAGAATAGATTATGCACTCCCTTCAAAACAATTTTTAGATGATTTTTATGACGATTTACTGATGAAGTTTCCAGCAGATTTAAGAAATATAGACAGGAAATATGATGTTTCTTTTGCTGAGGCGAAAGATCATGCTTTTACGGTGGTGAAAGGGAATTTGATTAAATCATTGGAAGCTAAAACGGAAAAGATATAGTGTGCTAAATGAAATCAGGATTTTTTTCAGTTTTTCTGATGTTTTTGCTTTCGTGCTCCGAAAAATATAGTGGAGAAATAACTTTTAAAAACTGTAAAGTCAACTATCCTTTGCATGATGAAGAAAAAGAAAGAAAAATAAATGATGGAACTGTTACAAATCAGTGGGAGTATGAGTCTGCTTTGCGCGAATTAGCACTTTGTTTGTGTGATGAATACGATCGGAAACCTACTAAGGAAATCAAAGATAAGATTATTGAAATCTACAAGTATAAATTCGAATATTATAACAGAAATGATTCTTTTGAGAAAATAAATTTTGATTCTATTTTAATGAATAGGAAAAGAATTTTTGATCCGGCAATGATCATTGATTAATAAGATATTGTTTTATATTTGGAAATTATAAATTTAAATTTCAAATAAAACTTTAACCTTATGAAAACTAAAAGCCTTTTTGTTGCTTTATCTCTATTTACGTTCAGCTCTGTATTTTCTCAAAAAATCTTTAATGCTATTGAAAGTCAGGACATCGAAAAGGTAACAAAATTATTGGAGAAAGGAGAAAATATAAATCAAAAATCAAAAGAGGGTATAACGCCTTTATATTCTGCAGTAGGAACTGGAAACGTAAAACTGGTTGAACTTTTAATAAAAAAAGGCGCCGATGTTAATGTGCCTTTAGAAAGCACTGCCACTCCGCTGAATTTTGCTTCTCAGGAAGGATTTATAAAAATTGTAGAATTACTTCTTAGCAATAAAGCAAATCCAAATTTTCAGGATGTTAACGGATGGACTGCATTACGTTTTGCCACAAGAAATAACAGACTTGAGGTGGTAAAACTTCTAGTCGAAAATAAAGCTACGGTAGACTCCAGAGCAAAAGATCTTGCAACACCTTTCGCAAGCGCAATCAGCAAAGGCTATTTAAACATCGCGGAATATCTTATAAAAAACGGCGCCGATATTAATAATATCGATGCTGATCAAGAAACCCCGATTATGTACTGTGCTCAGGGTGGAAATTTGGAAACGGTAAAATTTCTGCTTCAATATAAGCCTGATTTAACAATTAAAAATAAGGACGGCAAAACAGCTTTGGATATGGCAAAAGAGAAAAATAACGCAGAAATTGTTAAGCTTCTACAGTAAAAAATAATGAAAAAAACAATCCTTATTTTCGGGTATGTTCTTTTAATTTTCAATTCCTGCCAAAATAAATCAGAGGAAATAAAATCTGCGACAAATGATATTGTTTTTAAAGATAAAGCAGGTCATATGATTACGAAAAGCGAATTAGAAAATACAACAGGAAAAATAGATTATGAAATTATGGATAATAAAAATATTGATCCAACAGCAAGAAAACTGCATACAGAAGCTAGAGAACTCGGTCAGTCAGGAAAGTATGATCTTGCCATTGCGAAACTTGAAGAAGCCATAAAAATTCAACCCGACTGGTCATATCCTATCTATGATCTTGCTTTTACATATCTTTTAAAAGGGGATTTCGATAATGCTTTAAAATTTTATAAAAAAACTGATGATCTTTCACCCAAAGGATTTTTCACTACAAAAACAGCTTTATACACTCTTCAGGGTGAACAGTCGGGAAAATTTCCTAAAGGTATCTATTTAGCTTATCTGCAAATAGAATCGACGGATGATAAGGAACAGAAATTAGAAATTACCAAAACCCTGACCGAAAAAGTTCCTGATTTTGCTCCTGCATGGAAAGAGCTTGCCAATCTTATGGATAACAAAGCAGAAAAGTTTAACGCTATTGAACAAGGTCTGTTAAAAAATCCTGACGCAGATACCAAAGGAATTCTGGAAATAAATAAGGCAATTTTACTAGACCAAAATGGAAAGAAGGAAGAAGCCAAAAACCTTTTAGGACATCTTATTTTTTCATCTGATGCTACCACAGCCAATATTGAGCTTGCAAAATTTACTCTAAACTCAATAACTGAAAAAAAATAGCAGAATGGAATTGATCAGAAAAGAAATCGAAGGAAGACAGATTGAAGTATATACAGAGTCGAAAAAATTTATCCTTGCCGGTAAGAAAGGTGATGTTAAAAATAGGCTTGAGAATTATGGAGCCGTAGTGAAAAAATTTAACAAAGAGCAGGATGTTTATTTGCTGATCGGTCGGGATTTTTTTGTTTCCGGTAATTACAGTTACATCAACCGCAACTATCTTTTTGAAGATGAACTGCTGGAAAATCACTTGTCACTCAGCTTTTTCCCGAATCTTAAAAGAGATTTCTACAACATGATCCGTGGTCTGCTTCAGCGTGAAGATCTTTACATACACTATTTTTCGATCGGAAAGCCTCTAAGCAATGAGGATTTTGAAAAATATGAGAAAAAATTAAAACGGAAAATTCCTTCGGCTGTCAAAGAGTTTTACAGCCAATTCGGTCACATTCAAATTTTATGGGATTATAAGGAACCTTACGTGGACAGAAGGGTAAGAGCGGGTAAAGCTTGGAATTTAGATGCTTATGATAATCATATCGGATCCATTCAGATACTGCCTTTAAAAACGGTTTTATTTGATAAATGGGATGCGCATTTCGACGTTGATGATGACCTGAAAATATTTGATTTTTATTCGGAGTACAATATGATTGCTTTAGATCTTAATTCTGATGACGATCCAACTGTGTATAAAGGAGATAACTACGGCAATTCTTTTACAGATCATTCTACAATGAGCTTTACTGATTATGTTTCTTTAACGCTAAATCTCCATGGTTTGAGAGAAAGAGTAGGTTATTTTGTACATTTTTCCAGCAATAATCATTCAAAGACCAAATTAGGAGATGCGATTAAAAAATCATCTGAAATACCTTCACGATAAATTGAAAATCTTAGAATTATATAAAAGTTTTCATTAAATAATAGCTGAAATTAAACATTTTTAATACTTTAGGGCTCTAAATTTAAAACTAATATACCATGGCAATCAATTTTGCATCAGAAGAAGAGAAAAACGGTTTCTGGGAACTTTCTAACACTATTCAGGCAGGAAACTATGGAGAAGCTTTAAACCTTTCTAAAAATTTACTCGAAAGATTTCCCGACAATAAAGCCATTTACCATAACCAGATCGGCGCAATGATCTATCTTTCCAAGAATGATTACTGGGGCGCAACATCGCATTATACCAAAGCTTTAGAATATGGTTTCGACGCGGAAGCCTGTGAAGAAAACATCTGGGAATCGGCTGTAGATTCTTACAAATTTCTTATTGACAGTGAAGAAGGTTTCTGTTCACTGATGATTAAAGATACGCACGAATTTATTGCCGCCAATGATTTGGTTCAAAAATACGAAAATCTTTTCCCGAATGGAAAATATGCAGATGAAGCTAAAGAACTCAATTACATTTTCAGCTTATCAGAAGAACTGCTGGAAAACAATAACTACAATTCTTCGGCATTACAGAAAAACTATTTGGAAAAATACCCGAATGGAAAACAACGCGAAGTGGTGACGGCTTTGTGTGAAATAATTGATAACAATACATAAATAACCAATAAAAATTACTACATGAGTACATTATGGAAAATTACGGTCATGGAAAAGAAGGATGACTATATTGACTTGCTTGTTAAATTTAGCCATCCGGATGCAGGCCCCTTTCCTCAGGATAAAAATTTCGCCTTACAGCTTTTGATTCATGAAGCCTATGGTTTTGATGAAAGTTTTAACAGGTTTCCTAATTCTCCTCTTGGAAAAGCGATTTCCCCCTATAAATTTCAGCCGGATGATCTGGATGATTTGGTAGATCTTTATGTAAAGGATACCATTATTTATGAGGCTCATAATCTTCCTTGGGATGAAAGTGAGGCGCATGCACAAATGGACGAATTATGTGAAAAGGACGGGCTTGAAGAAGATGATGACGATTGGGACGAAACCTGGGATAAACACTGGAGAGAATTTTGGAAAGATTATAATAGAATTCCGTGGGCTATTTATAGAATTACTACAACGGATTCTCAGTGGACTGATCACCTTGAAAAGTATCAGGAATTCGATTCTGCTGCGTACAGCAACGGTTACAACTCTGTAGATAGAAATATAAAAGTTGATGTTACCAACCCGTGTCAAATCTCAGATTATATTTCATCAGAAAAGCAAGAGTCATCTGAAGTGTTTGATTTTTTAGAAGAAATGGCTGATCAACAACCTATTCTAAAAAAGCTTTTTGGCAGCTTTTTTAAAAAATAACTGATGCTGCTTTACTTGTAAATCTTTTGAAATTACTTTTAAATGACATAAAAAATCCCTCTCATCACTGAAAGGGATTTACTTTATTTAAAAAAAAACTTTTAATTACATATAAGCTTCAATCGGCTCACAGGTACAAACTAAGTTTCTGTCTCCGTAAGCTTCATCCACTCTGGAAACTGTAGCGAAGAATTTGTGGTCTCTTACCCAGTCTAAAGGATAAGCTGCTTTTTCTCTGCTGTATGGTTTATCCCAAGAATCGGAGATTACCAGTTGTTCTGTGTGAGGCGCGTTTTTCAACACGTTGTTGGCTGCGTCTGCTTCACCGTTTGCAATCTCATCAATTTCATGTTTAATGGCGATTAAAGCTTCTGCAAAACGGTCAATTTCAGATTTGCTTTCAGATTCTGTCGGTTCAATCATTAAAGTTCCTGCAACCGGGAAAGAAACCGTAGGAGCGTGGAATCCATAGTCCATTAATCTTTTTGCTACATCGGCAACTTCAATTCCTAAAGATTTGAACTGTCTGAAATCTACGATACATTCGTGGGCAACTCTTCCGTTTTCGTTTGAATATAAAATCGGGAAATGCTCAGCTAAAATTTCTTTTAAATAATTGGCATTTAAAATAGCATGTTCCGTTGATTTTTTCAGACCTGAATTTCCTAACATTTTGATGTAAGCGTAAGAAATATTCAGAATTAATCCAGAACCGTAAGGTGCTGCAGAAATACCTTCAATCGCATCTTTTGATCCGATTCTGATATTGGCATTGGAAGGTAAGAAAGGAACTAAATGTTTAGCCACACAGATCGGGCCAACTCCGGGACCTCCTCCTCCGTGAGGAATTGCGAATGTTTTGTGTAGGTTTAAGTGACAAACGTCTGCTCCGATGTTTCCGGGACTTGTGTATCCAACCTGAGCGTTCATGTTCGCTCCGTCCATATAAACCTGTCCTCCGTGTTCGTGGATCAAAGCTGTAATTTCTTTAATGTTGGCATCGAAGAATCCGTATGTAGACGGATACGTGATCATTACGCAGGAAAGATTTTCAGAATGCTGTTCTGTTTTTGTTTTTAAATCTTCGAAATCAATTTCTCCGTTCTCAAGATTTTTAACCACAACAATTTTCATTCCAGCCATTGCTGCTGAAGCAGGGTTGGTTCCGTGTGCAGACTGAGGAATTAAAACCACGTTTCTGTGACCTTCACCTCTTGAAATGTGATATTCTCTGATCACCATTAATCCTGCATATTCTCCCTGAGCTCCGGAATTCGGTTGAAGAGAAGTTCCTGCGAAACCTGTAATTTCAGCTAAATCTTTCTCCAGTTCACGGATCATTTCCTGATAACCTCCCGCTTGGTCAACCGGTACAAACGGATGAACAGAACCCCAATTGTCCCATGAAAGCGGTAACATCTGCGTTGCAGCGTTCAGTTTCATCGTACAGGAACCTAAAGAAATCATTGAGTGGGTCAACGATAAATCTTTTCTTTCAAGATGCTTGATGTAACGCATCAATTCCGTTTCCGTATGGTATTTGTTGAATACTTCTTCCGTAAGAATTTCGTCTTTTCTTAAATTCTCTTCCGGAATGCTGTATCCTTCTTTAATTTCAAGTTTGAAAGTCTGCTTGTCTTTGAACTGGGCAAAAGAAGCCATCAGATAATTTAATTTATCCAATGTTGTACTTTCGTTGATCGCAATACTTACCACTCCTTCCGTGAAGTAGTTTAAATTTAATTTGTGATCAAGCATCATTCTCATCAGTCTTCCTTTCTCATCTTCATTCATCGTGATTTTTACCGTATCAAAGATCGGCTCTTCCACAATTTCATATCCTAAAGCTTTCAGACCTCCCTTCAAAGCATTGGCTTTAAAATGAATCTGATCTGCGATATAATTTAATCCTTTCGGACCGTGATAAACAGCGTACATTCCTGCCATAACGGCTAAAAGAACCTGAGCTGTACAGATGTTTGACGTTGCTCTTTCTCTCTTGATGTGCTGTTCTCTCGTCTGTAAAGCCATTCTTAAAGCACGTCTTCCGTACACATCCTGAGAAACTCCGATAATTCTTCCCGGAATATCTCTCTTATAATCTTCCTTACAAGAGAAGAATGCTGCGTGAGGACCACCGTAACCCAATGGAATACCGAATCTCTGCGTTGTTCCAACAGCACAGTCAGCGCCCATTGAAGCCGGAGATTTTAACTTCACCAAAGCCATCGGATCACAGGCAACAACTACCTGAAGATCTAATTTTTTATATTCTACGATGTTTTCTGTATAATCTAAAACAATTCCGTTTTTCCCGGGATATTGTAATAAAACTCCGAAGTAAGAACCGTCAAACTCATGCGTTTTGTGATCTCCTTCTACGATTTCGATCTCAAGACCTTCCGCTTTTGTTTTTAATACAGAGGCCGTTTGAGGCATAACAAGATCTGAAACAAAGAATTTGTTTGCTCCCGCTTTTTTCTGATCTTTCGTTCTGTTGTTGAAGAACATATGCATTGCTTCTGCAGCAGCCGTAGATTCGTCTAATAATGAAGCATTTGCCAAGGCAAAACCTGTAAGATCACACACAACAGTCTGAAAATTAAGAAGTGCTTCCAGTCTTCCCTGTGCAATTTCCGCCTGATAAGGAGTATATGCTGTGTACCAACTCGGATTTTCAAAGATGTTTCTCTGAATAGCCGATGGCAACAACGTGTTGTGATATCCGAACCCGATGTAGCTTGTATAATCAGTGTTTTTCGACGCCAGTTCCTTAGAATGGATCAGCATTTCGTATTCTGAAAGCGGTTCTGAGATTTCAAGATCTTTTTCTAAACGGATAGAAGAAGGGATGGTTTGAGAGAGAAGCTCCTCGATACTTGAAACGCCAACTTTTTCCAGCATTGCCTGTTTATCGGCTTCATTTAAGGAAATGTGACGGCTCACAAACTGTTCTGTATTCATTTTTATTTATTAGATTTTGTTTGTAAAAAAGATTCGTAAAATTACGATTTTTTAGAAAATTGTACAACTAAATTAAAATCATAAATAAATAATATAAAGTATTTTAACTTATTTAAAATTAAAGCCTTTTTGTTGAGTTATTGAACATAAAATTTGTTAAAAAAAGCAGTTGAGAATAAATTTTACTGCCAGTTAGATTTTCTAAAATTTAAAAATAATCAATATTACAAGTACTTATTTTTAAACTCGCCAGGTTTTATAATTATTTAAATGTTAAGTTTTCCAAATCTGTTTACGGAAATTCATAATATTATCAATTAAAAAATCCTCCAAAATTTAAATTTGGAGGATCTATTTATAGTAAGACAATGTTAATTTATTGAAGGTTAGGCTGTTTTATCAAATCTTCAATCTTCACAATAACATCATCAATATCAAAAGGTTTTGGGATAAAAATATCCGCTTTGCAGGAATTTACAACGTTTGCCGCTTTTGCATGAGCGCTGATAATCATTACGGGAATATGAGACGTTGCGGGATTTTCTTTGATCTGGTTGCATAAATCTGTTCCCAAACCATCCGGTAATTTCACATCCATGATAAAAATATCGGGAACTACGGATTGATCTCTGTTGTTAAATACTTCAGCATTGGCGAAAGAACGTACATCATAATTCTCAAATGACAGGAGTAGCTGCAATGCATCTCTGATGCCTGTCTCATCTTCAACGATAAAAATTGTTTTCATATCCGTTGCATCGCAAAAACAAAGCCAATCTTAAACGAAATCTTAAATTAATGAAAAATTGAAGATCAATTTTATCTGATTCGGAATAAATCGGTTAATAATATTCATCGATATAAGTTATTTTCTTAAAGGAATACTTTTTGTAATCTCTGAGAAACAAAACCACAACTTAAAATATATGAAACACTATTTTCTACCCATGTTAACTTTGCTGACGTTGAGCTGCAAAGAAAATAAAACAGAAAAAACAGAGGGCAATACCGCCGTTACCAAAACCGATACGCTGAAACTTCCTGCACCGGATGAAAAAAGCAGTAAAACAAAGTTTAGTAACGTTCTTGGCTGGCCGAAAGGAAAATCGCCTATTGCTCCGGAAGGATTTACCGTAACAAGATTTGCAGAAAATATTAAAAGCCCCAGAAATATAATTCAGGCTGAAAACGGAGACGTATTTGTGGTGTTGTCTAATTCTGAACGTACCGTTTCGGAGAAAATTAAAAACGACATTAGTGGAAAAAGTGATGCTGAAGTAGGAGGAAAATCTGCCAACAGAATCATTCTCTATCGTGATGCCAATAAAGACGGAATTCCGGAATCTTCCAGCGTATTTTTAGCGAATTTAAATCAGCCATACGGAATGTTGATTATCAATGATCAGTTTTATGTTGCCAATACCGATGGTTTATGGGTTTATCCTTACAAATTGGGAGATACGAAGATTTCAAAACCTGGGAAAAAGATCGTAAATCTTCCTGCGGGTGGATACAACAATCACTGGACAAGAAATTTAATAGCAAACAAAGACAAATCTAAAATCTATATTTCTGTAGGATCGGGAAGCAATGTAGGGGAGAACGGAATGGATAAAGAGTTGAGAAGAGCCAATATTTTAGAAGTAAATCCCGATGGAAGAGGGGAGAAAATTTATGCATCAGGTCTCAGAAATCCTGTCGGAATGAGCTGGAATCCCGTAACCGGAGAACTCTGGACTGTTGTAAATGAGAGAGATGAATTAGGAGACGATTTAGTTCCGGATTATCTTACCAGTGTAAAACAGAATGCTTTTTACGGTTGGCCATATTCTTACTTCGGTAAAAACGAAGATCCGCGAAGAAAAGGAGAAAGACCCGATCTTGTACAGAAAACAATAGTTCCGGATGTACCTTTGGGAAGCCATACCGCATCTTTAGGTTTAACATTTTATACAGGTTCTCAGTTTCCGGAAAAATATAAAAACGGAGCTTTTATAGGACAGCACGGATCATGGAACCGCTCATCTTTGGTAGGTTATCAGGTTGCTTTTGTCCCTTTTAAAAACGGAAAACCTTCCGGTTCATATCAGCCTTTTCTTACAGGTTTTATAGCAAATGAAGCAAAAGGCGATGTTTACGGAAGACCGGTTGGGGTTTTGCAGTTAGCAGATGGATCTTTACTGGTCGCAGATGATGTAGGAGGAATTGTCTGGAGAGTATCTCGTAAAAATTAATGAAATTCAATAGAGTGTCAGAAAGCAGTCATTCAGGGCTGCTTTTTATTAACCATATTGTTTTCATAGCAAGTAAAAATAAATAGAGCCTGAATGATCAAGCTCTATTTATTTGATTTAAAAGTTCTTTTACCTTCCGTAAAATATTTTACAATGCTTTGCTGTTAAGATTGGTATCTGCAACTTTTGTAAGCAGCTCATCACACTTTTTTTCTTCTTCCAAAGTACTTAGAAGATGCTGAAGGCACTCTTTTTCTTCCAATACTTTTGCGAAGGCTGCCAAAGTTCCGTACGTTGCAATTTCGTAATGTTCCACTTTCTGTGCTGCGGCAATAATTCCTGCATCTCTTACAGGTCCCAGTTCTGTTTCTTCGATAATGCTTTTTCCTTCATCCAGTAAACCCTGCATGGCATCACATTTTTTAGCCTGAGCTTTTTTGCCTAAAGCTTTGAAACATTCTTCCAGTCTTTCCACATGACCTTCAGTTTCTGTGATGTGATTTTCTATTGCTTTTTTCAGTTTTTCATGCGTTGCATTTTTCATCATGGTAGGCAACGCTTTCAGTAAAGCTTTTTCTGCCCAGTAAATGTCTTTCAAAGAATCTTCAAAAAGATCTTTTAGCTCTTTTGCCGCGTTTTTCTTTGCTGGAGTTTTAGAGGTTGCTTTTGTTGAAGTTTTCGAGGTTGCCTTTGTTGGAGTTTTGGCATTTGATTTTGCTGCGTTTTTTGCTGGTGCTGATTTTTTCGCAGGTGTTTTTTTAGTTGCGGTTTTTGTTTCCATAATATACTATTTTAGTGTTTGGTTGCTGGTGAATCTGCAACTATAAGACCACTTTAGCGTAAAAGCCAGAACTGTGGTATGAAAAGATCAGACAAAGATTTTTCTGTTGATGATTTTCAGATATTCCTCTTTTTCCAGCTTTTTCACAGCTCTCACCACTGTTTCAACTCTTAAGGCGGTAATAGCGGCAATTTGCTGTCGGGTCAGCGGAACTTCGTATGAATATTTCGACTGGTCTTCAAAAAAACTTTTATGATAATCTAAAACGCCTACGATTCTTGTTTCCGGACGAAGAGACGAATTGTTTTCCAGCATAATATATTTGTAATAAAGTCTTTCGGACAAGAATTTGTTGATGTCTCTTGAAATTTCAGGATTTTCGTCAAGAAGCTTTACGAAATTTTGTTTCGAAAGTCTTAATACGGTACATTTTTCAAAAGTAACGGCATTTACTGGATAGGTCTGATCAATGAACAGCAAAAGTTCGCATACACTCAGTCCTCTATCCAGAATGGCAAGAATAAGCTCTCTGCCTTCATCATTGTAATGGTTCAATTTTATTCTGCCTTCTACAACCTGATAATAATACTTCGGTTTTTCCCCTTCATTAAAAATGGTTTGATGGCGATCGAAAGTTTCTTCTTCTGCGCCATAGTGGAGTAAAAGTTCTTCTGATATTAACATATATAAGATTTTGTGATGATAATGGTATTGGCGGAAGCGGATTAATTAAATTTAAAAATAAAAAAATCGTACCATTATAAAGAATATCACAATTTCTGTTATCTGATTGGGAAAATTATGCTAAGGTTCAGACATTTATTTTTTCTATGTGAATGTATAACTCCGCATAAAACTTTCAAACAAAACAAAAATGTCTGAAAGTTTTTACGAATTTTAAAGTTTGTTGGTAGAATATATTTATGAATGCCTTTTTTGGGCAACCAAATCCATTACTTTTCCAATATCTTCATTTCTGTACTCCGAGTATACGTGCGAATGAAAATCATTCAGTTTTCTGAGCAATTCCAGAAGTTCGGTTTTTTCTTTGTTTTCAAGTTTTCCGGCAAGAATTCTCGACGTCATATTTACCTTTTCAACAGAACGGTGGAAATAATCTTCACCTTTTTCGGTGATGTTGAGACGCTTGCTTCTTTTATCTTCGCTGTCGTTCTTTTCTTCGATTAAGCCATATTCCAGAAGACGTTTGATGATTTGGGTTCCCGTCTGTTTTTCGTGCCCGTTTCTTTCAATCAGTTGAATTTTAGTCAGATTCGGTTCGTCTTTCAGTCGGTAGAGATAGGTAAATTCTTCATTGGCGAGTTCAGGAAAATCATTCAGTCCCTTTCGGATCAGTTGTTTAGAATATCGTCCCAAAAGCAGAACCTGTTTGCAGATTTCATTTTCTGTGAACGAAACCTGATGCTGTTCATTTTTAAAAAGCTTGGTTGGACTCTCTTTTCTGTATTTTTTATCATTCAGCCAAAGACGGAAATCCTCGACCGTAGAGTGAGGTTTATAAGCTTCGGAATTTTCAAATTCTTTAACCTGATGCAGCAAATCAATGAAAAAATCAGTATTCATAGTGCAAATTTAATCTAAGTATTTTAAATATTTTTTATAATCTAAAAGGGGTTTAAGAATCTAAATCCTCCAACGCTTCAACTCTCAAACTCTCCAACCCTAAAACCCCTAAAACTCTACAACTCACTAACCCTAAAGCTTAACACTTCCCATTCCGCCATCAATTCCGAAAACCTGTCCTGTAATCCACGACGATTTATCCGAAACAAGGAAAGCCGTCATTTCTGCAATTTCTTCAGCCGTTCCCACTCTTTGCAACGGATGTCTTTTTGCAGAGGCTTCTCTTTTCTCAGGCGTTGCTAAAAGCTGTGATGCTAAATTCGTGTCCGTTAAAGATGGTGCAATCGCATTGACCCTGATTTTCTGTGCCGAAAATTCCGCCGCCAGACTTTTCGTAAGACCTTCCACTGCATTTTTACTCGCCGCAATCGAAGCGTGAAAAGGCATTCCCAGTTTTGCTGCCACTGAGCTGAAAAGCACAACAGAGGCACTTTCCGACTTTTTAAGATTCGGCAACAGTTTCTGAATAATTTTAACCGCTCCCAAAACATTGATTTCAAAATCATTCTTAAAATCATCTAAAGAAAGTCGGTTAAAAGGTTTTAAATTAATGCTTCCCGGTGCATAAACCAATCCATCCACCACTTCAGGGAAATTAATGTCATCTAAATTTCCCGAAAGAATATCCATTGTGTGGAATTCGATATTCGGATGATTCAGTTCGTGATTTTCCGTTCTGGAAATTCCAATGATTTTGTGTTGTTCTGCAAGAATTTTTGCCGTTGCTAATCCGATTCCTTTTCCGCAACCGATGATGACGATATTTTTCATAATTTTTATTTTAATGTTTTGAACACGAAGGTTTTTATTTAGAGACACTTCGACAAGCTCAGTGTGACATCTTTAATACTGCTCATTTAATAATCTGCATTGTGAGACTAATCTTGTTAAGATTTTTATTTACAATGCTTTTTTGCTCTTTTGAAGCACTCTATCTTCAAACAATTCTTTTGTGACTTTTGTGGTAAAATTTATCTTTTAGAAATTTTATTATTGCTGATAATTCTCTGTCTGCTGCATTTAAAGCGGTTGATTTCTTCGCTTCTTTTTTTCAGATGTTTCTGGCTCACTCCCGAATTCACTCTTTTTCTCCAAAGCTTAAAACTCGATTCTTTCAGCTCCGAACGCATCAGTTCAATTACTTCCGATTCACTGATTCCAAACTGAAATTGTATCGCTTCAAACGGTGTTCGGTCTTCCCACGCCATTTCGATGATTCTGTCGATTTCTTTTATGTTGAGGTTTTTATTCATTTTTTTTGATTTTTAACGCAAAGTCCGCAAAGATTTTTCTTTAAAATTTTGAAAATATTTTTTGTTCGCAAAGGCGTTTCACTCAGCAAAGTCTTTTTATAGAATCTTTTTTGCTCTTTTGAAAACTTTTTACCAATCAATTCTTTTGTGTCTTTTGTGGTTAAAATATCATTTCAGATTTTCAATAAATTCCTTTGCCATTTTAAAATGCTGTTTTCGTTTCTCTTCCGGCATTTTCTCCAGTGTTCTCAGCATCATTCCCAATCTTGGATTTTTAGCAAAAAAATCTTTGTTGTCATTGATGAAATTCCAAAAAAGCGCATCCCATTGTTCCGCCCATTCTCCATCGGGATAATCGCTCATTTTTTTAATGTAATTGCTTCCGCTGATGTACGGTTTCGTGCTCATCTTTCCGCCGTCTGAAAAACTGCTCATTCCATACACATTCGGAACCATCACCCAGTCGTAGGAATCAATGAACATTTCCATAAACCATTGACAGACTTCATCAGGATTGAACTGACAGAGATTCATAAAGTTGGCAAAAATCATCAGTCTTTCGATGTGATGCGCATAACCTGTTTTCCGGATTTTCTGGAGCGAACTGTCAATCGGGCGGATTCCTGTTTTGGCGGTGTAAAAAGACTCCGGAAGTTTTTGCTTGTGTTTCCAATAATTTTTATTCCGCTGATACGTTCCCTGATAAACATAAACCCCGCGAACAAATTCTCTCCAGCCCAAAATCTGGCGGACAAAACCTTCCAGAGAATTCACCGGAATATCGTGATC
The DNA here is from genome assembly GCF_014218905.1 of Chryseobacterium sp. C3. Classification (NCBI taxonomy): domain Bacteria; kingdom Pseudomonadati; phylum Bacteroidota; class Flavobacteriia; order Flavobacteriales; family Weeksellaceae; genus Chryseobacterium; species Chryseobacterium sp. C3. The sequence continues at coordinate 670,438 of NZ_JACLCU010000001.1, read as the reverse complement.
TTTTGCAAATGAAATCGCTTTTTCCAGCACATTTTCCGGCGTTAAAAGTCCGACGTTCATTAACGGAGAAAGCACACTGTGATGAAGGAAGTATTCCTTTTCCACGATGCTGTCCTCGTAAACGCCAAATTCCAGAAAGCGGTTTTCAAGAAACTGTTCCAGCCAATTTTCCGCTTCTTTAAAAGTAGTCGGGTAGAGCTGTTCATTCGTAAGAATTCCGTAATTCTTCGTAAAATGCTTTTCGGTGTATTGTTTTGCTTCCTCGTAAAATTCATTGTTTTTCGGAAAATGAATTGCGGGCACTTTTTTATTTTTCGGATATTTTTTCCGGTTTTCGGTGTCGTACGTCCATTTTCCGCCCAAAGGTTTTCCGGATTTCATCAGGATATTTCGGGTAATTCTCTGCTGCTTATAAAAATCAGTCTGATGATAGGCTTTTTTACCTTCAAAATAATCTTTAAGGTCTTCTTTGCTGTTGATGAAAAGCGGACTATCAAAAATTTCGAGTTCTAATTTCGTTTCCTTTAATCTTTTTTCCAGCCAGTTGTCGCAAACATCCGTTGTTTTTATCGTTGTAAAATTTTCTTTTTCAAGTTTCAGATTTAAATTTCTGATGTCCGAAAATTTCGATGAACTTTCAACATATTCAACTTCAAAACCTGCCTTTTTTAATTCACTTTCATAAAATTTCATAGTTGCCCGATGAAATGCAATCTTCTGTTGATGAAATAAATACTGCTTAAAAAACAAAAATTCCTCTATCAAAAATACAGGCTGACTTTTATCCAGATAATCCGTATCCTCGAAAAGCTGATGCGGAAAAATCAGTTGGGCGGTATGTTTTACTGTTTTAGCCATAATTTTCTGAATTCTTGGTTAGAATCATACATTTCTGCCTGTTTTTCAGGGTTGAAAGTTCGGTCACGGTTGTCATTTCCGACTCCGGCGAGATACATCCAGTTGCCATAATTGCTGTGAACATCGTAATCAATCAGCATTTCCTCAAAATAAGCCGCTCCAATTCTCCAGTCCTGTTTCACAATTTTGCAGAAATAGGAAGCTACATTTTGACGACCGCGATTGCTCATCCAGCCTGTATTTTTCAGTTCGAGCATATTGGCATTCACGAAATCGGAATCCGTTTCTCCATCCTTCCATTTTTGAATCAATGTTTTATTGTTTTCCGCGAAATATTTTTGATGATTAATTCCGCTTTTCCAGAAAATCAAATCTTTATACTGTAAAGAAACATATCTGAAAAAATCCCGCCAGAGCAATTCAAATATCAACCAATACGTTGAATCATTGGCTACGAATTCTTCCTCATATTTTTTTATCTCGTGGTAAATGGTTACCGCAGAAAGGCTTCCATCTGATAGCCAAGCCGAAAATTTCGAACTGTAATCTTTTCCCACCAAACCGTTTCGGGTTTGCTTGTACTGACTCAGATTCTGTGTTTCCGAGAAATAATGATGCAATCTTTTCAATGCTTCATTTTCTCCGCCCGAAAAAGGAAAAGCTGTTCTTTCGTCCGTTTCAAAATCTTCAAAACCGAGCGATTTTAACGAAATGGTATCACTTTTAAAATGAATTTCCGGTTTGTTGTACGTTAAATCTTTTGATTCAAATTCAGGGCGAATCAATAGATTTTTTTCGATTTTTTGTCTGAAACTTGTAAAAAGCATCGGAATTTTATCCAAAGTCTTAAAAACAAAAAGCGGATGAACCAGAAACTGAGAATACGATTTTTCCCAAATGGCAGCCGGAACCACACTTCGGATTTTTGTATGAAGTTCGGTTTCTTCCTTCGTCCATTCTTCCTGACAGAAAATCTTCACGACTTCAAATTCTTCGGAAATGTCTTTGAAAACGTCTTCCGTTTTGCCGTATTTAACTAAAAAAGGAATCTTCTGTTTCGCTAAATTCTGCTTTAAATTTTCTACACTTTCCAGCAAAAATTTTGCACGGTATTTTCCGATTTTTTTGGAACCGAACTGTTTTTGAGCAAAAAATTCAGCGTCAAAAACATACACCGCAAGAAAAGGTAAGTCTTCCTGCATCGCATTGTATAAGGATTCTGAATCTCTCGTTCTCAAATCTTTGGTGAACCAGAGTATGTTGATTTTTTGTTTTTCCGGCATCTTTCGCTGCAATATTTTACTTCGTCCCAGTTTTTTTTCCACTTTTTCCGCCAGTTGAAGGGCAGTCCGCAGACTTCACAGATTTTGGAAGGTAATCCTGAAGGCATATTTTTTATATTAAACTTTAATTCAAATACAATTGTAATATTAACAGGTCGCTCCTACGGAGCTTCCTTTTTACGGCTTTCTGTTTTCTATTAACAGTACATTCCTACGGAATTTTATAATGTTCCGATAGGAGCTGACTGTTAATAGCTAACATTTTTATAAGATATGAGCTCCGTAGGAGCGACCTGTTAATAATTTATTTATTCCAACAAAATCGTTTTCAAACCTTTCGACTCTTTTAATAACCTTGTAATTCATCAAAATCTTTTGTGACTTTTGATTCCGTCGAATCTTCGATTTGCGGTTAATATTACTTACAATAATTTTTAAAATTATTAATTGCCACGTCTTTCGCTTTCAGATCGTGCATCATATTGTACAATCCGAAAAACGTTCTGTTTAGGTATATAAAATGTCGTGAACCGCGGTTGGTATTCATTCCTTTCATATCACTTGCTTTCGCATATTTTTGTCCTAAATCAGCAATTTCCTGAAAGAATGATTCGTCTGAAAAGTCAAATTTTTCCTGATTAAACGGTCTCGTAAACAATTCAAGCAATTCGTAGAATAATTTGGCAAAAAACTCTTTTTCTTTTTCTGAATCTTCTGTTCGAAGAATTTCCAGTGTGAATAATTTCTCACGGAAAATCTCAGGATTTTTTAAATTTTCTTCTTTCGCCAGTTCGAAATACGGAATGTAAAAATCTTCCGGAATCTCTTTGATACAGCCAAAATCAATAACCAATAATTCATTGTTTTCCGAAATCAGGAAATTTCCCGGGTGCGGATCGGCGTGAACTTTTTTCAAAATATGCATCTGAAACATATAAAAATCCCAAAGTGTCTGTCCGATTTTATTCAAATCTTCCTGAGGATTCTGTTTTTTAGTAAATTCCGAAAAATGAATTCCCGACATCCAATCCATCGTAATGATTTTCTCACACGAATATTCCGGATAATAATGGGGGAACTTCACATTCGGAAGATGACTGCATTCTTCTGCAAAATGCTGACTGCGTTTCATTTCCAGATTGTAATCAGTCTCTTCAAACAGTTTGTCTTCCACTTCCTGAAAATAAGATTCCGAACCTTCTTTTTTGATGTTGAACATCTTCATTGCAATCGGTTTTACCATTTTAAGGTCGCTCGAAATACTTTCTCTCACGCCGGGATACTGGATTTTTACCGCAAGTTTTTTACCATCTTTTTTCGCAGTATGAACCTGTCCGATACTCGCAGCATTAACCGATTCGGCGGAAAATTCATCAAAAATATCTTCCGGATTTTTCCCGAAATATTTTCTGAATGTTTTCTTCACCAAAGCACCAGACAAAGGCGGAACCGAAAACTGTGAAAGCGAAAATTTCTCCACATATTCCACCGGAAGAATATTTTTTTCCATACTCAGCATTTGTGCGACTTTCAGAGCAGAACCTTTCAATTCTTTTAACGAATCGTAAATGTCTGCAGCATTGTCTTCGTTCAGAATTTTACGTGCCTCATCTTCATCTTTCGTTATTTTATTTCCGTAATATTTAAGGTAATTGACACCGACTTTCGCTCCTGCTTTGAGCAGGCTGCTTGTCCGTTCAATTTTTCCTGTTGGAATTTTATCTAATGTTTTCATTTTTAAATCTTATTTTTATGTGTTTGGTAATCAAAGCTCCTTTGGGAGCTTTATCTGTGTAGAAAAAGAATTTATTTTCCATTTTGAGGCACTCCGTAGGAGTGCTATTCTTAATTCACCTTGAACTCCTACGGAGTTCTCTTCAACACAATTATTCGTAATTTCTACACAGATTCCGCTCCTACGGAGCGCACTATTCTCTAGATTATTTTCATTCATTTTCGCAGACGAAGTGCTTTATTCTTTTTTTACCTTTAATTTTTGAACCGGCGAATCTCGCAGCCCGACCTGAGTGGAGCTCTTTTTGTAAGACTGGGAAAAGCATTGGCACAAAAAAGCGGAAATCCTTCGACAGACTCAAGATAAACTTCGGACGGAAATAGCTGCCCAAATAAATATTAGCTTATTCGAAACGAAAAGCCATTTGCCAATCGCTATTCATCAACTCATTTTAAATTTTTCCTTCCACAGAAATTTTCCGAGGTCGAAAACTTTTCTTAACGGTTCATTATCCATTAATTCAAAACCTGTGTCAATGGTTTTCTCAATGAAAATGTCAGTCTTTTCAAAATCAGGAGAAGTGTCTTTTTTCCAGAAATCAATGGATGAAACCAAATGAAGCCAAAGTGCTTCCTGTCTAGATTTTTCGTTGAATTTTCTGATATCTTCCTTCGCTTTTTCAATCATTTCCCATTCGTTGAAATTGAGAGTATTAACAAATTGTTTGTGGGTTTCCCTAAGATTCTGAAGCGTTTTAATGTTCTGAATTTTATTGCTTCCTAAAATAGATAATACCAATGAACGGTTCATCGTCATATTTTCAAAGAAAATGTAATACACATTCAGGAGTTTTTCTTTGGTTGTCACTTCGCTCGAGGAATTTACTTCCGAAGCGAGTTCCAGAGATTTCGTGAAAAGATGATTCACTATTTCTCTTTCGATTTGCTCGAATCCTGAGAAATAGTGGTAAAATTCTTTCTCCTCAAAATTGTTTTCTTTCGCAAAAAGGTAAACGTTTTTCGGTTTTTCTCCGTGATTCAAAAGATAGTCTCCGTATAATTCAAATATTTTTTCCTGCGTGATATTGGCTTGTTCTTGCATAATAGAATTTATTTATTGACAAATTTAGTAAATAAATTTACATTTAATTAAAATAAAGTATAAATTTGTACTATATAAACAATTTAATTTTTGAATTATGTTGACAATACAGGCACAATCGAATATACCTACAGATTTTGGAATGTTTACTGTTTATGCATTCTCAGAACATGAAGAAGACTGGAATCCGCACTTGGTTTGGGTGGCAGAAAATACAGATTTCAGCAAAACGGTAAATGTACGTTTTCACTCGGAGTGTATCACAGGCGAGATTTTTCATTCTAAAAAGTGTGAATGCGGACAACAATTGGACGCGGCAATGAAATATATGTCGGAAAACGGAGGAATAATTATTTACCTTCGACAGGAAGGGCGTAATATCGGAATCATCAATAAGTTAAGAGCATATGCGCTTCAGGAAAAAGGTTTTAATACGGTGGAAGCCAATTTAAAGCTGGGTTTGCCCGCAGACGGAAGAAATTTTGATGTAGCGGTGGAAATGCTTAAGATTTTGGATGTGAAAGAAATTAATTTGCTGACTAATAATCCGGATAAGCTTAAATCTCTGGAAAACAGCGGAATTATTCTCAATCATAGAGTTCCTTTGGAAATAGAATCTAACGAGGTAAACGAAAGTTATCTTTCAAAAAAGAAAGATTATTTTGGACATCTCTTAGAAAAGGTATAATTTTCTCATTACGCTGAGAAACAAATTCCAGTCACCAAAACCAATCTTATGAAAAAAATTCTGCTTACCGGCGCTACCGGATACATCGGAAAACGAATGATAAACGTAATCGCTGCACAAGGTTATCAGGTAATCTGCTGCTGCAGAGATAAAAACCGTTTTTCTAAAAGTGTGGATATTGATGATGCCCAGATTGAAGTGGTGGAAGTGGATTTTCTGAAACCCGAAACACTGGAAAATATTCCGAAAGATATTTCGGGAGCGTATTATCTGATGCATTCGATGAGCAACAGCAACGATTATGCAGAAATTGAAAGACAATGCGCCGTTAATTTTTCAAATTATATTGAAACCACAGATTGTAAACACATTATTTATCTTTCGGGTTTGGCGAATGAAAAAGAGCTTTCTCAACATCTGAGTTCAAGATTTGAAGTTGAAAAAATCCTGATGAAATGTAAAGTTCCGGCAACCGTTTTACGGGCTGGAATTATCATTGGTTCAGGAAGTGCATCGTTCGAAATCATCAGAGATCTGGTGGAAAAATTACCGGTGATGGTGGCTCCGAAATGGCTCCACACAAAATGTCAGCCGATCGGAATTGCCAATGTTCTGGATTTTCTGATTTTTACTTTATTTAAAGAACAGGCATATCACAGAAATTTTGATATCGGATGCGATAATGTTTTGACCTACAAAGAAATGCTTTTGGAGTTTGCTAAAATCAGAGGACTGAAACGAAAGATTTTTACCGTTCCTGTAATGACTCCGAAACTGTCTTCATACTGGCTGTATTTTATTACTTCAACATCCTATAATTTAGCTTCTGCATTGGTCGGAAGCATGAAGATTGAAGTCATCTGCAGACCGGAAAGCCTTGCTGAAATCAAGCAGATTACCGGAGTTCAGCCTTTTTCTTATGATACGGCGTTAAGAAGAACTTTGGCTAAAATTCAGGATAATGAAATTGCTTCAAGCTGGAAAGACAGCTTTATCAGTAGCAGAAGCGATTCCAGCCTGAAAGATTATCTTGATGTCCCGAAATACGGCTGTTTTGTAGATTTAAGAACTGAAGAATATGATGACCGTGAAAAATGTCTCCACAGAGTTTTTTCTTTAGGCGGCGCAAACGGATGGTACGGTCAGAGTCTCTGGAAGGTTCGCGGTTTTATGGATTTATTGGTTGGCGGACCAGGATTGAGACGTGGAAGAACGCATCCCGATAAACTTCACGAAGGTGATGCACTGGATTTCTGGCGTGTTCTGTATGCCAACAAAGAAGAAGGAAAACTGATTCTTTTCGCAGAAATGAAACTTCCCGGAGAAGCGTGGTTAATGTTTAAAGTGTATAAAGGTAAACTTTGGCAAAAAGCGGTTTTCCGACCTCATGGATTAACGGGAAGACTCTATTGGTATTCTGTTTTGCCGTTTCACGGAATTATCTTTAAAGGGATGGTAAGAAGACTGGCAGGAAAAATTTCTTGATTTCAAATATATCCGATTATTTTTTAAGAATTGGCAGCACATAAGCGTGTTGCCAGTTTTTGTATGACATTTCTGTAGTAAACAATTGAGGATTATATTTTTAAGCAAATTTTAAATATTGCCTTAAACATCAGATAGAAAATTTTTATGAATCTTATTTCTATATCACTTTCATAATGCTTAATTTTAAAGTTTTAAACGTTTAAACATTTACTAATACATCATCATAATGGAAAAATACAGTTATGGTATGATCGGACTGGGAGTTATGGGGAGAAATCTCCTGTACAACATCGCCGATCACGGATTTTCTATTGCAGGATTTGATCTTGATCATGAAAAAATAAAAGATTTGGAAGAACAGAAAACTTCCGATATGAATATCAAAGGAATACCTTCTCTGGAAGATTTTGTATCGCAGCTGGAAACACCGCGAAAAATTATTCTGATGGTTCCTGCCGGAAAACCGGTAGATGCGGTATTAGAAAATCTTAAACCGATTCTGAGCGAAGGAGATATCGTAATAGATGCCGGAAATTCTTACTTTAAAGATACCGACCGACGTGTGGCAGATCTGGCTTCCCAAAAGCTTCATTTTATGGGAATGGGAGTTTCCGGAGGTGAAAAAGGAGCGAGAACGGGACCAAGTATTATGCCGGGCGGAGATCAGGAAGCATTCGTACTTTTACAGCCGATGCTGGAAGCCATTGCAGCCAAAGTAGATGGTGATGCGTGTACAGCCTACATGGGAAAAGGTTCTGCCGGAAATTATGTGAAAATGGTTCACAACGGGATTGAATATGCCATCATGCAGCTCATCAGCGAAGCGTATGATTTGCTGAGAAAAGGAGCAAAGCTTACAAATGATGAGCTTTATGAAGTGTTTAAAGAATGGAATAACGGAGAAATGAATTCTTTCCTGATCGAAATTACAAGAGACATTTTCCAGCAGAAAGATTCTTTAACCGATGGTTATCTTGTTGATCAGATTTTAGATAAAGCAGGTGCTAAAGGAACCGGAAAATGGACTTCCGAACAGGCAATGGAAATCGGCGTTTCAATTCCGACGATTGATATTGCGGTAACGTCCAGAATTTTATCAGCTTATAAAGACGAAAGAATAAAAGCGTCGCAACTATATTCTCACAGTGAGGTTGTAACTCCTGAGAACAAAGAAATTTTCATTAATGAAGTGGGAGAAGCTCTGTATTTATCTACACTAATCAGCTATGCACAAGGTCTGGCTTTACTGGTAAAAGCTTCTGAAGAATATCAGTTTGAAATTCCTCTGAAAGATGTAGTAAAGATCTGGAGAGGAGGATGCATTATCCGTTCTGTTTTATTGGAGAAATTCTATACTGCCTACACAAAAAATCCTCAGCTTTCCAATATTCTGCTTGATGAAAATATCGCAGCTATCGTTAAAGAAAAGGTTTCTTCATTGAGAAAAACAGCAGCTTTTGCAGTTTCAAACGGTATTTCAAGCTTAGGACTTCAGACGGCTTTAGGATATTTCGATGCCTATACTACGGAATCTCTTCCGGTGAATCTGATTCAGGCACAGAGAGACTATTTCGGAGCGCATACCTACCAGAGAACCGACAGAGAGGGAGTTTTTCACACCAACTGGGAAAGTTTTAATCATTAAAATTCAGAAATGAGCGAAAATAAAGTTTTGCAGCCCACCACAATTATCATTTTTGGCGCAACAGGAGATTTAGCAAAAAGAAAACTTTTTCCTGCATTTTACAACCTGTATATAGATGGAAGAATGCCGAAAGGCTTTAACATCATCGCTTTGGGAAGAGCAGATAATTCCGACGAATATTTTAAAAATTACATCAGAGAAAACCTGAACAGCTTTTCCAGAAAAAAAGTAACTTCGGAAGACTGGGCGGGTTTTCAGGCACATATTACCTATGTACAGCATCAGCTTGATGAAGAGAGTTCCTATAAAAATCTTAATCAGAAACTGGAAAGTTTTGACAAAGTCTACGGAACAAGAGGAAACAGACTTTTTTACCTTTCAATAGGTCCTAATTTTGTCGCTACCATTTCCAATCATATCAAAAATGCATCGCTTGCTTCAGATCCTAAAAAAGACCGTATTATCATCGAAAAACCTTTCGGACACGATAAACAGTCTGCCATTGAACTGAACAGCCTTTTGGCAGAAGCATTTGAAGAAGAACAGATCTACCGCATCGATCATTATCTGGGAAAAGAAACCGTACAGAATATTCTTGCCTTCAGGTTCGGAAATGCTATTTTTGAACCTTTGTGGGATCGTAAACATATTGAATCTGTACAGATTACGGTAGCGGAAGAAGTAGGAGTGGAAACCAGAGGCAGCTTCTATGAACAGACCGGTGCATTGAGAGATATGATCCAGAATCACCTCTTGCAGATCCTTTGTATGGTGGCAATGGAACCGCCTGCTTCACTGGAATCCGGAGAAATCAGAGATCGTAAAGTAGATGTCCTGAAATCTATACGAAGAATTCCTGCGGAGAAAGTAGACCATTATGCCGTGAGAGGACAATATGGAAAAGGAAAGTTAAATGGCGAAAAAGCGAAAGGTTACAGGCAGGAAGAAGGGATTGCGCCGGATTCCAACACAGAAACTTTTGCCGCCGTAAAGTTCTATCTGGATAATGAAAGATGGCAAGGTGTTCCGTTTTACGTTCGTACCGGAAAAAAGATGAAGGAGAAACATTCTTACATCACCATTCAGTTTAAGCCGCTTCCGCATTCTACGTTTTCAGAAAGCTCGCAACAATTGTCTGCCAATCGACTGATTATCAATATTCAGCCGTTAATGGATATCAGACTGCAGTTTATGGCAAAAAAGCCGGGACTTTCTCTGGTTTTAAAACCTGTGGAAATGATTTTTGATAATTTTGCCTGTCAGGAAGATACACCGGAAGCGTACGAAACGTTATTGCTGGATGCTCTTTTAGGAGATTTAACCCTGTTTATGCGTTCCGATCAGGTGGAAGAAGCATGGGATGTGGTAAAAACCATTCAGGAAGCGTGGGCAAATGAAAAAGATACCTCTTTCCCGAACTATGAAGCCGGAAGCTGGGGTCCGGAAGAAAGTACGGCTCTGGTAGAAAGACAGGGGCATCACTGGGTTTAAAATTTAATAAAGAAAAGTAAAAATGAAGATTACCGTATTTAACGATTTAGATACATTATATAAAAAATCTGCAGACCGATTTGTAGATTTGGCTGAAAAGTCCATTAAAAATCACGATCGTTTTGTGGTGGCACTAAGCGGAGGTTCTTCTCCGAAAGCGATCTTTAAGCTGCTGGCTTCCGGGGAATATGCAGATAAAATAGAGTGGGGCAAAGTCTTTTTTTTCTGGGTAGACGAAAGATGGGTTCCGCTGAATGACGAGAAAAGCAATGCTAAAATGACATTCGATACCCTTCTCGATCATGTTTCCGTTAATAAAAATCATATTTTTCCGATGTATAAAGAAGGAGTTTCTGCAGAAGAATTTGCTGTGGAATATGAAAATCAGATCAGAAATGTTTTGGGAAATGACGGACGTTTTGATTTTATTCTTCTGGGAATGGGAGACGACGGACATACAGCATCACTTTTTCCTGGAGAAAAAGTGCTCTGGGAAAAAGAAAAGTGGGTGGATGCCTATTATCTGAAACCTCAGGAAATGTTCAGAATCACTCTTACAGCTCCCGTGATTAACAACGCTGAAAATATTTTAATCGTCACCTTTGGAGAAAGCAAAAAACACGCTCTGAATGAAGTTTTAAACGGAGTTTACAATCCCGAACAGTATCCGATGCAGCTCATTGAAAAAAGAGATTGTGTAGAATTGTTCACAGACGAAAAAGCAAAAGGATAATCATTAAATTTAAACTTTTTTAAACTCTTTATCTGAATGTTTTGCGTCTTTGCAATGGGTATAGCTGTTCAATTTTAATTTGAAAACTTTACATCAAACCCACGTTAAGATAAAATCTTTTCAGATTAAATTTACCTCAGTTCGGGATAATAAATAAATTTAAATAATTGATTTATAAAATTATATTGATTTATCGCAAAGAAAAACAAAATATTTTTTTACTTATTGAAAGTTTGTAAGCTAGCTAAACAAAGGCACTTCGTTTATTTAAAAAGACAAAAATGGTATTACTTTGATAAGTTTTACGCCTTTGTATATCTTAAAAGCTGAATTATTTACAATTGAATCTCTTTGTTTAGCCTTGCGTTTAAGAAGACTTATCCCGAACTCAGGTTAAATTAATAAGTATTTAAATAAATATTGCATATATATTAAGCAGCGACGGCACTCGTGCCGTCGCTGCTTTCTTTAAAACTATAGTATAAATATTTACTTACCCTTTGTGATACGGACAGCCTGATGTCGCAGCCGGAGCATTTAAGGATATATTTTCCGGAGTTTTTGTTCCTTCAAAAAACTGCTCTTCTATAATTTTTCTTTGATCTTCAGGAATATCCTCCAGTTTTCGAAGCGTATTCACCTGAATATGCGGCCAGCTTGTCGTTCCGCCGTCATCTCCGAAATGGAATTCAAAAAGAATAATCTGCTCATACTGAAGCTGAAGAATCTCTCTTCCGTTTTCTACAACTGTTTCAATCCACATTCTGAAATTTACCTCCACCGTCGGAACAAAACGGTTTACGAAAGGAACATTTAAAATCCCGCCCTGTGCGCCGGTTTTGTTTTTGGAAGACATCTGAAGAAAAACATAATTCTTAACTTCCTGTCCGCTGAGCGTATCTCTTAATCTCAGATCTGGTCTTACCGAATAAGGATAAAGATCGTGTGCAAGAATTCTCTGCGTATAAATTTTATTTTCTCCCGGATCATTTTGGTCATTCAGCGTTTCGTGAACCCACGCCGGAGCGGGCTCATCCAGATTGATAGGATGGGTTTCACTCGCTCCTGCTCCTCCCATCGTTGGCGAAACAGAAAGGAAATCATAATTCCATGCCTTATCGCCTTCCGGAAACTGCGGCGCTCCCTGTATAAGATAATTGGACTGGGAAGGAACAATGTCGCCCAGTAAAGTGATCGTGCTTCCGTGAGGAATCACTCCGCTTCGCGAAATAGAATAATCCGGAATAAAATACGGTCCGCGATTACCCGCTCCCGGTTTTAGTTCTTTTGCCGGAATGATCTCATAATATTCCTGTCCTTCCTTCAGTTCACTCATCAGAATATACTGAGGATTTCCGTTTTCATCTTTCACCTGAACCAAAGGCTCGTTTCTGTATTCGCCTTTGTACCCGTAGTTTTTGTAATCTTCCTCATCAAAAGCATGAATTCCGCGGTCTCTTTCTATAGATTCCTTTGTAGCTGCGTGATTGTAGACATCACTCAGCCAGAGATACATCCCGTTTTCTTCATGAATAGGCGTGTACAGCAAATCCGGATTATCTTTTTGGGTATTTACACTTTTAATGCTTTGCTCGTACTTTATAGCCCCGCAGAAAAGCTCATTTGCCCCGCCACGATTGCGCACACCTCCCGGAACAAGAGAAAAAACCAGTTTTTCAATGTATTCTTCACATTCGAAGCTGAACTTTCCCGGAATTGTTCCCGAATTGGTTCCCGGTGAAGGCATAATCGTGGTATGAACGCCGCTTCCGTTCATTGTTCTGTCGATATTTCTATTGTAATCGGCGTTGTAGCTCACCCAGGTTACGTCCAGAGCCTTTAAAATTCCATAGTCTACATTATCTACAATCTGGTTCAGATTTTTTTCTCTGAAAGGAATCAGCGGATCATCGATCGTGAGTTTGGAATACCCTTTCATAAGGTTTTCCAGAAAACCCTGAGAACTGTCTGCGGATGTTCTCAGAAACAGGCTTTCCTGCTCAATACTTTCTTTTTGTCTTTTCAGCATGGTAATTTCGTTTTTATAATGATTAGTTTTTTTGATTCTGAAAATTATTTTAAACTTCAAAATAGAGATTTAAAGATTTCCGAAATCATCAGTTTTACTCTTCAAAATTAATCAGTCTGGGAAACAAAAAACTCAGTAGTTTTACTTAATTCTATTGGTTGATCATAACTTGCTTTTGCAATCCCTGATATCTTTTACATCCCTACATTTTACAGTAATCTCAGGCATTTTGTAGTAAAATTGAAATTATTTGTGAATTCTTGGAAATTTTTTCTTCACTATTAGGCTGGAATCACCATAAAAGCTATATTTGCAGCCTAAATTTTAAAAATAATGAAAGAACTAATTGAAAAAATCAACGCAGAATTTGAAGCTTTCACAACTGAAGCAAACCAACAAGCAGAAAAAGGAAACAAAGCAGCTGGAACAAGAGCTCGTAAAGCAGCTTTGGAACTAAGCAAGCTTTTCAAGGAATTCAGAAAAGTTTCTGTTGAAGAATCAAAAAAATAGTTGTTCCCAAAACCGGCTTTCAGTCGGTTTTTTTTATTTGAATTTTAAATAAGAAATTCTGTTTTTAAAATCATCACTTTCATACAGTCTTGATTTGTGGATTGTAAATCAAAAATGAATCTCACATTCACCATTGACTTTTTCACCATTCACAGCAACAATTCACCATCACCAAATCCTTTCTGCATTTTCCCATTTCCGCAAATCTCTTTATCTTTAACGAATCAATGATTAATATGAAGATAAACAGATTTCTTACGTTGCCTGTTATGATGGCAATGACTCAATTTTCTTTGGCTCAGAATGCCGTTCCTCAGGAAAAACTTAATCCCGTTGTTCAGAATTTCGTGAATGAGGTAAACAATAATTCTCAGCTTGAAACGATGGCGTATGAACTTTTGGACGGAATCGGTCCGCGTCTGATCGGAACTCCGGAAATGCTTGCCGCCAATGAATGGACGGCAAATAAACTGAAATCATGGGATATTGAAGCCAGTCTGCAACAGTTTGGAACATGGAAAGGATGGCAAAGAGGAATTACCCATGTGGATATGACGTTTCCGCGGATGAAAAGTTTATCGGCAACCCAGTTAGCATGGAGTCCGGCAACCAAAGAAGCGGTGGAAGCAGAAGTTATTATTCTCCCTAAAGTTTCTTCCAAAGCTGAATTTGATGAGTGGATGTCTTCCGTGAAAGGAAAGGTTGTTTTGATGGCACAATACCAGAAAATTGGTCGTTCCGACGATCAGATTAAAGAATTTGCTACACCTGAACTGTATGAGAAACTCAAAAAAGAGAAAGAACAGGCTTCCAAAGAGTATCAGAATTATATAAAAAGCATCGGCTATAATAACGAAACGCTTCCCGAAGCTCTGGAAAAAGCGGGTGCGGCAGGAATTGCGATTTCCAACTGGACAGGAATTATGGGAGCCAACAGAGTTTTTGAGGCAAAAACGAAAAATATTCCCATGTTCGATATTGAGCTTGAAGATTATGGAATGTTGTACAGAATGGCGGAAAACGGTGCAAAACCCAAGATCAGGATCGAGGTGAAATCAAAAATCCTTCCCGAAGCAAAATCGTTCAACACCATCGGAACGATTAAAGGAAAAGAAAAGCCTGATGAATACGTCATTCTTTCTGCGCATCTGGATTCGTGGGACGGCGCGCAAGGCGCTACAGACAACGGAACGGGAGTTTTAACCATGTTGGAAGCGATGAGAATTCTTAAGAAATATTATCCAGATAACAAAAGAACCATTATTGTAGGACTTTGGGGAAGTGAAGAGCAGGGACTGAACGGATCGAGAAGTTTTGTGGCGGATCATCCTGAAATTGTAAAGGGAGTTCAGGCGGTTTTCAATCAGGACAACGGGACAGGTAGAATCGTAAATATCAGCGGACAGGGTTTTGTACATGCTTACGATTATCTTGGAAAATGGCTGAATGCGGTTCCTAAAAATATTAAAAGCCAGATTAAAACAGACTTTCCAGGAATTCCCGGAGGAGGAGGTTCCGATCATGCTTCTTTCGTGGCAGCAGGAGTTCCATCGTTCGGATTGGGTTCTTTAAACTGGGGATATTTTGGCTACACATGGCATACGACAAAAGATACGTACGACAAAATCATTTTTGATGAGGTGAAAAGCAATGTGATTCTAACGGCAACTTTAGCGTACATGGCTTCAGAAGATCCCGAATTTTCGAACAGGGAAAAAAGAGCAATGCCTTTGGACGATAAAGGGCAGGTTACCCAATGGCCGGAAATGAGAAAACCGATAAGGGATTTTAAGGATTATTAATAAAGTTTAAGTGAAAAGTTAGAAAACTCTATAGAGTTTTATCTGTGTAGAAAACATATTCGCAAGGCTTTCAGCGTTCCGTAGGAACGCTATCTTTAGAAAATTCATTGAGAATTGCAGATATCAATCCGTAGGATTGATTGATAGATTTATTCTTATTTCTACACAGATTCTGCTCCTAAAGGAGCAAAACTTTTTTACTTTAAATTTTTAATTGAATATCCGTTAAACAACCTATTACTATGCACTGATATGAAAATCAATTATTTATAACAGGCACTTCGACAAGCTCAGTGTGACACCTCTAATACTAAACGCTTGATTTCTAGCGATGTCAAGCTGAGCCTGTCGAAGCTTTAGGTTAATAAACGGACAATCAAAATTTTTATAATAAAAAAAGCGACTCAATTCATGAGTCACTTTTTATTTAGAGAAAACCGGTTATGAAGAACCTTTCTGATCTCTTCCATTTTTATTTCTTTTACAATGTAGGTTTTACAGATCTCGTTGTTGAAATGCATATGAAAATCCATCCGCATGGATTTGTTTGATGATTCATTTTCGGGATGTTCATAATTGATCCAAAAAAAGAAAAGATTTGCCAGACAAAGTAAATTTCTTGCAAATGATTTCAGAATATTGGGATAGTTACCGTAATCATCAATCACTTTTATTTTAAAAATCTTTTTGCCAAGAGTACACCCGAAAAAATGTTCTGTTACTGATCCTAAAACAATTGCACACGGAATTGAAAGAATCACAGCGACAATCAGAGGTTTATGCAATATGAAAACAAAAAGCAGGGTAAAGGGAATCATGTCTATAATTTTGGAACAGAATCTGTCCCTGCGGTTCTTTTCGTAGGTAGTATCATAAGAGATTTCATATTCAAAAAATTCATAGATGCGTCTTCCTTCCGAATCAAAATTTCGGGTTGCCCTTCTTGTTGTCTTATTTTCTTTAAGCTCTGAAATTTTCATCTTACCATGTGTTTCCATTTAAACCTTTTGTGTTATGCTGAACAGAATTTTATTAGTAATGATAAAGGCAAAATCATTTAAAATTCAGTTATTTTAGATTTTTCGACTCCACTTCGTTTCGCTCAAAATGACAATTTCGTAAATAAAATAACCATCTAAACAGACTTGAATTTAAAACCTTAATCATTCTTACAAAACCATACTCAGCTGAATTCTTTTTCTCGCTTCATCAATCTCCGTTACTCTTACCTGAACGTGCTGATGCAGTTTTACCACTTCATTCACATCAGAAACAAAGCCGTCTTTTAACTGGGAAATATGAACCAATCCGCTTTCCTTGATTCCCAGATCTACAAAACAGCCAAAGGCAGTGATGTTATTGACGATTCCGGGCAGAATCATTCCTGCTTTTAAATCTTTGATGCTTTTTACATTCGGGTCAAATTCAAAAACTTTAGCCGCTTTTCTTGGGTCCAGTCCCGGTTTTTCCAGCTCTTTTAAAATGTCTTTGATTCCTAAAATTCCGATGTCTCCTGTGATGTAGTTTTCGGGTTTTATCACTGCAATTTTTTCTTTATTGGCGATCAGCTCATTGGTTTTTATGCCTAAATCTTTTGCCATTTTTTCAACAATTCCGTAGGCTTCGGGATGTACGGCAGAATTATCCAGCGGATTTTTGGCATTATGGATTCTTACAAATGCGGCTGCCTGCTGAAAAGCTTTTTCTCCCAGTCTCGGAACTTTTTTAAGTTGTTTTCTATCTTCAAAAGCTCCGTTTTCTGTACGGTAGTTCACTATATTTTCTGCCATTTTCTCGCCGATTCCCGAAACATAGCTTAATAAAGATTTACTCGCTGTATTGAGATTGATTCCTACAGAATTTACACATTTCATCACCGTAGAATCCAGTTCATTTTTTAACTGAGTCTGATCTACGTCATGCTGATATTGTCCGACTCCGATGGATTTCGGATCTATTTTTACCAGTTCTGCCAACGGATCCGCCAGTCTTCTTCCGATAGAAACCGATCCTCGAACCGTCACGTCATAGCTTGGAAATTCTTCACGCGCAATTTTACTTGCAGAGTACACCGAAGCTCCGGCTTCTGAAACAACGAAAACCTGTAAAGGTTTGTCGAATGCAATTTTCTTGATGAAAAACTCGGTTTCGCGGCTTGCGGTTCCGTTTCCGATGGAAATGGCTTCAATGTTATAGGCATTCACCATAGAGCGGATTTTTTTCATTGCCATTCCGCTTTCATTTTGCGGAGCGTGCGGATAAATGGTCTCGTTGTGGAGCAGATCGCCTTTTTCGTCTAAACATACTACTTTGCAGCCGCTTCTGTAACCCGGATCAATTGCCAGAATCCTTTTTTCTCCCAAAGGCGGCGCGAGAAGAAGCTGCGTGAGGTTTTCAGAGAAAATCTCGATGGCTTTTTTATCAGCTTTTTCTTTCGCTTCCTGTAAGGTTTCATTGGAGATTGCGGGTTCCAGTAATCTTTTGTAGCTGTCTTTGATTGCCAGTGAAATCTGTTCCGATGTTTCGTTGTTGGATTTAATGATGGCATTTTCAATAAAATCAATAGCTTCTTCCTTATCGATCCCCACATTGGTTTTCACAAAACCTTCGGATTCGGCTCTCAACATGGCTAAAAGGCGGTGAGAAGGCATTCTGTTCAGGCTTTCTTCCCATTCGAAATACTGTGAGAATTTCTGTGCTTCTTCTTCGTCTTTTTTGGCTTTCACTACTTTTGAAGTAACCATTGCTTTTCGCTGAAAAAGGCGGCGGAGATTTTTTCTCACGTACATATTTTCGTTGATCCATTCTGCCATGATGTCTCTTGCGCCCTGCAAAGCTTCTTCTTCGGATGCAACCTGATCGTTCAGATATTTTGAAGCCAAAAACTGCAGATCCTGAACTTTCTGGCTCATAATCATTTTCGCTAAAGGTTCCAGTCCTTTTTCTTTCGCGGCATCGGCTTTGGTTTTCTTTCTTTTTTTGAACGGCAGATAAAGATCTTCAATTTCCTGAATATCAAAACTTTCTTCAATTCTCTGTTTCAGTTCCGGTGTTAAAGCATTTTGTTCTTCAATCGATTTTAAGATGGATTTTTTTCTTTTTACAATTTCTTCAAACTGTTTACTGAGTTTCGAAATCTGTTCAATCTGTGTTTCGTCAAGGTTTCCGGTTTTATCTTTTCGGTAGCGGGAAATGAAAGGAATGGTGCAGTCTTCCGCCAATAGTTCTAAAGTGGCATTGATGCTTTTTTCGAATATGTTGAGGGATTGCTGTATGTATTGTGTTGTGTTCATTTTAAAATTTAAACGGCTAAAATAATCAAAATGTCTTTTGTAAACCTATTTTAAGTTTAACTACATTATGAAGTTGTTTAAAGTTAAAGAGTTTGCTCCTTTAGGAGCAGAATCTGTGTGGAAATAAGAATAAATCCATCAATCAATCCATAGGATTGATATCTTAAATATGATAAATTTTCTAAAGATAGCGTTCCTACGGAACGCAGAACGCCTTGCGAATATGGGGTCTACACAGATAAAACTCTATAGAGTTTTCTGCCATTTTACTTTAAACAACTTTACTTTAAGAGCTCATTTAATATTGCTAAATAAAAGTTTTTATAGCTTTTCTTAATTTTAACACTAAGAATTTCAGTTAGTTCAGTTAATTGTAATTAATAAGTTTATTTTTATTTAGTTTTTTAGCTAAAAAGTCTTAATTCCTTAATGGTAAAAATAAATTTAAACCTGATACAAAGATTTTAATTGTATCATGTGTGTTTAATAATTCTTATTTTAGCGGAAAGGTCAGTAATGGAAACCCTGAAATTTGATTTCTTGATGTATGATAAGATAAAAGTGTGGGATGTTTTCTATTTTTGGTTCCGGAATTTAGAATTCAGAATAAACTTTAAACAATTTAAATAATATGAAAAAACTAAGTGTTATTGCATTGGTTGCAGTAGGATTGCTTGCAGCGTCTTGTAACAAAGAAAAATCGGCTGAAAATGCAGCAACTTCTACTGAGCAGAAAGTAGCAGAAAGCAAAGGGGAAGTATTGCCTGTAGATACGGTAGGTTCTGTGGTAAACTGGAAAGCATTCCACAAAGGAGGAATGGCTCCGCGTTGGGGAACTTTAATGGTAAAATCGGGAGATTTGAGCATTGAAAACGGAGGCGTAACGGCAGGAAACTTTGTGATCGACATGAACTCTATTAAAGTAGATCCGGCTTCTGTAACGGAAAAAGATAAAAAACCGGCAGATCTTGAAGCACACCTTAAAAACCCTGATTTCTTCGACACGGCAAAAAATCCAACGGCAGATTTCAAAATTACAAGCGTAGCAGATCTTAAGGAAGCTCCAAAAGATGCAGTAGCAGGTGCTAACAAAACAGTAAGCGGAAACCTTACGTTATCCGGAAAAACAATGAATGTAACGTTCCCAGCCAAAGTGGATGTAACAGAAAATTCAGCGGCAATCCAGGCTAAATTCACGGTGAACAGAGCAGACTGGGGAATTAAATTCGGAACTTCCGAAGCGGATCCTGCAGAATGGATGATCAGCAAAGACATCGAAATCGCTGTAGATGTAAAAGCTAAAAAATAATATTGTTAGATATTTCAGATTTGTAAAGCTGCCTTTTTTGAGGCGGCTTTTTTTGTGTTTGAGATTTATCTTTAGTAGTTAAGAAAAAATCCCACGGAGTACGCAGGATTAAAGATTTTCTTCGGCTTTTAGCCTTATTGTGAATTGCTTTCAAAATTATTAGTACAAATATAGACAAGTTTTTTAATTCTGATTTACGGAAAACCATATAAATTTTATTATTTTTCTTTTTATTTTTATAAAATACCAAAACTAATAATTATGAGAAAAGTTTTAGGAGTTGATCTTGGCAGTAATAGCACAGGTTGGGCAATTAGAAATTTAGACTTAGAAGGCAATCAGATAGAAGATTTTGGAGTGATTACTTTTGAGAAGGGTGTTGCTTCAGAAAAAGGTAATGAATTCCCTAAAGTTCAGAAAAGAACAGAGAGTAGAGGTAAGAGAAGAAATTACCAAGCTGAAAAATACAGAAAGTTTGGAATTTTGCAATTTCTTATAGAAAGAAATATGTGTCCTTTGTCTATCGAAGATTTTAATAATTGGAAAACTTACAGGAAAGGAAAGAAAAGAGAGTATCCCCAATCCGAAGAATTTCTGAATTGGATAAGATTTGATTTTGATGGTGACGGTTTACCAGACTTTCATTTGTTTGGAAAAGATAAAAACGAAAGTTATTACATTTTCAGAGCCTTCGCAGGTAATCCACAATATAAAGATGTATTTACAAATGATCCTCAAATTTTAGGAAGAGTTTTTTATCAGCTTGTTCAAAGAAGAGGTTTTAAAGGAAGAGATGAGGAAGAAGCTAAGACGATGTTAACCGGAAGTGATAAGAACGGAACAAAAGGAAGAAATGATATTGAGGAATATTTAGATAAACATAAAACTTTAGGCGCTGCACTGTATCATTATCAAAAAGACTTCGGAGGAAGAATAAGACAAAGATATAACTTAAGAAAAGACAGTGAAGCAGAATTAAAATGGATTTGTGATTTACACGATATTTCTAAGGATGACTATTCAAAACTATGGAAAGCCATCATCTGGCAACGTCCTTTAAGAACACAAAAAGGCTTGATTGGAAACTGTATTTACGAAAAAGGGAAAAAGAGAGTGGCTGTAAGTCATCCTCTGTATGAAGAATATAGAACTTGGGTTTTGATTAATAACTTAAATATCATTCCGCCTTTAGATGAAAATAAACAGGAATATATCCAAGCTAAGATTTATCCGATATTTTATAAATCAAAACCTGATTTTGAACTCAGCGAAATTGATAAACAACTAAAGAAAGACGGTGCCAAAAGAACATCAAAACATCACGAAAAAACAAAATTACTCTCCGTAAAATTACTTAAACAATTTCAGGATGTTTTTGGAATAAACTGGAAAGACATACTAAAATGGGATATTAATGGAGAAAGAAGCTCACAGCCTGTCAAAAAATCTCACACCGAATATACTTTTGAAGACGTTTGGCACGTTCTAATGACCTTTGACGGACAGGAAAATCTTAAGAAATTTGCTTTAGAAAAACTAAATTTAGATGAAGAAAAAGCGAATAAATTTTCTAAAATCAAATTACAACAAGGTTTTGCGACTTTAAGTCTTTCTGCGATTAAGAAAATTCTTCCTTATTTACAAAAAGGATTTTTATACAGCCACGCTGTGTATATGGCTAATCTATATAAAATGCTTGGAGAAAATGAAATTTCCGAGACATTAATTAATCATTTTTCTGAAGAGATTTCTAAGATTTTAAATTTGGATTCGACAAACAGAAAAAATGCAGCGATTGTCAATAGTTTGATATCGGAAATGCTTAATGATGAAAACCGTTATTATATTACTGATGAAAGAGATTTGGATAGTACTGAAAACAAACTAGTTTTAAAAAGCATTATTGATAATTACGGACAGGAAAGCTGGGATAAACTCGAAGAAGAAAGTAAAACAAATATTGTTACATATGTTTCACGAAAATACCTTGAGTTTTTAAAGAAATCTTTTTTTAATAAGAAAAATCTTTTTGTAAAGCCTGAAAGAATTGATGAAAAGATATTTAATTTTTTAAAAGATACTTATCATATTTCAGAAGATATGAAGAAATATCTTTGGCATCCTTCTGAACAGGAGAATTATGCTGAAGCTGACAATTATTTAGAATATTCGGTAGGAAAGAAAAAATATTACGTTAAAGAAAATAACAGAAGTGGTTTCTTAACAAGAAATCCCGATGCAGAGTTTGAAGGTCGGGAAATTAAATTATTAGGCAATCCTGAGCCACTGAGCAAAGGATTTAAAAATCCTATGGCGCTGAAGTCTCTACATAAACTGAAAAATTTGGTGAATTATCTTTTGCAGGCAGGGAAGATAGATGAAGAAACAAAAGTGGTAATTGAAATTGCAAGAGAACTTAATGATAAGAATAAAAGAAAAGCAATTGAGATTTGGCAAAAGGAAAGAGAAAAAGAAAATGATGCTTACAGGAAAGAACTGGCAATTTATCGGGAACAGTTTCCTAATGTGAATCTTATCGATGAAGATACATTAGTCCATAAAATCAGATTGTGGCACGAACAAAACAAAATTTGCCTTTATACAGGCAAGCCAATTTCCTTTTCAGACTTAATCATTGGAAACAAGTATGATTTTGAGCATACAATTCCTGCAAGTATCAGTTTTGATAACGAATTGAAAAATCTCACGATTGCCGACTCGGGATATAACCGTTTACAAAAAGGAAAGAAATTTCCGACACAATTAGTCAATTATGATATTGAACAGGTTATTAATGGTGAATTCTATAATCCAATAATCAGAAATATAGAATTTCTCTTTGGAGAAAGAAAAGTAGAATACAAAGAGTTAAAAGGCAAAACAGAGAGAATAGTTACTTGGAAGAAGATTGAGGAGGTTGAAAAACTATTTGATGAATGGAAAAAGAAGGCTTCTTATGCAAGTACAAAAGAGTACAAAGATTTTTGTATTGTAAAGTATCACACCATAAAAATGGATTTGGATTATCTAAAAGCCAAATTAGCCACTTTTACCATTACAGAATATAGAGCAGGATGGAGAAATAATCAGTTGAGAGATACTCAGATTATCACCAAGTACGCTTTGCCATATTTTAAGACCTTATTCAAAAGAGTTTCTGTGGAAAAAGGAAGAGTTACGGATATCTTTAAGAAAGTTTATAAAGTACAGTCAAAAGATTTTAAAAAAGACAGAAGCGTACACAGTCACCACGCACAGGATGCTGCAATTCTTACCTTAATTCCAAATGCTTTTCATAGAGAAAGAATTATCAAAGCTTATCAAAACGAAATTGATAACAGAACGGGCAAAACCTATCACGAACTTCCTATGGATTGGAATAATTTTTCTGAAAATTATATTTTGGAATTAAAAGATAAAGTTTTGATTAATAACCTTACAGATAGCCGAACGATTACTCAAACATCTAAAATAATAAGAAAAAGAGGTAAAATCGTTTACGACATAGATCAGGCGGGCAATAGAAAAAAACGAGTTGCCAAAGGTGATACAATTCGTGGACAGTTGCACGGAGAAACTTTTTACGGAGCCATCAAACAGCCTGTAAGAGATGAAGATAATAAGATTTTGTTTGATGAAAATAAAAAAATGATTCTTAATGATGAAATTTATTTGGCTGTCAGAAAACCCTTGGTTTATAAAAAGGATGCAAATTCTCCAGGATTCAAAAGCCTTGAAGAAGTTGAAAAAGCAATTGTTGATAAAGATTTGTTTAAAATAATTAAAAAACAAGTTGAAGAAACAGATTTTAAAACAGCTTTGACTGAAGGTGTTTACATGCTTGATAAAAAAGGTGACAAAGTGAATAAAATCAGAACAATACGTTGTTTCGAAAATGGATTAAAATATACTACAGCAATTAAAGTTCATAATCACAGTTTTGTCTCAGATAAAGATTACAAAAAATCTACATTAGCAACTAACGGTGAGAACACGTATTGTCTGTTTTACAAAAGTGATTCCGGTAAAGCTATGAGAATTCTTTCTATTGTGGATTTGGCGGAAATTAAATTAAAAAATGTTCAAAATCTTTTTGCCGAGCCGGAGTTCTCAAGTTTTGAATCTAGTAAAGGAAAAAATAAAATAAATCTGCCTCTTTATGCAGTTTTAAAAAGCGGTGATAAAGTCTTGTTTTATAAAGAAAGTATTCACGAATTAAAAGATTTAGAAAAACCTGAATTATCCAACAGAATGTTTAAAATATATCAATTTGAAAAAGATGGTAGAATTAAATTCCGTCATCATTTGGCAGCAGGTATTGATACTGAATTGAAAAAAGATAATCCTGAATATTCATCTGTAAATTTCAATGAGAAACAAATATTCTTAAGATTAAGACAGGGGCAATGGAATTTTGCAATAGAAGGAAAAGATTTTGAGATGTTTATTGATGGTACAATAAAATGGAATTTCTAATATGATCACCCGCTCCATCTACATCGGCAATCCCGCTTACCTTAAGCTCAAAGACGAGCAATTGAAAATCCTCTGTCCGGAAACCAAAACGGAAAAGGGGAGTGTTCCTGTGGAAGATTTGGGGTTGTTGATGCTGGATCATTATCAGATTACCATTTCGCACCATCTGATTCAGAAAATGATGGGAAATAATGTCGTGGTGGTGAGTTGCGATGCCCATCATTTACCGCACGGAATAATGCTTCCGCTGTATGGGCATACCGAACATTCCGACCGGGTAAAAGATCAGTTGGAAGCCAGTGAACCGCTGAAAAAACAGCTTTGGAAACAGACGGTGGAATGCAAGATTGAAAACCAGAAAAATGTCCTGATGAAACTGGGGAATTACTACGAACCGATGATTGAATATCAGAGAAACGTAAAATCCGGCGATATAACGAATATGGAAGGGATTGCGGCGCAGCATTACTGGAAATACCTCATCAGTCTGGACTTTTTGAGACAGCGTTTTGGAGATTCACCCAATCAGTTTTTTAATTTTGGATATGCCGTGCTTAGAAGCATTGTGGCAAGAGCCATTGTAGAAACCGGACTGTTGCCTGTTCTCGGCATTTTTCATAAAAATAAATACAATCCGTATTGCCTTGCCGATGATTTAATGGAACCTTATCGTCCGTTTGTTGATTTACTCGTGATGCAGTGGCTGAAAATTCATACGGATACCGAAGAACTGACGAAAGAATTTAAAGCGCATATTCTCCAGGTTGCAACCAAAGATGTGCGTATCGATGACAAAACAAGACCGTTGCTGGTTGCTGTAAAAATGACCACGTCATCGCTTTACAAATGCTATACAGGAGAAAAGCGACTGATTTCCTATCCGGAATTGATTTAATTTTTTTATGGCAGCTTTATCCGCCTGTAGTTTATCCTGAGCGGAGCCGAAGGATAAAAATCTGCAAAAAGAGCTCCACTCAGGTCGGGCTGCGATCATTACAATAAACAAAGAATAGTCACCAAAAATGAACGCCGAAAGGTTTAATGCATACCGAATTATGTGGGTTTTAGTATTATATGACCTCCCGACCGAAACGAAAGCGAATATGAAAGATGCAAACCGTTTTCGGAAGGCATTGATTGATGACGGATTTACTTTATTCCAGTTTTCGATGTACGTGCGTCACTGTCCGAGCCGGGAAAATGCAGAAGTACACATCAAAAGAGTGAAATTTATGCTTCCAAAAGCCGGAAAAGTAGCCATTATGTGCATTACCGATAAACAGTTTGGAGACATCGAAATCTTTTTTGCCAGAAATAAAGAAGAACCGCCACCGACCTTCCAACAGCTCGAATTGTTCTGAATTTTAAATCCTGAAAACAAAAATAATCTACTGAAGACCAGTAGATTATTTTTTTGAGGTTGTCTTTCATCACGAAGATAATAATTTTGAAATCCGCAGCCGGATAATCGTAGGCGGATTCGACGAAAAGCGTTGGATTCGATTTGGCTGAGTCAAAGCAACTCCCAAATAGAAAATCAAAAAAGATAATTAGAGATAGATTATAATTAAGTTTTAGAGATTTTGTTATTTTTAAAATATAAAATAATCCATTGAAAACCAATGGATTATTTTTTGAGGTTGTCCTTCATCACGAAGATAATAATTTTGAAATCCGCAGCCGGATAAGCGTGGGCGGATTCGACGAAAAGCGTTGGATTCGATTTGGCTGAGTCAAAGCAATTCCCAAATAGAAAATCAAAAAAGATAATTAGAGATAGATTATAATTAACTTTTAGAGATTTTGTTATTTTTAAAATATAAAAAAAATCCATTGAAAACCAATGGATTAGATTTTGAGGTTGTTCTTCATCACGAAGATAATAATTTTTGAAAGCAATTCACAACTAAATTACGCAAATCCTGATGGTACTTCTAGTTGTTCTTCATCACGAAGATAATAATTTTTGAAAGCAATTCACAACTTGATCCCATTAACTTGGCAGCCTATGCTAGTTGTTCTTCATCACGAAGATAATAATTTTTGAAAGCAATTCACAACTAGGCTAAAGATCACAGTAGTAGCTGAGACGTTGTTCTTCATCACGAAGATAATAATTTTTGAAAGCAATTCACAACATAATGGGTTTAAGCCCTTACAAGAGTAACGTTGTTCTTCATCACGAAGATAATAATTTTTGAAAGCAATTCACAACTAATAGGCACGTAGATTTATTTTTGAAAATGTTGTTCTTCATCACGAAGATAATAATTTTTGAAAGCAATTCACAACCGTCCCAGCATTGGAAAGACCGCAGTAGCTCACGAAGATAATAATTTTTGAAAGCAATTCACAACCAGACTGGCAAAGGAGCGCGACAAACTTATGTTGTTCTTCATCACGAAGATAATAATTTTTGAAAGCAATTCACAACTATTACGGGCGAGGGTATAGAGGAGTATTTGTTGTTCTTCATCACGAAGATAATAATTTTTGAAAGCAATTCACAACTACTACGACGCAGCCAAAGAGTTACAGTACGTTGTTCTTCATCACGAAGATAATAATTTTTGAAAGCAATTCACAACTACACCACAGATTTACGAGGAAAACGGTAAGTTGTTCTTCATCACGAAGATAATAATTTTTGAAAGCAATTCACAACCCGATGTCAGACTTTCAGCAGAATGTAATGGTTGTTCTTCATCACGAAGATAATAATTTTTGAAAGCAATTCACAACTATAACAATTAATTTCAAATTAATAAGGTTGTTGTTCTTCATCACGAAGATAATAATTTTTGAAAGCAATTCACAACTTGACACCACTACAGCGTCAATGATAAACAGTTGTTCTTCATCACGAAGATAATAATTTTTGAAAGCAATTCACAACGCGGAGATAGCAACAATCGGATCAGCGGTTGTTGTTCTTCATCACGAAGATAATAATTTTTGAAAGCAATTCACAACGGAGCATTAGCTGGTAAGCCTATTGGTGGTGTTGTTCTTCATCACGAAGATAATAATTTTTGAAAGCAATTCACAACTCCGATATGACTATAACAGGTCCCCTTGAGGTTGTTCTTCATCACGAAGATAATAATTTTTGAAAGCAATTCACAACTTAGCTGCGGAGGCTGCGTTTGTTTCGTCAGTTGTTCTTCATCACGAAGATAATAATTTTTGAAAGCAATTCACAACACATTACCTAATGTAACGTCTGATATAATTGTTGTTCTTCATCACGAAGATAATAATTTTTGAAAGCAATTCACAACTACATACCGGATGTAAACAATGGAAGCTTTGTTGTTCTTCATCACGAAGATAATAATTTTTGAAAGCAATTCACAACCCCAACCTCTTGATTAAGGTTGGGCGCATTGTTGTTCTTCATCACGAAGATAATAATTTTTGAAAGCAATTCACAACAAATTCCTCCTCCGTCCATTTAGTGTATAGGTTGTTCTTCATCACGAAGATAATAATTTTTGAAAGCAATTCACAACTAAATCCTCTAAAGGCTGTTTTTTCTTATCGTTGTTCTTCATCACGAAGATAATAATTTTTGAAAGCAATTCACAACGGTCTGTAAATTTAGTAGTCTTTGCTACGGGTTGTTCTTCATCACGAAGATAATAATTTTTGAAAGCAATTCACAACCGTCGTAATGAATTGGTAAACGCTCAATTTGTTGTTCTTCATCACGAAGATAATAATTTTTGAAAGCAATTCACAACTACGAGATAACGGAGTATGGAGATGTTTATGTTGTTCTTCATCACGAAGATAATAATTTTTGAAAGCAATTCACAACTGTGGAAGAAAAGCATTATCAGTTGGGTATGTTGTTCTTCATCACGAAGATAATAATTTTTGAAAGCAATTCACAACTAACGTACGTTGGAGAAAATTACGCGGTTGTTGTTCTTCATCACGAAGATAATAATTTTTGAAAGCAATTCACAACAAAGGATTAGGATAAGTATTTTTAAATCGCGTTGTTCTTCATCACGAAGATAATAATTTTTGAAAGCAATTCACAACTAGAAAATTTGTGCGTTTCCGTCGAAAATAGTTGTTCTTCATCACGAAGATAATAATTTTTGAAAGCAATTCACAACTATTAAATTCCACTGGTTTACGTCCTTTACGTTGTTCTTCATCACGAAGATAATAATTTTTGAAAGCAATTCACAACCTGTAGCTTCGTCTGGTGTAAGTTTACGGCGTTGTTCTTCATCACGAAGATAATAATTTTTGAAAGCAATTCACAACTATACCGTGTGTTTCCTCCACTCATTTTAAGTTGTTCTTCATCACGAAGATAATAATTTTTGAAAGCAATTCACAACATTGCCGCAGGTATTGCCAGCCGTTGCAACGTTGTTCTTCATCACGAAGATAATAATTTTTGAAAGCAATTCACAACTATAGATCAGTACAACAGTGAAATAGACGAGTTGTTCTTCATCACGAAGATAATAATTTTTGAAAGCAATTCACAACTGCAGAAATATATAGCCGTTGAGGTGCTGGGTTGTTCTTCATCACGAAGATAATAATTTTTGAAAGCAATTCACAACTCAAAGTTTACAATGAAAGGAATTACTTTTGTTGTTCTTCATCACGAAGATAATAATTTTTGAAAGCAATTCACAACCCAACGCTTACCCAGTACAAAGTAATTAAACACGAAGATAATAATTTTTGAAAGCAATTCACAACACGTTTGTGTCACAATTTGATTTGTGCAAAGTTGTTCTTCATCACGAAGATAATAATTTTTGAAAGCAATTCACAACTAGATGTTTTAAGTATTTCACAGGTAAAATGTTGTTCTTCATCACGAAGATAATAATTTTTGAAAGCAATTCACAACAGTTTCGCTATTCGCTCCTGTGTTGGTTTAGTTGTTCTTCATCACGAAGATAATAATTTTTGAAAGCAATTCACAACTACTCAAATGTTAGTAACTGGCTGGAAATAGTTGTTCTTCATCACGAAGATAATAATTTTTGAAAGCAATTCACAACTAAAATATTCAGAATTTATTTTACCTTTTAGTTGTTCTTCATCACGAAGATAATAATTTTTGAAAGCAATTCACAACTTTATATTAGTCGTATTTGTGTGCATTTGCGTTGTTCTTCATCACGAAGATAATAATTTTTGAAAGCAATTCACAACACAAGCCCGTCGGGAACTACAAAGAAGAACGTTGTTCTTCATCACGAAGATAATAATTTTTGAAAGCAATTCACAACCTCAAACGGTCTTCGATTGCGTCCCAGTCCGTTGTTCTTCATCACGAAGATAATAATTTTTGAAAGCAATTCACAACCGAAAACAAAAACGGGAATAATAAAGCCAAGTTGTTCTTCATCACGAAGATAATAATTTTTGAAAGCAATTCACAACTTTTGAAGCGAATTGGCTAAACAATTTAGAGTTGTTCTTCATCACGAAGATAATAATTTTTGAAAGCAATTCACAACTTCAAATCGGAGGAAACATTCCAATTTTACGTTGTTCTTCATCACGAAGATAATAATTTTTGAAAGCAATTCACAACTTAAGCAAAAAGGCAGATCCGTCGGAATTCGTTGTTCTTCATCACGAAGATAATAATTTTTGAAAGCAATTCACAACCATGGGCGGAAAAGCTTAAAAAGAACCCCAGTTGTTCTTCATCACGAAGATAATAATTTTTGAAAGCAATTCACAACATTTCCTTTTTCAACTCTTGTAATAGAAATGTTGTTCTTCATCACGAAGATAATAATTTTTGAAAGCAATTCACAACCCAGCATCACAATTAAAAGTTTCAACATATGTTGTTCTTCATCACGAAGATAATAATTTTTGAAAGCAATTCACAACTAGTAAATCAGACCGCAATTCTTCGGAATTGTTGTTCTTCATCACGAAGATAATAATTTTTGAAAGCAATTCACAACTCAGTTGTGTTTTGCAGGTCAAAACGCCCTGTTGTTCTTCATCACGAAGATAATAATTTTTGAAAGCAATTCACAACGATCATGGCAAGGTTTACAGAAGATTTCTGGTTGTTCTTCATCACGAAGATAATAATTTTTGAAAGCAATTCACAACTTAGTTTTTCAAATGTGTTCATAACAATCCGTTGTTCTTCATCACGAAGATAATAATTTTTGAAAGCAATTCACAACTACGGTTCCATCAATGATTAAAGGATGGAAGTTGTTCTTCATCACGAAGATAATAATTTTTGAAAGCAATTCACAACTCTCGCCCCACAGTAGACAAGGCGTTAAATGTTGTTCTTCATCACGAAGATAATAATTTTTGAAAGCAATTCACAACGAAACAAAACAAATTGCATCTTACTTATGTGTTGTTCTTCATCACGAAGATAATAATTTTTGAAAGCAATTCACAACTTTGATACTATTGATATTCAAAATCTGGAAGTTGTTCTTCATCACGAAGATAATAATTTTTGAAAGCAATTCACAACCGAAAAACATTATAACGGCAGACCGAGGGAGTTGTTCTTCATCACGAAGATAATAATTTTTGAAAGCAATTCACAACTTAAAGCGTATTAAAAAAGGAGTTTTCATAGTTGTTCTTCATCACGAAGATAATAATTTTTGAAAGCAATTCACAACTGCATTCGAATCATTCAAATGTGTATTGAAGTTGTTCTTCATCACGAAGATAATAATTTTTGAAAGCAATTCACAACTACGAAGCTGAAGCTGACTTTTATTTCAGCGTTGTTCTTCATCACGAAGATAATAATTTTTGAAAGCAATTCACAACCCATTCCTATACTTTGCAAATATAAACTCAGTTGTTCTTCATCACGAAGATAATAATTTTTGAAAGCAATTCACAACCTATATACAGTTTAAGAATGGGTCCCGGATGTTGTTCTTCATCACGAAGATAATAATTTTTGAAAGCAATTCACAACAAAACAAGACCATTAAAAAGATATTACGATGTTGTTCTTCATCACGAAGATAATAATTTTTGAAAGCAATTCACAACTTAGACGTAAATGCAATGCCCTTTTTAGCAGTTGTTCTTCATCACGAAGATAATAATTTTTGAAAGCAATTCACAACTGAATGGTTGGATCATAAATACCAGAGGTAGTTGTTCTTCATCACGAAGATAATAATTTTTGAAAGCAATTCACAACTTAATTAGGTTATTTATAGATATTGATTGAGTTGTTCTTCATCACGAAGATAATAATTTTTGAAAGCAATTCACAACCCAACTCTCTTGATTAAGGTTGGGCGCATTGTTGTTCTTCATCACGAAGATAATAATTTTTGAAAGCAATTCACAACCCGCCGAATCAAATCTAATTCACTTACCTGGTTGTTCTTCATCACGAAGATAATAATTTTTGAAAGCAATTCACAACATGATGAAAGTATTCCAACCAGTCCAGCTAGTTGTTCTTCATCACGAAGATAATAATTTTTGAAAGCAATTCACAACTTACAATGAACTGGGGTTAACTCCTTTAATGTTGTTCTTCATCACGAAGATAATAATTTTTGAAAGCAATTCACAACTAGGAAAACGTCCGGAAAATCTGATCATGAGTTGTTCTTCATCACGAAGATAATAATTTTTGAAAGCAATTCACAACTTTTTTAGGCGGGAACCAGACCGCGATCTTGTTGTTCTTCATCACGAAGATAATAATTTTTGAAAGCAATTCACAACTAATCTGCAAATTGCGTAAATTTAATGCCTGTTGTTCTTCATCACGAAGATAATAATTTTTGAAAGCAATTCACAACCAATACACAAAACCCTCCCATTGCGCTGACGTTGTTCTTCATCACGAAGATAATAATTTTTGAAAGCAATTCACAACCCAGCAGATCTTAATGCGGTAACATTTGAGGTTGTTCTTCATCACGAAGATAATAATTTTTGAAAGCAATTCACAACGATATTGATGAAGGTATTGATTCTGATGATGTTGTTCTTCATCACGAAGATAATAATTTTTGAAAGCAATTCACAACTAAATGCCAACCATGCCACCTTCTATTTGAGTTGTTCTTCATCACGAAGATAATAATTTTTGAAAGCAATTCACAACCGCAGATATGCTAATATCTGAAGAGGAGATGTTGTTCTTCATCACGAAGATAATAATTTTTGAAAGCAATTCACAACTAATCTGCAAATTGCGTAAATTTAATGCCTGTTGTTCTTCATCACGAAGATAATAATTTTTGAAAGCAATTCACAACCAATACACAAAACCCTCCCATTGCGCTGACGTTGTTCTTCATCACGAAGATAATAATTTTTGAAAGCAATTCACAACCCAGCAGATCTTAATGCGGTAACATTTGAGGTTGTTCTTCATCACGAAGATAATAATTTTTGAAAGCAATTCACAACGATATTGATGAAGGTATTGATTCTGATGATGTTGTTCTTCATCACGAAGATAATAATTTTTGAAAGCAATTCACAACAGTTGGTCAGGACGTGAAGAATTATGCAAATGTTGTTCTTCATCACGAAGATAATAATTTTTGAAAGCAATTCACAACCTGCTACCGAAACTCAGTCAAAGTATGATGGTTGTTCTTCATCACGAAGATAATAATTTTTGAAAGCAATTCACAACCGTTAATAGCGCCGTCCTTTATTAACCTTAGTTGTTCTTCATCACGAAGATAATAATTTTTGAAAGCAATTCACAACTTAATTCGTTCAGGGCTAAATTTAGCCCTCGTTGTTCTTCATCACGAAGATAATAATTTTTGAAAGCAATTCACAACTATAGTACAAAACTGGGGTATAGTGGAAAAGTTGTTCTTCATCACGAAGATAATAATTTTTGAAAGCAATTCACAACTCGAGTTCTATAAACTCGCCTTCCCGTAAAGTTGTTCTTCATCACGAAGATAATAATTTTTGAAAGCAATTCACAACTGGGCTACGGATAAAAAAGGAATGAGCGAAGTTGTTCTTCATCACGAAGATAATAATTTTTGAAAGCAATTCACAACGAGATCGTATTGAGCTTTTAATTTAGTCAGGTTGTCCTTCATCACGAAGATAATAATTTTTGAAATCCGTTGCAGGAAAGGCGTAGGCGGATTCGACGAAAAGGGTTCGATTAAGTTAGGCTGATTTTACAGACTATAAAAAATTAGCCATAACCGAACTACAGTCGGCTATGGCTAAAAAATATTTTAAGCAAAAATGAAATTAAATTCCGTCGATGATTTCATTTAAAACCGTACTTGGTCTCATAGCAGCATACGTTTTGTACGTATCTGTTTTGTAGTAACCATCAATATCCTGAGGTTTTCCCTGAGCACCAATTAATTCTGCGTTGATTACTTCTTCGTTTTCCTTCATTGCTTCTGCAATCGGAGCGAATTGTGTCGCTAATTCTGCATCAGCAGTCTGGTTTGCTAAAGCTTCCGCCCAGTACATTGCCAGATAAAAGTGAGAACCTCTGTTATCGATTTGTCCTACTTTTCTTGCAGGAGACTTGTCGGTAGCTAAGAATTTAGCATTAGCTTCATCCAGTGCGTCCGCTAACACCTGAGATTTTGTATTCCCCTGAGTTTGTGCCAAATGCTCTAAAGAAGCCTGTAAAGCAAGGAATTCACCTAAAGAATCCCATCTTAAATAACCTTCTTCGATGAACTGCTCAACGTGTTTAGGAGCAGAACCTCCCGCACCGGTTTCAAAAAGACCACCTCCGTTCATTAATGGAACAATAGAAAGCATTTTAGCAGAAGTCCCAAGTTCAAGAATTGGGAAAAGGTCAGTTAAATAATCTCTCAATACGTTTCCGGATACAGAAATGGTATCTTTTCCTTCTCTTGCTCTTTTTAATGTTTCCGTCATGGCATCTTTTACATCCATGATTCTGATGTCTAATCCGTTGGTGTCGTGATCAGCTAAGTATTTTTCAACTTTTTTGATGATTTCTCTGTCGTGTGCTCTTCCTTTATCTAACCAGAATATAGCCGGAGTATCAGATAATCTGGATCTGTTTACTGCTAATTTTACCCAGTCCTGAATCGGAGCATCTTTCGTCTGGCACATTCTGAAAATATCTCCTTTTTCTACTTTCTGAGAAAGAAGAACGTTTCCGTTTTCGTCCTGGACTTCAATGGTTCCTTCTGCTGAAGCCTGGAACGTTTTGTCGTGAGATCCGTATTCTTCAGCTTTTTGAGCCATTAAACCTACATTCGGAACAGAACCCATTGTGGTAGGATCTAATTTCCCATGTGCTTTCATATCATCAATAACAGACTGATAGAAACCTGCGTAAGAACGGTCCGGAATAATACAAACCGTATCTTCTTCTTTTCCGTCTTTGCTCCACATTTTTCCGCCGCCTCTTACCAATGCAGCCATAGAAGCATCAACGATGATATCGGAAGGAACGTGGAAATTGGTAATCCCTTTGTCTGAATTTACCATCGCCACTCTCGGTCCGTTTGCCAGAGCCGCTTCAATATCTGCTTTAATATCCGCTTCCTGTGCATTTCCTTTGATTTTTTCAAAAAGATCAGCCAGACCGTTGTTTGGATTAACATCTAAAGACTTGAATGTCTCTGCATATTTCGTGAAAACCTCTTTGAAGAACGTTTCTACAATCGCTCCGAAAATAATCGGATCGGAAATCTTCATCATGGTTGCTTTAAGGTGCGCCGAAAGAAGAACGTTTCTGTTTTTAGCTTCTTCAATAGCTTCCTGTACAAAAGCTTTTAGAGCATTGAGATTCATTACGGAAGAATCAATTACTTCTCCTGCCTGAAGGTTGGCAAAATCTTTCAATTGCGTTTCAGAACCGTCGTTTCCTTTGAAAACGATCTTAAATTTTGTAGCATTTTCTACCGTTGTTGAGGTTTCAGTTCCGTAGAAATCTCCTCCGTTCATGTGAGCAACGTCTGTTTTGCTGTCAGAAGCCCAGTCGCCCATTCTGTGAGGGTTTGCTTTTGCATAGTTTTTAACGGCTTTTGGAGCACGTCTGTCAGAATTTCCTTCTCTTAATACAGGGTTTACGGCACTTCCTAAAACTTTGGCATATTTTGCTTTAATTGCTTTCTCTTCATCATTTTTAGGCTCAGCAGGATAATTAGGCACTGCAAAACCTTTAGACTGCAGTTCTGCAATTGCTTCATCCAATTGAGGAGCAGAAGCTGAAATATTCGGTAACTTGATAATGTTGGCATCCGGTTGAGTCGCTAACTGACCCAATTCAGCCAAAGCATCACCGATCTTTTGATCATCCTTCAAAAATTCCGGGAAGTTGGCTAAAATTCTTCCTGCCAAAGAAATATCCGGAACGGCGATCTCAATATTTGCAGATTTTGTAAAAGCTTTCACAATCGGTAAAAACGAGTGTGTAGCCAACATAGGAGCCTCATCCGTAAGCGTGTAATAGATTTTTGATTTGTCTGACATTATACTGTAATTTATTATTTGATTTTTTAAGACTCACAAATTTAGTGATTATGATTGTTTTATTTAAACATTTGCATAAAAAAAGAGGCGAGAGCCTCTTTTTTAATTTTCAGTTTGATTCTGACAATATTAAACTTGGATTGGCAGAAGAATTAAATGTCTGCGAGATCCAGGTTCCTGTCTTACTATTAAATACATACGCTTTACTGCTATAGCTATCTACAAATGCAAAGTTACCGTTAGATTTTGTTAAACTTGGATTGGCTGAAGAATTAAATGCCTGTGTGATCCAGGTTCCTGTTTTAGTATTGAAAGCATAGGCTTTGGTATCATACATATCCATAAAGGCAAAATTACCATTGGATGAAACTAAACTTGGACTGGCAGAAGGATTGAATGCTTGTACAGTCCAAATTCCTGTCTTTGAGTTGAAAACGTAAGCTTTGGCATCATACATATCCATGAATGCGAAGTTACCATTGGATGTAATTAAAGTAGGACTAGCAGAAGCATTAAATGTCTGGGCTATCCAAGTTCCTGTTTTATTACTAAAAGCATAAGATTTTGCGCTATATGCATCAATAAATGCAAAGTTACCATTGGACGTAACCAAAGTTGGGCTTGCATAGGTATTAAATGTCTGAGCAACCCAAGTTCCTGTTTTACTGTTGAAAACATATGCTTTGGCATCATAGGAATCAATAAATCCAAAATTTGAAAATTTATTTTCTACAATATCATCATTTAAGGATGAACCATTAGAGTTCATATTTACTTTATCTGCCACCATTGCATAAGGCACACTCATCAACTGATTTACCCCGACATTCGTATAGTTAGAGCCTCCTGCAGGATCCATTTCCACTTTTACAAATTTGGCGTTGGTTCCCCAGTTGATTGCTCCGAAATTTCCTGTCGTAGCCGTTCCCTGTCCGATATTCAGATTTACCAGACCTTTGGCGTTGGTCGTTTTGTTTTGTGTTTCTGTATATAAAACCGTTCCGTTGGCTGCATTATCCAGAATGCTGATTCTCAAAGAAACGTTTCCGTTAGCAATCGGAGCTCCTGCCGCATTGAAAGCAATCGTCTGATAGCTGAAAGCCTGCGGAACCTGTGCGCTTACTAAACTTGCTAAAAATAATCCTATAGTTGCATAAAGCTTTTTCATGTTCAAATAGTTTTTTTAAGGTTTTTTGATAATTTTGATAGGTTTGATGTCGGAGTTTTTGAAAACGATCATATAAACTCCCTGTTGAAGCGGTCTGAGATCCAGTTGTTCAGAATCTAATTTAGTTTTGAAAACAAGCTTTCCCGAAAGATCATAGATTTCCGCACCTTCGATTTTTGATTTTGAATTCAGTTTAACATAAATGAAATCAACAGTAGGATTGGGATAGATTTTCACATGGTCTTTTTCAAGTTCTGAAACACCCAAAACCTGTAAAACAGACTGGTAAAACATTCCCATTGTTCCGGAATTCGCTTTGTCGGGCTCCGTAGGAATCACATAAATTTCTCCCACCGAATGCGTAAAGTTATCTGCAGAAACCGCTCCCGAGTTCATATTCCCGATCACAGACTGGGCAAAACCAAAAAAAGGAACTCCGAATAAGAATAGAGTAATTTTTTTTCTCATGGTCAATAATTTTAAGGACTGCGAATATAAATAAATTTTTGATGCTGAAGATCTTTTCGGATCCGAAAACTGTTATGTTCTGATATCATTACAACCCGAAGACCCGGAATGTTGGCAACCATCATAAAAAAAATATTTTTTTTCTGGTAAATATCATTCATCTTTACAGAGGATTTCATTCCTCTCATTCCGGATAACCAAGATTTTAACAAAAAATTTTCATAAATTTTATCGAAGAAATGAATGATTGTATTTTATCGTTTTTTCAGCTTCTCTATCTATTAGAAAAATAAAACAATATTTTATATTTCCTCAACGTTTGAAATAAAAATTAATAACATTATTTCTTTTAAAAAAGCACAGGATGAAAAAGAAACCCAACAATCCACCGTTGTATGATGAAGAGCTGATGCATACCGTTCTGGACATTTTTTCTGAAATTCTGGATACCCTCAGGAAAAAGCAGATTACCGATTCGCAGTATTATGACAGTGCCGATGTAAAAAGGCTGCTGAATATCAGCGACAGTACCTTATTCAGAATCCGGAAATCACAGAATATTCCGCATATAAAAATCGGAAAGAAAATATACTATCCGAAATCGTTTTTCAATACAGCCCTCAAAAAATGAGGGTATTTTTATGTCTTTCGTTGGTGGGATTAAAACCGGTTTCTGCGGAATGATGCGGATCGACGGTCACTCTTATGTTATTCTGAGCGCGAAACACCGCAGGATCTCTTTTATTACAATAAATAATTGTCTAACACTTTCAATTCAATACCATACTCTAAAATCAATGACTTTCTGCGTTGTCATCCTGAGCGCGAAGCAGTCGAAGGATCTCTTTTTCTTATCACAATAATCTGTTGTTTTGATTGTCGTGCAATTACTTCACGTAGATTGTGGAGATTATGCAGATGCACAACGTAACTTATTAAATTACTTTCTAAATATAGTAAGCAGTCGAAGGGTCTCTTTTCTTATCACAATAATCTGTTGTCTTGATTGTCTTGTGATTACTTCAAGCAGATTGTGGAGATTACGCAGATGTACAATGTAACTTCTTAAGTTGCTTTTTAAGTATGTTAAGCAGCCGAAGGATCTTTTTTTACTACAATGATTTATTTAAAATTGTGTTGCAGTGATGTGTGCTTCGGCTCCGCTCAGCGCACGGTGGCGGGTTTTATTTACAATGATTTGTTTAAAATGGAATGAAATGAAGTACGCTGAGCGGAGTCGAAGCGAAAAATATCCGTATTACATTTTATCGGAGATAAAATCTTTGCGCCTTAAATAGATAGAGTAAGTTAAAAAATATTGCGTCTTTGCGGGTTTGAACAACTTTAGGAATGATTATTTACGATGATGTGCGCTTCGGCTACGCTCAGCTCACGGTGGAGGGTTTGGTTTACAATGCTGTGTTTAAAATGGAGTCGCATTGAAGTACGCTGAGCGGAGCCGAAGCGTACAATTAAAGAAATACGGTAATCAAAATTCTCCCGAAATCCTTCGACTGTTGTTCGGTCTTTCTTCGGAAAAAATCCCATTTTTCCGAAGCCGATCCGAAGAAGACCCGAACATGATCCGAAGAAATGGGTTTTCAAACCGGTCAAAAGCAGTCAAAACCCGTCATCTTTTTCACAGGTGCCTGAAATGGGAAAATTCTGTAATACCTTCGTTCTGTTAACCAATAAAAATGCACAAAATGGCACGAATAACAAAAGGAATCCTTGGAGGATTTTCAGGAAAAGTGGGAACGGTTGTAGGGGCAAACTGGCGCGGACAGGACATTATCAGAAGCATTCCCAAACCAAGCTCGAAGCAGCCCACCGAAAAACAGCTTCTGCAGCAGACCAAGTTCAGCATGGTGATCAGCTTTCTGCAGCCGCTTAAAAACATCCAGACGAAGTATTTCGGATCGGGGAGCGGTTCAAAATCAAGGGTGAATATGGCGGTTTCCTATACCATCAGCGAAGCGTTACAGATGAATGGCGATGTTCCCGAACTGGTATACAACAAGGTGCTGATCACGAAAGGTGATCTGTCAGGTTTCCAGAACGTCGCTGCTGCTCCGCAAACCGGAAATATCATTACGCTGAGCTGGGAAGATAATTCCGCACAGGGAAACGCAGATACCATCGACAAAGCCAATGCGGTGTGTTATTGCGAAGAATTGGGAACGTTTGAAATTTTCGAATCCGTTGCCGAAAGGGGAGCATTGACTGCCGATGTCACGATGCCTGCTTCTTACACAGGAAAGGAAGTTCAGGTCTGGGTGTTTTTCAGGAATGCGAAAGAAACCCTTGCGTGTAACAGCGCGTATCTCGGGGCCATGACGATGATTTAAAGAAAAGCCTCTGCCTGAAAGGGTGGAGGTTTTTTTATCCAATAAATATATCATTTTAAGAGCCTGCTTACATACTGCTCAATAAAAGTTGTACAGGTTTTTCTTAATGATCTGATTGACTTATTCCTTTACCTGATATTGGAGAACAACAATTAGCAGGCGGTTTTCTGATAGTGTCCGTTCGACAGGCTCAGGGTGACATCTGGAATATTCACCGCAATATTTTAACATTGTCAGGCTGAGCCTGTCGAAGCCTTTATGAGTAAAATGGATAAGTCTATTATCTCATATACAATAAACTTTGTTTATTCTTACATTTAGCATTAAGAAATCTTCAGATTAGACGGCATCAATGCAAGCTGGTTAAGCTGATTCTGATTAAGGAATCAATCCATTGATTTTTATTAGGTTTTTAAGCTAAAGAGGCTTAACTCCTTAAGGGTAAAAATAAATTATCAATTTAAACACGCTGAATAAATACAAAATCCAACGATATTTTTTATGGTATCCCGTAATAGTGAAATGTTTTTTTTATTTATATTTGAATTATAATTTAAAAAAACGATGAACCATGATCATCTTTACGATACATTCGATTGATTATCAATCGTCATAGGTTATACCGATATCATATGATGATTCCCGCCGTATGAAAACAGCACTATATTTCTGGAAGTGAAAAGCTGAAAATTCTTAACTTCAGAAATATGCAGGAGGGAAGGAATCG
Source organism: Chryseobacterium sp. C3 (assembly GCF_014218905.1). NCBI lineage: Bacteria > Pseudomonadati > Bacteroidota > Flavobacteriia > Flavobacteriales > Weeksellaceae > Chryseobacterium > Chryseobacterium sp. C3. The sequence goes on along the minus strand of NZ_JACLCU010000001.1, from coordinate 629,820 downwards.
AAGAATTGCGATATATTTGCTGTTCTATTATATCTAAGATTTAACAATGGCAACGAAAACAGCTGCAAAAACAAAAAGTACCGAAGAAATCCTCTGGGATTCTGCCAATAAATTAAGAGGTTCTGTAGAGCCTTCCGAATATAAACACGTGGTGTTGAGTCTGATCTTCCTAAAGTTTGCGAATGACAAATTTCTGAGAAGAAGACAGGAACTCATTAATGAGCACAAAGAAGCGTTCTTAGATATTCCCGAATTTTATCAGGCAGAAAATGTATTTTATCTGCCGGAAGAATCGCGGTGGACTTTCATTATGGAAAACGCCAAGCAGGAAAATATTACCCTGATTGTAGATTCTGCGCTGAAAACTATCGAGCGTACCAACAAATCTCTGGAAGGCGCATTGCCCGATAATTATTTCTCCCGTCTCGGGCTGGATCAGTCTAAGTTTTCGGCTTTGCTGGATACGATTAACAATATTGATACCCTGAAAGATGAAGCCCACGATATTGTGGGACGCGTGTATGAATATTTCCTGAGCAAATTTGCCATTGCCGAAGGGAAAGGAAAAGGAGAGTTCTATACCCCGAAATCGATCGTCAACCTCATCGCGGAAATGATAGAACCCTACAAAGGGAAAATCTATGATCCTTCCTGTGGTTCGGGTGGGATGTTTGTACAGTCGCTCAAGTTCATTGAAAAACACAAGGGAAACAAAAAAGATGTTTCTATCTATGGTCAGGAGCTTACCAATACGACCTATAAACTGGCGAAGATGAATCTTGCCATCCGTGGAATCTCCTGTAACCTCGGAAGCAAAGCGGCAGATACTTTTAGCGACGACCAACACAAAGATCTGAAAGCCGATTACATCATGGCCAACCCGCCTTTTAATTTAAAGGACTGGCGTGCAGAAAACGAACTGACCACCGATCCACGATGGGCAGGCTATGAAGTGCCCCCAAAATCTAATGCCAACTATGCGTGGATTCTGAATATAATCTCCAAACTCTCTCAGAACGGCGTTGCCGGATTTATTTTGGCAAACGGAGCACTGAGTGGCGGCGGCGAAGAATATAAAATACGGAAACAGATCATTGAAAATGATTTGGTGGAAGCCGTGGTGATTTTACCACAAAGTATGTTTTATTCTACAGGAATTAGTGTTACACTTTGGATAATTAATAGAAATAAAGAAGAAAGAAATATTGAAGTAAACGATGGTATAAAAAAGTACCGTAACCGCAAAGGCGAAGTTCTTTTTATGGATCTGAGACAGAAAGGTGAACCGTTTGAAAAGAAATTCATTCAGTTTGGGGAAGAAGAGATCACTGCGATTGCTGCCCATTATCACAACTGGCAGCAATTCCCCTCCACTGGAGGGGTGTCCGAAGGACGGGGTGGTTATAATATTCCTGAATATTCTTACAGTGCGACTCTTGAAGAAATCCGCAAAAAAGATTATTCTTTAGTGCCAAGTAAATATATCGAATTTGTTAGCCGTGATGAAAGTCTGGATTATGATGAACGGATGCAAAGTTTACAGAACGAATTAAAAGATTTATTTGAACAGGAAAACCAATTGAAAGAAGAAGTTTTTAATGTTTTTAAAACTTTAGGCTATGATTTATAAACAGCTCAAAGACCTTGTTAAATCGGTAAATATTAAAAATACAGATGGAAAAGTTAAAAGAGTTATTGGTGTTAGTATTTCTAAAAATTTTATTCCTTCGGTTGCAAATTTGAATGGTGTTGACTTAACAAAATATAACTTAATAAAGAAAAATCAATTTGCCTGCAAGTTGATGAGTGTTGGACGTGATTTACAATTACCAATAGATTTATACAAAGAGGAAAGTCTTGCACTTATTTCATCCGCCTATTATGTCTTTGAAGTTATAAATGAAAATATAATTTTACCTGACTATTTAAATATGTGGTTCAGAAGATCAGAAACAGATCGTTGGGTGGGTTATATTAGTGGAGGCGATGTACGGGGAGGTATATCTTGGGAAATGTTTTTAGAAATGAAAGTGAATGTTCCACCAATCGAAGAACAGCGACAAATTGTAGCGCAATACCAAAGCATAGCCAACAAAATAAAAGTGAACGAGCAGATTTGCGAGAAACTGGAAGCTGTTGCGCAAGCTTTGTATAAGCATTGGTTTGTGGATTTTGATTTTCCCTATTCCCTTCCGTCGGAGGGGGGTCCGCAGGACGGGGTGGCCATAGAAAAACCTTATAAATCTTCCGGCGGAAAAATGGTTTGGAACGAAGAACTTGGGAAGGAAATTCCGGAGGGGTGGGAAGTTGGGAAATTGAAGAATATAATTTATTATTCCAATACAAAAATCAGTTTGAGAGAATTAACTTCTCAAAATTATATTTCCACTGAAAGTATGTTGGCAGATAAAAGAGGAGTAGATTTTATTTCAAATGTTCCTGAGGGTAACAATGTTTCAGAATTTATTGAAGGCGATATACTAATTTCAAACATCCGACCTTACTTAAAAAAAATATGGTTTGCTGATATAAATGGAGGATGTTCGAATGATGTTTTATGTCTAAGGTCAAAAGAACCTGTTTTTCAATTTTTCGCTCTTAATATTCTTTTTAATGACCAATTCTTTGATTATGTAATGCAAGGTGCAAAGGGGACTAAAATGCCAAGAGGTGATAAAGATTGGATATTAGATTACAAAATCTTATTACCAAGCGTTTCAGTTTTAGAATTTTACTCTAAGGAAATTCAATTGGTCAATAAAGTGAAAAAATTAAAAACTAAACAAAACCAGAAACTCACACAACTGCAAAGCTTGTTGTTGTCACGCTTGGCGGTTGGGGAGGAAGTAGAAGCATCATAAAAACATTTTAAAATTAAAAACTAAACCTGAAAACTGTTACCATGAAAGAAATCGCAAAGCTTCTTCAGGAAGTTAACTGGATAATTAAAAATAGAAAATCAGAGCTTGCTAAGAATGATGATTCATTTAATATGTTCAGGATCTGTGGGGTTAATCATTATGAAAATACACATTCATCCATCCTTGCAGAACTGTTAGATCCCAATGGAAGCCATCAGCTACACCATAAATTTTTAGATGCTTTTATCAATACGCTTATTAAATCGGGTATATTGCCTCCGGAATATGTTTTTGGATATCAGGATGTCGAAGTTCACCGGGAATATGCTACACGGTTTGGAAGACTTGATATTTTAATAAAGAATTCTTCGGGCGAAGCTATTTTAATAGAAAATAAAATATATGCAAACGATCAATTCGAGCAGCTGAAAAGGTATCATGCTTTCGGAGTCCAGCAATACGGGACTGCGTTTAAATTGCTTTATTTAACATTATGGGGGAATGAATCTCCTCAGACTGCACCTGATAAAACAGATTACCTGCAGGTTTCTTATTGTGAAGTCATCTTAGACTGGCTGGAGCGGTGCATTGAAATAGCGGTAAGGTCTCCCATCGTCCGGGAAACACTGATACAATACAGCAATCACCTTAAAGAGTTAACCAATCAAAATACAACTTCAGCCATGGATAAAGAACTAATTGATCAACTGTCCTTAACGGAAAATTTAGATGCCGTTTTTATGATCTCTGCCAATCTCGGCAATGTAAAAAATAATCTGATCAATACTGTTTTCCTTAAACAGCTTGAACAACTGTGCGAAGAAATGGGACTTGATCTGCTAAGTGATCCTGGAGACTACGTTAACACAAGCTGGGCGGGTTTCCAGTTTTCAGTTCCTCATTGGAAAAATTACAAAGTATTCATAGAATTCGGAGCACAGGGACTAAGAAACTGTATCATTGGTCTGGCTCCTAAAAATGATCAGGTTGATACATCAGCGCTTTCAAAGATTAAAGAAAAAGTAGGAGGCGGAAATGCAAGGCTTGCGTACACCAGATTTCCTAAATATCAGAATTGGCAGGCTGATGCAATGAAAGCCATTATCAGCGGCGAGATGAAAGCGATTATAAAAAATGAAATCAATAAGTTTTTTGAATTGCTGGCAGAGGTTGAAGGGGTGTAGAAAACTGATATCATTATTGTGATGTTATATAAAGAAATATGAAAGATGAGTTTAAAATACTGTTCACTACGATTAAGATATTAAAGGAAAAATACAGGCATCATAAAAAGAATTTTACTTTAGATGGAAAGCTGGTAGGAGATATAGGAGAAGTACTGGTTGCAGAACATTATGGGTTAACTCTTTATGGAGATAATACTCACATTCACGATGGGTTTGTGACAGATTCAAAGGAAAGGGAAGTCCAGATAAAAGCTTCCTTTAAAGAGTATTTTTATTTTACTAAACATATTGATCGAAAACCAAAATATTTTATTGCAGTGCAACTCTATGAAGATGGTACATTTGAAGAAATTTATAATGGAACAGGAAAACTGCTTTTTAATAAATTACTTGCCCATTTACCAACTGACAGAAAGCATCCTTACAGATTATCTGTGAGAAAATTGAGAGAGTTGAATATGTCTGAGGAGAATATTGATAGGATAATGAGGATCATTGAGATTTCATAAGTCAGAACTTATTCGTAACGAGTTCGATGGCTAAAAGGAAATATAACATCTTACCAGGGTAAAATATAAAGATTAAAATCAAAAACTCACACAACTGCAAAGCTTGTTGTTGTCGCGGTTGGGGAGGAAGTGGGTAAAAAAGAAATATAACTATGGATATTATATCAAAAATTGAGATTAAACATTTTAGATTATTCGATGGTGGAAAAGATCAAGAAAAAGTTCACATCGAAGAATTAGGAGATTTTAATATTTTTTCGGGAGCTAATGATAGTGGGAAGTCAAATGTTTTGAGAGCCTTGAATTTATTTTTAATAATGAAATATCGCCAATACAATTTCGTAAAGCAATATTTTATTGATCCTATGGCATTGTTACTATTATGGCAGTTGCAAAGAAAAATGAGTGAGTATTTAAATTTGAAAAGCTAAAACTATTGAAAACGAAAGTATGAGTAATTTAGAGAACCATAATGAATTTAAATTATTAGCCATTCGCCCCCTAGAAGGCACATCAACAGAATTATTAAAGGGCTTGCAACAGAATTATATTTATTCTTTTTATAGTGATTATAAATATATAAATGAGAACGGAAAAGAAATAGTAGGTTCCGATGAGTACCATGAAATAGAAAATATAAAATATACTCCGATTGTGCCATCAAATTTGTATGGCGAAAATATTAGTATTTCTGCAATAGTCGGTCAAAACGGAAGTGGAAAAAGTTCATTGCTTGAAATTTTCTATTATTTCTTATTTGAATATTCAAGAACTGAAGGCTTATTAGAAAGTGGTACAGACGTAGTAAAAATAAATTCGAAAGAATTTCATTTCGAATTTTATTATTTAATAGATGACGAAATTAATTGCATTGAATGGGATAATATAAATAACTTCATAAAAACAAGTTATAAATATAACGCTGAAAATAAAACGTATGAAAGAGATTCTAATACAGAGTCTTTTAATAAAGGTGATAATTATCAAATCCCTATATATAATATTGTTATAAATTATTCAATATATGGTTTGAATAGTAATTCGGACGAAGATAGATGGTTTGATAGGCTTTTTATAAAAAATGACGGTTATCAAACTCCTATTGTATTAAATCCATATAGAGAGGATGGTAATATAAATGTTAATCGAGAATTTGAATTGGCTAATTCACGCCTTCTAAAAATATTTCTTTCTACTTCTAAAGAGTCTAATGATTTTAATACTTCCAATTTGATAAAAGATATTTCAGTAGACGAATTGTTATTTAAATTAGATATCAATAAAAATCTCAAATTATACCTAAGAAGTGAGCATACAGAGATTGAAACTATTGTAAATACTTTTGAATCAATCAATGAATATAAGATCAAAAATTTTTTTAACAGATTATATACTGTCTTTAAAAAGGATATCATATTTAGAGATTTGAGGTATGTGTATAGTAGATATAGTTTCCTAGTTAATGAAAATTCTTTCCCTATCTGGATGGATTTAAGTAATTTATATGTTTTTAAAAAAATTATTAAAATAGTTCACAGTTATACGAATTATAAAGTCTTTGAAAATATTTTTATAAAAGTAAATATCGGTGATTTAAAATCTAATTCTAATTTAAGACAATTATTTGTCAATCAGTATTTTAAATTATTCTTAGTTGACGAACAACTAAATGTTGTAAAGATAATTGAAGATGCAAAAAAAAGATCTGATTTTGATATAGACGAGTTAAAAATAATTGAAAAATCACTATTAAAATATTTTTACAGATTTTATGAAGAATCATTTATTAATGACTTATATGAAAGTGATTATATTAATAATATTGATACAAATAATTACATTTCGATATACGACTCTATAAATAATTTTTTAAATAAATTCAATGAGTTGTTAAACAGTAAAGAGATTAAACATAGGTTGATTAAATTATTGTTAGATAAGCTAGCTACAGATTTTAGTCATGTAACATTAAAACTTAGACAAGTTTTAAATATGCAAGAATCTAATTTTTTTGATAATCTGGTAGTAACTGATAGGAAAAATTTATCAGTACACGATGATACACAAGTAATTTATTTTACAGTCAAAAAGGAATATCTATCGAAAAGTAAAAATCTTTCAATTGAAGAAATACCTAATGCCTTTCTCGAGCCTATTTTTAAGTTCAATAAAAGCAAGGCTAATGCACCGTTCGAATTAAAATATTTAAGTTCAGGAGAACAGCAGTTATTACATTCTACAGTCTCCATATCTTACCATATTGACAATTTACTTTCCATATTAGAAAATAAAGGATTTAAATTAAGGTCATATCAAAAAATTAATATAATATTAGATGAAATAGAATTATACAATCATCCCGAATATCAGAGAGAATACATCAGAAATTTAGTTGTTTTGTTAAGTCAGCAAAAATATAAAGGCTTAATTTTTAATGTGATTCTCTCAACACATTCACCATTTATTCTTTCCGATATTCCTTCTCAAAATATTTTAAAATTGAAAGATGGTAAGCCTGAACCTAATGATGGTATTAATTCTTTTGCAGCAAATATATATGATTTGCTAAAAGACGAGTTCTTTTTGAAAAATGGAGCTATCGGTGCGTATGCTTCAAAAAAAATAGCTAATATTTTAGAAAACAATGTTATACAACAAGAGGATATAAATATTATCAATTTAATTGGGGATCCATTTCTAAAAGGAGTCATCAGCAAGCAAATTGAAAATAAAGTTTCTACTGAGATATTAAATAAAGAGATTATGAGATTACAAAAAATTTTAAGAAACCGCTCTGAGAATGATACAAATTAAGGAATATAATTTAGATACTATAGAATCGGAGCTGGATGAAGATATTAAAGAAATAGACAATCAGATAAAGTCAGATTTAAAAAAAATTTCTAGAATAAAAACTATTGAATCTTTTTTCAAAGATTTAGAACCAATAATTAATATTGAAGATGATTCTTCATTTATAAAAGCTCCAAGAAATAAGATTGAACAACTGAAACAGATAGATACATCTATTATTATCAATGATTTAAGATCTTTTAATACAAAATTCAAATTATTAGCTCCATATTTGAAAAAAAAGGGAAAGTATAATAACTGTACTTTAAATGATATATTAGAATTTATTTTTGGCTATCATTCAGAAAATAGAACTCAAACTTTAAAAAAAGTTTTGCGTAAAATAGATCTTCAAAATTGTGTATATTGTCTCGCTCAGTATACCACTTCTTATGGTTTTGATAAGCAAAAAATCTATGTAAAAGGTAATTTAGATCATATTTATCCTAAAAGTTTAAATGCTTTGGTCAGTTTAAGCATTAATAATTTAGTGCCCGTTTGTGGACATTGTAATCAAAGAAAATTAAATGCATCTCTTTCAGAATTTAATTTTAATCCATTTGATTCCATTCATGTTCCAGTTTTTAAATTTGAAGATGTTTTAGAAGTTAATAATGGGCAGGCTAATCTTAAAAATTTGACTGATTTAAAAATCGAAAATATTAATCCTACATTAGAGACTAGATTAAAATTGACATCATTATATAAAGAATATAAATCACCAATTGAAAATTTGTTAGAAAGATATAATAAATTTAATTCTAACTCTTATGAAGAACATATTGAAGAGTTAGTAAAAAAAGGAATATCTGCTGATTTGGAATATTTTATCTCCGAAACACCTTACACAGACGAAAATTTACAGAATATGCCTTTACATAAATTTAAGAGTGACTTTTATAAAGAGTTAGAAAGCTATAAAAAAAGTGGCAAATTAAAATTTTCTTGACATGAAATACACCGAATCCCAATTAGAAAAGTAATCTATGAATCACTACAATCCCCAAAAACACCATCGCCGCTCGATACGGTTACAAGGCTATGATTATAGCCGGGAAGGATTGTATTTTACTACGATTTGTTGTCAGGATAGAGCGCATTTGTTTGGGAAAATTGCAGAGAAATGTTTACAATTGAATGATGCAGGAATTCAGGCACAACAATATTGGTTAGATATTCCGAATCATTTTCCAAATGTGGTGCTGCACGAATTTATTATTATGCCCAATCATATCCACGGCATTATTGAATTCGTTGGGGCGAATAATTATTCGCCTAACCAATCATTACCCCAACAACCATTGCCCCATAATTTTGGTGTGAATGATCCGGAAATGGGGAATGGTGGAAAAAATATAGAAATGGCGAATGGGGCGAAAGATGCAGAAATTACAAATGCAAAGGGAAATGTTATGAATGGGGGAAATGATGCAGATGCAGAAATGGCGAATATAGGGGCGAAAAATGTGGAAATGGCGAATGGGGCGAAAGATTTTTCGACCCTATGGCGGTCACCATCAAAAACAATTGGTTCCGTTGTTCGCGGGTTTAAAATCGGGGTTACAAAATGGATGCGTAATAATACCAATGTTGTGAATGTGTGGCAAAGGAATTATTATGACCACATTATAAGAAACGAAAAGGATTACCACAGAATATCAGAATACATAAAAAACAATCCGATTCTTTGGAAAGAAGATAGGTTTTATGATAACGGTATTTAATGAGATACTTACGTACGAAAGATATTTCGTTCGTAGGCTATAAAAAAAAAATAATTATGAAATACACCGAATCCCAATTAGAAAAATCATTCATCCATCTTCTGAAAAAAGAAGGTTATGAGTACGTAAATGGCAAAAAGGTAGTACGGGCATCAAACCAGGAGATCCTCATTCGGGAAGATCTGAGTGATTTTCTGCTGTCGCGTTATCCGGATTTGGAAACGATGGAACTGGAAACCCTGATTAATGAACTGGCGTATCAGCCGGCTTCCAATCTCTATGACAGCAATAAATACATTGGAAAACTATTGGCAGACGGTCTGATTTTCAAGCGAAACAATCCTGCAAAAAAAGATCTGCATATCCGTTATATCGATGTAGATTCAGCCAGTCTTTTAGAAACCAATCGTTTCAAGATGGTGAACCAATTGGAGATTCAGGGTAAAGAGCTGCGCATTCCGGATCTGATTGTATACATCAACGGGATTCCGGTGGTGGTTTTTGAGTTTAAAACACTGATTGAAGAAAACGTTACCATTTTTAATGCCTACGAACAATTGGCAAAACGTTACCGGAGAGATATTCCGGAACTGATGAAATACAATGCGTTCTGCATCATCAGCGATGGTGTGAACAACAAAGCGGGTTCTCTGTTTGCACCTTACGATTTTTTCTACGGCTGGCATAAAATTACAGGCGACGAAAAGAAAGCATTAACGGGCATTCATACTGCCACTTCCATCGTTCACGGAATGCTGAACAAGGAAAGGCTGTGTGATATTCTGCATCATTTCATCTGGTTTCCCGATACTTCCAAAAAAGAAGAAAAGATATTGTGCCGTTATCCGCAGTATTACGCTGCCAACAAACTGTTCAACAATATCCAAAAGCACCGCAAACCGGAAGGCGACGGAAAAGGCGGAACTTATTTTGGTGCAACCGGGTGCGGGAAAAGTTACACAATGCTATACCTTTCCAGACTGCTGATGCGTTCTACACAATTGGCAAGCCCGACCATCATTATTATTTCTGACCGTACCGATCTGGACGATCAGTTATCAAGAGATTTTACCAACGCCAAAGACTTTATTGGCGATGAAAACATCATCAATATAGAATCCAGAGCCGATCTTCGCACAAGATTGCGGGGCAGGGAAAGTGGCGGTGTTTTTCTGACAACCGTTCAGAAATTTGCAGAAGATGATGAGGTGTTGAGCGAGCGTAACAATATCATCTGTATTTCCGATGAAGCGCACCGTTCGCAGGTGAATCTGGATTTGAAAGTCCGCATTGATGAAGACGGCGTAAAGAAATCGTATGGGTTTGCAAAATACCTGCACGATTCGCTTCCCAACGCCACATATGTAGGTTTTACGGGAACACCGATTGATAAAACACTGGATGTTTTCGGTCCTGTGGTAGATTCTTATACAATGTTTGAATCGGTGGTCGATGAAATTACGGTTCGCCTGGTCTATGAAGGTCGTGCTGCAAAAGTAAATCTGAACCATTCTAAAGTAGTGGAAATCGAACAGTATTATCAAAATGCGGTTGCAGAAGGCGCTTCGGAATACCACGTGGAAGCCAGCCAAAAGGCGATTGCCAAAATGGAAGCTGTATTGGGAGATCCGGGAAGAATTGAAGCCATTGCGCAGGATTTTATCAGTCATTATGAAAAAAGAATCGAGGAAAAAGCGACCGTTGCCGGAAAAGTAATGTTCGTCTGTGCTTCCAGAGAAATTGCGTATAAATTATTCAAAGAAATTATCAGGCAAAGACCGGAATGGAATGAGAAAACCATTGCGGAACATCTGAGCGAGAAAGAACAGAAAGAAATTAAGCCCATAGAGCGCATCAGAATGGTAATGACCCGAAGCAAAGATGATGAAGAAAGCCTGTGGAATCTCCTCGGAACGAAAGAAGACCGAAAGGAACTGGACAGACAGTTTAAACAAAAGCATTCCAACTTTAAAATAGCCATCGTTGTGGATATGTGGCTCACTGGTTTTGATGTGCCGTTTCTCGATACGATCTACATTGATAAACCTTTGCAGACGCATAATCTCATCCAGACCATTTCCCGTGTGAACAGAAAGTCTGAAGGGAAAGACAAAGGTTTGGTAGTCGATTATATCGGCATCAAGAAAAATCTGAATCACGCTTTGGGAATGTTCAATAATACCACGGCAGCAGATGATTTTGAAGACATCGATAAAGCCGTTATTATCGTGAAAGATCAACTGGAACTTTTGAGACAGTTTTTCTATCAGTTCGACACGACGGATTATTTTAAAGGTTCACCTATTGAACAGCTGAATTGCTTAAACCGGGCTTCTGAAATTGTTCTGATGACAGAGAAATCTGAAAAATTCTTTGTAGAGGTGACCAAAAAACTGAAAGCGGCCTACAACCTGACCTGTAGTGCAGAAATCTTTAACGAAAAAGAAACCGATGAGATTCATTTCTACTTTGCCATCAAATCAATTGTCGTAAAACTGACCAAAGGCGAAGCGCCCGACACCGCACAAATGAATGCGAAAGTGAGTAAAATGGTAGAAGAGGCCATTGTTTCGGAAGGGGTGGAAGAAATCTTTAAACTGGACGACAACAAAGCCAACGCAATTGATTTGTTTAATGATAAGTTTCTGGAAAAAGTAAATGCGCTGGAATTACCGAATACCAAGATTAAAATCCTTGAAAGATTGCTGAAACAGGCGATCTCTGATTTTAAAAAAGTAAATAAAGTAAAAGGTATCGAGTTTTCTGAAAGGCTTCAGAAAATCATTAACAGCTACAACGAAAGAAGCGAACTGGATATTTTGGATTATGACGGCATCCAGGCCGATACTTCCGAACAGATCCTCGACCTGATTTTAAAACTGCGTACCGAAATGGCATCTTTTGAAGACTTAGGAATTGATTACGAAGAAAAAGCCTTTTACGACATTCTGGATATGGTCTGCACGCAATACGGTTTTACCTTTGACAAAAACAAAATGCTGGAACTCGCCCGAGAAATTAAAAAAATTGTAGACGACACCGCCAAGTTCCCGGACTGGAGCGACAGAGAAGACATCAAAGCACAATTGAAAATGGAAATCATCGTCAAGCTTCATCAGTTCGGCTATCCGCCGATTACGCAGGATGAGGTGTATAAGAATGTGCTGGAACAGGCGGAGAATTTTAAGAGGAATAGGTGAAAAATAAATTATGGAAAATATTAATTTTTACTTTGATGTATATAGCATTGATGAATTAGGAGAATTTTTAGAATTACACAATTCTATATACTTTGAAAATAAATATTTAAAAAATGCTAGAAAAGAAGTAGACCTTATTTTAAATGAAATAGGAGAATGGGGGGAAAATGATTTTTTGATTATTAGTTTTGAGAATAATAATTCTGAAATTATTTATGAAGGGAAATTATTTAAAAATGGTCAATGGGATGATTTAGTAGACAACAGTTTAATAAATAATTATAAGTTTAAATTAGTTTATCAATCTGATAAATTTACTTTTGAAGATAATGGATTAGAAACTATTGAAAATTGGGATGAAATTTTGGATAATTTTCTTGAGTTTGAAAAACTTGAAAGTACTTCCCAATCAAAAGTATTAAAAACATACTCTCAATTTTATCATTGGTATTACTTGCCTGAAAAGGAAATCTTTGCACCGAGTAAATTTTTAGGATATAAAAATAGAACAATTACTTCATATAATTCTTCAGGTACAGGAGGGGCTACACAGATTGCTTTATCTAAGTTTTTTACTAAAATTTCAAAGGATTCAGAAGAGTTTAAAATTCTCTATAATAAGCTTAAACAAATATCTAAAAATAAATATATTAAAGATCTTAGCTCGCAAATTCTTGAGGGAAAGGGCGGCATCTATATTCCAATAAAATAATTAAACAATGAATTTTTTCGATAAACAAGAGATAAATATATTAACTCAGTATGCAGGTAAAATGAAAACTGATGAATTACAGTCGGTTTACAACGATTTACAACGAAATTATCAGAAAGTTGAGCATTGGGCTTTAGAGGTTAAAAAACAAATTTTTCCTGATGGTAAAATAAAAATTACTAAAAAGCCAACTAATCAAGCAAATGTCTTTGAGTTTTATCAATGGGCAAAAATTTATCCTACCAAAGAAGATTTTAATAATAAAATTCTGGCTTATACAGTAAGTATAGAAAAAAGTGAAAAAATAGTAATTAAAATTGATAGTGTTGGATTGCTTGATAATAATCCATTGAGACAAAAATACTATAAATTCAGAAAAGAAAACCCAATAGTTAAAGAATATTATTTAAAAGATTTCTCAGGATGGGATGATTTGATAAATATAACTGTTGAAAATTTAAGGTACTTTAAACCATATTACAATCAATTAAAAAGTATTCTCGTTTCACAAAATATTATTAATAGTGATGTTAATGAATCTAAAAATAAAAAAGATATAACATCTCTCAACCAAATTCTATACGGTCCTCCCGGAACAGGTAAAACATACAATACCATTAATAAAAGTTTATCGATTATAGAAGATAAATCGGAAGAAGAAATTAATAAAGAAAACAGAGAAGTTCTAAAATCAAGATTTGATAATTATGTAAAAAATGGCAGAATTGTGTTTACCACATTTCATCAAAGCATGAGCTATGAAGATTTTGTAGAAGGGATAAAACCAATAATGAATGAAGATGAAGGGGAACTAAGTTATGAAGTACAAAATGGAATTTTCAAAGAAATCTGTAAAAATACCAATGAAATAAATGAAACAGTAGTTGATAATTTTGAAGTGTGCTGGAATAAGTTAATTGTATTAATAAAAGAAAAAATAGCAGATAACAAACTTCTTAAAATTGGAAATTGGGAATATGGCTTATCGTCAAAAGACTCTTTAAAGTACTCATCATTAAATTCGCCTTCTCAATATACATTTACCATTACAAAACAAAATATACAAGATGTATATCAAAATAAGCAGGCAAGACCTTCCGGAGCATTTCAAAAGGATATGGAGGATATTGTTAAATACATTAAAGAGAATTTTGGGTTGCCAGATTATAATTATAAAGATGAAAAAAACACCGGCAAAAATCAGAATAAGAATTTTGTATTAATCATCGACGAAATCAACCGCGGCAATGTCTCTCAGATTTTTGGTGAACTTATTACACTCATAGAAGAAAGCAAACGCATTGGGAACGAGGAAGAATTAAAAGTCACTTTACCATACAGTAAAAAAGAATTCGGAGTACCATCCAATCTCTACATCATCGGAACAATGAATACAGCAGACCGAAGTATAGAAGCGTTAGATACAGCTTTGAGAAGACGTTTTTGTTTTGAAGAAATGTTGCCCAAGCCTAACCTGCTTAACGATATGATTATTGGTACAGTTAAGTTAGACGAACTATTAACCACAATAAATAAAAGAATAGAAGTGTTACTGGATCGAGATCACACCATTGGTCATTCTTATTTTATTAACGTAAAAACAGAACAAGATCTTAGAAATACTTTTAAGACTAATATCATTCCATTATTGCAGGAATATTTCTATGGAGACTATGAAAAAATCGGGATGATTTTAGGAATTGGATTTTTTGAAGAACTAGAAAAATATGATAATAAATTTTTTGCCGCTTTTCCTACACAAAATTATCCTGAAGGAGGAAATATTCTTAGATTAAAAACGATTGATGAAAATTTTAATATCATCAATGCAATAAACATATTATTGGGTAATAACTCAAATCAATAATGAATAGAATCCAAGTTTTTGAACACAGTTCTCTTACCATTGGAGAAAGAGGTTTTGAAAAACGTCATTTTGTAGCGTTATCAAAACTTAACGCCCTACACAATTATCAATATTTTGATTTGAAACATAATGGAGTAGTGTTCAAACAGTTTGTCGGAGTTATTCAGGCAGATAATCTCACAATAGAGATTCTCCCAAAGATAGACCGTTACGAATCTGAAGATCAGGAAAACAAAACAAAGTGGCAAAAGGTATTAATAGAAATGTTGCGTGTAACCAAAAAACTGAAAATTCAGCAGGCAGGTCAGGCAAATGTTTCCAGACAATCTATTCATCTCTTGGATATTTACTTTGAATGGTTTCTAAATGAAGTGCAATTGCTCATTCATCAGGGTTTAATCAAACAATATTACAAAGAGAAAGGAAACGTAAAAGCATTAAAAGGAAAACTCGAATTTGCAGGGCATATTCAGAAAAATCTTGTGCATAAAGAAAGGTTTTATACCACGCATCAGGTGTATGATAAAGACCATTTAATTCACCAGATTTTAGGACAGGCTTTGGGAATTATCGCAACGTTATCTAAAGGAAATAGTCTGTACGGCAAATGCAAAACCATACAGCTTGATTTTCCGGAGGTGAAAAGCATTCAGGCAAACGAAAACACATTTAGTAAAATTCCTAAATCGAGAAAGACCGCACCTTATGAAACGGCATTATCCATAGCACGGTTAATTATTCTGAATTATGCACCCAACTTTTGCGGCGGTTCTGAAAATATGCTGGCTTTATTGTTTGATATGAATAATCTTTGGGAAGAATATATTTTGGTTCGATTAAAACAAGCCTGTCAGAATAAAGACATACAAGTGTACGGACAAAATTCTACAGGTTTTTGGAACGGGATAACCATCCGTCCGGATATTGTTCTGGAAAAAAAAATCAATGATACAGAGAAAGAGATTTTAGTTATTGATACCAAATGGAAAAATATTGAGCAGTCTCAGCCATCAACACATGATTTAAGGCAGATGTATGTATACAATGAATTTTGGAAATCAACCAGAGCAATGCTTTTATACCCATCACAGATAACATCTTTACATTCAGAACGATTCATCTTGTTTGATGATAATAAACACTCCTGCTCATTAGGTAAAGTTTCAATTTTTGATGCTGATACGCTTGATGCCTTGATCGGAGAAAAAATATTAAATTTATTTAATTAGCCATAGAATGTCTATTCAATACCACATTGCCATTCTGGAAGACAGCCCCAAACAAATGGAAAAACTGGAGCTGTATCTTCAGCATATTCCCAATGTTCAGATTGTTTTAAAAAGCAGCAGTTCAGATCATTTTTTTGAGGAACTGAAAACGGTAAAACCGGATATTTTGCTGGCGGATCTGGATCTGGGTAACGACAGCATGACGGGAATGGAAGTGGCGCAGGAAATCGGGATTCCGGTATTCTTTGCAAGTGCCAATACCAGAGAATACATCAAAGATATTGAGAATCTGAAGCGCGATTCCGGGATTTGTGTAGATCATATTACCAAGCCTTTTACCGAAGAAAAATTGGTTAAAAGTTTTAAAAGGTTCTTACAGGAAGTGTATTTGTTTTCTAGTCTTCAATACGTTTATCTGGATTTTAATAAAACAAAAAGAAACAGGGTTCTGATTGATGATATCGTCTATTTAAGCGCAGATAAGTCTTCCGGCTCTGAATCCAACAACAAGCAGATTCATTTCATTAACCGGAAAACGGAGAATCTTATTGATTTTTCCTTTTCGAAAATGGAAGATAAAGGACTGATGAAAAGCCAGTTTATAACGATTCATAAATCTTTCAGAGTCAATAAAAAATACATTCAGTGCTATCATAAAAAAGATGAGCACGTAGAAATCATTGTATTTGATGAAAAAAACAAGACAAAATGTCATTACCTGCCTGTGTCAGAAAATTATCAGAATGACATAAAAAAACTTTTGGGCTAACCGCTCTTATTCCTCAAAAAAAAGCTTTTGTTCCTGCGTTTCCGATGATGTTTTCCGGAAACGCATTTTTTTGTTTTCCGGATGTTTTTTTGATAGATCTATCATATAACAACTAATTTAAAAACAATTATGGAAATTAAAAGAAGTCACAGAACTTCAAAATTTGCTTCTCAGAAAAATGGTAACAGTATTCTTGAAAATTATTTGCATCAGGATCTTGATCTTATTAAAAGGAAGGTGGAAGATGATATCAGGCTTAATCTTAAAAAAGAGATAAGACAAATGCTGAGTTCTCAGTCAGGTAGAGCAAATGCTGTAATTAAAAAGCTACAGATGTTGATCTCTCAATTACAGGAAGAAAATAATCTATTAAAGCAAAAGGCGGATCAGCTGGATACAAGAATAGATAAGATGAAAAATTACAGAAATGTAAGCATCAGAGTTATTGATCATGATAGAGTTAAAGATTTGGGTGCACAGCACTTCCAGTTTGAAAAACTATTGAAATATCTGCAGACTAAGCATAACATTTTTTTGGTTGGATCTGCAGGTTCCGGCAAAACTACTGCGGCAGCTAATGTTGCCAAAGCTTTGAATCTGGAATTTTACTTTACGGGGGCTATTACCAGTGAACATAAGTTAGCAGGTTTTACAGATGCTCGCGGAAGAGTGGTAAATACTGATTTCAGAAGAGCTTACAAAGATGGCGGGCTTTTCCTTTTTGATGAAATTGATGCGAGTTTTCCTCAGGCTCTGCTAGCTTTCAATGCTGCCCTGGCAAATGACTTTATGGACTTTCCGGATGGCAGAATCTATAAGAATAAAAATTTTTACTGCGTAGCGGCTGCCAATACTTTTGGGACAGGAGCGGACCGCCAGTACATAGGAAGAAATCAGTTAGATGCAGCGAGTCTGGATCGTTTCATTACGATAAACTGGGAAATTGATGAAGATCTGGAATATGAAATGGCTAAAAATCATAGCTGGGTAAGCCATGTGCAGAAAGTAAGAAGAGCTGTACAGAAAGTAGGTGATAGGGTCGTGATAAGTCCAAGAGCTTCTATACAAGGAGCAGACCTTCTGAAAATGAATATAGCATGGGAAGAAGTAGAGCAGGCTGTTTTATGGAAAGGGATAGATAAATCCAGAATACAAATGATTAAAAACAATATCTGATCATGAATAAGTATTTAAGGTTTGATAACCTGCATGACTTTTGGAGTTGTGCTTTCAGAGAAAGCACAGCATATATAAAAAGCTCAAGAGAAGCGTCTTCAGACTGGTATGGGGGAGCAGGTTGGCAGGAAGCGAAAAACTTAGCGATATGCGGATGGACAGACGTTCTGGAGGAAATAAGTAAGATCCGCGTGAACCTTTTGGAGACTATTACCGGAAAAATGGAAATACGCCTGCCGGAATATGGTATTGCTGGAGGTGTGATTGATGTCGGGGAATATCTTTGCGGATCTCCGGAATACTTTATAAAATCTGTTCCGGCAGAATATGAAAATCAGGGAAAGATTATAAGAGTGGTCTGCTCTATTGCCTGCTCAGCTGGCATTTCTCCTGAAGTAATCATAAAGAAAGGAGCTGTTATTTGTGCATTAATAGATGCATTGGAAATGTTAGGATACCGATGTGAAGTGATTGTTAATTCTACCTGTTCTTTTTACTCCTCAAGATTTGAAGTAGATGTATGCATAAAAAAAGCTAATCAGACCCTTAATATGGCTGAAACAGTTTTTTGTCTGGCACATCCGGCGATGTTCAGACGCATGATGTTTTCTGTTAAAGAACAGGAAGGATGGTCTGACTATGCTTATGCCTATGGATATCCTGCGGATGCTAAGGACAAAGGTGATCTGTATATCAACAAAATATTCAGCCGGGAAGTTGTTAATTCAAAGGCTATTGAATGTGTAATATCACAATTAAAAAAACTTGGTGTAACAATTAATTATAACTAATTAAAATTTTTAAGCAATGAAAAAGAAAATCACTCCTGCACAAAACAGTGCTAACTTGAAAAATCCTAACAAAGGAACAAATGGTACGAACCGCCAATATGATCAGAATCAGGGAAACAGAGGAAAACAAATGAATCCTAATCAGCAAAAGACGTAATAATCAGGTCCGGTAATTGCCGGACTTTTTAAATTATTAAGGAATTAGTTCAATACCTCCGATCCAAAAATCCTCACACAGTATTCACTTCCCAGAAATCTCGGATCACCATATTTTTCAGACCAGAAACCATCCAGAATATCTTTGCTGATGCAGCGGTAAACTGCCACACCCTTGTAGATTTTCAGATCTTCACCTTCATAGCGGAAATTAATAACCAGAATTCCGTCTTTATAAAAACCGGTGCCTTGCTGCATATGATCCCCAATCATCCACTCAGCAATGATGCGTTGGTTTTCGTCTATGGATAAGGTGAGAATCCCATAATAAGAAACTTCCGCAAACTCTTCCTGATTGCTTCCCTGAATAGAATAACTTCCTGCTAAATCCTGTACTGTCATTTAATTTAATTAATCATACAAATGTAAATTAATATGAGATTTTACAGAGGATTCTTTACAATTATTTAGAATAAATCTGCTAAGGATATTTTTTATTCAATAAGTGTTGAAATATTTTGCAGATCTAATGTTTTTTTATATTTTTATCTCTCAAACTATAAAAAATATATCATGAAAAATCTAAAAAAGGTTTCTAGAAATGCGATGAAATCTATTCAGGGAGGTATCATTAAAGGTATGGTAAGATGTAAAGATCCAAATACATGCGTTGTTCAATGGGGATGGGGTGGAGGATCATCAAGTAACTGCGGTACTTTTGATATTATTTGTGGAGAAGCTCCTCCGCAGGATCCTTGCGAATATACTTTATGTATATAAAAAATATTTAAAGGAGTGTTTATTAACACTCTTTTTTATTTTAGATTTGCCAATGTTTTATTTTTTAACAGCCATCAGTCTTTTTACCTTTATTATTTATGGAGCCGACAAGAGAAAAGCAGAAAAGCACCGGCGGAGAATTTCTGAAAATACGCTTTTGGCGGTTTCTTTTTTGGGTGGAACTATCGGAGCTTTACTGGCAATGATCTTCTTCAGACATAAAATTTCCAAGACTTCCTTTTTATTAAAATTTGGACTCATTGTTTTATTACAGGCGGTTTTCATTTACCTTTTTGAAAAATATTCATAGGATTGATGGTTAAAAATTTAATCAATTATTCAAAATTCTAAGAATACAAATATTCAATAAATGCTTTGTTCATAGTAGTTTAAATAATAAACTTCTTTTAAGATGCTCATTATGAATTTGTTAATTAACAAAAGTTATTGGTGAATATTTCATTAAAAATCACTATTTTTGCACCCGTAAAAATCTTATATGCAAAACATTAGAAATATTGCGATTATCGCACACGTTGACCACGGTAAGACTACTTTGGTTGACAAGATCATCCACGCTACCAACATTTTCAGAGAAAATCAGGAGAGTGGGGAGTTAATTATGGATAACAACGATCTTGAAAGAGAAAGAGGGATCACCATCTTATCCAAGAATATTTCTGTTACTTATAAAGACACGAAAATTAACGTAATTGATACACCGGGTCACGCCGATTTCGGAGGAGAGGTAGAAAGAGTACTAAAGATGGCAGACGGAGTTATTTTGTTGGTGGATGCGTTCGAAGGACCAATGCCACAGACAAGATTCGTACTTCAGAAAGCTTTAGAACTTGGTTTAAGACCTTTGGTGGTAATCAATAAAGTAGATAAGCCAAACTGCCGTCCGGATGAGGTTCACGATCAGGTATTTGATCTTTTCTTCAATTTGGATGCAACTGAAGAGCAGTTGGATTTCCCAACGTTCTACGGTTCTTCTAAACAGGGATGGTTCAACACTTCATTAGAGCAGACTGAAGATATTTTACCTTTACTGGATGGTATTTTACAGTATGTTCCTGCACCGAAAGTTACAGAAGGTAACCTTCAGATGCAGATTACTTCTTTGGATTATTCTTCTTTCTTAGGAAGAATTGCAATCGGAAAAGTAACGAGAGGAGAAATTAAAGAATCTCAGTGGATCGGTCTTGCACAGGCAGACGGAAAAATAGCAAAAGGAAAAGTAAAAGAATTATACGTTTTCGAAGGTTTAGGAAAGAAAAAAGTAACTGAAGTTCAGGCAGGAGATATCTGTGCTGTGGTAGGTTTCGACGCTTTCCAGATCGGAGATTCTTTCGTAGATCTTGAAAATCCTGAACCGTTGGAAAGAACGGCAATTGACGAGCCTACGCTGAACATGACGTTCTCCATCAACAATTCACCTTTCTTCGGGAAAGACGGTAAATATGTAACGTCTAACCACCTGAAAGAAAGATTAACCAAAGAATTAGAGAAAAACTTAGCGTTAAGAGTTCAGCAGACTGATGATGCAAACACGTTCCTTGTTTTCGGTAGAGGTATTCTTCACTTATCAGTTCTTATTGAAACCATGAGAAGAGAAGGGTACGAAATGACGATCGGTCAGCCACAGGTTATCCTTAGAGAAATCGACGGAGTAAGCTGCGAACCTTACGAATCTTTGGTAGTAGACGTTCCTGAAGAATATGCTTCAAGAGTAATCGACTTGGCTACTCAGAGAAAAGGTGACCTTCATATCATGGAAACAAAAGGAGAAATGCAACACATGGAATTCGAGATTCCTTCAAGAGGTCTGATCGGATTGCGTTCTCAGATGTTAACAGCGACTGCGGGAGAAGCGATTATGGCACACCGTTTCACAGAATATAAGCCTTTCAAAGGAGCTATTCCGGGAAGAAACAACGGAGTGTTGATCAGCAAAACGCAGGGTCCGGCTACAGAATATTCCATCAACAAACTACAGGACAGAGGTAAGTTCTTCGTAGATCCGGGAGAGGAAATCTACGCAGGAATGATCATCGGTGAACAGAACAAACCGGGTGACCTTGTGGTAAACATCGTGGAAGCAAAGCAGTTGAACAACATGAGAGCGGCAGGAAAAGATAAAGATACAGGAGTTGCTCCGAAAATCTTATTCTCTCTTGAAGAATGTATGGAATATATTCAGGGTGATGAAGCCATTGAGGTAACTCCGAACTTCATCCGTATGAGAAAGAAATTACTTTCTGAAGAAGACAGAAAAAAAGTGGAAAGAGCGGCTAAAGCTTAATTCAGTTTTTATAATAATAAAGCTCCGATTTTTCGGGGCTTTTTTTGTTTTAAATTAAAATTCAATCTGTCATTCTGAATGGAATTTTGCGAAGCATTATGAAATGAAGAATCTTTTTAGAAATTAATCAAAATAGGAGAGGATTTTACTCGCTTTAAATATTCGGTAAAAATTCTGGCTTTAGTCAGAATTCAATATAAAACTTGTCTACACTTTTTTACCGTAAAAGATGCAAAAGATTGTAACACTTTAATTATTTAAGTTTAATAATTAAATGGGGAAAAAAAGAGCACACAAGTTAAAAAAAAAATCAAAGATTTTTCTCTTTGCAGACTTTTGAAATACCTTAAATAAATCCAATAAAGTCTTTTGTCTTTTGCGGTAAAATTTAGAAGTTTTTTAAAGTAAAAGAATTTTCTCCTTTAGGAGCAGAATCTGTGTAGAAATAAGAATAAATCCGTCAATCAATCCATAGGATTGATATCTATACTGCGATAAATTTTCTAAAGATAGCGTTCCTAAAGAACGCAGAACGCCTTGTGAATATATTTTCTGCACAGATAAAAACTCTATAGAGTTTCTGCCATTTTACTTTAAACGACTTTTTAAAATGAGTTTAAACATCCTATAAGTAAGGAAATTATTTAGAGTTTACCTGAGTGAAATACCTCAGCAAACCTAAAACAGATAGCAGTCAAAAAAACTTTGTTTGCTTCCTGTTAAAACATTAATAATTTAAATCAAAGTCCAAATAATTCATTTTATTATCGTAATTTAAAATCAACAAAATAAATTAATGTAGTTTTGCAGACTATGAGAATGAATACCCTAAAAATAATCGTTTTATCGGGATTTTTTACATCATTTATTGCGTGCTCCACACAGAACAGTGCAGTGAAAGCTTCCACACCCGTAAAAAATTCTACGAAACCTGCCATACCAAAACCTCCTCTTCCTATTACAAGCACAGATCCTTCGGCTATACCTCCGAAAGATGATACTTTCCGAACCAATCTTCCGGAAATTAAAAGAGAATTTCGCGGAGCATGGATTGCGAGTGTTGCCAATATCAACTGGCCTTCAAGAAATAATTTATCCGTCGATCAGCAGAAGGCAGAAGCCATTTCCATGCTGGATATGCTGAAAGATAACAATTTTAACGCGGTGATTTTTCAGGTAAGACCTTCCGCAGATGCTTTGTACACCAGTAATCTGGAACCTTGGTCATATTTCCTGACCGGACAGACCGGAACCGCTCCTTATCCAAATTATGATCCGTTACAGTTTTGGATCGAAGAATCTCATAAAAGAGGATTAGAACTTCATGTCTGGCTGAATCCGTACCGCGCCCATCATTCGAACGGAGGCTCACCCAACAGTTTATCTATGGTGAATAAACTTTCCGATATCGTCATCCGCCTGAAAAACGGAATGTACTGGTTTGATCCTGCTGACCCGAAAACGCAGGGACACGTTTCGAACGTGGTAAAAGATATTGTAAAAAGATATGATATTGATGCCGTACATTTTGATGACTATTTTTACCCTTATGCAACCTATAATAAAGGAGCAGATTTTCCCGACAATAAAACATGGAATGTTTATGTAAGCAATGGAGGAAACTTAACGAGAGCCGACTGGAGAAGAGATAATGTGAATAAATTTGTTGAACGAATCTACAAAGAAATCCACGCAGAAAAGAACTATGTGCGATTCGGGATCAGTCCGTTCGGGATCTGGAAACCCGGTTATCCTGAAGGTGTGGTTGGTTCTTCTCAGTACGATGAGCTTTACGCGGATGCCAAATTATGGTTAAATAAAGGCTGGGTAGATTATTTCTCGCCACAGTTGTACTGGCCGATAGAATCTAAAGGACAGCCTTTTGAAGGATTATTGAACTGGTGGAAATCCGAAAATACCATGAACCGCCATTTGTGGCCCGGTTTGAATACGGTGGAAATTAAAACTTCTGACCGTCCGACTGAGATTAAAAATCAGATCGAAATATCGCGGCAGGTTTTAGGGAAAGATGCAGGGGAAATTCATTGGAGCATTGCCGGTTTAACCAAAAATGCCAACATGCTTCCGACCCTGAAAAACGGACCCTATAAAGAAAAAGCGTTGGTTCCAAAAACATCATGGATAAAAGCTATTCCTTTGCAGACCCCGACTTTGTTCATCAATAACAACGGAAATTCTGCGCAGATAAGCTGGAGCGTAAAAAATATAAAAGAAGTTTTCCAATGGGTGCTTTTTACCCAGTACAACGGAATCTGGGAAACTGAAATCCTTACTCTGGATCAGCTTTCCAGAGAAATTCCTAAAAATAAAGACGGAAAAGTACTGAATGCAGTTGCGATCAAAGCCATTGACCGATTAGGAAACGAAAGCGACTATATTGCCAAGAAAATAAAATAATTTTAGCAAATAAAGATAAAATTCAGCAGTATTAAACAGGCTGCTGTTTTTTTATTTTAACCACAAAGTCACAAAAGATTTTGATGCATCTTTAATAGTTAACAAGCGTAAGAATAAAAGCACACAACAGTTTTTAAAAATCTTTGATTTTTATGCTTTTGAATACTTTAATTATTTTGAAACTGAGCCTTATCATTATCTTTTGTACCTTTTGTGGTTAAATTTTCCTATCATTCTGAATGAAATTTTGCGAAGCAATATGCAATGAAGAATCTCTTAAAAATGACAGTTTTATTGGTTGAAAATGTAAGCACTTTTTTTCACCACAAAGTCACAAAAGATTTTGATACATTTTTAAAAGTTAACAAGCGTAAGAATAAAAGCACACAACAGTTTTTAAAAATCTTTGATTCTTATGCTTTTGAGTACTTTAATTATTTTGAAATTGAGCTTTATCATTATCTTTTGCGCCTTTTGTGGTTAAATTTCCCTGTCATTCAGAATGGAATTTTGCGAAGCATTATGCAATGAAGAATCTCTTAAGATGCAGTTATTTTTAGATTTTTCGACTCCACTTCGTTTCGCTCAAAATGACAGTACTGCAGATTAAGAAAGCTTTTTTTAAACCACAAAGTCACAAAAGATTTTGATACATTTTTAAAAGTTAACAAGCGTAAGAATAAAAGAAAATAACAGTTTTTAAAAATCTTTGATTTTTATGCTTTTGAGGATTTTAATTATTTTGAAACTGAGCTTTATCGTTATCTTTTGTGCCTAAATTTCCCTGTCATTCAGAATGAAATTTTGCGCAGCATTATGCAATGAAGAATCTCTTGAAATGCAGTTCTTTTAGATTTTCCGGTTCCACTTCGTTTCGCTCAAAATGACAGCGTTGCAGATTGAATGGGACATACTTTTTTAACCACATAGGCCACATAAGATTTTAAATCATCGCCGCATTGTCTGCAAGAACACATTAGTTTTTTGAAAAGCAAAGATTTTGATCTTATTTTTAAAGAAGTTAATGTAAAAAGCTTATCTGATTATAAATCTCTGCTTAACAATAGCTTTGTGAGCCTAAGAACAATGGATAATTGAAAAATAGTTCATCAATTTTGGGTTAAAATTCAGCATTATGATGAATAAAAGATCATCAATATAAAATTAAAGATATCCAAATTCGAAATAGTATAAAAGAAATATCATTTAATATAGTAAATTTGCTTCTGCATATAATAACCGGATCTTGGCTAACTGTAATGATATGAATGATTTTTTAATAGGCATTGGAAAGAGACTAAAAGATATCAGGAAAAAAAATAATTTAACCATTAACGAATTAGCTTTCAGAGCCAATGTAAGCAACGGGCTTGTTTCCAGAATAGAAAACGGCAGAACGATTCCTTCGCTTCCCGTGCTGTTGGATTTAATCCAGTCTCTGGAAATTGATGCGAGTTACTTTTTTGAAGGGGTTGAGAAAAAATCAAACGCCAAATTCATTTATCTGCCCAAAGAAAACCAGCAGCTTATTGAAAAAGAAGTGGAAGCCGAAGGGTTTAAATACATGCATATCTTCAGCAAAAGCCTTCATTCTTTAGGTTTTGAAGCGGTTTTACTCACCCTTGAACCCAATGCCAAAAGAGAAAAAGTAATAACTGATGCATGGGAATTCAAGTATATTCTGAAAGGAGAAGTAAAATATCTGATCGATAATGAAGAAGTTATATTAAAAGAAGGAGATTCTCTTTATTTTAACGGAAAATTCCCGCACGTTCCGGTGAGCATCAGTAATGAAAGCTGTATTATGCTGGTTTTGTATTTTTACTCAGGATAAATTTTACGTCTCTTTTTTAATTGTTTATTTACAAATATTCAATTATTATTTTTCATAAAAGTTTACAAATACGCAACTTTCTGTTTTTTATCAAACCTTCTGATTTAACTTTAAATTAATCTTTGGGCGGTTGTTTTTTTTAAAATTTTATTAAACAAATATGCATTGCATATGGTGTTCCGTCTTCTGAAACACTGATTAACACTCATGTTTTTCCATTATGAAAAAAGAATACGGTACTTTCTGCAGGTAAAACTGAGGTAACAATTCTGCTTCATTTATTAAACATTACTTAATATAAAATAATTACATATATTAAAATTATTGACTTGTTTTGCGGTATAAATTTAATATATGTAAACAATGGAGCCGATAATAAAAAAATCTCTATTCTCTCTTTTTGCCTGTTGCAGTATTTTTATCTCTGCCCAGCAACAGATCGTTACAGGAATTGTTTCAGACCATAACCAGCCGCTTCCGGGAGCTGCCGTAAAGGTTGCCGGAACCTCTAAAATCATCATGACCGATTTGGAAGGAAAGTTTTCCGTCAATGATCTGAAACCGGGGCATTATGAACTGCAGATCTCTTATATTGGTTTTGAAAATCAGAATATTACAATAGATCTGAAGTCTCAGCAGACTATGGATCTGGGAATGATCTCCATGCTTCAGAAACAGAAAAACATTGATGAAGTCATCGTTACCGGCTCTCTGAAAAACAGCGAGGCAAGAGCTTTAAATCTTCAGAAAAACGCAATCAATATTTCCAACGTTATTGCTTCCGACGGAATCGGAAAATTACCGGACCGAAATGCCGCGGAAACCGTTCAGCGTGTGCAGGGAGTTTCCATAGAAAGAGATCAGGGAGAAGGAAGATTTGTTTCTCTGAGAGGATTGCCGCCATTCTGGGCATCAACAACCATCAACGGAAACAGGCTTCCGACTGCGGAAGAGGAAACCACTTCCAGAGCAACCGCTTTCGATTTTTTTCCGACAGAACTTATCTCTTATGTTCATGTAAATAAATCTTTCACTCCCGATATGGAAGCCGACGGAATTGGAGGCGGCGTGAATTTCATTACGAAAACACCGCCTATGAAAACCGAGTTCAAAGCAACACTGGGAAGCGGTTACAATGCTAAATCTGATAAAGGAGTCTACAACATCGGACTGCTTTACGGCGGAAGAACAAAGGATAAAAAATTCGGGTATTTATTCAATTTTGCACACTTCATCCGAAACTGGTCTACCGATAATTTTGAAGCGAGAAGAAGCGGGGATGAAGGTGTTTTCAGGTTAGAGCTTCGCGATTACAACGGAGTGAGAAAAACGACAGGAATCAACACGGCTTTTGAATATGTGCTGTCTCCAAAAACCACATTTTATCTCAAAGGAATGTATGGAACGCTGTCTGATGATGAAACGCACTACAAACACAGAATCCGTTTTGATAAATTCAGTTCCGCCAACAACACCGCAAGAGTGGAATTGCAGAACATCCATAACCGTCTGATTACAGAATTAACCTCGGTTTCTTTAGGCGCAGTTCATCAGTTAAACAAAGGGAAGATCGACTGGGATCTATCGTATTATGACAATAAATTCAAATACGGAAACATTCCCGATAAACAGAACAACTCCTATTATGTCATTAAGTACACTCAATCCGGAGTGGGAATCGATCCGGCTTATATTGCCAATCACGGAATAGGTCCGAGAGCTTACTGGAAAGCCGATGGCGGAAAATTGGACTATAAAGATCCGGACGCGTTATTTGGCTTTTACAGCGATCCCAATTTTAAAATGGATGCTTCCAAAATGAAATTTACCGATCTGGAATTTTACAAAGTCTTTGTTGAAGAAAAGGATAAGATTGTCGCTGCTTTTAACCATGAGATCAATGCTTCAGACCGTTTAACCTTAAAATACGGTTTCAAATACAGGGATAAAGAACGGAACGCCAGATTCTCCGATATTTTCTACAACTGGAACAACGGAACGGCACCGCTTTTATCAGATTTTGGACAATATATTACGAGTCAGGCGAATGGAACTCAATATTTAAGCGAAATGAACACCCACATCGGGAATACGTTCGGTCCTGTTCTGTCGACATCGGGAATGGATCAGTTCTGGTTTCAGAATCAGGGAAATTTAAAGATCAATACAGCCGATTCGGAAGCTCTGGAATATAATAAAGCACTCGGAAGAAATTTCGATGTCTTTGAAAAACACGCCGATGCTTACGGAATGGGAACGTATAAAGTGAATGACAAGATCACCATTTTAGGAGGGATCAGATTATCAAATACCAATACGCAAGTAAAAGGATATAATGTAATCAACAATAGCTTGGTTCCTGTTGAAAACACAAAAAAATACCTTGCCGTTTTGCCGATGCTGCATGTTAAATACACTGTAAATGATAAAATAAATCTGCGTTTTGCCGCTACGAGAACATTTTCCAGACCCAATTTCGGAGATTTAACTCCGGGAGGAACATACAGCGAAGCAGACAACGAATTCAAAGGCGGAAACCCGAATCTGAATCCGACCTATTCACTGAATTTTGATCTGATGGGAGAATACTATTTTTCAAACGTAGGAATTCTGAGCGGGGGAGTATTCTATAAATCCATTACAGATCCTATTTTTCAGGATTCTTTCATCGGAAACTACAACGGAATAAACGGCGTACAGTTCACCGCACCAAATAACGGAAAAGCCGCTTCACTAAGCGGAATCGAATTGGGCATCAACAGAAGATTCGATTTTTTACCCGGTTTCCTGCAATATTTCGGAACACAGCTTAACGCCACTTTCATGGATTCTGAAATGGTAAAACCAGGCGGAAGGAAAGTAAAACTTCCTTATCAGGCAAAAGAATTATACAATGTTCAGTTGTTTTTCGAGAAAAAAGGATTCAACGCAAGACTGGCGTACAATTACAAAGGAAAATATGCTGTGGAATATGCGGAAGACGATATCAATGATTCCTACTACGGAAAATACAGCAGTCTGGATTTCGGAGGTTCCTATCAGTTCACCAAACACCTCATGTTATATGCAGACGTAAACAACATTCTGAATAAACCGCTGATCTACCATTTCGGAAAAGACGAAACCCGACCGGAACAGGTTGAATATTACGGAGTAAGATGCAACTTGGGAATAAAATTTAATTTCTAACCGGATCATCATGGTAAAAGCAGTCAATAAAAAAACAGCAGTTACGCTGAAAGCGGCTTTCGCGGCATTTGGAGTGTACTTTTGCATGTATGGTTTCCGGAAACCCTTTACAGTCGCCTCCTTCGAAGAACTTTCTTATTTCGGGATCGATTATAAAGTTTTGATAATCATTGCTCAGGTTATGGGATATTTTATCTCAAAATTTCTTGGAATTAAGTTTATTTCAGAACTAAAGCCGGAAAAAAGGATCTTCTATTTATTCATCTTTATTGCATTTGCAGAAATTGCTTTGCTGGGCTTTGCCGTCATTCCCGCTCCGTACAATATTCTTTGTATGTTCATTAACGGGATTCCGCTCGGGATGATCTGGGGAATCGTTTTTTCTTATATTGAAGGAAGGAAAACAACGGAAATCATCGGATTGTTTTTGTGTTCGAGCTTTGTGGTTTCTTCAGGATTTACAAAATCCGCAGGAAAGTTTTTAATGGATACTTTCCGTATTTCAGAATTCTGGATGCCCTTTTCGGCAGGATTGTTATTCATCATTCCGTTGCTCATATTCGGACTGATGCTGGAAAAACTTCCGCAACCTACGGAAGAAGACATTCTGTTAAAAAACAAAAGAGAGCCGCTTAATAAAGCAGAAAGAAAAAAAATCATTCAGCAGTTTCTGGTTCCGATGGTCTGCATTACATTGTTGTACGTAAGTCTTACGGTTTTAAGGGACTTCAGAGATAATTTCAACCGCGAGATCTGGGATAATCTGCACATCAGATTCAGCAGCTCTGTCTTTACCTTAACGGAAATTCCGATTGCTGTTATGGTGCTTCTGATCTTAGGTTTTATGGTAAAGATCAAAAACAACAGAAAAGCTTTTGCCTGCTATCATTATCTTCTTTTTGGAGGAATTTTAACCGTAGGTTTTTCAACCTTTTTATTTGAAAGCAAAGTTATATCGCCTTTTTTATGGATGGTTCTTTCAGGTTTCGGAATGTACCTCTGTTATATCCCGTTCAACGGAATGTATTTCGACAGAATGATTGCTGCTTTCAATATCAAAGGAAATGTAGGATTTCTGATCTATCTCGTAGATTCTTTCGGGTATCTGGGAAGCGTTCTGATTCTGCTTTACAAAAATTTCGGCTCACCGCAGACTTCATGGCTGAATTTTTATATCCGGCTGAACTACATTATCGTAACCATTGTGCTGGTTTCTTCATTCATTGCATTGGTCGCATTCAGAAGAAAATCAGGAAAAAGTGAAATCAATAACAAACCATACATCAGTTTCGATCCTTCGAAAAGTATATAAATTATAGTAAGAATGACAACAAAATTTGATTTAATCGTTGTAGGAGGAGGCATTTTAGGAACCTTTCATGCCTATCATGCGCTGAAAAAAGGACTTAGAGTAGCTTTAATAGAGAAAAATTCTGTTCCTCAAGGAGCAACGGTAAGAAATTTCGGACAGGTCGTACCTTCCGGAATGGATCTCAAATGGCAGAACTTCGGAAGAGAAAGTTTAGCCATGTATGACGAACTTCAGTTTCAGGCTGATTTAACGGTACGAAAAAACGGTTCGGTCTATATCGCATCCAATGACGAAGAGCTTCAGCTAATTAATGAGCTGCATGAAATCAATAAAAATAATGATTATGAATCTGTTCTTCTTTCAAAAAGCGAATGTATCAGCAAATTTGATGGTCTTCGTTCAGATTACTGTAAGGGCGGATTGTTTTTCCCTCAGGAATTATCGGTAGATTCTGCTGAAATGATTGTAAAACTTCATCGGTTCTTAAAGGAAAAACTGGATCTTAAAATTTTCTATAACACAACTATTGTTGAAACCCATGAAAATGACGGAGAATGTATTGCCATCACTGCAGCCGGAACAGCACTGATGGCTTCAAAAATAATCATTTGCGGCGGACATGAATTTAAAACGTTATATCCCGAAGTTTTTAACGAAAGTGATCTTGAAGTAAGCAAACTGCAGATGCTTCAGACAAAACCACAGGGAATTTATGAGCTTCAGGGAAATATTCTCACAGGACTTTCCATCAGAAGGTATGAATCCTTTGAAGAATGTCCGTCTTTCAAAAAAATCAAAACAATGGAAGACCCGAATTCCTTTGAGAAAAAATACGGAGTCCATATTTTATTCAAACAGGCTTTGGACGGTTCGGTTATTTTAGGAGATTCCCATGAATATGCAGATGCTAAAAATGCAGATGATTTAGGATTTGATCTGAATATGGAAATAGATGAATTTATGATTAATGAAGCAAAGAAAATCATAGATCTTCCGACCTATGAAATCCAGAGAAGATGGTTTGGAGTGTATTCCCAGTGCAAAACAAAAGATATTTTCGAGTACAGTCCGTCTCCCAACATTCATATTGTAACGGGAATCGGAGGAAAGGGAATGACGGGAAGCGGAGGCTTTTCAAAATTTAATATAGATAAAATTTACGCATAAAATTAAATGAAGAACATAAAATTACTGGTTCTGGATATGGCTGGAACCACCATTGATGAAGATAACGTGGTATATAAAACGTTAATGAAAGCCGTGAATGATTACGGATACAACGTTTCTCTGGAAAAAGTCTTATTAAGCTGTGCCGGAATGGAAAAACTGGAAGCAATCAGCAGTCTGTTAAAAGAAATAGGCGGAAATGAAGAAGACGCGGCTGCCATTTTTGAAAGCTTTTCGGATCAGTTAAAAACAGCCTATCAGAATTTAGAGGTAAAACCCATTAACGGCGTTGAAAATTTCCTCATCAAGATGAGAGCTCAGGATAAAAAGATTGTTTTAAATACAGGTTATACTTCCGAAATTGCCCTGCAGCTTTTAGAAAAACTGGGCTGGAAAGAAAATGCCCACTTTGATGCTTTAATTACAGCCGATGACGTTTCGGAAAGCCGGCCAAGTCCGGAAATGATTCTTCTGGCAATGAAAAAATTCAATATTCAGGAACCTGAAAAAGTTTTAAAAGCAGGAGATTCTGTCATTGATATCGAAGAAGGCAAAAATGCAGGCTGCGGAGTTACGGTAGCCGTCCTTTCCGGAGCACAGAGCAAGGCTGAACTTGAAAAATCCAATCCCGACTATATTTTTAACACGATTTCTGAGGCTGAACGATTTTTTTACTAATTCTTTCAAATTACGCTTATCCCAATTCAGCCTCTTTTTTATTTTCTGAACATCAGGAAATCAACTTTGTCAAAGTTTTAAACTTTGACAAAGTTCCCAAAGTTCCGAACATCCCTTTTTTAAATTACTCAATCAACCTAAAGTTTGTAAAATCTTAAAATTCAAAACCCACTTATTATTATGAAAGCAAAACTATTTTCAATGGCAGTCGTAATGAGCTGTTTTCTCGGAGCTCAGACGAAGAAAGTTCTTTTCATCGGGATCGACGGTTGTCGGGCGGATGTTATGATGTCTTCCGGTACGCCGAACATTCATGCACTGGCAGATCAGTCAGTTTATTCTTTAGACGGACTCTGTGCCGCAATTACTTTGAGCGGAAACGGCTGGAGCACCATGCTTACAGGAGTCTGGCATACGAAACACAATGTGCAGGACAATAATTTTACCAGTCCGAACTATGCAAATTACCCTGACTTTTTAACGAGAGCAGAAGCGTATAATCCCAATTTAAGAACCATTTCTCTGGCTCATTGGGCTCCGGTTAACAATACCATTGTTCAGAACGCCGATGTGAAGACTAATTTCACAACGGATCTTGCAGTGAAAAATGCTGCTGTAAATGCACTGCAAAACGATAATCCGGACATTTTATTTATTGATTTTGATGATGTGGATCACGCCGGACATTCTTATGGTTTTTCGTCTTCTGTACCGCAGTATGTTGCTGCCATACAAACCATCGACACGTACATCGGAGAAATTATAAACGCCATGAAAAACAGATCAACGTACAGTAATGAAGACTGGCTGGTTGTTTTAACCACGGATCACGGCGCGGTAGATAACGGTCATGGAGGCGGAAATCTTTCAGAAAGAAATATTTTTACCATCTATTCTAATCCTAATTTTACTCCTCAGCAAATCAGCAGAACCATTTCAGAATCTTCTAAAACGTTCAATCAGCTCAATCTTCCGGCAGGAACGTATGCAAAACCGGCGAATCAGGCTCCATTTAATTTCGGAGCAACTCAGGATTTTACAATTGAATTCTGGATGAAACCGAACGTTGCCTACACCAGTGATCCTGTAATGATCAGTAATAAAAACTGGGCAAACGGAAAGAACAAAGGTTTTGTAATTTCAGGATATTCCGGACAGACTTTTAAAATGAATATCGGCGACGGAACCAACAGGATTGATCTTGTGGGCGGAAAAATGGAACTCAATACATGGAAACACATTGCTGTAAGTTTCGACAGAGACGGACTTGTAACAATGTATGAAGATGGTGTTCCCGTAACTTTTGCAAAAATGAACACCATTGGAAATATTGATTCGGGACTTCCGTTTACGATCAATCAGGACGGGACAAATACCTACAGTCCAACGCTTGCAGCTTCCTACAGAGACATCAGAGTGTGGAAATCTGCGCTTCCGAATGAGGTCATCGTGAATTGGGCAAATCAGGATATTACGGCTTCACATCCTTATTATTCTCAATTGGTTGCCAACTGGAAATGTGATGAGGTTTCGGGAAATACACTGGCAGATTTTGGTCCGAATGCAAACACCGTTACGATTACCGGATCTCCCGCCAGAAATCTGAACACGGTTACTAATTTTAAAATTTATAATTATTTATCGACAACCCGGGAAACAGATCATTTGCCGACTGTATTGAACTGGCTTTGTATTCCTGTTCAGCCATCTTGGGGAATTGATGGGATCAACAGAATTCCGCTATGCGCCAACGGAAGCTTATCTGCCGAAGAAAAAGAGATTACAACGAATGATTTTATGATTTATCCCAATCCTTCGAATCAGGAGGTGAATATAAAATTCAAATCGAAGGAAAAGGAAATGAAGCTGGAAATTATGGATGCAAAAGGATCATTGGTTTTATCAAAAAATGTCAATTTTTATAACGATGATTACCATGAAAAACTAAATATTAATCATTTTCCGGCTGGGATTTATTTCATAAAAATAACAGGAAAAGGAAAGTCGCTTACCAAAACATTGATAAAACAATAGTACAGAGATAATTTTTACTTAAGAAGGCTTCCGGTTTTATACCGGAAGCTTTCTTTTGATCTGAAAAATTTTATCTTCATATTTTAGAATAACTATAAATTATCAGCTTAAAATAATGTAATTCAGGAGCTTGTAAATGTATTTAAATGTTTTGGCTAAAAATAAAAACTTCTCGGAACCATTTTTGTATCCATAGATTCATAATCACAAAAAATATCTATTATGAATACCAAAAGACTTTCCGATTCCATTGAAAAAGCATTAAGCGACCAGATGAACAAAGAAATTCACGCTTCACACACCTTTTTATCATACGGAATCTGGGCAGACGACAAAGGATATCAGGGAATTGCGAATTTCCTGTACAGGCACGCTCAGGAAGAAAGAAATCACTCCATCAAATTCATGGAATATGTATTAAACAGAGGCGGAAAGCCGAAAGTAGATGCAATTCCTGCTCCTCCGACAGATCCGGAATCGCTTACCGATTGTTTTGAAGGGGTTTTTAAACATGAAGTAGATAATACCACTGCCATTTATAAAATTGTAGATATGGCACTTGAAGAAAAGGACTGGGCAACGTGGAACTTTATGCAGTGGTTTGTACAGGAGCAGATTGAAGAGGAAACACTGGCACAGAATTTAATTGATAAATTAAAAATTGCGGGAGGAGACAGAGCATCTGATGAATCTTTATTTACCTTAGATAAAACTTTACAGGAAACTCCGGGAGATGTTCCTTTGGCGCAGGAAGCGACGGGAGATAATCCTTAACAATCTTTTTTGAAATTAAATTATTGAAAAATCTGTCAGAAAATGGCAGATTTTTTTATTATGAAACTCTCTTTAAAATCACTATCTTTGCACGCTGAAAGTTCAGATCGGAATAACCTCCAATTTGAATATTAATCTTAACCATAGAATTTTACAATATGAAACCGAAAGGTTACATAGCATTATAAATAAAATAAAAATTTCGTTATGAAATGTGGAATCGTAGGCTTACCGAATGTAGGTAAATCAACTCTTTTTAACTGTCTGAGCAATGCAAAAGCGCAGTCGGCAAACTATCCTTTCTGTACCATCGAACCGAATTTGGGGACTGTTTCAGTACCGGATCACAGATTGTTTGAGCTGGAAAAATTGGTAAAACCTGAAAGAGTTTTGCCTGCCGTTGTAGAGATCGTAGATATTGCAGGACTTGTAAAAGGAGCAAGTAAAGGAGAAGGTTTAGGAAACCAGTTTCTTGCCAATATTCGTGAGTGTGAAGCAATTATCCACGTTTTAAGATGTTTTGATAACGGAAATATTGTTCACGTAGAAGGTTCGGTAAATCCGTTAAGAGATAAAGAAATCATTGATATCGAACTTCAGCTGAAAGATCTTGAAACGGTAGGAAAAGCAGTTGAGAAAGCTAAAAAGTTCATCAAATCCGGTAAAAAAGAAGATGTTCTGGCTTATGAAACACTTCAGAGTCTTCAAAAATTTTTAGAAGACGGTAAAAATGCAAGAGAATTTGCAACAGACGATCTTACGAAATCAATTATAGGAGATGTTCAACTGTTAACCAATAAGCCGGTTCTTTACGTTTGTAACGTGGATGAAAATTCCATCAAGCATGGTAACGAATGGATTGGTAAAATTGAAGAAATGGCTAAAAATGAAGGCGCAGAAGTAGTTGTTTTAGCCGCTCAGATTGAAGCAGACATTAATGAACTGGAAACTTTTGAAGAAAGAGAAATTTTCCTTGAAGAACTTGGTCTTACTGAACCGGGAGTGAACCGACTGATCAGAAAAGCTTATGATCTATTGAAATTACAGACTTATTTCACAGCAGGAGTAAAAGAAGTTAGAGCTTGGACAATCGGAAAAGGCTGGACGGCTCCGCAGGCTGCAGGTGTAATTCATACCGACTTTGAAAAAGGGTTCATCCGTGCAGAAGTAATCAAGTATGATGATTATGTAAACTACGGTTCTGAGGTAAAAGTAAAAGAAGCCGGAAAACTTTCTGTAGAAGGAAAGGAATACATCGTAAAAGACGGTGATATCATGCACTTCAGATTCAACGTATAAGAATAAAGTATTAAAGTTAGTTATATTGAAAAACGCTCCGGAGCATTGCTTCGAAGCGTTTTTATTTATTTAAATAGTTTATAAATCAATGAGTTGGCATTTTAATTCTACACAGCCAATACCATATTTAAGACATTCTTTGGTAAAAGGATCTGTGCATATTTCTTTTCCGCCAGTAATAGATTTTAACTGTTTTTTATTCAGTTTCTTTCCGTTTTGTAACTTTTGATTTTTCATAATGATGATTTTAAAGGATTAAGGAAGTTCGAAACATTCAGGTTCTGCACAACGTCTGCCATAAGCTTTACAAAGTCCTGTTTCCGGATCAACACATTGTTGTAGTCCACCCTTGATGGATCTTAGCTGCTTATTATTAAGCTTTTTTCCATTTGATAGATTTTGATTTTTCATATAAGACATAATTTTAATTTGGTAATTACTAATTTATAAAATATTTCAATATAAATCACTTTGGTTTGATAAATTTATAAAATTATTGTTGTGGATTTCAGAAAGAATATTCCGTACATTTGAATTTTACAAATTCTTAGGTATGGAAAAAATGCAGCATACTTCTTACACTTCGCTGGATGATTTTTACAGAGAAATGACCGCGAAACTCGGAACGGATCTCGAAACCATTTTTCCGAAAGGGCTTCATAAAGAAATTGGTCATTTCAATGTTTTTGATATCGCCAAAACGATTGAAAAAATCAAAACAACCTCCGAAATGCCTTATAACAGAAGGAAATATTACAAGATAAGCTTAATAAGAGGCAGAAACAGAGCGGAATATGCAGATAAAATTATTCAGATAAAAGGGAATGCACTTTTATTTGCGACTCCTAAAGTTCCTTATCACTGGATTCCCGAAGATCCTTTCCAGTCGGGGAGTTTCTGCGTTTTTACAGAAGATTTTTTTATTAAAGACAAATCACACAATACGCTTGAAGATCTACCGATCTTTCAGCCGGGAAATGTTCCTTTGTTTGAAATTGATGATGCTTTGGCAGACGAAATAGAACTCCTGTTTGATAAGATGAAAAAAGAAATTAATTCCGATTATATTTTTAAGTATGATCTTATCCGAAATTATGTTCTGGAGCTTATTCATTATGGACAAAAGTTGCAGCCGGCTTCAAAATTATCAACGTCAAATGACGCTTCACTGCGTGTTGTTTCTTTATTTATCGAACTGTTGGAAAGGCAGTTTCCCATAGAATCGTCGGATCAGAGACTGCAGCTGAAAACGGCAAAAGATTATGCAGACCGATTGGCGGTTCACGTAAATTATTTAAATAAAAAACTGAAAGAAAGTACAGGGAAAACCACTACGGAAATTATTGCAGAAAGGGTTATTCAGGAAGCAAAAATTCTTCTGAAACAGACCAAGTGGAATGTTTCTGAGATTTCCTACGCTCTCGGATTTGAAGAGATTGCACACTTCTCTAACTTTTTCAAAAAGAAGACATCTCTCGCTCCTTTGGAATTTCGGTCATGATTTGAATTTTGCAAATTTAAGTTTGAATAAAGCAAACGCCTGAACCGTAAATTATCTGAACTTTGTCTCATTAAAATAAATCATTAAATAATGGAAACAAGAACAAAAATTGCCCTAATTACGGGAGGAAGCAGAGGATTAGGAAAAAATTCAGCGATTAAAATTGCCCAGAGAGGTCTTGATGTGATTTTAACTTATAAAAGCAACAGGGAAGAAGCGGATAGGGTAGTAGAAGAAATTCAGTCTTTGGGACAAAAAGCAATTGCTTATCAGTTGGATACAAAAGAGGTGAAAAGTTTTGATGCTTTTGTGAAAACGGTCGGAGATCATCTTGAAGAAAATACGGGAAGCCGAAACATCGATTATCTCATCAACAATGCAGGAACAGCATTATATTGCCCGATTCCGGAGGTTACCGAAGAGCAGTTGGACGATATGGTGGATATTCATTTCAAGGGAGTATTTTTCCTGACTCAGAAGTTTTTGCCTTTTATGAATGAAGGTGGTGGAATCATCAACGTTTCTTCAGGATTGGCAAGGTTTGCATTACCCGGATCTTCCGTATATGGTTCTATGAAAGCTGCCATTGATATGCTTACGAAATATCAGGCAAAAGAACTGGGCGCAAGAAAAATTAAATCCAATGTTGTGGCTCCCGGTGCTATTGAAACGGATTTCGGCGGCGGAAGAACAAGGGATGATAAAAACATCAACACTATGGTTGCCAATAATACCGCTTTAGGAAGAGCAGGTGTTCCCGACGATATCGGCGGAATAGTGGCTTTCCTATGTACTGAAGAGGCAAGATGGATCAACGGACAGAGAATTGAAGCTTCCGGTGGAATGTTTTTATAGTGCTTAAACTTTTTACTGCAAAAGATGCAAAAAATTGTAATACTTTAGTTTTTAAAGTTTACTACTTAAATGGAAAAAAAGAGCACATACGTTTAAAAAATCAAAGATTTTTTCTCTTTGCAGACTTTTGAGATACTCTAAATAAATTCAATAAAGTCTTTTGTATTTTCTGCGGTTAAATTTAAAATTTTGAATATCCGTTAAACAACCTATTACTATGCACTGATATGAAAATCAATTTATAACAGGCACTTCGACAAGCTCAGTGTGACACCTCTAATACTAAACGCTTGATTTTTAGCGATGTCAAGCTGAGCCTGTCGAAGCTTTAGGTTAATAAACGGACAATCAAATTAAAATTAGTTAAATTAGCTTTTTTAAGTCTTCTTATTTGCTAAATCAACGATCAACGAAATTACAGTTTAGACAAATTTTCCAAAGCTTTTTCCAAAGTTTCCTGCTTCTTGGCAAAACACAAACGGATTACGTTTTCATTCAGCTTATTTTTATAAAAAGAAGAGAAAGGTACACTTGCTACCTTATGATTAATCGTGAGTTCATGCGCGAAATCAAGATCTCTTTTGTCTGAAATTTTATCATATTTTAAAGCCTGAAAATATGTTCCTTCGCAATCCAGTAATTCAAAAGAAGTATTGGCTAACCCTTGTCTTAAAAAATCTCTTTTTTCCTGAAAGAACTGATTAAGCTGATTATAATGATCCGGATTTTTCATATATTCCGCCAAAGCAAGTTGCATCGGTGTATTCACGGAGAATACATTAAACTGGTGTATTTTTCTGAATTCATCCGTCAGATATTTCGGAGCCGCACAATAGCCTATTTTCCAGCCGGTCACATGAAACAGTTTTCCGAATGAAGCCACTAAAAGGCTTCTGTTTTTCAGTTCGGGATATTTGCAGATGCTTAAATGCTGTTTTCCGTCAAAAACAATATTTTCATACACTTCATCACTCAAAATCAGGATAGAAGTTCCTTCAACAATTTTAATTATTTCCTGAATGTCATGTTCCTTTAAAATCTTTCCGGAAGGATTGTTCGGGTTATTCAGGATGATCATTTTGGTTTTTTCCGAAACTAAACTTTTTACCACATTCCAGTCGATTTCATAATCGGGAGCTTTCATTTCGAAACGCTTTACGATTCCCCCAAAAAGTTCTACCGTAGGTTCATAACAGTCATAAGCCGGTTCAAAAATAATCACCTCATCTTCTTTCTTTACAAAAGTCGCAATTGCAGTGAAAATAGCCTGAGTTCCGCCTGCAGTAACCGTAATTTCAGAATCGGGATGATACATTGCCTGATGAGAATTTTCTATTTTTCCGGCAATTTCTTCCTTCAAACCAATCATTCCGCCCATCGGAGCATACTGATTAAAGCCTTTTTTAATGAAATGATCCACATAATACAGCAATTCGGAATCCGGCATGAAATCGGGAAACCCCTGCGATAGATTGATGGCTTCATTTTCGTTGGCAAGCTGCGTCATCTGGCTGAAAATGGTAGTTCCCACATTGGAAAGTTTGGATAAAGGAAGTTGTATCATTAAGGTTAAATTTTTGATCTCTCGAATTTAATTTATTTTTTACAATCAAAAGATATGTAAAGGTTTAAATTAATCACAAAAAACAAAAGAGATTTGATTTCAGTTTGTTGAAAGATGAATAAAAGACTGATAATGGTTTAAAGGATTGCTTAAAAAAGAAAAACCACCCGATTTCGGATGGCTTTTTTGAAGATATGAATTGCACTACCTCGTTATGAGCAGTTTCTGTGAAGATTTTACGTTCTCGGATTGTATCTCAACAATATAAGTTCCCTGAATCAGTTTTTCGGTATTGATTTTAATACTTTGTCTTCCGCTTTCTACCGTTTCGGAATTATTAATCAGAATCTTTCCGGAAGTATCCATTATTTTAACGGTTACAGTGCCTCTTTTGGAAAGATTAGTCTGTACATCAACATAGTTTTTTGCGGGATTGGGAACCAGATTGTACTCCGGCTGACTGGCTGTTTCCGATTCAGCTCTTGCTGCTTCGGCAACATCTTTTAAAGGAGATTTCAAATTGCCAGGGTTTTTAGCGTTTCCTCCTTCCGCAGGTTTCGGAATACAAATAGAAATACAGGTTTTGCACTTAGGTTGATCTCCTTCAAACTGTATAACACAAACCGTGTAGCTTCCCGGAGTGTTGTAGATGTGCGAAGTCAGTACATCTCCTGTCGTTCCGTCGCCCCAGTCTACTTTATATAAACTTGGAGAATTGGTGCTTTCAAGAAATATCTGAGCTGTGGTGTAATTTCCTGATGTGCTTGTTGTTGTCTGGATTTTAAAGTTAGAATTACATTCGTTGCATCCTTCGCAAGGCTTTACACAGATGTTATCGAAATACATCACTTCCTGTTGTGTAGATGTAATATCCGGCGTAATGGAAAGAACCTGGGAATTCATGATGATGTTATCAAAAATTGCCGCATTTACAGGACTCATCGTCCATGCTCCGTCCGAATTGCTTGGAAGAACACCGCCGCTGGAAAGCTGAATAGGCGCTTTTATACGAACCCATCCGCTTCCCGGAGTTACCGTTACACTTGCTACAAATGTAGCGCTGTTGGTTCCGTCAGAAAGTGTGATGTATGGATGATAAGGCAATCCGTAACCACTGTCATTGTCCAGATAAAAATCAAAATAAAGACACTGCCCCAAAAAATAGTTTCCCAGCTTTTGGTAATCTTTCCAGTTCTGGTACCACGATCCTCCCGACTTGTCTTTTATAATAAGAAACTGCGATCCGTCCAGAGGATTCGGAGAACCTACACCTACACTTACATTTCCGTTGGGTGCAGCAGCGGGAGCCCAGTTTCCGTAAGGATTTACAGGATCATTAAAATCTGAACAGGGAGGATTTTGTGCCAAAAGCATTATGTTTCCTAAAAGAAAGCAGAAGATTAAAAAATACATTCTTACCATGATGCTAAGTTGATTTTATACATCAAAAACCAACAAAAACTTTAAGAATTAATACTCATTGAATACATTTTGGTTTTCACCTTTTAGCTATTAAATTTTCTACATGTAGTTAAGACCTTAAAAGTATCACATATAATAATCTCACACTAAAGTGACTAAGTAAATGCGGATGGATTTTGAGTAAGTGTAGTTTTTTTGCACGTAAATGTGTTTTTCTTTTCAAAAAATGGCAATGGTTTATTTTAAAATGTCTGAATGATATTGTTATAGTATTGAAAAACTGAATGTTTCCTGTAATCTAACATCACAGGTAAGATGAAAAAAATATTATTTCTTACGTTAAGCCATTTTATGGAGGAATTCGTTTTTCCTGCGAATGGAAACATCGAGGACGGAATTGTCTGCCATTACGACCTGTCCGCCTTTTCCTTTGATATATTCTTTAAGATGCTCGAGGTTAATGAGGTGTTTGTGATGAATTCTGAAAAAATTATATTCGGAAAGATTTTTCTCAAAATCACACAATGTTTTGGAAACTAGTACTTTGCTTTTATCCGAAAGATAAATAGAAGTGTAATTGGAATCTGCTTCGCAACGGATGATTTCGTCAATATTTACCCGCTTAAATCCTTGCAGGGTAGGAAGATTGATTTTGTTTTGGAAACCTGAAAGTGAAGAGATTCTGTTTTTTCTGAATTTTTCGAGAGCTTTATTAACGGTGAGAACGAAATCCAGATTTTTTAAAGGTTTGAAAATATAATGGATAAATCCTCTTTTTATTGCCTGAATAGCGGATTTTTCAGATTCTGTGATGAGAATAATCGGGAAATCATTTTCTTTAAACTGCACTAATGCTTCAATATCGTTTTCTTTAAAATTCTGAATATCAACGAATAAAATATCCGTGGAATGTTTTGTGAAATAATCCGAAGCGAAGAGAATACAGCTCGTCTGAAGATCAGTTTCGAATTCAGGAAATTCCTTTTTCAGGAGTTGGGAAACGTATTTGCCTTCATCTAAGTCGTCAATAATACAGGCGTTCAATTTATTTTTCATGTGAGTTTGGTTTTTGGTTTCAGTTTTACTAGGTAATTATAGAGAGACAATCATAAGATAATATTTTATTGATGTTATTAAGATTATTAATTTGAAACATAATCAGCTTTAATTTTAACGAAAAAAATAAAATAAAGCTGGTTTTTCACTTGATATTGAATAATGTAAATATAGAATTTCATTATTAATAATGCAATACCTATGAGAATATTTACAAAAAAATGAACCAAAATATTCGGATAATTTTCTTCAATTTCGTACTTTTGTATGTTTGCTGAAATTACATATGTCACAAGAAATAAATCCGATCTATTCCGAAGATAATATCAGAACCCTCGATTGGCAGGAGCATATCCGCCTGCGTCCCGGAATGTATATCGGGAAACTGGGAGACGGTTCTTCCGCCGATGATGGTATCTACATTTTACTGAAAGAAATTCTGGACAACTCCATCGATGAGTTCAGAATGAAAGCAGGTAAAAGAATTGAAATAAAATTAGACGACGGTAAAGTTACGATCCGTGATTTTGGACGCGGAATTCCGTTGGGAAAAGTAGTGGATGCAGTTTCCAAGATGAATACAGGAGGGAAGTACGACAGTAAAGCCTTCAAAAAATCCGTAGGTCTTAACGGAGTCGGTACA
The DNA here is from genome assembly GCF_014218905.1 of Chryseobacterium sp. C3. Taxonomy (NCBI): domain Bacteria; kingdom Pseudomonadati; phylum Bacteroidota; class Flavobacteriia; order Flavobacteriales; family Weeksellaceae; genus Chryseobacterium; species Chryseobacterium sp. C3. The sequence goes on along the minus strand of NZ_JACLCU010000001.1, from coordinate 585,955 downwards.
AAAGCTGTAAATGCACTTTCCGATTATTTCAGGGTTCGTTCTTTCCGGGACGGCAGAATGAAAGCCGCAGAATTTTCCAGAGGTATTATTACAGAAAATTTTGAAGAAAAAGATTCTTCAGACAGAAACGGAACGGAAATCTCCTTCATTCCGGATGCCAATATTTTCCTTCACTTCAAATTCAGAAAAGAGTATATCGAAAGAATGCTCCGCAATTATGCCTATCTGAATCCCGGGTTGAAAATTCTTTTCAACGGAGAAACATTCTTCTCAGAAAACGGTCTGAAAGATTTGCTGGACGAAGAGCTGGAAAACGAAACGCTTTACCCCATTGTTCACCTGAAGGACAATGATATTGAAGTTGCCATTACGCACACTGATAAATCTCAGACCGAAACGTATTTTTCATTCGTTAATGGACAGAATACAACACAGGGAGGAACCCATTTAAATGCCTTCAGAGAAGCTTACGTAAAAACAATCCGTGAGTTTTTTAATAAAAATTTTGATGCTTCCGACGTTAGAAAATCCATTGTAGCCGCAGTTTCCATTAATGTGGAAGAGCCTGTTTTCGAGTCTCAGACCAAAACAAAATTAGGATCGAATGACATCGGACCGAACGGACCCACCGTAAGGACTTTTGTTATTGATTTCCTGAAAAGTAAATTAGATAATTTTTTACATAAAAACCCTGAAGTTGCTGAAGCGATCCAACGAAAGATTTTAATCTCGGAAAGAGAAAGAAAAGAACTCTCCGGAATTCAGAAATTAGCGAGAGAAAGAGCCAAAAAAGTTTCTCTTCACAATAAAAAACTTCGCGACTGCAGACAGCACTACAACGATCAGAAAAACGAAAGAAAAGGAGAAACCCAAATCTTTATCACCGAGGGAGATTCAGCATCCGGATCCATCACAAAATCCAGAGATGTGGAAACACAGGCAGTATTTTCTCTGAAAGGAAAACCCTTAAACTGTTATGGTTTAACCAAGAAAGTAGTGTATGAAAACGAAGAGTTCAACCTTCTTCAGGCAGCTTTGAACATTGAAGAAAGTCTTGAAGATCTTCGATACAATCAGGTAATTATTGCCACCGATGCCGATGTCGACGGGATGCATATTCGTCTGCTGATGATTACGTTTTTCCTTCAGTTCTTCCCGGATCTGATTAAGAACGGACACCTTTATATTCTTCAGACCCCTTTATTCAGAGTAAGAAATAAAAAAGAGACACGATATTGCTATACAGAACAGGAAAGAGTAAAAGCGTTAAATGAATTGGGGAAAAATCCGGAGATTACCCGATTTAAAGGATTGGGAGAAATTTCTCCTGACGAATTCAAACACTTTATCGGCAAAGACATCCGTCTGGAACCTGTTGTGGTAGGAAAAGACCAAACCATTGATCAGCTTTTGGAATTCTACATGGGAAAAAATACACCGGACAGACAAACTTTTATCCTTGAAAATCTGGTAGTTGAAGACCCTGATATTAATAAAAAAGAAATATTGAGTGAAGTCATAGATGAAAGCTAATTAAAATCTTTATTTTAAAAAAACACAAATAATCCACTAATACAAATATTAATATGAGACTTAGTAACCGCAATAAAACTTCGGTATACAGCTTCATTAGTACTTTATTGGCTATGCTTTTAGTCGGAGGTATCGGAGCTTATATTTTAGAAGAGTATAAGTTTAGGATCTTGGGAAGAGAAGAATTACTATTGATTTTTGTTCCAATTATTTTGGTAGTACTCTTTTATTTTAACGGAAGGCAGATCTTTGAATATGACAGTGATGGAGAAGCTCTGCATTTCAGAAACAGGAACATTATTCCTTTTCTGCAAAAACCGTTAAGTGATGAGTTTCCGAAATACAAACTGCAAAAATTTGAGGTTGTAGATCTTTTCTTTATGAAAAGACTTTATGTTACGATCTCAAGCAAAAACAGCGGTTCTACCATTTTGAGGTATGAAATTTCATATCTTACCAAAAGAGAAATTAGTGATTTAAAAGTTTCCTTAAATAAGGTCGTTAAGGCCAATAAAGAGAAAAAGAGTTAATAAATTAAAGAATGACAGAAGAATACTCGCATGAAGGCGAAAGCTTAAAAAAAGTTTCAGGACTGTACAAAGACTGGTTCTTGGATTATGCTTCTTATGTAATTTTAGACAGGGCAATTCCATCGGTTTATGACGGATTTAAGCCTGTTCAGCGAAGGATCATGCATTCCATGCGGGAGCTGGAAGACGGACGTTATAACAAGGTTGCCAATATCGTTGGAAATACCATGAAATATCACCCTCATGGTGATGCTTCCATTACGGATGCGATGGTAGGAATCGGTCAGAAAGAACTTTTGATCGATACACAGGGAAACTGGGGAAACATCTACACCGGAGATTCTGCGGCGGCGGCGAGATACATCGAAGCCCGATTAACCCCTTTTGCTCTCGAAGTGGTTTTCAATCCGAAAACAACGGAATGGGCAAAATCTTATGACGGCAGAAATAATGAACCGATCGATCTTCCCGTAAAATTCCCGTTGCTTTTAGCGCAGGGCGTTGAAGGGATCGGAGTTGGACTTTCAACCAAAATTCTTCCGCATAATTTTAACGAACTTATCAATGCTTCCGTAGCATATCTGAAAGGCAAAAAGTTTGAGCTTTTCCCCGATTTTATGACGGCGGGTTATCTGGATGTTTCAGAATACAACGACGGACACCGTGGCGGAAAGGTAAGAGCCAGAGCCAAAATTTCACCTTACGATAAGCATACCCTTATTATTACGGAGCTTCCGTATTCTAAAACCACAAGCGATCTGATTGATTCCATTATTAAAGCCAATGAAAAAGGGAAGATCAAGATCAAAAAAATTGAAGACAATACTTCAGATAAAGTTGAAATCCTGATCCATCTTCATAATGATGTTTCGCCGGATAAAACCATTGACGCTTTATACGCTTTCACCGATTGTCAGGTCACCATTTCTCCGAATGCCTGTGTGATTGTCGGCGATAAGCCGATGTTCCTGAATGTTTCTGAAATCCTGAAAATGAATACAGATCATACTGTTTCTTTGCTTAAAAAAGAACTGGAGATCGAACTTCATGAGCTTCAGGAAAGCTGGCATTTTTCTTCATTGGAAAGAATCTTCATTGAAAACAGAATTTACCACGATATTGAAGAGGTAAAAACATGGGAAGATGTTCTGAAAACGATTGATGAAGGGCTGAAACCTCATACCGGACATCTTTTAAGAGCCGTAACGGAAGAAGATATTTTAAAACTGACAGAAATCAGAATCAAGAGAATCTCAAGGTTCGATTTAGATAAATTTAAAGAAAATATCGCTGCGCTGGAAGGTAAGATCGAGCAGGTGAAACATCACCTTGCAAATCTTATTCAGTATGCGATTGATTATTATCTGAACATTCAGAAAAAATATGGTAAAGACAGACAGAGAAAAACTGAACTTAGAATTTTTGACACGATCGATGCGACAAAAGTTGCGGTTGCCAATGAAAAGTTCTACGCCAATTTCGAAGAAGGATTTATCGGAACTTCCCTGAAAAAAGACCAGTATTTGTTCGACTGTTCGGATATCGATGATATTATCACCTTCCGAAAAGACGGAAGCATGAAAGTGGTAAAAGTGGAAGCCAAAACGTTTATCGGCAAAGATATTCTCCATGTTGCGATCTGGAAGAAAAACGATAAAAGAACGGTCTACAACATGATCTATCGCGAAGGAAGGGAAGGACCTTATTATATGAAGCGTTTTTCCGTAACTGGTGTTACCCGAAATACGGATTATCCTTTAGCTTCGGATAAAAAAGGATCGGAAGTGCTTTATTTTTCGGCAAATCCAAACGGAGAAGCTGAAACGGTGACAGTTCTTCTGAAACCCAATCCAAGAATCAGAAAAAATAAAATGGACATCGATTTCTCAGAACTCGCGATTAAAGGTCGTGATTCCAAGGGAAATCTGGTAACCAAATATTCCGTGAAGAAAGTGGATCTGAAAGAAGAAGGCGTTTCTACATTAGCACCGCGACGAATCTGGTTTGATGATACGGTGAGAAGGCTGAATGCAGACGGAAGAGGGACTTTACTGGGAAGCTTCAAAGGGGATGATAAAATTTTAACCATCAACACCAACGGAGAAGCGAAATTAGTTTCCTTTGATCTCGGAAACCGCTTCGATGACGAATATCTGGTGCTGGAAAAATGGCGTCCGAATCAGCCGGTAACCTGCATCTATTACGATGGTGAAAAAGATATTTATTTCATCAAACGGTTTTTATTCGAAAACACGCCGAATGTGCAGACTTTTATGCCTTCGGAACATTCGAAATCGTTCATTGAAAATGTAATTGTTGCCAACGGAGCCACTGCCGAAATTATTTTCGCAAAAGACAAAGGCAAAGAACGAGAGCCGGAAGAAGTGAATATCGATGAATTTATTGCCGTAAAAGGAATCAAAGCCATCGGAAATCAGTTTACCAAATTCAAGGTGAAATCCATCAACATCAACATTCCTGAACCTGTGGAAGAAGAACCGGAAGTATATGAAGAACCGGAGCCTATGGCGGGATTTGATGAAGACGGAACCATTGGAAACCTGTTTCAAAATGACGATAATACAGAACATTAAATGTTGAGAAAATGAATATTTTAATAGCAATCATTATCATAACCGCAGTAATAAGTTTTGCTGCTCCTATGGGAAGTGCCAACTTTGAGAAATACAAATTCAGCGTAGGCGCCATATTAAACAGGAAAGAATATATCCGTTTGCTTTCTTCAGGATTTCTGCATGCCGATATTATGCATCTGGTCTTTAATATGCTCACCTTGTATTTTTTCGGTCCGGTTGTTATTAAGGGATTTGGAAATCTGGGTTTTCTGATCATTTATTTCGGATCAATCCTGCTGGGAAATATGTTTTCTCTATTTGTTTACCAGAGACAGCCTTGGTATTCAGCCATTGGCGCTAGTGGAGGAGTTTCGGGAATTTTGTTCGCCTCTATTGCCTTGATTCCGCATTTAGAAATCTATATGTTTTTTATTCCCATCGGAATTCCGGGATATATATTTGGTCTTGTGTATTTCAGCTATTCTGTTTATATGATGCTGAATCCTAATCACAACGATAATATCGGTCATGCCGCCCATTTAGGAGGAGCATTTTTCGGACTTATTTATGCCGTTGCCAATCAGCCACAGGCGGCGATTGAAAATTCAATGTATCTCGGAATCATGTCGCTTCCTTTAATTTATTTGGGGTATGAGATTTTTGTGAAGAAAAGAATTGGATAAAAGATATATTATAAAAAAGTCAGCAAGATTAATCTGCTGACTTTTCTATTTTATATACCGTAATATTTTATAGATTTTTGTTTTAATGGATTTGTACTCCATTCTTTCCATTCCCCTGTATAAGGATCGTAGCCGCATTTCAAGGGTTTGGAAGTATCCAGTCCATCAGAATTACTATGTGATTGTTCAGTATATGCTCTGCAATCTGTACAAATATATCTGAATTCACAATCTCTGCATACTTCAATATTATCCTTTGTTAAGTTCCAGTATTTTTTGAATTCTGTATGATTTAAGGCTTCTTCTAAAGATAATTCTTTGATATTACCATAACTCTGCGGCATGGCAGGACAATTTTTAATATTGCCGTATTTATCTATTGATATTTTTTTGTGAAGACAAGAATTATAATTCATTGCTTCTACGACCTTTTGAATATTCGTATTAAAGTATTTTAGATCCACCTTTCCACAGGAATTTATATTTATCATTTCTTTTGTAAAAGAAATTGTAAATTTATATTTATCCATAATTTTGAAAGGATTTTTTTACAGCCGTAAAAAGGAAAATGATAAATTCTTTTACAAAAATTCTCTACAGTTTCAAAAAATAACTCGTTATGAATTTCTTTATATTCAGAAATAATTTCTATAGAAGTAATGGTAGAATCTTTGAAAGATTGTTCAATATATTGAATATCATTAATGTCTAATGTACGATAATAATAGATAACAATATATTCTGTACCCAATAAAGATAATGAATGGCTTACTTTCGACAAAAGCTTAATATCATCAAGCTCTATATAAGCGTTCGTAATATTATTTGGAGTAAGAAACTGGTGAGAAAGTGGCGGGAAATTATTATCCCAATCATTTTTTGAGATAAAGCCTAATTCTTTTTCCAACAGTACCTCAATATATTCCTTTACAAACTTTTGAGATTCTAGATCATAAGAAGCGATTACTTGCTCTATGGATAATTTTTTAAGATCATTAATAATCTCATATATTTCTAAAGGGTATAATTCCGACTTTTCTCTCTGTAGATCTGAAATTAGCACTCTTTGGAATCCTTTAGTAACTTGAATGTTACTAAACAAATTAAAATAATTCACAATAATCTGGTAATATGTTTATAAGGTTTGGATCTCACCATATAGTCTGTTTGATATTTTTCACATTCTAAAAAAAAAGTAAGATTAGATTTATTTTTGATAATTATTTTACTCTTTTTAAATTCAATATAGTTAAATATAAGTGGTAACTTATTTTTTTCTTCAATAAATTTTTTCATAAACTTTTAGCAATTTCATAGTCCAAGTTATAATTACAGTGAAACGACACATTGCCAAACTGCCCAATAGCATTAACTTCCAAAAAATAAAATTTCTCCCCACTTTTAATAAAATCTAAAGATCCGGAAGTTAAACCAAGCTCGGTCATTAGTTTGATAATTTTTTTTTCTATTTCTTGAGGAAGATTATACCGAACATTTCTATTTGGCTTTTCCTTGTTATATCTTCTATAATCTACTTTTGTCTGATTGTCATTTTGAGAAAAAATAGCCATCGACCACATTTTGCCATGAAGATAAAAAGTCCTTATTTCAAAATCTTTTTCAATCTTTTGCTGAAAAAATGTAATAAAAAAATCTTCTTTTTCTTTTTTCTCAATTATTGAAGTATAAATGAATCCATGATTTTCTGGAAACTCCAGAATACAATTTCCTGCTATAGTTTTAGTAATAGTATCCTCAATATTCACCTGATTTGTGTTTTCAGCCAGAAAATATTCAGGAACATCAAAACCTGTTTTTTTTGCAAGATCTAGAACTATAAGTTTATTAACATGATAATTACTTTCTTTATTAATGTGCCTTTTGTTTTCAAGGGAACTTCTAACGTAATCTTCAAGCCAATGCTGATATTCATTCATGTGTAAATTAACAGCAGAATCCATATATTTCATCCTTTCAAATCTTAATCCGCCTCTTCTGTACCAAACACTTGTAATATCATCTATAAAAAAACAGTTTCTTTGGCTTTGGATAAATATTCGCTTATTTTCGATCTTAGTCTCGAAGATTTCATCTTCATGCACTCGGATGAATTTTTTGTTTAAATAAATTAGCCAACGTATGATTTCAGTTGTTGTTCTTTCGTTATTTTCAGAAATTACGAGTATCATAATTATTGTTTGAAATAATCATTATATTTTTTGAAGTGTTCAGAATTTTTGGTTTTTGAGACCTTACTTTTGGTTATTTACTAATTTTTCTAATATTTTTCTTGTATACTTTTGTCCTATAGAACTTCCGTAAGAAGAGAAACTTATAAAATTGCCTTCTTTATCTAAAATCAAACTTGTAGGATATGAAGATATTTCCATTTTATGTAATAAAGCTTTTTGATTAGATAAATGGATAAAATTAAATGTTCTTTTTTCCAGAAATTTCTTTACAAGCTTTTCATCATCAAAAGTAATGGCAACAAAATTTACTTTATCTTTATATTCTTCCTGAAGTTTATTCAAATCTGGAATTTCTGCCACACAAGGACTACAGTTAATAAACCAGCAATTGATAAAATAAGGTTTTGAAGTGTCTATATTTTTGTTAGATTTTATGCTTTTTAGCGAAGTGAAATTAACATTCTTTTTAAATATTTTTTCAAAATAGGTTTGATAGTCAAAGTAATGCTGTACTGTATTTGTTGATTTAATCTCTAAATGGGGCAAAACAAAAGTGCTGTCATTTTTTTTAAAAACCAATGCTATAACTTCTGTAACTTTTCCCTTTACAGAAACGCTGTCTTTAAAATTTTTATAAGCAGCTTCATTTAGAGCTTTATCTCCTGTTATAAGATAGTATTTGTTTTGGGAAAAACCTAAAATTGTGAATAAGATAAAAAATAGAGAAATTGTTTTTTTCATCGTTTTAATATTTTAAATAATCATCATGAATTTTTTTACTATGCTTCAGACTTGGCATTCCTATTTTTTTTCTATTTCTATTCACTAATGCAGAATCCTTTATTGGTACATTAGAATAGGTGCCATAAGAGTCTTCATTAGTCATTAAACTATGCTTATCAATCATTTCTGCGTAATTATCAGGTTCACATTCTCCAGATTTTATATATTGCAATATTTTTTCTTTAAGATATGGATACTGTTTTTCATCTGCCATATGATTTAAAAGATTTCCCATGGGCATAAAAATATCATTATTCCCCCAAAGTCCTATTTTTTGAAGAGAGGGGAATCCATAATTATTGAAAGCCCATACAAATAATTGGGCATTTTTTTTATCATTAATAGTTTGCTGTTCTCTCACATATTTAGGAGTTCTAAATTCACTATTCCTGAAAAATGCAATGGAGAAAGAATCTACTAATCTTTTGTTTAAACTTTTTTCCAATCAGTTATCCTACTCTTTATTTCTAAGCTGTCAATTCCATATTTTTTATATAAAGCAAAAAAATCTTTATCCTTCCTGTTGTACTTCCAATTAGGAGCAACCAAAGGAATCAATTTGTAAAGACCTTCTTTCCCACCAAAATCTTGATGATATTTATCAGACAGAAAAATATAAGTTTCATATTCTTTTATAAGGTATGAATTATGAGGAGGATATTTTTTAAACAAATTTTGATACATTGCAAGAGCTTTGATAGTATCATTTTTTATACGATAAATGCTGTCTATTTGGTTAACTTCATTCAGATAATTGATGTGATTTAATGATGTAGACTTTCTTACTTGACATGAAAATACAATGATTAGAATAAAACCAAAAAAAAAGTTTTTTTGCATAGATTACAATTTTAAGGACAAATTATAAAATGTTGAACTTGTAATAAATATTTAAAAATGAGTTTGTTTTAAAATAAAACAAACTCATTCTTTAGATTAAAGTTCCTTTAGGAATATACTCACTATGTTGTTTTCGTGGGTATTTGAGTTCCACAATCTTCTTCTGCTGTTTGGCGTTGACTGGAAGTTCCATCATTAAAATAATGATCTATATCGGCACAATTCCATTGATCACAAGATGATGTTGACCATGATTCATTCGTTTGTGTGCCTGTACCTCCAGATATTAAGCCCAAATCTTTTAATTTCTTGTTTTCCAAAGAAGAAAAATTCTTCTTCATACCTGATAATTTTTTCATCGTAAAAATTTTTAATATTTTTTGCCACTATTGACAATTCAAAAATATCAAAGAGGTTGGAAATAAATATATGGTTTTTATGTGAATTTATGTGAATATTTTAGCATAAAATATTACATTTGTTATTTATAATTTGTAAGCACAATGATAAAAACTAAACTTATTAACGCAAGAAAAGCAAGAGAATTTACACAGGGAGCAATGGCTAGAGAATTACACATGACGCAATCTCAATATCAGAGAAGAGAGAAAGGAGACATTATGATCTCTGATCTCGAATGGGAAAAAATAGCTAAAATATTAAATATGAATATCGAAGATATAAAAGAAGAAGACAAAAATAAACAGATCATCAATAATTTTGATAATAATGAAGGACATTACTTTGGAAGTAATAATTACTTCTATAATATTCCGGAGTTTATTTTAGAAAATCAACAGGAATACATCAACTTACTAAAAAAAGAAATTGAAGAACTCAAAGAAGAAAATAAGGCATTAAAAGAAAAATTGAATAACAAGTAGTCAGCAAAACAAACTGTAAATTATTTTGGTTTTCCAACATCTTTTCAATTATTAAAAAATTACAGGTCTATGAAGTAATACAATTTACTTTACTTTATAAACTGGTTAAATAAAAAGCCGCCCCAGAAATGAGACGGCTCAACAAAATGTTAATGACCTGATTTTATTTATTTTTTGATAATCTTCTGATGAATCATTTCCTTATTGGTTTTGATCTGAACGAAATAAATACCACGGTTAAATTCTCTGATGTCTACATTTTTAATATTTCCTCTGATGGTCTTTAAGACTTCACCTCCGTTGTTAATAATCTGTACCCATTCCACAGTATCTTTCGTGGATATACTGAAAGAATCTTCTACAGGATTCGGATAAATTGTTAACTTCTGAGATGCTTTATTTTCCTGAGCCGCTAAAATAGTGGCAGAAGCATATTCCGTTTTAATGTAGAATAAATTTGCTACGCTTCCTTTGGTAATGGAATGCGAACCTGCCGGAATATTTGAAACGTTCACGATTCCTGAAGAAGCAGTATAAGAAACATTATCCACCTTAATTGTTCCGCCGAAACTAGGATCAAACACAAGTGTAAGCGAGGACGGAGCAGTAGTTGTATAAGTAATTCCCGTTGCAGATTCTATCTTTAATCTTTTCGTTAAAGTTAATCCATTATAGGTTGCAGAGCCGTCCGTAGAATTCATATTTGCAGATGTAAACGTATAGAAAGAACTCGTTAAATTGGATGTTGTGAAATTGTGAATTTCATTTCCCTGCGGATTGGTTCCTGTTGGCGTAATCGAAATACTGCCTGTTCCTGAGATCGGAGTTCCCGAAGAACCGATTGTGGTTATCGTAAAATCCAGATCCGCAGTCGGTGTTCCGGAAACAGTAATTGTTTTTGCCGTAGTATTTTTAACAAAGCTGATTCCCGAAGCCGGAAGTCCCGTTACCGTAGCATCGGTTGCTGTTCCTCCCCATGTAAATACCATCGGAGCAATTGCGCTTCCCGAAGCGACGGTCTGATCATTATTGGAGGCAATCGTTAAAGTCTGTGAGCTTACCGGAGCGGCAGTTTCTCCCTGCACGGATACAAGCGAAGACGTATAATTTTGCAGCAAAGCCATCAATCCTGTATTTACAGCATCAGAAGTATCATCAACAGCGTTATTGAAAGTCCAGTTAATATCTCCGCCGGAAACTCTGCCGGAATATTGCGTTGTTTTGTCTTTTGCAGTTGCTGGAGCATCCGGAACCAGAGCGTTAACATACAATGTATTGTCCGTATCGAAATTATTGTACGTTCCGTTTCCCTGTAATGCTTTAATGTTGGTTCCTAAAACTTCATTTCTCGAGGAAGCCACATAAGCATCAAAATGGCTTGCTGCTGTGGAAGAATTGTAAGGAATGAAAGCAGTCTGTCCCGTCATAAAATTATTAAAAGCTTTTACAACGCCTCCGTTTTCTCCTGAAAAAGTTCCGGTTGCACCATTGGCAACATCAGTTCCCTGCTTGGAGATCAGGATTGGATATTTAGCATTTCTGAAATAATTTCCTTCTACAAAAACCGAAGAGCCTAATGTAGAACCCACTCCGTATTTAGAATTTCCATCGTAATAATTGTTGTAAACATGGGCAGAATAATACCTCACTCTCGGATGTCTGGAATCTGAATGATCAAACCAATTGTGATGATAAGTAATGTACAATCCCGAAGTCGTTCCTTCGCTTAAACCCAGAAGACAGCTCTTTCCGTTATCCCAGAAATGGTTGTAGGAAAAAGTAATGTAGGTAGATTTCTTTGCATCCAGCGCACCGTCTCCTTTTGCCTGATCTGCATCACCTCCCGGTTTTCCGTAGAAAAGATCACAATTGTGCGCCCAGATATAACTGTTATCCTGCTGTAAACTCAGATTGTCTCCTTCCGCAGCATCAGTCAGCATAAAACCAAGATTTCGGACTTCAATATTGGTGGCATTTTTAATTCTGATTCCCCATCCGTTGATCAGGGCATCCGAACCGACACCTTCCAGAGTAATTGAACTTGCAGCGATATTTTTATTTTCTACAACCGCATCTCCGTTTAGCAGATAACTGGGATCGGTTATGTTTCCTATAAATCTGATGGCGAGAGGACGTGTGTCATATCCCTTTTTAAAACCATCCAGAATCGTCTGCAAACCAACACATGGATTCGCGGTAGCTCCCGTTACATTAAGCGAAACCGTATTTTTATTATTTTGAGTTATATAAAGAACAACGGCATTGGCTTTTAAAGTTCCGTCCAGATTGTAAGTACCGGGAATTCTTCCGTTGCTGTGTGCAAAACCGTTTCTGTCATGAGGAAGAACGGTAACCGAACCTGAAACTGTGGCAGTTCCTTCCACATTATTTGTAACAGGAGCTACTTTTATGGTGTAGTTTCCGGGGCTTAATCCTAAAATATCTGCACGAAAGTAAGAACCGTAATTTCTGATTAACTGATTATCAATTATTTTGTTGGTAAAACCGCCGCCTGTGTAATATACTCTGTAGCTATCGGCTCCGCTTACGGGATTCCATTTTACGTAAGCTGTTTCCAGCCATCCTGTAGCCTGTGTAATCGTTACCTGTGCATTCAGCAGAAAAGAGCCGAAAGCCAGAATAAAAAAAGATAAGAGCTTTTTCATGATTAATAATGTTTTAATAGTTTTAAAATAAATTTAACAATGTGTAATCGATTACACACAAATATATATAAATATTTAAATTAAATCTTTTTGTTGTGAAATTTGTTTGAAAAAAGTTTTAAAACCCTTTATTGTTCAATGATTGGTGTGATTTGTTGAAAATTGTTTAATCGTATAACCTTAATTAAAGCTGATGATTTTGGATTACCAAAAAATCAATATAAGTACTGAAAAGCTATTTTGTTATAAAAAATTAAACGGAGATTGGTTAAAATCCAGTTAAGTTTTTTAAAGTTTATATGCAAGTTTAATTGAAACCTAAAATAAAAGATGAATCTGTATGAATTTTTATTTAAAATGAAAAGATCAAAAAATGAGCTTAAAATTTATCAAAATGTTGTGTTCTTTAATTGTGAAGTTGTTTAAACTAATTTCAGAATTAACCACAAAAGGCACAAAAGACAATATTAAAGCGAATTTCCAGAATAATCAAAGCACTCAAAAGAATAAAAATCAAAGATTTTTAAAAACTATGGTGAGCTTTTTCATTTACAATGATCAGCCTTAAATAAAAGTTTAGTTATCTTTTGTGAGTTTTGCGGTTAAATAAAAAGTTTTTTGATTGTCCGTTTATTAACCTACAGCTTCGACAGGCTCAGCTTGACATCGCTAAAAATCAAGCATTTAGTATTAGAGGTGTCACACTGAGCTTGTCGAAGTGCCTGTTATAAATAATTGATTTTCATATCAGTGCATAGTAATAGGTTGTTTAACGGATATTCAAAATTTATAATAGCTTTGGCTAAAGCCAATTGTTTTCATCATTATTAAATTAGTTAAAGTTCAGGAACGCTAAGCATCTCCAGAATATGATTGCTAAACATATAAAAATCCATAGAGTTTTATTTAAACAGTCATCAACCATTCATATTTACTTTCTTCCAAAAATAAACCGGTCATTTTCCGATAAATCTTTAATCAATGCTGATTCTTCAAAATCATTACGATATAAATCCAGTGTTTCTGAACCTAATTTCTGGTTGATTTCCAAAAATAACAATCCGTTTTTATTCAGGTATTTTTTAGAATCTTCGGCAATTTTTCTATAAAAAATCAATGCATCGGAAGTAGGAGAGAAGAGTGCCATGGTCGGTTCAAAACCTTTTACGGAATGTTCTATTTCCTGTTCTTCATCGATTGCGATGTAAGGCGGATTTGAAATAATGATATCAAAGCTTTCTTTTAAATCAAAATTCAGATAATCCGCATGGATGAAATTGATAGTAAGCTGATGAAATGCTGCATTTTTTCTGGCAACTTCCAGTGCTTTTTCAGAAAGATCGATAGAACTAACTTCCGCCTGCGGAAAATGTTTTTTCAAAACCAACGGAATGATCCCGCTTCCCGTTCCGATGTCCAGAATTTTTAAATTTTGAGCATCAAACGCTGAACTTTTAATGTTTTTTATTGCCAATTCCAGAAGTTCTTCCGTTTCAGGACGGGGAATCAGCACATTTTCATTCACAAAAAATGTCATTCCGTAGAAATCTGTTTCGCCTAAAATATGTTGATAGGGTTTTGAAGTTTTTAGCTCTGAAATAACTTCAAGAAGCCTTTTTTCATCTTCCAAAAGCAATTCCTGTTCTGCAAATCTTCTCTGGTCAAAAGCATCAAACCCAACAATTTTTTCGATGAATATGGAGCTTAAAAAAGTGCTTTCCGAATCGGTATACAACCCGGAAAGTTCTGTTTTAAAGCGTTTTTTTAATGCGGAAATAGTCATTTATCTTACAAAAACCAGTTTGTTTTCAGTCGATTTTTCTTCATTAATCAAATAACCTTCGTAGTTGAAAGCCTTCACATCATCCAAAGTCTGTGCGTTCGTCTGTGCGCAAAATCTTGCGACTAAACCTCTTGCATGTTTTGTGTAAACCACAATGGTTTTCAGTTTCCCCTCTTTCATTTCATAAAAATCGAAATCAATAATTGGGTGATTCAGCTTTTTACGGTCAACCGCTTTAAAATATTCATTACTTGCAAGATTCAGGAGGATTTCATTCTTTTTCATTTCATAATTTAGCTGTTCCGTTATCTTTTCTCTCCAGAATTCGTAAAGATTTTTATATTCATCAAATTCAAAAGGTCTTCCCATTTCCAGTCTGTAAAGCATTACTTTATCCGAAGGTTTAAGCAATCCGTATAGTCCGGAAAGAATTCTCTGGTTTTTCTGAAGATAATCTACTGCATCTTTGTCTAATGTTTTGGCATCTAATCCTCTGTAAACCTCTCCTGTAAAGGCAAATAGAGCAGGGGCGGATTCTTTTGCGGAAGGTTTTGCCTTCCATTTTTGGTTTCTTTCCCAGTTTTCGTCTGCTAATTTGGCAGAAATTTCCATCAGTTCCGAAAGATATTTCGGCGATTTCTGTTTTAAATAAGAGTGTATAAATTCTGACTGTTCAATGAATTTAGGCGTTGTGGTTTTCAACAGGTCGGTTGAATTTTCCACATTCATTAATTTGGCAGGGGATGTAACTATTTTCATAATGTTAAAAGGCAGATAAATGTTTGAAATTAATAAGATTCATGATCATCAGTGAGACAAAATCGTACATAAAATGACACATGATTACAATCTTAATGTTAGAATATTTTTTATAAAACAAAGCAAAAACAACTCCAATGAAGAAAGGAATGATCACCTGACTTATCGTTCCATACGTCATGTGAAGAATTCCGAATAGAAAAGCGGAAACTGCAATGCCTGCGTATTGATTTTTATAAATTTTTTCAATTCTCGGCTGCTTATAACCGCGCATCAGAAGTTCTTCCACCACTCCCGCTGTTAAGCAGGTAAAAATAATCAATGGATAATTGTTTTTAAAAATGAATGAAAGCTGTGCGATTTTATCACTTGTATTTTCGTGGGTGATGATTTTGATGAAAAGATTTAAAAAAGCGCCACCGACGGCACAAATTAAATAAAGACGGAGTATTTTTTTCAGATAAAACGTGAAAGAATAGTTTTGGTCTTTCCACAGCAGAAAAGGTTGTTTTTCGATAAGGAAACTGTACAGAAAAGTAATTGCCAAAACCATCCAGAGCACCATTCTGGAATATAAAAATGCAGTTGCAGTAAAGGTTTTTTCTCCCGTCATCATCGTAATAAAAGGAAAAATATACAGCATTACTGCGGCGAGCAAAACAAATGTAAGAAGAATTCCTAAGGAATATTTTCCGTTCAGACTCATACTAAAAACCTTCAACCATCATTTTAAATAAAAAGACAAAGCTTTTTTATAATTAAATATTTCCTTTTCCCTGACGGATAATTTCAGGTTCTCCCGAAGTAAGGTCTACAATCGTGGATGCCATATTATCTCCATAACCGGAATCAATTACGATATCAACCAGATGATCGTATTTTTCGGCGATCAGTTCAGGATCGGTAGAATATTCAATGATTTCATCATCATCTTTAATGGAAGTGGAAGCTATGGGATGTCCCAGTTTTTCAACAATTAATTGTGGAATCGGATGATCGGGAACACGGATTCCGATTGTTTTGTGTCCTTTGTAAGCCAGTGGCAGACTTTTATTGGCATCCAGAATGAAGGTAAAAGGTCCCGGAAGATGGCTTTTCAGAAATCTGAAGATAGAAGTGTCAATCGGTCTTGTAAAATCCGAAAGATGGCTTAAATCATTACAGATAATAGAGAATTTTGACTTTTCGAGCTTTATTTTTTTGATCTGGGCAAGCTTTTCCATCGCTTTAATATCAAAAATATTACAGCCTAAAGCATAGACGGTATCGGAAGGATAGATAATTAATCCACCATTGTTTAAGGTTCTAATAACCTCATTAATAAGGTTTTCCTGAGGGTTGTCCGGATAAATTTTCAATATTTTTGCCATACCTCAAAGATACGAATATTAAAATAGTTTTCATGAAAGTCCTTTATTTAAAAGAAAAATTAGGAGTTTTAAAAATAATTCGTATATTTGCAGTCCAATATCGCGGGATGGAGCAGTAGGTAGCTCGTCGGGCTCATAACCCGAAGGTCATCGGTTCGAGTCCGGTTCCCGCTACTAAG
>NZ_JACLCU010000001.1:62142-569145 GCF_014218905.1 Chryseobacterium sp. C3 | reverse complement strand
ACCGCGGGATGGAGCAGTAGGTAGCTCGTCGGGCTCATAACCCGAAGGTCATCGGTTCGAGTCCGGTTCCCGCTACTATTGTAAAGAGTATTGCAGTTTTTGTGATACTCTTTTTTATTTCTTTAAACCGTGAATTAGTAAATGCCGGTATGGCTTAATTTATGCAGGTATCATGATACACCATTAAATCATAATATCATGTATAAAAAAATTCTCGCAGGTTTGGGCGGAGCAATCGCGCTGAACCTTCTGCACGAAACCATCAGGAAAAACTTCGACAATGTTCCCGAAATCAATAAAGTGGGAGAAGAAGTATTAAATAAAACTTTGGCGAAAGCTGATGCCGAAATTACAGATCACGATAAACTGTATGCTGCAACCTTAGCCGGAGATATTATCGGCAACGGAATGTATTATGCAACTACCGCCACCACAGGTTTTAATATCGCTTCCGGATTGGCAATGGGAATCGGAGCCATTACACTGCCACAAAAGATGGGTCTGGATGAAAATCCTGTTGCTGAAAGTACCCAAAAGAAAGTAATGACGGTGGCTTATTATCTTTTCGGAGCTATTGTTACCAAATTTATTTATGATAAAATCAAATAATCTACTATAAAAATTTTAAGGCGGTTTCAAAGTTAAGGCAATGCTGAATTATACTTTTGAAACCGCTTATTTTTTTACATTTTTTTCAGGGAAGAAGCTTTATGAACGGCTGATTTTCCTGTTTTTTCGCTCATGACTTCGTATTGTGGTTCATCCTCTGTCGCTCTTCTTTGCTTATCCATAAATACAAAGTCTTTTTTATGAATTTTTGTAATCTTTCCGTGAGTTTCTCCGTTGCTGGAATTCCATCTCACCATGTCTCCTTTTTTTAATGTGCTCATTTTTGTTTGGATTTGGTTGTGATGTACAATTCACTTATTATGCCATATTTTAAAGTTTATAAGAGGAAGATTTGGCTGCGCTTATTTAAATCAGATAAGTCACATAAGTTTTGTGAGTTATTTTAAAATAAAGATTACTTAAGAGAAAATCAAAGATTTTCAAAAACTAATGTGTTCTTCTATGCTGTATGCCGATCAATAAGTTCTCATGTGACTTATGTGTTAAATTTAAATATTTCAAATTTTCAAAATAATAAAAGTCAGAGCTTTAAAAATTAATATGTTTTTCTATGCTTCATGCCGATCAAATGAAAGTTCATGTGACTTATGTGTTTAAATTAAAATTTACCTCCGAAAATAAAACTTTGGATTGTAGATTTATAATTAACCTGAGTTCGGGATAAGTCTTGTTAAACGCAAGGTTAAACAAGGAGATTTAACTATTAAGAATTCAGCTTTTAAGATATACAAAGTCGTAAAACTTATCAAAGTAATACCATTTTTGTCTTTTTTAAAGAAACGAAGTGCCTTTGTTTAGCTTACAAACTTTCAATAAGTAAAAAAAATCTCTTGTTTTTCTTTGCGATAAATCAATTAATTAAATTTATTTCTTATCCTGAAATGAGGTTAAATAGAATAAAACTGGAACTCATCAAAAGTTTTCCTATCACATAAGAGAAAATCAAAGATTTTCAGAAAACAAATGTGTTCTTCAATGCTGTATGTCGATCAAATAAAACTAATGTGACTTATGTGTTAAATTAAAACTTACCTCCGAAAATAAAACTTTGAATTACAGATTGATCATTAAATAAAAAATCCTGCTTAAAAAAGCAGGATTTCGTATCATTTAATTAAAAAAATAAATTATTGTGCTAACTGATTGAAAGGCGTAAGTGCATTATCATCTGCCATTGTCTGCCCGATAAAATCTTTCTTCTGATTTCCTTTCATTCTGTTGGCTGCATCATTTCCGTTAAAGAAAGACTCGCTTAGTTTTGTGGTGATTTCAGAAGGGTTAAATTCAAATTTTGTATCGCCGTCCACTCCAAGATATCCGTTCTTTCTTGTAAGATTAGTGATGTAGTTGTTATAGTTAATCAGAGTACCTCTGAACATATTATTGTGATATTCCATACACTTCTTCGCTTTTTTGGAAGAATTGTTCAGGATGCAGTTATTCATATTTCCTCTGTACAGTCTCCATTCAAGCTCTACTTTTCCGTATTCCTTTGCCAGAGCGGTTTTACCGTTAGAAAGAATAGCAGGATCACTTTCTTTTTCGCTGATCTCTTTTAAATGCTTGATCACTAATGGAACGGTATTTTCGATTTTAGTTTTAGCTTCACCTACCGCACTGAAATCTGCTGCCGGAGAACCTTTCTTTTGAGCGGTAGTAATGTTAAAAATAAGTAATAATAGTACAATTAATAAATTATATCTTTTCATGAGAAATTTTTAAAGCACTAAAATAAATATAATTTCCCGGTTTAGACAAATACATTTTAAATTTATTTAATAAAAATTAACAATTTTATAACGTAAGTGGTTCATTATTGTTAAAATGATGTTTTTAAAGTTTTTATGAAAGTCATTTTTTAAGATAATTCCCCAAAATTCTTATATATTTTTAATATCTTTAAGGGAACAACACACGATACTAAAATCACATTTTAAGGCTATGAATCATAAGATTATTGCTTTTACTTTATTATGTACCACAAAATTGTTCTGTCAGGAGCTTACTTTGCAGCAATGCATAGAAAAAGGAAAGCAGAATAATGTTGCTGTAAAACTGGCGGAACAGTCTTTGGAAACAAGGCAGAAAATAGCACAGTCCGGCAAAAACAATATTCTTCCCAAAGTCGATTTTCTTGGCGGATACAACTACATCGGAGAACCCATCAGAGTAAATCTTCAGCAGGTAAAAGACGGAATTGTGGAAGGTTCAGCCAGTCAGAGTGCCTATTCTGCCAATGCGGCTTATCAGCAGATCACAGGAAATCCGCTTCCGCAGCAGGTTCAGAATGTTATTTATCAGACTTCAAAAGATATCATTAGCGCGGTTTATCCCAATTACAATCCGGCTATTGCCAAACAGAGCTATTTTCTTGCCGGAATACTTGTAAGACAGCCCATTTATCTCGGAGGAAAGCTGAATGCTTCGAGAGAACTTTCGAAACAGCAGGTGGAAAGCGGGAAAGCCAATCTGGAATCTATTCAGAATCTTAATTCTTACAATATTTCGCTGAACTATATTCAGATCATGTACCTTAATTCCATGATCAAAAAGCAGGAGAAAATGGCGGAAGCTCTGGAAAGCAATGAAAAGTATGCACAAAATCTTCTGAAAGCTGAGATCATCCCGCCTTACCTTAAAAACTGGTCAGATATTGCCAAAATTCAGGGCGAAACTACTCTTAAGAATTTACGGCTTGAAAAGGAAAATACGTTACTGACTTTAAAAGATCTGATGGGAATTCCTCTTGATGAATCTTTGGAAATTAACGAAGAATTAAATGAAAATATTGAAGTCAACAGTTTTGGTTCCTCAGATAAAAATACCGATCTGAAATTATTGAAGAGTAAGAAAAAAGAAGCACAAACCACGAACGATATTACAAAATCTCTGTCTAAACCCAATATTTTTGCCATTGGAAATTACCAGTTTTTCAGAAATGATCTTCCTTTAATCACGCCGCCGTGGTTAGTGGGAGTAGAAGTTCAGTGGACTCTTTTTGATCCTGAAAGGAGATCCAGAAATCAGGCTTCTGAATCTTTGGTAAAAGAAGCAGATCTGTTAATAGATCAGAAACAGAAAGCGGTGGATCTTGCCGTCAGAATTTCTGAAAATAAACTCATCACTTTCAAAGAGCAGAAAGAAACCTTGGATCTTGCGAGAAAACAGGCATATAATACCACAGAAATGGTGAGAAAAAGAATGGAAAACAGCCTTTCTTCCGTGAAAGATGTAAACGATGCACTGCAGCTTCAGTATGAGGCAGAAAAATTGTATTATACATCTATGGTGGCTTATCAGACTGTGGTAGCAACCTATTTTTATATTACAGGAAACGTCGAAAATATTACCAATTACATTCCTTAAACAAGATGAAAAATTTTATAAAAAATTACTGGGCAGTATGTATTCCAATTGTTGTATTAGTCATCGCGCTGATTTATCTTCTTCAGAACAAATCTTCCGAAAGCAGCAGCAAAGATGCGGTTATAGGAATGGTAGATGCTGAATTTGTGGACGTTTCGGCTTCACTTCCGGGTAGAGTTTTGGAGCTTTTGGTAAAGGAAGGCGATGATGTAAAGGAAGGACAGATTATTGCACAGATGAAAACCTCCGAGATCGAAAGCATACAGTCTCAGGTTTCAGAAGCGGTAAAAATTGCACAGAATCAACTGGATAAAGTAAATCGCGGAGTAGAACCGGAAGTATTGAAATCAGCAGAGAATTTACAGCAGATTGCGAAACAACAGATGGATCTGATGTCTAAAACGTACAGCCGTTTTCAGAATCTTTATGCAGAAGGAGTGGTTTCCGGACAGGAACGCGACGTAATTTATTTCAAATACAAAGCAGCCCAGAAAGAACTGGAAACCGCCAATCTTAATGTTCAGCTTTTGAAAAGAGGAAATAATGAAGAGCTTAAAAACTCAGCACAATCGGTTTTAAATCAGGCAAAAAGTGCGGATGAACTTACGCAGGAAATAAAAGACAATGCTTCTATAAAAGCACCTGCTTCCGGAATAATTTCTACGGTAATTGCCAAAAAAGGAGAAATGGTAAATGCAGGGTATCCGATGATGACGATTCAGAAAGATCAGTCTTTTTTTGTCAAATTTAATCTCCGTCAGAATCAGATGACGAAAATAAATAAAGGAAGTCTGGTAACCATGAAAATTCCCGGCTGTACGCCTGAAAAAGTTCAGGGAAGGGTGGCAGAACTGGCTCCGGCTTTAGGCTACGCAGACTGGGTTCCGGAAAAGCAGAACGGAGAATTTGAACTCAGAACGTTTCAGATCAAAGTAAGACCGGAAAACGCAGGTTCCATCAAAGGACTTCGTTCAGGAATGACGGCTCAGCTTATTTTTCAATAATTTAATTCACAAGAAGAACCTTGAAAACAATCAGCCAGATTATCATTCGGGAATGGAAACGGATTTTTTCGATTCCGAATTTCTATGTGGTTTTACTGGTCATTCCGCCCATAATATTTCTTTTTTACGGATTAATTTACCAGAAGCAGTTTGCAAAAGAACTTCCGATGGCAGTTTGGGATGAAGACCAGTCTTCTGTTTCCAGACAGCTTATGGATATGATGGATCACAGCGATCTTATTGATATTACACAAAAGGTTTCCAGCAATGCAGAAATAGAAAAATTAATGAAAGAAGGCAAGATTTTCGGAGCCGTACATTTTCCTAAAAATCTGGAGTCGGATGTTAAAAAAAATCATCAGTCGAACATTACTTTGTATACCAACGGAGCATATCTGGTTCCTGCAAAAATGATTTATAAAGGAGCCGCAGAAGTCATTATAAAAGGCGGTCTTGCCGTAGTTCTCCAGAAAGCGGAAAAGCAGGGAATGCCCGCTGAACAGGCAACAGCTTTGGTTCAGCCGATAAAACTGAATACTACAACGCTCTATAATCCGGATTTTAATTATCAGATGTATTTAACGCCCGGACTGATTACGGTTGGTCTTCAAATGGCTTTGGTCGTAGCTTCTGTTTTAATTTTAAATCTTGAATTTAAACGGAATACAATTGATGAACTGTTAAAAATTTCCGCTTCTTCCTCACAGATCGTAGTCGGAAAAACACTTGCTCATCTTTGCATTTCATGGATTCTTTTTGTATTGGTCGCTTACATTGTATTTCCAGTTTTTGAACTGGGAAAACCGCAGACCGATTTCAATTTTTTCCTGATCTATACTTTAATGTCTTTAGCCTGCATCGGCATCGGAATGATGCTTTCCGCAATATCCAATAATCTGCTTTTTGTAACCGATGTGGCTTTGTTTTTTACTTCTCCGGCTTTTGTTTTCAGCGGTTTTACATTTCCGCGATGGGCGATGCCTTGGTACGATCAGTTTTATGCAGACATTATGCCTTATACGCACTTTCTGGATGGTTTTATTAAACTTTATTTCATGGAACTTCCTTTATCGTATGCCATGCCTGAGATTTTTAAACTGCTGATTTTTACCGGAGTAACATTTCCTTTAAGCATTGTGTTTTTTCAGAAAAAAATTAATAACTATCTTAAAGAAAAGAGCGTATGAAGGAGATCATTGAAATATTTAAAATAGAGCTTCGGAATGTTTCGAAAGATTCGAGTCTGTTTCTGATTTTGCTTCTCGCTCCGATTCTGTACGCGTTCATGTATGGAAGTATTTATTTAAACAAAGGTGAAGAAAAGGTAAAACTGGCGTTAATTGATGATGACGGAACTGCTATTTCCAGAACATTGACGCAGCAGTTTAATTCCACTTCCATGATTGAAATCGTTCCGGCTTCAAATATTGCGGAAGGACAGGAAAAAATGTATCAGGGTGAAGTTCAGGGATATTTTTATATTCAGTCGGGATTTGAGAGAAATATTTTATCGCAGAAGCAGGCAAATGTGAATATGGT
Organism: Chryseobacterium sp. C3; assembly: GCF_014218905.1. Taxonomy (NCBI): domain Bacteria; kingdom Pseudomonadati; phylum Bacteroidota; class Flavobacteriia; order Flavobacteriales; family Weeksellaceae; genus Chryseobacterium; species Chryseobacterium sp. C3. Next base: position 562,606 of record NZ_JACLCU010000001.1, on the reverse strand, counting down.
TCTCAATGCTTCCCGTTTTTTACCTTCCAGCGATTTACTCAGCACTGCGACCAAAGTATGTTTAACGGTTGGAGCAGGAGTGAGGAAAACGTACTTTAACAAAAAGGGAATGGGAGAAGATGAATCCATGAAAATGACGAATCCCATCAATATGGATTACCGTCCGCTTTACAATGCAAGTATGACGTATGGAGGATTCCTGTTGCCCGGTTTATTGGCGATTATTCTTCAGCAGACACTTCTGATTGGCGTTGCGGCGGCTTTTACTTCAGAAAGGGAAGAAAATAAACTGCTGAATCTTTATGGAATTTCAAAACAAAGTATTTCTAAAATGATTTTTGGGAAAAGCATCCTTTACTTTTTTGCTTTTATGATTTTCGGATTGTTTTTCGCTGTAGTGAATTTCTCTGTTTTCGGAGTTGAAATTCGCGGAAACGCCATTGATCTTGCGGTAATTTTTGCGTTATTTATTTCTACAATTATCGTTTTCGGAATGCTGATCGGCAGTTTTTTTAAGACGAAACTGTTTGCATTTCAGGTTCTTGTATTCTCCTCTTATCCGATATTTCTGATTACGGGATATTCAATGCCGTATCAGGCGCTGCCGAAATTTGTTCAGTTTTTGTCTGATGCTTTGCCGACATCGCCGTTTTTAAAGACCTTTATTTCTATTGTACAATCCGGAGGTTCGCTGTCAGACAATCTTCCTTCCGTCATTCATCTTATTATTTTATGGATCATTTTTGAAGGTCTTCTGATTCTGAGAATAAAATATCTGGTCAGTTCATCAATAACAGAAAATAAAAATCGGGAGTAATCTTTATGATGGTCTGAGGATTTTTAAAACCAGGCAAATAATCCTACCAAAATTTCTTTAACAAATTTTAATAAAATTTATTTATTTGATTATCAATTATTTATGTATTTTAGTCTTTTATCACTAAAAAAATAGTTGTTTGGATGGATTTTATTTCTACATTTGTATAACTAATTTCTTAGTGATATAAAATTTTCGTGAATATTTTTATGTCACGTTTAATGATAAAAATGAAAAGGATATGAAAATTCAGACTTTAACAAAAGCAGAAGAACAGGTGATGCAGTATTTATGGAAACTGGAAAAAGGATTTCTGAAAGACGTTCTTGATCTTTTCCCTGAACCGAAGCCTCACACCAATACCGTTTCTACCATTTTAAAAGTGCTGAAAGAAAAAGAATTTGTAGACTATAATGTATACGGAAGACAGCATGAGTATTTTCCGTTGGTTTCCAAGGAGCAGTATTCCGGAAAAACCATTAAAAGTCTGGTGAAAAATTATTTCAAAGGATCTTACAAAAGTGCCGTTTCTTTTCTGGTTGAAAAAAATGAAATGACGGTGGAAGATCTTGAGATGCTGTTAAACGAACTTAAAAAGAAAAACTAGCCATGGAAACTGTACTTCTCTATTTCGGAAAAGTTATTTTATGTTCCGGTGTAACGTTTCTGTATTATCAGTTGTCTTTAAAAGACAAGACGTTTCATCACTACAACAGATTTTATCTTTTGTCTGCGATGCTCATTTCTTTATTGCTTCCTTTAATAAAGGTCGAAGACTTTACCATTGAAGTAAGCAATGACTTGTATAAGTTGATAGATCAGGTACAGAATTTTAATACAATTAAAAACTCAAACAATGATTACATTTATTTTAGAATTATTTTTTCGGCTTTGGGACTTGTTTCTTTCTATTTTTTAGGAAGATTTGTCTACGGGATTTTCAGAATCCAAAAGCTTAAAAGTCAGTTTCAGAAAGAAAGTTTCGACGGTATTAATTTTTACCATACAAACTTATCCGAGGCTCCTTTTTCTTACTTTAAAAATCTTTTCTGGAAGAATTCCATAACACTGAATTCTGATCTCGGGAAACAGATTTTGAAGCATGAAATGGTGCATATTGAACAGAAACACTCCTTCGATAAAATTTTTATTGAGATTATTACCTCTGTTTTCTGGTTCAATCCTTTTTTTCATCTCATCAAAAAAGAAATTAGTTTAATTCACGAATATCTGGCTGATAAAAAAGCCGTAAAACAATCGGACACCAAAGCATTTGCGCAGATGCTTTTAGCAAGCCACTTTTCCGGAAACCAGTTGCCTGCAACCAGTCCGTTTCTTAGTTCAAATCTAAAAAAACGATTAAAAATGTTACAAAAACCTAAAACCAAATTCGGGTATGCGCGTAGAATTTTTGCATTGCCGGTAGTATTTTCTGTTGCGTTTGCCTATTTAGTAAATGCCAAAAACCAAGAAATTAAAGCAACAAATATAGAAATTGAGAAAGCCGTTTCTCAGATTAAAAAAGGAGATCAAATTGTTATTAAAAAAGATACCATTACTCCAGATTCAAAAGATCGAATTGTCGTAACTCCAAAAGTGTATAAAAAATCTGAAGACGACAAAAAAATAGCAGATTTAAGCAAAAAGATTCAGGAAAAAAGCCAGAATCTGAAGAATTTTAAGCCTGAAAGTGACGAGTACAACAAAAACCTCGAAGAAATCGGAAAATTATCCGGAGAAATTGGAAAAATTGCAAGCTCAAAAGATTTTCTGAAATCGGCAATGGTGATCCGAATGGACGGAAAGGATGTTAATATCAACGATTATTTTAAATCCAAAGAATGGAAAGATCAAATGAAAGAGCTGGAAGAACTTAATATTGAAATTCCTGATATTCCAGAAATGAATTTTGAATTTTCCGATGCTCCTCCAAGTCCGCCCAATGCACCGAAAGCGCCAAACGCGCCAAAAGTAAAAGTATATTCTTTCCGTGATTCCAGAGATATGAAATGGTCGCCGGAATCTGAAAACAGCTTCAATTTTTCTACACCAAAAGTAAAAGAATCCGCTGCAATCGCTAAGAGAAGAGCGAAACTTGAGAAAGAAAGAGCAAAGCTGGAAGAAAAAAGAGCCAAATTAGAAGGCGAAAGAGCTAAACTGGAAGCAGAACGAAGAGCATTGGACGGAAACAGAAAAGTGTACATTTACGGCAATACTTTCAGAGGTTTTCCGGATGAAAAAGTGTTCAGAATCCATGCAGACAATATTAAAATCGATAATAAAAATCAATCTGTTGTTGCTTCGGGCATCAAAAATCTGAACGGAGCGGGAGATATGAAGATCTATATTAACGGAAAAGAATCTACCAATGAAGAAATGCAGGCTCTGGATTCTAAAACCATTAAAAGAATGGATGTAAACAAAAGAAACATAGACGGAAAAATGCAGGGCGAAATCCGAATTCAGACTAAATAATCAAGTTCTTAAACTCTGCTGATTATTTCAAAGCTAAATAACAGCAGAGTTTTTTTTAAAAATACAGTTTATGAAATATAAATTACTCCTCTTTTTATTGGCAGGAATTCTTGCCAATGCACAGATCAACCGTTTTTTCTATGATTACAAATTCATTCCCGATTCCAATAATAAGGAAGACGTGAAAAGCGAAATGATGTACCTTGATATTGATAAAAACGGTTCGAATTATTACAGCAGAACAAAATTTGTCGCCGATTCCACTTCCAGAGCAGAACTGGAAAAGCAGATCAAATCGTTTTCCGGAAATATCAGTGTTAACAGAAGAGAAAATCCGGGACAGGTTTCATTCAAAGTAACCAAAAGCTATCCCGATTTTAAAACATATCTTTTCAGAAGTGTTTCTTCGGATCAGTATAAAATCAGAGAAGATCAGAAACCGGAATGGAAAATTTTATCCGACAAGCAGAAAATCGGGGAATACAATACGCAGAAAGCAACCACAAGCTTTGGCGGAAGAGAATGGATTGCGTGGTTTTCTACGGATATTCCTTTTCAGGACGGACCTTATAAATTCTACGGTTTACCGGGACTGATTGTTAAAATTGAAGATACTACAGGTTCCCACATCATGACTTTAGTCGGAAATAAAAAGGTTACCCAATCTACTGCTTCAGAAAAAGAACCAGAACTTCCGCAAAACATCAGGGTTTTCGGAATGGGCGGAAAAGAGCTTGAAGTAACGGAAGATCAGTTCAGAAAAGCGTGGAAAGATTATGTAAATGATCCTGCTAAAAACATGAGGGAAATGATGATGAGGAATACCGATAATTCTAAGATGACTTTTAAAGTGAAAACTTCAGACGGAAAAGAAATCTCAGATCCTAATCAGGTTTTCAGGGAAATGGAAAAGAGAACAAAAGAATCTCTGGCAAAAAATAACAATCCTATTGAGCCGGATCTGGTAAAATAATAAATTAAATATTTCTTAAAACAGGGCAAAAGTAATTTCTGCCCTGTTTTGTTTTTATTATCTTTAGAACTGCAAATCATAAAATATGACGGAAAAGGAAAAATGTGCGAAAGGACTTTTGTATAATGCCAATTACGATCAGGAACTTATTGAAGAAAGAATTAAAGTAAAAGATCTTTGTCAGGAATACAACCTCCTGAAAAATTCTGATGCTGAAGGAAGAGCGGCACTGCTGAGAAAGATTTTAGGCAAAACAAAACAGAATATCTGCATAGAACCCAGTTTCTGGTGTGATTACGGATATAATATTGAAGTGGGAGAGAATTTCTATTCGAATCATAATCTGGTAATTCTGGATTGTGCAAAAGTAACTTTCGGAGATCATGTTTTTATCGGTCCCAACTGTAGTTTTTACACGGCAAATCATCCCATAGATTTTAAACAAAGAAACGAAGGTCTTGAATCTGCTCATCCCATTACAGTAGGAGATAACGTCTGGTTCGGAGGAAATGTAGTGGTTCTTCCCGGAATTTCTATCGGAAATAACTCGGTGATCGGAGCGGGAAGTGTCGTAACCAAAGACATTCCGGACAATGTGGTTGCAGTGGGGAATCCCTGTAAAGTGATTAAGAATATAATGAATTAAAAATTTAAACTAAATAAAAAATATTAATGAAGAAGATCATTATTGCGTTTGCGTTGCTATTGGGAATGCTGTTTAATGCTCAGAATAAACGTTTTGTTTATGAGTACAGATTTGTTTCAGATTCTACAAAAAAAGATGTATCGATCACAGAATCCATATACCTTGATGTTTCTAAAAAAGGTTCGAAATTTTACAGCACAGACAAATATATTTCAGATTCGTTGATCGAGGCTCAGTCGAAACATCAGAACGGAGATTTTTCTAAAATTAATTTCGGAATGGTTCCTTATGTTGTTCAAAAATCTTATCCCGACTATAAGATTTTGTTTTTCAATCGTCTGGATATGGATGAGTACAAAGTTTCCGATGACAGGAAAATGGAATGGAAAATTTTACCGGAAAAAGAAAAAGTGGGTGAATTTAATGCACAAAAAGCAACCACGGATTTCGCCGGAAGAAAATGGACGGCTTGGTTTGTTGCCGATATTCCGATTCAGGACGGACCGTATAAATTTCATGGATTACCGGGATTAATTGTAAAGCTGGAAGATCAGACGAACTCTCATTCTTATGTTTTAAAGGAAATTATAGATTTAAAAGATCGGGAATGGAAAAGTCAGGAAGAAAATCATAGATTCGGAGCATTGATTCCTTTAAATCAGGAAAAATATAAAAAACAGTTTCTGGATTACCGGATCAATCCGACAAAAGGAATACGGCAGATGCTTTCCAGCGGAACCAAAATCATGATGACCGACGAAAAAGGAAATAAGCTGGATGTGGAAGACATGATTCGAGAGCGTGAGAGAAAAGTGAAAGAAGACAATGCAAAAGACAATAATCTTCTGGAACTGGATTTACTGAAATAATAATTACGGCGCGGAAACTTCGTTTCCGCGCCGTAATTTATTCTGAAATATAAAGATATATTAAGATAATTTCTGAGAATCTGCAACAAACTGAGCCAATCCGCTATCTGTTAAAGGGTGTTTCAGTAAACTCAAGATCGGAGGAAGCGGTGAAGTAATTACATCTGCTCCGATTTTAGCACAGTCGATGATGTGCATCGAATGACGGATAGAAGCTGCTAAAATTTCAGTTTCATACATATAATTATCAAAAATCAATCTGATTTCCTGAATTAAATTCAATCCGTCAGTTGAAATATCATCCAGTCTTCCCAGGAAAGGAGAAACATAAGTTGCACCTGCTTTTGCAGCCAAAAGAGCCTGTCCCGGAGAGAAAATCAGCGTACAGTTCGTTTTGATTCCTTTATCTGAAAAATATTTTAACGCTTTGATTCCGTCTTTGATCATCGGGATTTTCACCACGATATTCGGGTGGATTGCTGCCAATTCGTCTCCTTCTTTAATCATTTCTTCATACGTTGTAGAAAGAACTTCCGCAGAAATATCTCCGTCTACAATTTCGCAGATGGCTTTGTAATGATTTTTAATCGCTTCAGCTCCCTGAATTCCTTCTTTAGCCATTAAAGACGGGTTGGTTGTTACCCCATCAAGAATTCCAAGATCTTTCGCTTCTTTTATTTGCTCTAAATTAGCAGTGTCAATAAAAAATTTCATTTGTTTTACAGATTTATTTTTTACAAAGATAATCATTCCTTTTTGAGTGGAAAATTAATTAAAGATGAGATTCCGCATTCAGGAAGAGTTTCTGTTAAAACAAAAGTGAATAGTAGAGAATTACAATTCCCATCCTTCGGAGGGGTGGCAAAAAATCAAAGAATTTTTGACGGGGTGGTTAAAGATTTACAGTTTTAAAATAATCACTAATTTAGTTAACAATAAAGTAGTAATGAAAAACCATTTCATCGCGAAACTTGAAATTATCGGAATTAATCCGTTTGTTTTTCTTCCTGAAGAAATTCTCACCGTTGTATTTGAAAATTCAGGCAGAAGTAAAAGTCCGATTCCCGTAAAAGGAACAGTGAACGGCAAAGAATTTAAGCAGAATTTAATGAAATACAAAGGAGAATGGCGGTTGTATATTAATGTAACCATGCTAAAAGATTCCCCAAAAAGAATTGGCGAAACAGTTGATATTTTTATTGAATATGATGACTCCGAGAGAAAAATTTCTATGCATCCTGACTTGGAGAAAGCCATCAACGAGAATCCTGTCGCCTTAAAAAACTTTGAAAAATTAACCCCTTCAAGAAAATCAGAGCTGATAAAATATATCAATCATCTGAAAACTGAAAAAATCATCCAGAGAAATATTCAGAAAATCATTCAGCATCTGAAAGGAGAAACAGACTTTTTCGGCAGGAAAATTTAATAAAAAGAAAAAAGATCCGAAGACAATTTCTTCGGATCTTTCACAACTATGAATTTAAAGCTTTGCTTAACTTTACAGCATCCTGATTTGTAGGATCGTACTGTAAGGATTTAGCAATATGCTCCTTTGCTTTATCAGGATTGCTCTGCTGTTCGGAGAACGCTACGTAAAAATAGGCATATGCCAGATTTTTCTTATTCTGTTCCACCTCTTCAGGTTTTACCGTTGCAATATACTTTTCATAAGCCAGTTTTGCATTGGCATCGTCTTTCGCAGACTGATAGGCATAAGCCTGACTATAATAAGATGGCGCCCAATCCGGTACTAAAGCCGAAATCTTTTTCCATGTATCAATTGCGTTTGTCCAGTCTGAAGCATCCTGATACGCTCCGGCTAATTTTGCCAAAGCTTCGGTATCTTTCGGGTTGGCTTCGATCTGTTTTTTTAGACCGTCAATCGTTGGATTTCCTGTCGACTGAGCGGTTGTTGTGGTTGTTTTTGCAGCAGCTGTACTGTCTGTCTGTGTCGTCTGCGCATTTACAAAACTTGCGGTTCCTATAAACATCAAACCTAAAAACAGGTTTTGAATATTACTTTTAATCATTTTCATAATCTTACATTTTTCAAGTTGATAACTAAAGTTCAATTATAATTCCATAAACGTCTAAATTTTAGAACCTTTAAACTTTTTTGGAAAATATTAACGGGATTCTATGTTTTTTTATCATTATTTTTGATTCGCTGCAGATTCGGTTATCTTTGTAAAACAACGATTATAAGACAAATCATCCGTTATGAATATCATTTTGGCATCAACGTCCACACTTTTTGGTGGAGCATATCTGGAATATCTGAGAGAAGAATTAATCAAATTATATGATGGAATCGACGAAATCATTTTCGTGCCTTTCGCAAGACCGGGCGGAATTTCTCATGACGATTATACAGCAAAAGCACGTTCTTTTTTTGAAACCATAAATATTAAAGTGAAAGGTCTTCATGAATTTGAGGATAAAATACAAGCCATAAACAGTGCAAAAGCATTTTTTACAGGGGGTGGAAATACTTTTTTACTGGTAAAAACTTTACATGAAGAAGGCTTGATGAATATTTTAAAGCAAAATGTTGAAAGCGGAAAACCTTATCTCGGATGCAGCGCAGGAAGCAATATCGGCGGACAGAATATGAAAACAACGAACGATATGCCGATTGTATATCCTCCAAGTTTTGATTGTATGGGGCTGGTTCCGTTCAATATCAATCCGCATTATCTCGATCCGAATCCTGAACTTAAACATAATGGCGAAACCAGAGAAACCAGAATTAAAGAATTTTTAACACAGAATGACTTAAAAGTTGTTGGACTTCGTGAAGGAAACTGGATCAGAAGAATGGGCGATAAAATTACTGTTGAAGGAACCGAACTCACTAGAATTTTTGAGAAAGATAAAGAACCTTACGAGATCGAAGCGGGTTACCAATTATAATGGAATTATCAAGAGAAGAAATAGATCGGTTTATTGAAAATAATTTGCTCAATTTTTCAATTAACGGTTCAGGATGGCGTAATCTGATCAGGAATATGCTTGAAGAGTTTTGTCTTGCTGGTTGGGATTTAAACGAGAAAGTGGGAGGAAAAGAAAAATTTGGTGAGCTGCGTTGCTATTCCTTCTCTAAAGATGAAAAGCTGAATATAGAAATTCAGAAAATAATAAGAAAATATGGAACGTTATCAGTTCAAACCTGCGAAGAATGTGGAAAGAAAGGTAAATTAAGATTTGTAAAAGGCTGGGACACCACGTTATGTATCGATCATTATATAAAGGAGATATCTGTTATCAATATTGAAGGTGATAATATTTTGATTAATGATACATTCCTTTTTAAAATGAACCAGATCAAAAAAGTAGAAATGCTCAATTCTTTTAGAGAGATGAGGGTTTATTTAACTGGGAATGAAAAGTATATAACGCTTGATGCAAGAACTCCTAATTATTATCTGTTGTTAAAATCTCTCCCTCTCGCTGTTTTATCTGTAGAGATTCAGAATTCTGTTAGATTGATGTTTGAAAATTTGAATAATTGTGAAATTTGCGGACACCTATCCTTATGGAAAGACCGATGTTTAAGGTGTAATGAAGAACCGTGGCAGAACTCTTTTCTGGAAGATTATGAAAATAAGACAGAATATATTAAGCAATGTCAGATGTTGCTTTTTATAGATGAAGATGGTTATGAGGAAGTTTTCACATTCTGTGATAAATCTTTTGAAAAGACTGAAAATCATAGAATCCTTTTTAATATTGATGAATTTGAAGAGTTTAAAAAATACTGGTAAGGCTAAAAGTACCGTAATTTAAATTATATTTGAATAAATAATTCTTAATGAAAAATTCCCTACCTATATTTTTACTTTCAACACAGATTATTTTTGCCCAAAATATTACTCAGAAACTGGATGAAGCAACCAAAAACCTGATGAATTCTTCAGGGGCAATTTCGTCTAACTTATCATTTTATGTTTCCGATGAAAACGGAAATTTTATCTACGAATATCAGGGAAATAAAGGACTTTCCACAGCTTCTACGCAGAAAATATTTACTGCCGGAGCAGCTTTGGAGATTTTAGGAAAGAACTACACCTATAAGACTACTTCATCATATTCCGGAAATATTTCTGGTGGAAACCTGAACGGAAACCTTTTCATCAGTTCAACCGGAGATCCCACATTGGGAAGCTGGAGGTATGAAGCTTATAAACCCGAGATTTTTAAGCAGAAATTAATTGATGCCATAAAAAAGTCCGGGATTAAAAAAATTTCAGGAGATCTTGTGATCGACGATTCTTACTTTGATCATCAGACGATTCCGGGAGGATGGCCATGGAATGATCTTGGAAATTACTACGGAGCCGGAGTTTGGGGGATCAACTGGCGCGAAAATCAGTTCGATATCAATATCAACGGAAATGAATTCAAAAGCTTCTCTTATCCGCTTGAAGGAGTTAACTGGCTGAATGATCTTAAAGTGGGCGGAAGTTCAGATCAGAGTCTGATTTTTACGGCGCCGCATTCTGACGTTGCACTGATTAACGGAACTTTACCTGCCAAAACGGTTACGGTTTCCGGTGCGGTTCCCAATCCGCCTTTGCAGCTTGGAGCGGAAGTGAAACAATGGCTGAAAGATTCGGGAATTGATTTTTCGGGGAAAGTGGTTACCAATTCCCAACTGGAAATTGAAGGAAAAAAAGCATTGCAGGCTCCGAAAAATAATATTATTCTTACTTACGAATCGCCGACTTTGGATAAAATTATTTACTGGTTTCTGAGAAAAAGTATCAATTTTTACGGTGAAACTTTAATAAAAACGTTAGGAAAAGAGAAAAAAGGCGATCCAAGTTTTAAAAGTGGAGTGGCTTATCTTAAAGAATTCTGGAAATCAAAGGGGATCAATCCGAATATGATTAATTTTGCAGACGGAAGCGGACTTTCTCCGCAAAATTATGTTGCTGCGAAAGCAGAAGTTCAGGCTTTGCTGTACGCCAGAAAACAGCCTTGGTTTGAATCTTATTATGATGGTTTTCCAACGCATGATAACGGCATGAAAATGAAAAGCGGAACGATGAGCGATACCAAATCTTATGCAGGATATCACACCTCAAAAGACGGAAAAAAATATGTTTTCTCCATTATCATTAACAATTATGAAGGGAGCGGAAGCACGGAACTGCAGAAAATCCTGAATGTTTTAAAATAAATTTGCCTTGAAGAAATCCATATTTGCAAGACTTAACAACTGGATTATTTTTACGCTGATGACAATTGTTGTCTTAACGATTGTTATTGCTTCTACGATACTTTTTAATTTCCTCCGAAAAGAAGAAGTAAAAAGGGTAGACATTTTAGTCACTGCGCTGAAATTTCAGCAGGAAGTGAAGGTTCCGAGTCTGGAAATTCAGGCTTTGCTGCTGCAGATTTACAGTTCGAATACCACGATTCCGGTGATTATTCTCGATAAGAACGGACAGATTATCGAGCATAAAAATATTCCGCAGGATATTGAAAATAATTCTGCTGAAATTGTTGCTTTGGCTAACAAAATGGCTAAAAATTATCCGCCGATCGAAATAAAAGTTCCCAATGCAAACAATCAGTTTGTATACTATGATAATTCAGAACTGCTGAATAATCTTCGGTATTCTCCCTACATTTTAGGGTTTTTTATTCTGTGTTATTTTCTTTTTTCATTCTGGTTTTTACGGACGATTAAAAAAACGGACGAAGGCTATCTTTGGGCAGGTCTGGCTAAAGAAACTGCACACCAGATCGGAACTCCATTATCTTCCATGATCGGCTGGATGGAAATTATGAAGCTGGATACTCCGGATTCCGAAGGCGTTCATGAAATTGAAAAAGATATTGAGAGATTAAGAACGATTTCCGAGAGGTTTTCGAAGATTGGTTCTGTTCCGGAACTGAATGATAAAGATTTTAACTCCACCATTCAGGAAAATTACGATTATCTGAAAACAAGAATTTCAAGAAAGATCAATTTCGGACTTCACCTTCCCAATTACACGATTTTGGTTCCCCATAATAAAATCCTGATGAGCTGGGTGATTGAAAATCTGGTTAAAAATGCAGTGGATGCGATGAAAGGAGAGGGCTCTATTTCTATGTCTGTTTTAGAAAGAAATAAAAATATTGTTGTTGAAGTTCAGGATACGGGAAGCGGAATGACGAAACAACAGGCAAGAAATGCTTTTAAACCGGGCTATTCCACCAAAAAACGAGGTTGGGGATTGGGATTGTCTCTTGCAAAAAGAGTGATTCAGGAATATCACAACGGAGATATTAAAATTTCCCAGACGGAAATAGGAAAGGGAACGACTTTTAGGATTACAATTAAAAAAGGGTAAATTGTTTCAGGAATGTGCTGCGTAAAGTTTGTCATTCCGGAGGAATCTAAGCTGTGAAATTTATATTTTGATTTTTGTTAACTGACAATTTTTTATTGAATATTTATAAGGAGTGACCTGAATTTTAGCCCTGATTGAAGCTTTGTCTGAGCTCATTTTGTGTATTTAGGGTTTGCGGAAAGCAGGAAAAAGCTCCTAAAAATTATCCATTATTTACAGCATTTACAAAGACTTCGACAAGCTCAGTCTGACAAAATTTCAAAATAGCAGTTGGATTTAGCAATGTCATGCTGAACTTGCAGAAACATCCGTTTGCTCAAAAACTCTTGCTGCCCACATTGACAATAAAAAAAGCGGAGAAAATTCCCCGCTTGATTACTAAGTCCTAATTTTAATCTTAGCTGCATTTATTTTTTTCCGGTTAACCACTGATCCTGTAATTTTTGTTCAGCGGCTGTTGGATTAGATTTGAACTGAAGCGTTTCGATCGTCATTTTATCCAGAATTGCTTTCCCTTTAAGATCGATTTTCTCTGTTTTGTCACCATTCTTTCTAAGAACTGTTACCGTTACATTTTGTCCTTCCTTTACAGATTTCGCATATTCTACAAACGACTGGATATTCTGAACATTGATGGTTTTTCCGTCCAGAGCAACGATTTTATCAGTGATTTTAAATCCGATGCTTTTTGAGAAAGGAGACAGAGCAGAGCTTTCGTCGAATACAAATGCATTGTCCTTATCATCAAAACCGGTCTGTTGAGGATCTTTAATGAACCAGAAAATTGGCGGAGTTTCCTGTTTTTTTGCTTCTACACCAACAAGACTCAGATATTGTGCATAAGGCGTCGGCTGATCTCCTGAAATGTATTTATTATAGAAATCTTTTACCTGAGGATACCCTGTAACTGTTACTAGTTCGTCAATTAGTTTATCGTCTTTAAACGGTTTGTTTTCCCCAAATCGCTGCGACAGTTTGCGGATCATGTCACGATAGCCCATTTCTCCGTTGGACAGCTTTCTCAATTCGATATCAAGACACATCGCAAGAAGCGCACCTTTTTCATAAACGTTTCTATACTGGTCTTTATATTCGTCCTTCAGAACATTTTTACTCATTACCGTGAAAGGCATGGTATCGTTATAGTTCTTGGAGTTGGCGATTTTTTCGCTCATTCTCTGAAGGAATTCATCTTTTGTGATGAGACCTTCCTGAATCTGGAATAAATTTGCAAAATATTCTGTTCCGCCTTCATACATCCATAAATGCTGAGACATTTTCGGATCTGCATAATCGAAATAGTGAATTTCTTCCGAATGTGTTTTCAAAGGATTTACCGTATGGAAAAACTCATGAGAAACAACGTCTGTAATGGTTTTGTCAATCGCATCTTTTGGCATCATTTCAGGCAGGACAACACTTGTGGATTCGTGGTGTTCCAAAGCTCCGAAACCTTTAATGTGCGGTTCTTCCATCCCCGAAAGATAAAGCATGATCGCATATTTTTTGTTGGTGTTCATATCACCTAAGAATTTCTTCTGTGCAATCACCGTTTTCTCAAGATTTTCTTTGAAATCTGCGGCTTTGTATTTTCCTGTCGGAGAATAAACGCCCAATACAAGATCCATTCCTCCCGCGTTGAACGTCACATAATCCGGTTTTGTATACATTAACGGAGAATCGGTCACTTTTGCATAATTCGCTAAAGTATAGGTGTCTGTAGATTCAGATTTATCCTGATCTACCAAAGCGGTTGTGCCGTAGAAATCTGTCGGTTTCTGGATAACCAACTGATAAGGAACATCCTGCATATTATCGATGTAACCTATAAAACCGTGGGTATTGATTAAATAAACTTTTCCGGTTTCAATATCTGTTCCCGAAGGTGAAAATACCGCTTTGTGTTTGGAATCGTCCATTTCTTCATCGAAACTGTCGTTCACAAGATAAGTTACTTTGCTTAAATTCTGAGCGTTTTTCAGAGCGTAAGTGTTGTCATTTACTTTTGTGAAAGCAATCTCTTTTCCTTTGTTATCTAAAAATTTAATTCCTTCCACAAATCTTCCGTAATCGTCTACAGAATAAGTTCCGGGAACTGTTTTAGGAAAATGAAACTTCACGTCACCGGATTTCATTTTTGGAAATTCCATCGTTACGGCAACCTTATCGTCTTTTACATTTACCAGATCTATTGTAGTTTTTATAGACTGTGCATTTACAAAAAACGCAGCCAGTAATCCTAAACTTAGTGCTATTTTTTTCATTGAGTTCAAATTATATCTAAGTAGTTGATGAAAAACTGATTTTGTTACTTTAAAAGTTTTAAATTTTTGTTAAAATTTACAGAGAGTAATTAATTTAATACTGATTCCTAAATAAATGAAACAAAAAAGCAAAACCGAAAAACGATTTTGCCTGTATTATTAAGATTTTACTGTACCTTTTTATAATCAATGTAATAATTCTCGTTAAACTGTACCGGATTTCCTTTTTTAAGTTTTACAGTCTGCCATTGCTCGGTTGGATTAATGGTGATTCCGTCAACAATAATAGGAAGTTTTAAATTCTTTACAACGTTGGTGTAGCGGAATTTCAGTTCTTCGCCTTTCTGAGAATATTCCAGTGTCGGAATTTTTGTGGTTCTCAGATATTGATTGAACACACTCGAAAAATCGATTCCGGATTTCTTTGAAATATAATTTTCGATTTGTTCGGTAGTAACCGTCTGATGATAAAAATCTTTATTGATTCCTCTTAAAATTTCTCTGAATTTCGCATCGTTATTGATGACCTGACGGATCGTGTGAAGCATACTTGCGCCTTTCGGGTACATATCGCCGCTTCCTTCATTTCTTACGCCGTATTTCCCGATGATCGGAACATCATTCTGAATACCGTTGCGGATTCCCTGTGCATAAATATCCGCAGATTTTTTGTCCATATATTTTTCGGTGAACAAGACTTCGGAGTACATCGTGAAACCTTCGTGTACCCACATATCTGCCAGATCTTTTGCTGTGATATTATTCGCAAACCATTCATGTCCGCTTTCATGAACAATGATGTAATCCCAGTTTAATCCAACTCCCGTTCCGGAAAGATCCTGCCCCAGATAACCGTTTTGGTAAGCATTTCCGTACGCAACGTTACTTTGGTGCTCCATTCCCAAATAAGGGGAATCTACAAGCTTGTAAGAATCTTCATAGAAAGGATAGGGTCCAAACCAGTATTCAAAGGCTGAAAGCATCGGTTTTACCTGCTGAAACTGTTTTTTTGCTTTGTCTAAATTATAATCGATTACCCAGTAATCCAGATCCAGTTTCCCTTTTTCTCCGTTAAAAGTATCTTTGAAGGTTACATATTTTCCAATATTCGGAATGATAGAGTAGGCGTTAATCGGATTTTTAACTTCCCATGTGTAAGCCATTTTATCACCTTCTGCTTTTTTGCTTATTAATCTTCCGTTTCCAACCCCCACTAAATCTTTGGGAGTAATGATTTTCATCACAACGCCATTGTCAGGTTCATCGTCCCAGATATCTTTGGTAGGAAGCCAGATAGAAGCTCCGATTCCTTCATCGGCAACGCTCATCCACGGATTTCCGTTTTCATCTTTGGTGAAAACCCAGCCTCCGTCCCAAGGAGCTCGTTTTGCAATGGTTGGATTTCCGGAATAGGTGACGTCAATAGTATATTTTTCACCCTTTTTAAAGCTTTTATTGGTTTTGATCCAGATAAAATCGCCATCCTGTTTATATTCTGCAACCGGAAAGCTGGCTTCCACTTTGTCCGCTTTCATTGGCTGCTGCAGATCAATCTGAAACGTAGGATTTGTAACGTCTTTAATGATCTCAAAACTGATCTTGTTGTTTCCTTTAATACTTTTCGTGGCAAAATCCGGCTCTACGGAAAGGTCATATTTTTTGACATCCCAAAAGTTTCGGAATTGTGTATTGGAACCTTTTAAGGTATCCTGTTTCGTGAAAACCTTATCTTTCTCGAAAAACTGTCCGAAAGAAAGACTTGCTGCAAACAAAAGCGTATATGAAAGTTTTTTCATCTGAATTAAATTATAATCGCTAAAATAGAAATTTAATAGACGTAAAATTCAGCTTATCTAAATTATTACGATCTTTTTAATTAGACGAAAGAAGTAAAAGTTTGTTACATTCTTTGTTGTTATCATTTCGTAATCAATGGTTTCCAAGTAAAATTCCCCTCCTTTGGAGGGGTGTCAAAAATTCTTCAGAATTTTTGACGGGGTGGTTAAAAAAAACACAATCCACAAAAGACTTGCTATCAATATTTTCAGAAACAATTCTTTTCCACACAAAAACCCTAGCCGCGATTGCAGCAATTGTCTGAGCTCATTTTCAAGGTTCAGTTTTTGCGGCGGCAAAGCCGCCGCAAAAACTGAACCTTGAAAATAGCGAGTGCGGAAAGCGCGATAAAGCTCCTGAAAAAGAAAAATCCCGCAGAAAATCTACGGGACTATATTTTGAATGGATAAAAATTATTTCTGAACTGTAGGTAAATTTCCAGTCGCTTTCTGAACTTTCTTATACGTATACGAACACATGATGATACTGAATTCATACAGTAAAAGCAGTGGGAATGCAGCCATCAACATACTTAAAACGTCTGCCGGAGTGATAATTGCTGCAACCACCATGATTAAAACAATCGCATGACGACGGTATGTTTTCATAAAGGTTGGTGTAAGAATTCCGATGGTGGTAAGGAAATAGATGAGAACCGGAAAAAGGAAAATTACCCCCATTCCTAAAACTACCTGTAAAAACAGAGTTGTATAATCACTTAAATCGTAAAGCGGAATGATAATATCGGAAATTTTGAAAATAACCCCAAAATTAACGGCAAAAGGAAGGATTAAATAATATCCGCATAAAACGCCCGTCATGAATAAAATCCAAACCGAATTGATGATAAAGATTGAATTTTTTCTTTCATTCGGATGTAAAGCGGGACTGATGAATCTCCAAAGTTCCCACACAATATAAGGAAAAGCCAAAACAATTCCTCCAAAAATGGAAACTGCCATCATCACATTAAACTGCTGGTAAAGCTTGCTTGCACGAACCGGAAAATCTTTCGGAAGGTGAATGCTGTCTTCGCCCAAAATCATTTTGGAAAAATGATTAACAATCTCAAAGGTGGCAAAATCATTTCGGGTAGGACCAAAGAAAACGTGATCCATAATCCAGTTGATATTGAAACCGATAATAACTGCAGCAACTATAATAGCAAGAATTGAACGGATGAGATGACCTCTCAGTTCACCAATATGTCCCCAAAAAGACATGTCTTTAGCATCACTCACAGGATAATATTTTTTTAAGATTTCAAATTTAGGGAAAAAGTTTCAGTAAAAAGAGATGTTTCATTTTTTTAAATGCAGATGCCTATTTATTATGAAAAAAAATAATTTTTTTTACGTATACATTCTGATTAATTAATTCCTTCATCCAGCAATTTGTGCAGATCGATAATCCCGAAATATTTTCCGTTTTCAGTTACCACAAGCTGTCCGATATTATTATCCTTTAAAATTTTCATGGCTTCCTTAGCCAGAGCGCTTCTTTCGATGGTTTTCGGATGCGCAGACATGATGTCTTTTGCCAGAACTTTAGCAATATCATCACCTTTTAAGAGCATTCTTCTTAAATCACCGTCGGTAATCACCCCGATAATTTCGTCATTATTCGTTACAACTGTAATTCCGTGTCGGGAACCGCTGATTGAGATGATGACATCTTTTACCGTATCATTTTCTGTAACCTGAGGTTTTTGGGAAGATAGAAAATCATCTACTTTTGAAATTAAATTTTTACCCAGACTTCCTCCCGGATGAAATTTAGCAAAATCATTCGCCTTAAAATCATTCATTTCCATTAAAGCAATCGCCAAAGCATCTCCCAAAGCCATTTGCAGAGTGGTTGAACTGGTAGGCGCAAGTTTATTCGGACACGCTTCCTTTTCTACATACGTATCTAAAATAATTTCGGAAAATTCAGCAAGTTTACTGGATTTATTTCCCGTCATTCCTATTAATGCAGAAGAATAATCTTTCAGGTAAGGAACCAGATTCACAATCTCCGGTGAATTTCCGGAATTTGAAATGCACAACACAACATCCTGCTTCTGGATAACGCCCAGATCTCCGTGGATGGCTTCCGAAGCGTGTAAAAACTGAGAAGGGGTTCCTGTGGAATTCAGGGTGGCAACAATCTTATTTCCAACATGTGCCGATTTACCGATTCCCACCACGATAAGTTTTCCCTTGGCAGAATGAATAATTTCTACGGCTTTCGCAAAATCTTCATTGAGTCTGGATTTAAGTTTTTCTAATTCTGAAATTTCTATTTCTAACGTACTTTTTGCGATTGAAATAATGTCGGCTCTTTCCATTTTTACTTTTACAGGCTATACGAAAAATCTCTTAAAAAACGTTATATTTTTAAAAGGATATTTAATATAAATTTTATTTTTTATAAATTCGTTCGCTTTTATTTTAAGCGAAAAATTCATATCTTTGGGTTAGATGCAAATTTAGCAATAGAAAATTAGATGAGCGCAAAAAAAGCCAATTTATCAGGCGAATTGAAAAAATATTTCGGGTTTTCTACTTTTAAGGGACAGCAGGAGCAGATTATAGAAAACCTTTTGAACGGGAAGGATATATTTGTTCTGATGCCTACAGGAGGAGGAAAATCCTTATGTTATCAGCTTCCGGCTCTTATTTCGGAAGGTACGGCAATTGTGGTTTCTCCGCTTATAGCGTTGATGAAAAACCAGGTAGATGCCGTGAACGGGCTTTCATCTGACGATGGAGTAGCACACGTTTTAAATTCATCATTAAACAAAACGCAGACCAAACAGGTTTTCGACGATATTAAAAGTGGTAAAACCAAACTTTTATATGTTGCCCCGGAATCATTAATTAAGGAAGACTATCTGGATTTTCTGAAAGATGTAAAAATTTCCTTCTTTGCCATTGATGAAGCACACTGTATTTCAGAATGGGGACACGATTTCAGACCGGAATACCGAAACCTGAAATCCATTATCGATAAAATTGCCGATGTTCCGGTAATTGCACTAACTGCAACGGCTACACCAAAAGTTCAGGATGATATCCAGAAAACTTTGGGAATGACGAATGCTCTGGTTTTTAAAGAAAGCTTCAACAGACCGAATCTCTACTATGAAGTACAGCCTAAGGTAAATGTAGACAAGGAAATCGTAAAGTTCATTAGTCAGAATAAAGGGAAATCCGGAATTGTTTACTGTCTGAGCCGAAGAAAAGTTGAAGAATTTGCACAGCTTCTGCAGGTAAACGGCGTAAATGCGCTGCCTTATCATGCAGGTCTCGACCAGAAAATAAGGGTGGCGAATCAGGATAAATTTCTGATGGAGGAAGTGGATGTAATTGTGGCAACCATTGCTTTCGGAATGGGAATCGATAAGCCGGATGTACGTTTTGTAATACATTACGATTTTCCGAAATCTCTGGAAAGTTATTATCAGGAAACCGGTCGTGCAGGTCGTGACGGAGGAGAAGGTCATTGTCTCGCGTTCTACGATCCGAAAGATATTGAAAAACTGGAGAAATTTCTTGCTCAGAAGCCTGTTTCTGAAAGAGAAATCGGATTGCAGCTTCTCAATGAAGTGGTAGGATACGCCGAAACTTCGATGAGCAGAAGACAGTATATTCTGTATTATTTTGGGGAAAATTTTGATCCGATCAATGGTGACGGAGCAAAAATGTGCGATAATTCATCGAATCCGCCCAAATTAAAAGATGCAACAGACGATCTTAAAAAAGTTCTGGAGCTTATTAATGATACCGGAGAAAAATTTAAAGCCAAAGATCTGATTTCGGTCATCGCAGGAAAAGAAACTGCGGTTACTAAGTCTTACAAACTGGAACAGACTTCTTATTTCGGTTTTGGAAAAGAAGAAAAAGACAACCACTGGAAAACAATTTTAAGACAGGCAACGGTTCAGAATTTTTTACAGAAAGATATTGAAACTTACGGCGTTTTAAAAATTGCTGAAAAGGGAAGACTGGTTCTTGATGGCAAACTGGAACATTCTTTTATGATTGCGGAAGACAGAGAATTTGATTTAACACAGACAAAAGCGGAAAGCGATCAGGTTCAGATGCAGTCCGGAGGCGGTCTGGATCAGAATTTATTCAACCAGCTTAAAGAGTTAAGAAAAAAAGTTGCCAAAAAACACGGAATTCCGCCTTACACGGTGTTCATGGACCCAAGTTTGGAAGATATGACGGTTCAGTATCCGATTACGGTGGAAGAAATTACTAAAATCTACGGAGTCGGAGAAGGAAAAGCCAAGAAATACGGTAAAGAATTCGCAGATTTCATCAGTAAATATGTAGAAGACAACAATATCGAGCGAACTCAGGATATGGTTCTTAAACAGGTGGCAAACAAATCCAGTCACAAAGTTTTCATCATTCAGAGTACCGATAAAAAGATTGATCTTGAAGATATTGCAAGAGCCAAAAATCTTTCGATGGATGAATTGCTCAAGGAAATGGAACGTATTGTTTATCAGGGAACCAAACTAAATATCGATTATTATATTGAAGATAATTTTGATGAAGATATTGTTGACGGTTTCATGGAATTCATGAATGAGTCTGAAAGCGACAGCATGAAAGTTCTTTTAGATGAATTCGGAGACGAACTTTCGGATGAAGAGGTGAGAATGTTGAGAATAAAATTCATCAGCGATGTTGCCAACTAAATGAAAGATGTATTAAAATATCTTTTGTATATTATAATTTTCTTGATAGGATGCTATTTCCTTTTACTTCTTTTTGGGGGATTTATAGACTGGTTTCTTCAGGGAAAAAAATAAAAAAAAAGCTCTTCCCACGAGGAGTTTCTTTTTTATTTTAAGAAAAAGTACTCATTTAAGTGGTATTCGTAAAGTTTGTCATTCCGTAGGAATCTAAATGTAGTACTAGAAAATTTTATGTTGAGATTCCTACGGAATGACAAACTGAACAAATGAAAAAATTAAATAGAGTTTAATTTCATACTGAAATTATTAATCAGAATGTTTAAACTTAATAGCTATAATCGTCGCAAAGACGCAAAACATTCATTAAATACGGCCTTGTCTTAAGGCGCAAAGATATTTTATCTACGATAAAATTAGGCATCAATTCTTATTGGAAATCTTTGATTTTCTTACGCCTTAAAAGTTTAAGACTAATAAAGATCTTGCGTCTTTGCGTTTTCCAATAAGTATATTTTTATTTATAAAAAAGATTAAATAAACTCTATAGGTTTGGTTTGAAGGTTAAGAAAACTTTTTACTAATTTTACAGTGATGAAAAAGATTTCTGTCATATTTATTCTGCCGGATCTGGAAACCGGAGGCGCAGAAAGAATTGTTACCACCATTGCAAATCATCTCTCACGGGATTGTTTTGAGCCTAAGATTTTGCTTCTTCGCAAACAGGGAGGTTATCTCAGTATTTTGAAAGATGACGTTGAAATCATTGATGTTAATACGGAAAGAATAAGACACTCTTTAAAACCTATTCTCAGGGAAATTTACCGCAGAAAGCCGGATATTGTATTTTCCGGATTTGGAGAAGTAAACGCTTATCTGTCTTTATTCATCAAAGTTTTTCCCAAAACAAAATTTATTGCGAGAGAAACCAATGTTGTTTCTCAGCACGTTATCAGAAAGGAAATTAAATTTTTCTACAATTTCTATAACAATTACGATACGATCATTGCGCAGAGTGATGATATGAAGCATGATCTGATGCTAAATTTCAAGATTAAACCTTCGAAAATCGTTAAAATAAACAATCCTGTAGATTTTGATTTTATTGATGAAAAAATTAAAATTTCCCATAAACCGGAAAGTTTTAAATACGGCTATAAAAATGTTGTCGCGATCGGAAATTTATCGGCAAGAAAAGGTTTTGATAACTTACTGAAAGTTTTCTCAAGGCTTAAAAACGAAAATATCCTGCTTCATATTTTGGGTGACGGACAGGATCGTGAGGTTTTGCATCAAATGAAAGATTTTTTAGGCTTAAAAAACGTGATCTTTCACGGAAGACAGGAAAATCCCTATCAGTTTTTAAAATATGCAGACTTGTTTATTCTTTCGTCAAGATATGAAGGCTTTCCGAATGTGTTACTTGAAGCCGGAGCTTGCGGAACGTATTCTTTAGCCAATAATTGTCCAGGAGGAATTACCGAAATCATTCAGGACGATACCAATGGTGAAATTGCGAATATTGAAAATTATGAAGAATTTTCACAGAAAATTATGAAAATTCTTCATGGAAATCACGAAAATGAAGCCATTAAAAATTCGATAAAATCCAGATTTTCCAAGAATATTATTTTAAATCAGTACGAAAAGGTGTTGCTGGATCTGATGAAATAACCGTCTTGAGTATTCAGCTAATATTTTTTAATTTTGGACTTTTAATTTCAGAAAACAATTAGTAATGATTAAAATCCAGAAACTGGGATGCGCCTGCGAAAAACCGACTTCCACTTACACGGAATTCAGAACGTCAGAATTGGGAATCGATAAAACGAATGGAAAATTTGCCGAAGTAAGCATTCAGCAGTGTAAACTTTGCCAGAGAATCTGGATCCGTTATTTTGTGGAATATGAAAGTTTTTCCAAATCCGGAAGATGGTACAAAGGAATTGTCTCCAAAAAAGACCGTCCTCAAATTACTCCTGAAAATGCTGTAGAATATCTCGAAAGCCTTGATTGGTATGTTTACGGAGGCTCGTATTTTGAAAGCACGGGAGAATTCGGACAGGGGAAACTGATGGTGGATTTGTAACAGGTTGGAAGTATGAAGCCTGGAGCTGGAAGATCTTACTGGATGCTTAATTTAGTGAATAAGAGATTAAATTTAAAAGATATTTGCAGTTCTTTAAACTTCCATCTTCCATCCTCAATCATCCCTCTCAAAAATTTGACAAATCTCACTTTCTCACGTGGTAATAAATCGTTAAATTTGTAAGCATAAGAAAGTTAATAATAAACAAATTCATAAAATAACATGAGTCAATTCGATGTTACCGTAATCGGTTCCGGTCCTGGTGGTTATGTTGCTGCAATCCGTGCTGCACAATTAGGTTTCACAACAGCAATTATTGAAAAATATCCAACTTTGGGAGGAACTTGTCTTAACGTGGGATGTATTCCGTCAAAAGCGCTTTTAGACAGCTCTGAGCATTTTGAGAACGCAAAACACAATTTTGCAGGTCACGGAATCATTATCAACGAGCCTCAAGCCGACATTGCAAGAATGATCGAGCGTAAAAATGAGGTAATTAAACAAAATACAGACGGAATCAGCTATCTGATGAACAAAAACAAAATCACTGTTTTTGAAGGTGTTGGAAGCTTCGAATCCGCTACTCAGATCAAAGTAACAAAAAACGACGGTTCTACAGAAACCATCGAATCCAAATATACCATCATCGCAACAGGTTCTAAACCGTCTTCTTTACCTTTCATCACCTTAGATAAAGAAAGAGTGATTACTTCTACGGAAGCTTTAAATCTTAAAGAAATTCCTAAACATTTAGTGGTAATTGGAGGTGGAGTAATCGGTCTTGAATTAGGTTCTGTTTACCTAAGACTTGGAGCTCAGGTTACTGTGGTTGAGTTTATGGATAAAATTATCCCGACAATGGACGGAGCGCTAAGTAAAGAATTAACGAAAGTTCTTAAAAAGCAGGGAATGAAATTCATGCTTTCTACAGCCGTGTCCGCAGTGGAAAGAAACGGAGATACCGTAAAAATTACAGCGAAAGACAAAAAAGGAGAAGAAGTAACAGTAGAAGGAGATTACTGTCTGGTTTCTGTAGGAAGAAAGCCTTACACAGACGGACTTGGACTTGAAAAAGCTGGTGTTGAGCTTGACGAAAGAGGAAGAGTAAAAGTAAATGACCATTTACAAACTAATGTTGCCAACATTTACGCAATCGGAGACGTGGTAAAAGGAGCAATGCTGGCTCACAAAGCAGAAGAGGAAGGTGTTTTTGTTGCTGAAACTTTAGCAGGACAGAAGCCTCACATCAACTATAATTTAATTCCGGGAGTGGTTTACACATGGCCGGAAGTTGCAGGAGTTGGAAAAACTGAAGAGCAGTTGAAAGAAGAAGGAGTAGCTTATAAAGTAGGTTCTTTCCCGATGAGAGCTTTGGGAAGAAGCCGTGCAAGTGGTGATGTAGATGGTTTGGTAAAAATTATTGCAGACGAAAAAACAGATGAAGTTCTTGGAATGCACATCGTAGGAGCAAGAGCAGCAGATTTGATTGCTGAAGGCGTTATTGCTATGGAATTCCGTGCAAGTGCAGAAGATATCGCAAGAAGTTCTCACGCGCACCCTACGTATGCAGAAGCAATCAAAGAAGCAGCTTTGGATGCTACGGCAAAAAGACCAATTCATATGTAATTGATAAACAATCATATAAATAATAAAGAGAAATCAGATACTGGTTTCTCTTTTTTTTGGCATGAAAGTGGAGCTGGAGATTAAAAAAAGTGTTATGAAAAATATATTTATGAGTGTTTTGTTTCTTGTAGGAAGTTTTTCTTTCGCGCAGGAAGCAGGAAAAGCAGGTGAGCTTTTAAAAAACGAGGCTTCAAAAACAGAAATAGAATCTCCGAACGCAAAAAGAACGGAGAGCAGAAACAGCAATAATTCCGGATTCAGAAATCAGAACAGAAATAACAATGGATTCAGAGGTAAAAATCCAAATTACCAATGGAATCAGCAGTACGGATATTCAGAAGTTTTCCTGAGAATTCCTGAACAGGGAATGTTCAGTGTGGAACTGGGAGATCAGTTTATTTCCAATAATTCCGGAAGATTCAGATTTTTTGATCTTCCTTCGGGAAGAATTCCTGTTTCAATTTATGAAAACGGTTATTTATTATACAGAACAACTTTGAATGTAAGAAACAACAGCAGATTGGTTCTTGATTTCTTTACCAATGAAGGATTGTTTTTATTAGATTCATATCCTGTTCAGAACCAGTCTTACGGATTTAATGACTGGAATGATGTCTGGAACAATCCTTACGGAAACTCGGGAGGATGGAATGATAACGTAAATTATCCTAATGTGATGGATAATCAGACGTTTCAGGGATTTATGGCGATGATGAAGGAGAAGGCTTGGTTTGACGATAAAAAAATGATGTTCATCAGTCAACAGGGAAAACATGCCTTGTTTACCTCGAACCAGATCCGTATTTTGGTAAAAGATTTAAGTTTTGATAAAAATAAGATTTCCCTTGCAAAGTCTATGTTTTCAAAATGTGTAGATAAGCATAAATATTTTCTGGTGTATGATGCCTTAGATTTCGAGAGCAGCAAACGGGAAGTGATGGAATTTGTACAAAATTCATAAAAAATAGTTTGAAATTAATATTAATTGATTGTCCGTTTATTAACCTAAAACTTCAACAGGCTCAGCTTGACATCGCTACAAATCAAGCGTTTAGTATTAGAGGTGTCACGCTGAGCTTGTCGAAGTGCCTGTTATAAATAATTGATTTTAATATCAGTGCATAATAATAGGTTGTTTAACGGATATTCAAAATATTAAACTTGTCAAAACTTTTTTATAGTAAAAGATGCAAAAGATTATAACACTTTAGTTGTTTAAGTTGAATACTTAAATGGAAAGAAAGAGCACATAAGTTAAAAAAATCAAAGATTTTTTCTCTTTGCAGACTTTTGAAATACTTTAAAAGAATCGAATAAAGTCTTTTGTCTCTTTTGCGGTTAAATTTAAAATTAGTTTAAACAGCCTTATTTAAAAAATATGAGAGCATTTTTGTTAACTTTTTTTATTTTTATTTCAGGTTACACTTTTAGTCAGAATATCAAGTCAATCAGTAAAACGGTTTCTGAAATCAATAGTACTAAAAATTATCAGATCAAAACCGTTCCTTATTCCTATTTCTTAGAAAAAAACCAGACTTCAGATAACGGAATTGAGCTGAAAGGATTTTATAAAGATAGAAAACTTAAGAAAATAGACCATTTTGTAGGGCTTTCGGCATGGAATATCAGTACACAATATTTTTTTTCAGCAAATGATAGACTGATCTTTGTTTTGACAAAAAAATATCAGATCATTGATGAGAATGGATATATAAAAAATTCTAAATTACTTTCAGAATCAAGATATTATTATACTGATGAAAAACTTGTAAAAATAACAGGTATTGCTCAAAATCCCGATGTAGAAAACAGTTATTTGAAAGAGTCTAAAACCCTGAGAAGAGATTTGGAAGAATATAAATAGGTTAAAGATTTGATTTTCCTTACCTTTGCAGACTAATTTTATCATACATGCAATTCGGAAAAACTCAGACTTTAAAAATTTCAGATAAAAATAATTCGGGATGGATCTTAACAGACGAATCCGGAGAAAAGGCTTTTCTTCCTAAAATTTTCATTCAGGATGATAAGGAAATTGATGACGAAATTGAAGTTTTTGTATATCAGGATGATGGAAAATTAAAGGCAACCACAGAAATTCCTTTGGCAGAAGTAGGAGAGTTTGCCGTAATGAGCTGTGTTCAGAGCCTTCCAAGTGGAGCTTTTATGGATTGGGGAATCATCAAAGATCTGTTTATTCCTTACAAGCAGCAGAAATCTAAGATCATTGAAGGAAAAAGATATCTAGTCTATATTTATGTTGATGAAGATCTGGAACTGATTACCGGAACCACGAAATTCAAAAGAAATCCTCAATATCAGGATCTGCCTTTCCAGAAAGGAGATCGTGTGGATTTAATTATGATGAATGAAAGTGAATTGGGCTGGAATGTAGTAATCAACAAAAAATATATCGGACTCATCTACAATTCGGATGTATTCAAAAAGCTGTATCCGTTGTCTGAAGAATCCGGTTATATCAAAGAAATCCGTGAAGACGGAAAGATTGATGTTTCCTTACAGCCACAAGGTTTTGAAAATATCGATGAGTTTAAAAAGAAAATTTTAGACAGACTTGAAGAAAACTACGGTTTGCTTCATCTTTCAGACAAATCAACTCCCGAAGAAATTAAAGACGAAGTTCAGATGAGTAAAAAGAACTTTAAAAAAGCCATCGGAGGATTGTATAAGGATAAAATTATCGATATTCTGGACGATAAAATTCGATTATTGTAAACAAACGAGCGGGAAATTTTTCCGCTCGTTTGTTTTATTTTTTGTCTTTTAAAAAGTTAATCTGTTCTTTCAGCATCTTAATTTGTTCATCTTTACTTTGGATAACCTTATCATATGTTTCTTTAATATCTTTAATTATATCCTTATAGTCGTTATTAATTACTTCTACATAGCCGTTGCCATTACCTTCATTAGAAAGATTATGGATAGTATTTTTATTATTAATATCCAGAAGATTGGATAAATCTTCATCAAGAATTTCAGAAATTTTCATTAGTCTTTCTACACTTAGTTTAGTCTCTCCTGTTTCTATTTTGCGATATGCAGCCGGAGTTATATTTAATTCATAAGCCATATTTTCAAAAGTATAGCCTTTTTTACTTCTTTGTTGGGCTATTTTCTCAATAATTTTCTCCATTTCCATTGTTTATATTTATTTTTATCAAAAGTATTTCCCTAGCTTACGATTTATATTTAGTTTAGCATATGAAAAACACAAGTGCACAAATGTTTTTTTAGTGTTTTAAAATTATTATTAATAAACAAAAAATCATTTTATGAGAAAGACGTTATTGGCAACTTTATTGATTGCCGGAACAACTTTAGGATTTGCAAAAAATAATGTAGAACCTGAAACTAATGTAAAACTTCAAGATAGTAAAATTGAAGTTAAAGAAACAAAAGAGGTAAAAGAAGAAAATGATGATTCAGCTCGTAAAATCTGCACAACTATTTGGACTTGGACAACAAGTTATCAGGTCACAGGTTTAGACGGAACTACTCAAACGGTAACGGATCTTCATACAGCTCAAACAACCAATTGGTGTGGAGATAATAGCCCAAGAACAACATTTGTTTCTGGACAGCCATAATATTATTAATCTAAGTAGTGTGTATTAAGCTAATACACACTATTTTAAATAGAATTCTTAAATATGAAATTTATAATTAAATTAATTTTACTATCTGTTCTTTTTTCTAACGGATTAGTTTATTCTCAACGTTTACAAGTTGAGTATGAAAAATATGACCTTACAGATGGTAGTAACATTAATATGTCTAACGAATTCAATGAGAAGGTAAGACAAATACGTAAAACTCCCCAAAAATATTTTTTGTATTATAAAGATGGAAATTCTTTTTTTAAATCTATTCCTCGCAATTCATTTACTCATAACGCAGGTGATATAAAAAAAGATGAGAGTACAACGTTACATAATAGAGAAGTTTTCAAAGATGTCGAATTAAAAATTTATCATAATAAAAATGAAAATGGAAATTATAGTTATCATAATTTTCAAAATATTAATGAAGAATTTTATGGATATAAAGACACGAAATTTACGAAAATCGAGTATAAGGATGATATAATGAATATTGATAATTATGTCTGTAAATTAGTTGAAGTAAGCTTTGATTCTATAACAAATTTTAAAGTTTGGTATACCGAGGCTATTCCTATTTCTGCCGGACCTTTTTCTTTTAATAATTTTCCAGGTTTAGTTTTAAGAGTGGAAACAGATAGTTATAAGATAACGGCAATTAAGATTAGTAATGATGCAAAGGAATCGGAAGTAGAAACAATGAACAACAAGCTCAAAGTATTTAAGAATGAAGATTATGATAAAAAATTGAGAGAGGTCAGAGAAGAAAGTAGTAAACCTACTTTTGAAGAAATAAAGCTTTAATATAATGCAAAGGTTTTTATACTTATATATTATATTTCTAATAAATTTTTCAGTCATACAGGCTCAAACTATTCACGTAAAAATAAAAGATAATACAAATAAACCACCTGAAAATATTAATGTACAATTATTTGAGAATAATAAAATAATAGATTTTAAAAAAACAGATTATACAGGACAATGCACCTTTCAAGTATCTGAAAAAGGTTTTTTTTCTTTAAAATTTACTTCTGTTTTTTATAAAACAAAAACTGTTGAAATCAATACTTCAGAACAATCTAGTTTTGAAATAGAATTGGAAGCACAAATTACTGAAATAAAAGAAGTAGAAATAAAATCTCGTCCAAAAGTAGTTACAGCAAAAGAAGATACTATTGTTTTTAACCTAAAAGCGGTAAGAGATGGAACTGAGCGTACGACAGAAGATCTTATAAAGAAATTACCAGGTTTAGACATTACTGAAAATGGAAAAGTAACATATAAAGGAACTACAATAGGACAGGTTCTAGTAGAAGGTAATGAGTTTTTTGGTAAAAACCATAAAATTGCGACTCAAAATATTTCGGCTAATATGTTGGATGGGATTGATTTGTGGCAAAATTATAATACAATTAATGGAAACCGTTCAACAGCTCTTAATTTAAAATTAAAGCAAGAATATAAGGGAAAAATAACGGGTAATATCGAAACTAATTTTGGTATAAAAAATTCATATTTGGCACATGGTAATTTATTCAGGTTTGGAAAGCTCGGAAATTTAGCCCTTATCGCTGATTTCAATAATATAGCTAAAGATCCGATTAGTTATATGGATTTTTATGAAATGAATTCTCAGGAAAGTCTAGATGACACACCAAATAATTCTGTTGAAATAGAAATTCCTACATTTCTCAATAATGATGGTAAAGTAAAATCAAAAAATAATCAATTTGGGGCATTACAGTATTCCAAATCAAAAAAAGATTTTAGTATTACTGCTTTTTCTATTTTTAATAATGCTCAATTAGAAAAATTTTCTACTTCTAAAAGAAGTTCTTTTGAAGGGGAATCACAAGCTTTTAACTTTTCAGAACAGCGAATAGAAAATAATAAAGGTTTTTTAGGAACTACGCAGATTAAAATGAAAAAAAGTTTATCGGATGGGAGTTTCTTTTATTATACTTTTGGTTATAATCCTACAAAGGATCATTTTAATCAAAGCATAGATAGATATTCTACTGATTGGAATTTTTATAGAATTGATAACTCTGTAAATAATGATAATTTTAGTAATTTTTTTTCTTGGAACAAACAATTAGATAAATCAAAAATCATATTATCATTTAATCAGTTTAATGAAAAATATTTAGGAGATTTGCATTTACTTTCTAACAATAATTTGTTCTTATCTAATACTAATAATCTATTTCAAAGATATGATGTTACTTCAAATAAATACTCATTAGATTTTCATTTAAAAAATAAAAATAAGTTTATTAATTTTAATATTCATTCAGGTTTTTCATTTAGAAAAGATAATTCTGAACTACTAAACTTTGTTTTTAGAACAGTAGAAAACAAAATGAAAGTATATCATTATCTGAATGATCTGAATTTATATAAAGAACTTGGGAAATTTGATATATCAGGTTCGTTAAGTTCCCATTTTGTAAATATAAATGAAACTGATAAACATTATTTTGAAAAAAATATAAGAATAAAATTTAATCCCAAATCTGTTATCAATACGGAATTTGGTCTAGAATACAATTCAAAATATACACTCCCAAATTTAAGGCTGCTTCAATCTGAACCAATTTATACAAAAGAGCTAACGTATTATCAAAATAGAGATATTACAACAGAATTGTTATGCAAGACAGATACTTATAAATTTACATGGAATAGATTTAATATGGAAAAGGGTAATTTATTATTCCTTTTACTATCGTATGAAAAAGCAAAACCAATATTTACGTCTAATGTATCGAATTTTGAAGCATTCTCAAAAATAGAAAATGTTATTGGTAAAAATAGAGAAAGACTTTTTTATATACTTTCAAGCGAATATAAATTGCATAGACAGCTTTCTCTTAAATCAAAATTTACAGGATCACTTAATAAGACAGATAATTATATTAACAGTAACATAAACACATCTACGATTTACAATTTCGAGTTAACTCAAAAATTATCTACAAATTTTAGAAATAAACCAATGCAATTTGATTTAGGATACACTTTTACTGAAGGTGTTTTCAAACAAAGTTTTTACAGTACTACTTCCAGTCAAAATAATATAAGACTATTTTTAGGAATTAGGGCTAATGTAAAAAAAGAGTGGGTTGGAAATATATTAAGTGAATATCTCATACAGAAAACTGAACAAAATACTCTTCACAATTTTTTAATTGGCGGTCAAGTTTCGTATAGAAAAGAGAATTCAAACTTTGAATACAATTTGCAATTTAATAATATATTAAATCTTAATTCCTTTCAATATATAAATGGATATACGAGCCAGTTAGGAATAGAGGAAGCATCAATTACAGCTCTACACGGTTATATTACAGGCGGTTTGAAATATAATTTCTAACTTACTATTTTATAATGTTTTTAACTATTCTAATGCACGTAGTATATAGACTGATGTTTTAAGCAAATGTTTACATTCCTTTAGAAACTCATTAGATTCAAAAAGCATTAATAAAAACATTTAAAAGGTGTTCGTTGTCACAAAATGTGACAACGAACACCTTTTAAATATAAAAAAAGACTCTTTTAATATTAAAACAGATACTAAAAGAGTCAAATTGTCATATTTTTTATTAATGGCTATTCCTTTTTAGGATTAATTTTATTTCCTTTTTTGCTAAACCTTTGGCTTAAATCCTCATATATAGGTTTAGCGGTGTTTACTCCTTTAGATGCAGCTTCTTTTACTGTACCATAATACATCATGGAAGCTACAAGTGCTTCACTTCCGGCAAGCATAATGGTATCATCTAGATCAGAAGCTAATTGTTCGGCAAGATTTGCTAAAGGTTTAAGTCCTGTAACCACCATTTCGTCTTTCAGAAATTCAACTTTATCCATATAGGAAGGTGCAAATTCCGGATTCGTATTGATGTAGGTTTTTACTTTTTGTACCGTTGCAATTGTTTTATCGCCCATTTTAAAAAGTGCTTTTCTTTCATCATTAGTAAGACCTTGAAGAAAAGGAGCTAATAAAGTTTTACATTCTTGAAGCTTTTGGTTTACATCGTCTAATACATTTTGAGGAATTTCTACGCTGATTTGATTATTTGTGCTCATTTTAAAAATTTTATTCTAAAATAATCATAAAACTAATTGTACAGTAAAATTTGATATTCTTTTATCTTATGTTAAATTCTTTGTATTTAAAATATGATGCAAATCATACAAAATTGTTTAATAATTTTGTTTAACAATTTTGTCAAAAGTAAAATTTGATTTACATTTGCACAAATTTGTTTAACAAAAATGTCAAATCAAGCAAAAAAAGACCAAACACAGGAATTAATTAAAGACACAGCAAAGAATTTATTCTTTGTGAAAGGTAAGTTTGACGCTACTACTCAGGAAATTGCAGATGAAGCCGGTGTCAACAGAACGCTTATCAACTATTATTTCCGCTCAAGAGATAACCTCATCCAGATTATTTTTGATGAAGCTCATAAAGTGGAAAAAGAAAAATCTGAAATCATCATGAATTCTGATCTTCCTCTGAAAGAAAAGATCAGCCAGTTCATAGAAGGAAGTTTATCTACAAGTCTTCAGTATCCTTATCTGGAAACCTACATCGTTTCGCAGATCAACAAAGGAAACTGTCATAAAAAAGATATTGAAAAAGATGAACTTGATCGCTTGTACAGAGATATAGAAGCCGAAATGGAATTAGGAAATATTGAAAAAATGAAACCCATACAGTTTGTTTTAAATATGGTTTCGCTTTTGGTTTTTCCGAGTGCAGTAAGACCTCTTTTTATGGAAAATTTAATGATCAGCGATAAAGAGTTTGATAAAATTATTTCCGAAAGAAAAGAAATCATATTAAATATGTTATTCAAAAACTAAAAAAGAGTTAAAGTATTTTAAGAATTCATTCGTCATTCGGAATAATATCATTTACCAGAATAATTACATTAAAAAAAATAAACGAAGTATAATATTATGAAAAAACGTGTAACTGCAAACAAGCTAAAAGTAGGAATAGCGGCTGCATTTATAATGTTCGGTTTTTCATGGGTGTCTGCACAGCAACAGGTTTCCTTACAGGAAGCTATTAAACAGGCACTTCAGAATAAAGCGGAAGCCAAAAAGGCAGCTTTACAGATCAAAAAAGCCGAATATAAGATTGATGAGGCAAAAGCAGGAGCTTTACCACAGATTTCCGCAACAGCAGGTCTTACCTACAATCCCATCATTCAGGAGTCCCTTCTTGAGTTTGGAGGAGAAAAAATCAGAGCACAGTTCGGTCAGCCGTGGAACTCTACCGCTTCGGTACAGCTTCAGCAGGCAATTTTCGATCAGAGAGTTTTCACCGGACTGAAAGCGGCAAAATCCACCAGAGAATTTTATGTGCTTAATGCACAGCTTACCAACGAACAGATCATTGAAAACGTAGCATCCGCTTATTATCAGGTTTTTGTTCAGGAAGAAAATCTTAAAACCGTAGAAGCAAGCTATGCGAATACGGAAAAAGTAAGAAATGTAATTAAAAGTCTGGTAGATAACGGTTTGGCAAAATCTATTGATCTGGACAGAACCAATGTTCAGCTTACCAACATCGGATCAAACAAACAGACGTTAATTAATTCTGTGCAGTTGGCTAAAAACGCACTGAAGTTCTACATGGGAGTTCCGATTGAATCTGATATCGAACTTGAAGAAAAAACAATTGAGCCAAAACCGGAACTGGTTTCAGGAAATTTAAACCTTGACAACCGTACCGAAATCAAAGTTTTAAACAAAAACAGAGAACTTCTGGTATTCAACAAGAAAGCGACGGAAGCGTATCTTTATCCTACAGTAAGTCTGGTTGCCAATTACGGTTGGGGTGCAAACGGAGCAAAATTTCCATTAACCAACGGACTTAAAAATGGTGTGCTTTGGAGCGATTACTCTGCAATTGGATTAAATGTTAATATCCCGATTTTCACCGGAGGAGCTACAAAAGCAAAGATCAATCAGGCAGAAATCGATATTCAGGATCTTGATCTGGATATACAGAATACACAGTTAAGTCTGAATTTAGATTATAAAAATGCCATTACCAACATAGAAAATGCTTTAATTAATATTGAAAGCATGAAAGACAACGTAGGATTGGCAGAAAGAGTTCAGAAAAATACACAATCCAATTACCAGTACGGTTTAGCAACACTTACAGAAGTTCTGGATGCAGAAAATGCATTAACGCAGGCAAAACAGAATTACGCTAATGCTTTGTTGGATTACAAACAGGCTGAAATCAAGCTAATTAAAGCAAAAGGAGAATTAAATACACTACAAAACCCGTAATAAACTATGAAAAAAACTTTAATATATATCATCGTAGCAGCCGTACTGGTTGGTTTGGCAGCTTACAAGATTGCCGGAAATAAAGAAAAGCAGACGCAGGAAGTAAAAGAAGTTGCAAAGCAGGTAGATAAGATCAATGTAAACGTGGTAACGGTTTCCAGAGAAAATATTGATACAGATTACAGTGCAAACGGAACATTTATCCCGAAGCAGGAAATGAACCAGTCTTCTGAAATTTCAGGACGCGTGGTAAGCGTTCTGGTAAAAGAAGGTTCAAGAGTGGGAGCAGGACAGGTTTTGGCAACCATTAAAAGAGATGCCATTGAAGTAGATGTTACTCAGGCTCAGAATAATTTGCAGAATGCTATTGCGGACAACCAGCGTTACGAAAATGCGTTCAAAACAGGAGGGGTTACCAAACAACAGCTTGATAATTCAAGATTACAGCTTAAAAACGCTCAGGCTGCGCTAAGAGCTCAAGGCGTAAAAGTAAACGATACAAGCATTCGTGCAGGAATCAGCGGAACCATCAATAAAAAAATGGTAGAGCCGGGAATGGTAGTTGCTCCGGGGACAGGACTTTTCGAAATCGTAAACATCAACAGCTTAAAACTTTCAGTTTTGGTTGATGAAAGCCAGATCGGGAAAATTCAGTTAGGACAGGAAGTTCCGATTAAAGTAAACGTTCTACCCGAAGATTCATTCGTGGGAAGAATTACATTTATCGCCCCTAAAAGTGATGCTTCTTTAAATTTCCCTGTTGAAATTGAAGTTCAGAACAGAGGAAACCTGAAAGCCGGGATGTATGCAACAGCAACATTTAAAACAAACAACGGCGCAGAAACACAGAATATGTTAACGGTTCCTGCAGAAGCATTTGTAAACGGAGTAAGTTCCGGACAATTATTTGTTGTACAGAATGGCGTTGCAAAACTCATCAAAGTAACCGTTGGAAAAGTATATGGCGATAAAGTTCAGGTTTTAAGCGGACTGAATGGCGGAGAACAGGTGGTTACCAGCGGACAGATCAATCTGGATAACGGATCTAAAGTAAATATCGTAAAGTAGAAGATTTATGAAGTTAGCAGAAATATCGATAAAAAGACCTTCGTTGGTAATCGTACTGTTTACGATTCTTACGTTGGGAGGTATCCTGAGTTACACACTCATGGGATACGAATTGATTCCGAAGTTTGAAACCAATATGGTAACCATTTCTACGGTATATCCGGGAGCTTCCCCTGCAGAGGTGGAAACATCTGTTACCCGAAAAATTGAAGACGCCGTTGGTTCTTTGGAAAATGTGAAGAAAGTAGAATCTTCTTCCTATGAAAGTTTATCCGTAATTATGGTTCAGTTGAATGACGGAGCCGATGTAGATTATGCATTGAATGATGCCCAGAGAAAGGTAAACGCCATTCTGGCAGACCTTCCGGATGATGTAGATGCACCGTCTCTTAATAAATTCTCTCTGGATGATTTGCCGATCATCACGATGAGTATTTCATCAGACAAATTAAATAATAAGGATCTTTACGACCTTTTAGATAAAAAAATTGAGCCGATTTTCTCCCGTGTAAACGGTGTTGCTCAGGTTGACCTTGTAGGTGGACAGGAAAGAGAAATTCAGGTGAATCTTGACGAGAAAAAACTGCAGGGTTACGGACTTTCCATCGGAGATGTTCAGCAGGCAATTCTTTCTTCAAACTTAGATTTCCCTACAGGTAGTCTGAAAACCAGAACCTCAAAATCTACCATCAGATTATCCGGAAAGTATAAATCTGTAGCAGAAATGAACAATCTTGTGGTTTCCAATAAAAACGGAGCACAGGTTCGTTTGTCTGATATTGCTACGGTTTTCGATTCTCAGAAAGATGTGGAGAAAGTAGCGAGATTCAACCAGTTTCCTACCATCTTAATGCAGGTTAAAAAACAATCTGATGCCAATGCGGTTGCAGTATCTGAAAGTGTTCAGAAAACCATTGAAACCGTTCAGGAAGCGTACAAAGTTCAGGGTATAAAAGTGAAAGTGGTAAACGATACTACCGACTTTACCCTTGAATCTGCGAACCACGTAATTTTCGATTTATTCTTAGCGATTATTCTGGTGGCAATTGTAATGTTATTATTCCTTCACAGCATCAGAAATGCCTTCATCGTAATGGTTTCCATTCCGGCTTCATTGGTGGCAACGTTCATCGGAATGAACTTAATGGGATATACGCTTAACTTAATGAGTTTACTGGGGCTTTCTCTGGTGGTAGGTATTCTTGTGGATGACGCGATCGTTGTACTGGAAAACATTTACCGTCATATGGAGATGGGAAAAAGCAAAATCAGGGCAGCCTACGACGGAGCTTCGGAGATCGGATTTACCGTTGCAGCGATTACTTTGGTAATTGTGGTAGTATTCTTACCAATTGCCATGAGTTCAGGTTTGGTAGCCAACATTCTGGCTCAGTTCTGTGTCACGGTAGTTATTGCGACATTGCTTTCATTATTGGCTTCATTTACCATTATTCCATGGTTGTCTTCAAGATTTGGTAAGCTTGAGCATTTAACAGGAAAAAACTGGTTCGAAAAATTCATCCTTTGGTTTGAAGGTTTAATCGAGAAATTCACTCATTGGATCACAGGAATTCTGGAATGGTGTTTAAAAACGACATTAAGAAGAATTTCTACGGTAGTGATTACATTTATCGTTCTGATTTCTTCTTTCATGTTGGTGGCATTCGGATTCATCGGAGGAGAATTCTTCCCGCCGATCGACAGAGGACAGTTCCTTGTTCAGATGGAATTACCGAAAGATGCAACCGTTGAAAAAACCAATCAACTGACTTTAGATGTTGAGCGATTTTTAAGAAATGACAAAGATGTTGTAGATTTAATTACAACAGTAGGACAGCAGTCAACCGGTTTTGGGGGAGCTCAGGCGACAACCTATCAGTCGGAAGTTCAGGTAAACCTAACGGATAAATCCGAACGTTCTGAAAGTACGAACATTAAAGCTGCGAAAATAAAAAGAGCTTTAGAAGAAAAATTTACTGGAGTAGAATTTAAAACTGCCCCAATCGGAATCATGGGTGCTGAAAATGCGCCGATTGAAATGGTGGTAACCGCTCCGGATAATGCAACAGCCGTAAAAGAAGCAACAAGAATCTTAGAATTGCTGAAAAAAGTTCCGGGAGCAGTAGATGCAGAATTATCTACCGATTCAGGAAACCCTGAAGTTCAGGTAAATATCGACAGAGATAAAATGGCTTCTTTAGGCTTGAATCTTTCCAGTGTAGGACAGACGATGCAGACGGCATTCAACGGAAATACAGACGGAAAATTCAGAGCAGGAGAATATGAATATGACATCAACATCCGTTTCGGAGATGCGAACAGACAGTCTATTGATGATGTTAAAAACTTAATGTTTACAAATCCTCAGGGACAGCAGGTACGTCTTAGTCAGTTTGCTGAGGTTAAAATGGGATCAGGACCGAGTTTGCTTGAGCGTAGAGATAAATCACCTTCTGTAAAAGTAAGAGCTAAAGCAGTAGGTAGACCTGTAGGAGACGTTGCCAACGAATGGGCAAAACAGTTCATGGACAGCAAGAGCAAACCTGTAGGAGTAGATTACATCTGGAGTGGAGATATGGAAAACCAGCAGGAAGGTTTCGGTACGTTGGGAATCGCTTTATTGGCGGCTATTGTATTGGTTTACCTTGTAATGGTTTCATTGTATGATAGTTTTGTGTATCCTTTCGTGGTATTATTCTCAATTCCTCTGGCGATGATCGGGGTAATGGTAATTCTTGCCTTAACAGCAAATTCACTGAATATCTTTACGATGTTAGGGATGATTATGTTGATTGGTCTGGTTGCGAAGAATGCGATTTTGATCGTTGACTTTGCCAATGCCAGAAAAGCAGCAGGATCTAATACACACGACGCTTTGGTACAGGCGAATCATGCCCGTCTTCGTCCGATCCTTATGACAACGATTGCGATGATCTTCGGGATGTTGCCGATCGCATTGGCAACAGGAGCAGGAGCGGAGATGAACAAAGGTTTGGCATGGGTAGTTATCGGTGGTTTAACATCGTCTCTATTCCTTACCTTAATTATTGTACCGGTAGTTTACTCTTTATTTGATTCAATTCTTAGAAGAATGGGTAAACATGAAAAAGTAGATTATGAAGCTGAAATGAAAGCCGATTATGAGCACAGAGAACTAAGTGAAGACGGTTTTACTCCAAAACATTTAGACTAATATAACACCTTAATTAACCGAAAACCGTATCAGCAATGATGCGGTTTTTTTATGTCATTGCGAACAGACTGAAGACCTGCAAACTTAGTTCTGAAGAAACGAAGCAATATTAAAAAAGAAAAGAAACATGATTGCTCATTTGCTGAGTAAAACGCCTTTGCGACCGAAAAGTATGTTCAAGAATTTAAAAAAGACTAGCGACCCTTTTGCGTTAAAATTAAAATTTAATCAAAAGTTTATTTAAACTAATTTTAAATGTAACCGCAAAAGAGACAAAAGACTTTGTTGAGTTTATTTAAAGTATTTCAAAAGTCTGCAAAGAGAAAAATCTTTGATTTTTTAACTTATGTGCTCTTTTTACATTTAAGTATTAAACTTAATAACTAAAGTGTTACAATCTTTTGCATCTTTTGCTATAAAAAAGTTTAGACAAGTTTCAAATAAAAAAGCTTCCAAAATTAATTGAAAGCTCTTATTTATTTGTAAATAGGGGATTATTCCGCCATTGCCTCACCGGCTTTTCTGTACACAAAACTTCCGTAAATATGTCTTCTTGCAAAACGGCTCGGAGAATCGGAATTCACCATTTTGATGTAGGTATTTTTTGGAACTCCAAGATATTCGTACATATTTCCGTTCAGGTGCTGTACTTTAAGAACCGATTTTTCCAGATAAAAATCCTGAATATTAGATTTCGTAATGGTTTCAGTATATTCTTCTTTGTATTTTTCCTGCGTTTCCGGATTGATGCTTACCAGAAAATGATAGGCTTCAATCACAGATTTGCTTTTTTCTTCTGCTTCCTGCTTTCCTGCTTCATCATTGATGAATTTATCTGGATGCGTATCTTTCATCGTATTCCTGTAGATGGTTTTTAATTCCTTCAGTGTTACATTTTTATCAACTTCCAGAAGCTTTCTGTATTCGCCTAATTTTTTCATAATGGATGATCCTTATTTCGGGGTGCAAAATTAAGGTTTTATTTTCGAAAACTGTAAGTTTTTGATTATAAATAAATTAATTAAACACGTTTTCAAAATGATATTTAAGAGCATTTTTATCAGGATAACCTTCCAAAATATTTGGTAAACTAAGTATTTTATTGTGCATTTGAGCATAATAAGTGTCTGTTAAAATTTTATCACTAACTTGAATAAGATAATTTTCAGGATCTACACTTATAAGTCCTAAATCAAATAGTGTATGAATATCAGTACGCATTAAAATTCCATTTTGTATCTTATTTGTTTCAGAGCCTTTAAAGCTAAAAATATGCGCAGCTTCTAGCATATCTGTAATCTCGCAATCTGTAAAAGCACATTTGGAATTATAAATATTAAGAAGTTTATTCCTGAATTTTTTTTGTCCTCTTCTTGCATGAATTTGTATAGCAATTTTTTTTCTATCATCAATTACATTATTCATATCAAAATAATCAATTTCTCTTTCATTTACTGTAGAATTTAGATAGTCGTTGGGGTGTAAATATTGAGAAGTATTAATTAATTTTAAATTATAAAGACATAGGCTTAAGGATTTATTTATATGATTTTCTATTTCAGAATCTTTAGCCAAAGCATAATAAAATTCTTTAGGATTTTCATAAACATTATTATACTTAGTATTAGAACTTCCTCCATCAATATCAATTTCAGGAATTTTTCTAGCTTGTTTTCTGATCTTTATATTTAATCCTTTAGGATTTGTCTTTGATTCTGCGCATCCTATAACAGCTCCTTTTCCAGATTTATCGAAGCATATAGCAACATAAATCCCATTAGAAACTTTTTGGTTGGGAGGAAGAATACAAATATGTGAAATATTAGGAAAGTTTGCGGCTCCTTTTGAAACTTCGATTCTTAGATCGATACCTTCGAATTTTAGATATTTTTTTTCAAGTTGTAATTTGAGATTATTCAGCGCTTTTTTAACATCATTTAGAATAGGATTATTTGTTTTGATTGCTTTGGCAGAAAATACCGGATATTTTTGTCTAAACTCACAGATTTGATTAAAATAATTAGTCATTAATTTTTTTTAACTAAACTATATTTTTTTAATCAATAAAGCAAATTGAGTTAAAATTATTAACAAAAAATACAAGAGCCTTTCGGCTCTCGTCATCTAATATTTCAATTTTTCTTTCTTCAAAAAACTTTCACTCGCTTCCCTTGAAACCTCCACCATTGCAATCAACGCTTTTTCCGTTTCATCCCAATGACGGGTTTTCAAGCCACAGTCGGGATTTACCCAAAGTTGCTGTGCTGGAATAACTGCTTGTGCTTTTTTCAGCAATTCTACCATTTCATCTTTCGATGGAACTCTCGGCGAATGAATATCATAAACTCCCGGTCCTATTTCGTTCGGATATTTGAAATCAGCAAAAGCATTCAGCAGCTCCATCTGGCTTCTGGAACATTCAATCGTAATAACATCCGCGTCCATATCGGCAATATTCTGAATGATATCATTAAATTCTGAATAGCACATATGTGTATGAATCTGCGTCGCATCTTCCACACCGCTCGCTGAAATTCTGAAAGCTTCCACTGCCCATTGAAGATAATGCTGCCAGTCAGATTTTCTTAATGGAAGACCTTCGCGAATTGCAGGTTCATCAATCTGGATAATTCTGATTCCTGCTTTTTCCAAATCATTCACTTCGTCGCGAATAGCCAGTGCAATTTGTTTGCACGTTAAAGATCGCGGCTGATCATCACGCACAAAAGACCTTTGAAGAATAGTTACTGGTCCTGTTAACATTCCTTTCACCCATTTTTTCGTTAAAGATTGCGCATATTCAGACCAGTAAACCGTCATCGGATTCGGTCTGTACACATCTCCGAAAATAACAGGAGGTTTCACACAACGGCTTCCGTAGCTTTGAACCCAGCCGTTTTGCGTAAACACAAATCCTGATAATTGTTCTCCGAAATATTCTACCATATCATTTCTTTCAAACTCTCCGTGAACCAGAACATCAATTCCTATTTCCTCCTGCCAACGGATCGTTCTTTCAGTTTCTTTTTTCAGCAGATCATCGTATTGTTTGGCATTCAGTTCACCCTTTTTAAATTTTGCCCTCCAGTTTCTAACTTCTTTAGTCTGTGGAAATGAGCCAATTGTAGTTGTAGGGAATAAAGGAAGGTTGAGAATATCCTGTTGAGAAATTTTTCGCATGCTGAAAGGTTTGTTTCTTTTAGCATCTTCCTCGGTAGTTACATCTACACGATCCTTCACTTCGCTGTTATGAATGAGAGGTGATGTTTTGCGGCTTTCAATGGCTTTTTTATTTTCAGCTAAAAGCAGGAGTGTGGAATAATCCGGATTTTCTGCGGCTAATTTTTTCAGGGTAACCGTTTCAGAGACTTTCTGTTTAGCAAAAGCCATCCATTGTTTAATTTCGGAGGATAAAACACTTTCGTTGTTCTCCAGATCAAGATCAGAAGGGCTGTGAAGCAATGAGCAGGAAGGAGCAATTAAAATTCTCTCCAAGCCTATTTTATCTGTTGCCTGTCTAATGAGGCGTAGAGATTTTTCGAAATCATTTTTCCATATATTTCTTCCGTCAATTACACCTAATGAAAGATGCAATGTTTCCGGAATTACTTTTAAAACTTCCTCCAACTGTTCCGGACTACGAACCAGATCGAGATGCAGCACATTTACAGGAAGAGAAACAGCAAAAGAAAGATTATCTCTTAAACCTTCAAAATAAGTAGCTACAATGATTTTCAGATGAGGAAACTGTTTTCTTATTTCGGTATAAATCAGACTGTAAGTTTCTTTTGATTTTTCATCCAGATCTAATGCTAAAAATGGTTCATCAAACTGGATGTATTCTGCTCCGTGAGTTTCAAGCTCTTTAAGAATCTGAATATAAACAGGAAGAATTTTCTGAGCCAGCTCCAGCTTATTGAAACCTTCCTCCTTTTCTTTCCCAAGCAGAATATAGGTTAACAAACCTATGATCACCGGTTTTGCATTTATTCCCACTTGTTTAGCATCCAAAAATTCGTTGATAATTTTACGGGAGAACAGCTTAAATTCCTGATTTTTATGGAATTCCGGAACAATGAAATGATAATTGGTATCAAACCATTTTGTCATTTCCATTGCAGTAATGTCCAGACCTTCTTTCTGAAAGCCTCTTGCCATGGCAAAATAGAGATCCGTTTCAGATTTTTTAAGAGCAATCTCTTCATAACGTTCAGGAATAGCGCCTAAAGTTAACGTCATATCCAAAACCTGATCGTAAAAAGAGAAATCATTACACGGAATAAGATCAATTCCTGCTTCCTGCTGAAGCTTCCAATTGTTTTGTCGGATATTTTTCCCGACGTCCAGTAATTCGTCTAAAGTGATTTTGCCCGACCAATACTGCTCGCAGGCTTTTTTGAGTTCTCGGTTGCTACCAATACGCGGATAGCCAAGAATGTGCGTTTGCATTTTCTTTAAAACTTTTAAATTAAACAATAATTAATGTGTATAAAAGTTCTTCTGATGCTTCGCAATGCTTTTGCAGAAGGAAATAGAATGGAGAGGTAAAGATACAGTAAGGACGCAATTTTCCCTTTACATAAGAGAATGCTCTGAAATTTTATCGTTTTGCACAAAGCTTTTTTCTCATCAATAAGATGAAAAATTTTTTAACCGTATCTTCTGAAACAGATGCAAAAAACAACTGCTGTATTGATGGTTGGCGAATATTTTTTCATTCTTAAAGTAAGAAATTAATATTAAAAACTTTGCAATTAAAATCAAATTAAAATTTAGATTGCTACGTTCAAAAAAGTATCATCTGTCTGACCAAAAAACTCCAAACCGCGAGAGCATTGTCAATTCGGAATAGGCAGGTCTCCTGACTTGTAACAGCTTTTATCATCCTTCCCGTTTACACAGTGGATATACGTGGATAAAAACCTTTAAAGTATTACTTACAGTTGCGCGACAGCTCGTGATTTTCACACGATTCCCTATTAATCTACTTTACGTAAAACCTTTTCCGTTTGATGAAGTATGTAAAAGAACTGTTTTCTAAACAAATGTAGGAATTATTTGTTTATTTTTTAAGTAATTCAGAAAATTATTCTGAATGAACAATTATTTGGATTTTTTCG
Source organism: Chryseobacterium sp. C3 (assembly GCF_014218905.1). NCBI lineage: Bacteria > Pseudomonadati > Bacteroidota > Flavobacteriia > Flavobacteriales > Weeksellaceae > Chryseobacterium > Chryseobacterium sp. C3. Next base: position 518,646 of record NZ_JACLCU010000001.1, on the reverse strand, counting down.
AGAATGTATTTTACAATGAACTGTAGTTGCTTATCTCAATCAGATTTAAATCCGGATCTCTGAAATAAACCGATTGTATTTTTCCCAAAGCTCCGGTTCTTTCAACAATTCCTTCGATGATCTCAATATTCTTTTCCTTTAGTTCCTGTAAAACTTCGTGAATGTTGGTTTCGGAAATAAAACAAAGATCCGCAGAACCGCAAGTCGGATGCTTAGCTTTCGGTTCAAATTCTTTTCCTTTTTGATGAAGATTGATTTTCTGATTTCCAAAAGTCAGTGCTTTTCTATTTTCTCCAAAAACTAAGACTTCAAACCCAAGAATAGAGGTGTAAAAATCTACCGTTTTTTCAATGTCTGCAACTGTTAAAACGAGGTGATCTATATTTTTTATTTTCATGTTTGATTTTAAATTATTAAAGACTATTAAAAGGAATTATTTTTTCTTCAGTTAATTTTTTCTTCAGTCGATCAGCATACTGGTGCGCGAAAGTTTCTTTTTCAACTTTAGATAAAGCTGAGTAGTAATCATCGCGAATTTCTTTTGCCTCATAATCTTCATCACTTTCAAAAGGTCTTTCCACAACTTCTAAGTAATGAACATAATGCCCGAATTCATGCAGTAAAGTTCTGTACAATTGGGTATTTCTTGAAGGCTCTAAATTTAACTGAGAAACAAAACTTCTCTTATTTTGTGTAAAAATATGTCCGTCTCCTTTTAATCTTTCAAATTCTTTCTGATCTTCGATGCTTTGTTTTTTAGACCATATTAACTTTTTGTTTAAATCTATTGAGTCTAAAATTATCGCCGGAAAATATTCGTTTTCGTACTCAAAGCTGTAAACAAGTCTTCCCCAAACCGGAGAGATTATTTCCTCCTTTCTTTTCGGTTGGCGTAAAACAATAAACTTTAAATCTCCGTAATCTTCTTTAGGAATATTTTCGATTATCTTTTCAAGATCAGAAACAGAACAGGAGTGATAACAGTTTTCGCGAAGCTCTTCAATGATAAATAAAAATTCGTGTCCATTTATTATTTTAGATTCTTTTTCATGCTTACCAATTCTTTCGTAAAAAGACTTTAATGTTCCGTTAGGTGTTGAAATTTTCAATTTATTATTTTGACTGAAACCTTGATTTTCGGTTCCTATATTTCTGTTTCTTCTGGTCGCATTGTACATTTTCAGAGCGTAATTATTTTTCGAGATAATTTACATCAAACCATCCTTTATTAAAAGTTACTTTTACCGTGTCATTATTCTGAAGATCAAAAATAGATTTTAAACCTTTTGAAACTCTATAGCGGTTAATTTTTTGAAGATCCTCTTTATCATGAATAGAATTTTCATTATTCAGCCAAAAGACTTTCTTTTCTTTATCATGAATTACTTCATAAGTTTTATTGATTTCCGTATTCTTCGTTTTTGAATTGATTAAAAGCAAAGCATTATCCACCAAAGAATGGAATCCGAAATAAAATCCGCTTCCGAATATCATTAAACCCAATAAAATTAAAGGCACAGCCGAAAGCGTAATGCTTTTCCTTGAAATGAAAATAATGATTCCGGCAAGAATGGTAAAAATAAAAACTGTGTATTTCCATGAAAACTCTTTGAAATTTTTTATATCGTCGTTTAAATACAGATCTTTTACAAAGGGTTTGAGAAAAAAATCCTGCAACAAAAGAATGATAATAAAAATAATTACCAAAAAATATTTTCTGAAGAAAGCTTTTGCATTGATATTATGGTTATTAGTCATCACTCTTACTCCGTTCTCTGGAAAATATGTGTCAGTTTAGAATTTTTAATAAAATCCTCAATAGGAGTATTTTTTGTAGCATTTTTATCCGTCAATTCAAAATAATAGATCATTAGATTCGGAAACTTCGGATCTTTGCAGACCACTTTAAAACGCTTAATCTTTTCATCGGTACTTAAAAAACTCAGTTCAGAACCACCACTCAACTTAATATTATTGACTTCGAAAGAATCTTTCCAATTTTTCTGAAGTTTTGCAAATCTTTTCTGCGTTCTGTCGCTGTCTTCGTTTTCAAATTTATCCACCTGAAATTCTGTCAAAAGCTGAGGATAAATCAATCCTTCTTTAAGCATCGTTTCAGTAATTTTATCAGATTGATCAAAGAAAATCGTTTTATCGTCGAATTTTGCTGTATTATCCTTCAAAACAATGGTTCCGGCAAATTTTCTGTAATTTTTTTTCTTGTAATCGTTTTTAAAATGTTCGGTTACGGCTTTGTCTTTCGGTCCTGCCTTTTCAATTTTCTGCCCCAAAACATTCATGGACAGCAGCAAAGAAAGACTTAGTGAGAATATAGTTTTCATAATTTTTTTACTTCTGATATTTTCTATTAAACTTGTTTAAACTATTTAAGAATTAACCACAAAAGGCACAAAAGACAATGTTAAAGCTAATTTCTATAATAACCAAAATGCTCAAAAAGAATAAAAATCAAAGATTTTTAAAAACTATTGTGCCCTTTTTGATTTGTAATGATCAACTTTAAATAAAAGTTTAGTTCATCTTTTGTGACTTTTGCGATTAAATAAAAGTTTAAACAGACTTATTGTAATAAATTTTTTAAAGCATTTTTCAGATCTGGAAATTCAAACTGAAAACCTGCTTTCTGAATTTTTTCCGATGAAGCTCTCGAACCTTCCAGCAAAGCCTCAGAAAGTTCTCCGAACATCAGTTTCAACACAAAAGCGGGAACATTAGGCATAAATAAAGGCTTGTGAAGCACTTCCGCCATATTTTTTGTCAGATTTTCATTCGTTGTATGTTGCGGTGAATTCGCATTGAATGCACCATCCAGTTCAGCATTTTTTAAAGCAAATTCGTAAATCGAACAAATATCATTAATATGAATCCAAGGCATATATTGTTTTCCGGTTCCGATAGGCGAGCCGATGCCCATTTTTACAGGTGGAAGCATTTTTTTTAAAGCGCCGTCTTTTTCCGAAAGCACCACTGCAGTACGGATTTTCACGACTCTTTCAGCAACATTTTGTTCCTTAAAATCATCCGCAGCTTTTTCCCACAGAACTACCACTTCACTTAAAAAATCATTTCCCGGACCATCATTTTCAGTAAAAATTCTTTCCGTTGTTTTGGTTCCATAATAATTGATTCCTGAGGCAGAAATGAAGGATTTTAATTTGGTATTATTTTTTTGCAGAGTTTTTAAAAGCAAACCTGCAGAATCTACACGACTGGAAATCAGTTCTTTTTTTCTTTCATCAGTCCATCTTTTCTCCGAAATATTGGCTCCCGCAAGATGAATGATATGCGAAACATTCTCAAAAGCTTTTTCGTCGATCGTCGCTTTTTTAATATCCCATTCAAAATCGTTGCTGTTCTGTTTTTTTCGCGTAAGAAAACGTACCGTATAATCTCTTTCAAGTTTTTTAGATAATTCTTTGGCAACCAATCCATTTGCACCTGTGATAAGAACAATTTCTTTCATGTTTAAAAATCTTTGTAGTTTTTATGCCTGATTTTTTACGATCAGAACAAAATCATCTTCCAGAAGTTTATAGCCGTAATCGTAAATAAATTTATATTCGGAGCCGTTTTTATAAACTTTCAGATTTGTGAAATAATCGAAATCAAAACCTAAGCCATCGAGCTTGGATTTGGCAACTTTTGTTTTTCCGTCGGTATTTACTTCCGTCAGAATTCTGTAGTTTTTGCGGAGTTTGTTATTGATGTTCCGCATCAGATTGCTGGAATCCTTATTCTGTTTGTTATTGTAGGCGTTTCGGCAGGCATCATTACAGAATTTTTTGTCGGATCTGCCGATAATTTTTTCGCCGCATTCGAGACAATTCATACTTTTTTCATTTTGTGTGGATGTTTGTGTTTTTTCTTCAGTAAATATGTAAACCTTTTATGATTCGGATAACTTCTGTTCGAAGTGATATTATTGAAAATTAAAGCAATAATTAATAGAATAATGCATCCTGAAAGAACAGGAGAAAGAACATACCAATATCCCAGTTCCGGAATTTTCCCAGTCGAACTTACCGCAATCAGTGCAGTTGCTCCGCCGGGCGGATGCAGCGTTTTCGTATACTGCATCAAAACGATGGAAAAAGCAACAGCCAGAGGTGCAGAAAGCCAGATAATATCCGGAACGATTTTATAGACTGTAACTCCCACTAAAGCTGACAGAACGTGTCCTCCGATTAAATTTCTCGGTTGCGCAAGAGGACTTTGAATGGCTCCGTAAATTAAAACACTTGAAGCTCCGAAAGAACCAATTAAAAAGATATTTTCTGTAGCCGACAAAGTGTGTGACTGGATGAAAGCAATTATTCCGATTCCGAAAAACGCTCCCAGAAACGACCAGAAATGTTCTTTATAGTCTACCAGAGTTTCTCTGTAAATCACATATTTAGAAACACGGAACGTTCTTTTTATTGTCTTCTTCATAGGATTTCAAAGATACGAAATTATCCGTTTGCAAACGACTACAAACGAATTTAAATAGTTTTCTACCGACTCCGGTTCTTAAATTCAGCAACCTTTGCCACAGAGATTTGAGAAAAACATGAACGTCTCTTATCTGAACGTTAAATTTAAAAATAAAGTTATGTCACTAAGAAACAAAGTTACCCTAATCGGATTTACAGGAAAAGAAGTAGAAATCATCAGCTTCGATAACGGAAATGTAAAAGCTGCCGTTTCTCTTGCAACATCAGATCACTACACCAATGCGAAAGGTGAAAAAGTAGAGGAAACGCAATGGCACAATCTGGTTGCTTTCGGAAAAACGGCTGAAATATTCCAGAAATACGTTCCGAAAGGAAAAGAAATTGCTGTGGAAGGAAAACTTACTTACAGATCGTATGATGATAAAGATGGTGTAAAAAGATATATTACAGAAATACGCGTAGATGAAATTCTTTTGTTGGGAGGAAAATAATCTAAAAATTACAAGTCATGAAAATAAAAGTTTTTAAAATCGGACTGGACGACAGACATCTTGAGAAAGATCAAAGAACACTTGAAGCTTTTCTGGAATCGCACGATATTATAAAAGTTGAAACCGCTTTCGTTCAGGACGAAAAATACTGGTCGGTTGTTCTGTATTTTGATGAACTGAAAATCGTTCAGCAAAATGTAGTAAAAGATTCTAAAACGGCAAAATACTCCGCAGAAGATGAAGCCTTAAATAATGATGAATTAAAAATACTGGAAGCCCTGAAATACTGGCGTTCCGAAAAAGCGAAAGAACAGAACCTACCAAGCTATTTTATCGCTTCCAATAAAGAACTGATGTCTGTAGCGAAATATAAACCGGCTAAAAAAGAGGAGTTGCGCGATATAAAAGGTTTCGGGAAGCATAAAATAGAGAATTATGGTGAAGAAATTCTGGAAATATTGGAAAGTATATGATCTTCATGTATTTTTAAGTATTTTCAAACCTCACAGGTTTTTTAAAACCTGTGAGGTTTAGTATTATTTTCTGATATAGTTTAAACGGGTTTATGTGTAGTAAAAGTCCTTTCAATTCCTTATTTTTGCAGCTTATACATATTAATATCATTTATCTGTTATAAAATGAAACCAAGTTTAGCAAAAGGGACGAGAGATTTTACGGCACTGGAAGTTGCAAGAAGAAGATACATCATCAATACTTTACAGAAGAACTTCGAGTTATTCGGATTCCAGCCACTGGAAACACCGAGCTTTGAAAATCTTTCAACATTAACGGGAAAATACGGGGAGGAAGGAGATCGTTTGATTTTTAAAATTTTAAATTCGGGAGATTACACTTCTAAAGTAAATCAGGAAGATTGGGAAAATAAGAATCATCAAAAACTGACTTCTCAAATTTCTGATAAAGCCCTTCGTTACGACCTTACGGTACCTTTTGCAAGATTTGTGGCAATGAATCATAATCAGCTTACTTTTCCTTTTAAAAGGTATCAGATTCAACCGGTTTGGAGAGCGGATCGCCCTCAAAAAGGAAGATTCAGAGAGTTTTACCAGTGCGATGCGGATGTTGTAGGAAGCGAAAGTCTTTTGCAGGAAGTAGATCTGGTTCAGTTGTATCTGAAATCTTTCGCGGAGCTTGGAGTTTCTGTAACCATCCACATCAATAACCGTAAAATTCTTTCCGGATTGGCAGAATTTGCAGGAATTACCGATAAATTAATAGATTTCACGGTAGCTTTGGATAAATTAGACAAAATCGGAAAAGACGGTGTTGTAAAAGAATTACTGGAAAGAGGAATTGCTCAGGAATCCATTGATAAACTGGATTTCCTTTTCAACCAGTCGGATGATGCGCTGGAAAATCTTCTTCAGTTAAAAGAAAAATTTGCCGGAAATGAAGTTGGACTGAAAGGAGTAGAAGAGCTTGAGTTTGTTATTACACAATCTTTAAATCTTGGAGTTGATATTCAGAATCTTGTTTTTGACATCACATTAGCAAGAGGTCTGGATTATTACACCGGAGCGATTTTCGAAGTAAAAGCAGATGAAGTTCAGATGGGTTCCATCGGCGGCGGCGGAAGATACGACAATCTTACAGAAGTTTTCGGCGTTAAAAATATTCCGGGAATCGGAATTTCTTTTGGTCTGGACAGAATTTATCTCGTGATGGAAGAACTCGGACTTTTCCCTGAAGAAGCTACCTCTAAAGTAGAATTTCTTTTTGCCAATTTCGGAGGAAATGAAACGGTAGAAGCCCTAAAACTGATAAGACAATTGAGAGAAAAAGGAATTTCCGCAGAAATGTATCCAGAAGCGGCAAAGATCGGTAAACAGTTCACCTATGCGGAGAAAAAAGGGATTAAAAATCTCGTATTCCTAGGCGAAGAAGAAATTAAAAACGGAACGATAACTTATAAAGATCTCGAAGCAGGAGAACAGAAAACGGTTGCTCTGGAAGAGTTTTTGGGATAAAAATAAAATCAGAAAACTAAAAAGCATCATTAATCCTGATGCTTTTTTATTTTCAGTTGGTACGATTTAATTACAAATTTGTATTTTAGAAAATCATAAATTGTTTTATGCTTTTTTAAACTTTTAAACATGAAAATCAAATGAACAATATTTGTGGATTGTGCGGAACGCCTTTAACATCTATGGATACGCTTTTGGGCGAAAATAAACTGGCGGACAATCATATTCTGTGTAACAAATGCCTGAATGAGGCTTCCAATATCAATAAGGATGTTGTCAATAATCTGCAGCTGTTTTTCCTGCCCGAAATCAGGGGAATTATTTTGCAGGGAAAAATTGGCGAAACTGAAAATTTTGGATCGTCACAGACTTCAAACTTTCAGAGTCCCGAAACACCGTCTTTTGGATTTGGAGGAACAGTGACCAGACTTGATGATATTCAGGATCAGATTGTTGCCCTGAATGCGAGGTTAAGCATTTTTGTAAACAGTGAAGTAAAGGAACTCGTTCATATTTTAGAAAATAATGAAAAGTTAACTGCTATTGCAGAAGGTCTTACCATACCTGCAAAAGTAGAAGGTCTTTTATTTTCTACGCAGAGAAGAGTTGTTTTTATTGATAAAAAACTTTTTGGAAATGTGCAGAAAGACGAATATCTCTTCGAAAATATCCGTTCTGTAGATCATGTGGAAAGTCTTTTGTATTCAACCCTGAAAATTTTCTCAAAGAACGGTTCCGTGGCAGAATTTAAGCTTCATAATAAAAATGACGGAAAGAATTTCTGCAATGCGGTTAATCAATATCTGAATGGTACGATCAGTCAGTCTGCTTCACAACAACAACAACAACAACAACAACAAATTCAGTCTTCGTCTTATAATTTGTACAATATGCCGGTTTCTGAGAAACCTTTTCAAAAGCCTGCGGAATTGAATCCTGTACAGCAAAATTCTAATATGCAGAAAGAAGCTCCGGAAGTGATTTTTGAACAGTTGGAAAAACTTGGAAAACTTAGAGAAATGGGCGTTCTGACGGATCAGGAATTTACGGAACAGAAGAAAAAATTATTAGACCGACTTTAATATTCAGAATGTCCGTTTAGAAGACTGATTTTAAAGTTTGACAGCAAAAGAAATTGATAGATTGTTTTTAAAAGATAGAGATCAAAGATTTTTTAAGATGATGTGATTTTCAAATTCATTTATATCTTTTGTTTATGTATGATCAGATCAAAAAGCTAAACGCATTAAATCAAAAATAATTATTTACAATGAACGATCATTGCGGATTGTGTGGAAAAAAACTGACTTCAATCGACACGATGTTGGGCGAAAATAAACTGTCTGACGGAAATATCATCTGTAATTCATGCCTTGAAAAAGCGAGTATAGTGAACGAAGAATTGCTTTCGGATCTGCATCGCTTCAGTTTGAAAGATATTGAAAATCTCCTCCAAAACGGAGAAATTGCTCAAGAGGAAACAGTTCAGGAAAATATTGCTGAAAATTTACCTTCAATAGCAGATTCAGAGCATAATGTGTTGTCAAAAGATCTTTATAAAAAAAGACTGAAAGAGATAAAAAAGCAACTGGAAAGTTTAAGAGCCAATCTTTCTCTGTTTACAAAAGGAGAAATTAAAGAACTTCCGTATATTCTTGATCTGGATGAGAAAATTTTAGCGATTATAGACGCTCAGTTCGCCAAAACTACGGATGCGGGAATTTTGCTCGTTACGCCCAAAAGAATCATTTCGGTTTCCAAAGCGATGTTTTCTCCGGCAAAAGTGAATGAATTTCTCAATGATAATATTCTTGAAGTAAGCTTCGTAAAAAACTTTGTGTCGCCGAACATCAGAATTCATACAAAAGAAAAAACGGTTGAGTTTGAATCGTTCTTCAATAAAGATTATGCTGAAGATTTTTACCATTTCATCAGTAAAATTTATAATAAAGAAGTTTCCAAAGCCTCATCTCCGGAGCAGAATACTGTTTCCGAAAGCGTTCTGGAACAGCTCGAAAAATTAGGACAACTGAGAGAAAACGGTATTTTAACAGAGGAAGAATTTACATCACAAAAGAAAAAACTATTAGAAAAACTATGATAAAAGCAATTTTTTTCAAAATATTCAACGGAAAATGGTCTGCACCGTTTTTTATTTCATCTGTCGGTATTTTTTGCTGGATATGGATGCTTATTTTGCCGGTAAATAAAATCATCTGGAATTTATGCTTCATAACGCCGATTATGGTTGCTTTGGGATATATTATTTTAGGAATATCAAAAATTTTTAAGAAAAGATTCAAAGAAGGTCTTGTACAGGTCGTTCTTTCGGTCGTCTTTTTGTTTATTACGGCTGTTTTCTTTACGGTTCTGCTTCCCAAAAGTCCTTACAAAGAATACAAAGGAGATATTTACAACCCCAATAATGTGAAAGTAGATATGCCTTTAAAACTATCTTTTAGTGACGAAAAGCCATTATTTAAAGTCGATAAACCTGAAGTGATCCTTTATGATTATAATCAGCCCGGAACCTATAAATATCAGGTTTTCCTTAATAAAATTGAAAAAGGAACTGTTTATCTGAAAATGTTTGATCTTACCACCAACAGAATTTTATCTGAAAAAGAAATTGCAAAAGATACTAAAGTGAAAGTGGAAAATCCTAGTGATGAACTGAAAGAATTCCCTCTGAGTAAACAGTTTAACGTACAGGAGGGAGATTGGGGAGATTATTACGGAAGCAGAGTAGAAGTGTGGTTTAAGCCGGAAGATGCTTCACAGCCTGAAAGAAAGCTTTTGGTTAAAAACTATGTGATTCAGGGTTGGTAATTTTAATATTTTAAAGCTGATTAAGAAAACTGTTTTAAACTAATTTCAGAATTAACCGCAAAAGGGACAAAAGACTTTAGTGGATTTATGTAAAGTATTTCAAAAGTCTGCAAAGAAAAAAAATCTTTGATTTTTTTTAACTTATGTTCTCTTTTTTCTATTTAGGTATTAAACTTAAATAACTCAAGTATTTAAATCTTTCGCATCTTTTGCGGTAAAAAATTTAAACAGGTTTATCAATAAAACTAAAAAACAATGGAAAATTATTTAGAAATCAATAAAAATTCATGGAATGCCAAAGTAGAACCTCATCTCAAATCCGATTTCTATTTTGTAGATGAATTTTTGCAGGGAAGAACTTCGTTAAATTCAATTGAATTAGATCTTTTAGGAGATGTAAAAGGTAAAACTATTCTTCATTTGCAGTGTCATTTCGGGCAGGATTCTATTTCGCTGTCGAGAATGGGCGCAAAAGTTACGGGAATCGATTTATCGGATAAAGCCATTGCAGCAGCAAAAGATCTGGCTCAGAAAGCAGGAACCGATACAGAATTTCTCTGCACAGATCTGTACAGTCTTCCCGATGTTCTCGATCATAAATTCGACATTGTTTTTACAAGTTACGGAACAATCGGCTGGCTTCCCGATTTAGGAGAGTGGGCAAAAATCATTACCCGTTTTCTAAAACCGGAAGGGAGATTTGTAATGGCAGAATTTCATCCTGTAGTCTGGATGTACGACGACGATTTCAAAGGCGTACAATACAACTATTTCAACGAAAAACCGATTGTGGAAACCTATGAAGGAACGTATGCAGATCAGTCCGCAGATATCGTTCAGGATTATGTGATGTGGAACCATTCTCTGGCGGAAGTTCTTCAGAATTTAATTAATCAGAATCTTCAGATCAAAAAGTTTCAGGAATTCGACTGGTCGCCGTATCCATGTTTCAGGCATGTTGAAGAATTTGAAAAAGGAAAATGGAGAATTCCTCAGTTCGGAAATAAAATTCCTTTGGTTTTTGCCATTGAAGCACAAAAAAAGTCATCGTAATAAAAACTACGATGACTTTCCTGTATATATGAATGTTAAAATAAACTATTTATAGTCTAGCTTACTGCTTCCTGAGCTTTATTTTTAAGATCTTCCTCTTTATCCTGAGCTTGAGAAGCTACGTCGTTTGCTTTATCTTTTACCTGTGAAGCAACATTGTTGGCTTTATCTTTAAGATCATTTCCCCATTTGTTTAGGTTGTCTTTTGCAGTGTTGATCTTATCTTTCACTATTTGCTTATCTTCTTCAGAAGAATTTTTGTATTTCCAGTATGCAAGTGCTCCTAATCCTAATAACGCTAATAAGCCTTTTGTCTTATTTCCCATGATTTCTATTTTTTTTAAGTTAATATTAAAGTTTGATATTAGTAATCATGTAAAATGTGTGCCAAAAAAATAAACAGACTTATAAAATAATGTTAAATTTAATTGAAAACTTCATAATTTTCTCCGTCAAAACTTGCAAAAACCATAGTGGGATAAGAATCCTGATGGTATATATTTCCGTTTTTATCAATAGCAATCGCACCTGCAAAGCCATCGATGGTTTTTAATTCGTCGAAAGTTTTTGTAAACGCTTCTTCTATCGTCATGCCATCGGTAACCCGGGTTACAATTTTCGTTGCGGTGGCATTGCTTACAATATCTTCACCCACTCCGGTACAGCTTACCGCACAGAAAGAATTCGCATAATTTCCGGCAACAGTAGCCGAATCGGATATCCTTCCCGGAATTTCAAAACCTTTTCCTCCGGTAGAAGTGGCAACGGCTAATTTTCCGTCCTTATCAATCGCTACACAGCCTACCGTTCCTTTTCCGCCATTTTCAAGTTTCGCTTCATATTCTTTTCTCCTTTGCGGAATTTCAGTTGAAAAATTCTCGAAACCGTGTTCTGTTGCATAATTTTTTGCACCGCTTCCTCCTAAAACCCGGTCGTCTTCTTTCATCAGTTCTTTCGCTACAAAAACAGGATTCTTCACCTCCTGAATATTGATGACACCACTTAATTTCTGGGTTTCTCCATCCATAATCGCTGCACTCATCCTGATCACGCCATCACTCTGGATCTGCGAACCGATTCCTGCATTGTACAGCTCATCATCTTCCAGCAAAGAAACAGCATACGCAGCAGTATCAAATGCAGAGTTGGATTTTAAATAATTGAATGCTTTCTGAGCAATGCTTTTTAATGAATTCTGTTTGGCTGTTTTTACTTCGTGGCTCTGGTCGCTTTCCGAGAAAAATCCGCCGTGGATGATTATTTTCATATAATTATGGATGTTGATTGTTTAAAGGTAGTACTTATATTTTTTTTGGAGCTTATTCCCGCTATCCACTGTATCTTTTGGGTTACGGACTCCGCTTCGCTCCGTCCGCAACCCAAAAGGATGCCGTTTCTATCGGGGCTAAGATTTTCCTGCATATTTTAATCGTTCATTGTGCTTTTCACTGGTCACGAATCTCATTTATATTGCAATCCTGAGATTCTTTCTATCCACGATAAAATTAAGCATCAATCCTTATTGAAAATCTTGGATTTTCCTGCGCCTTAAAGATTTGAGACGAATAAAAATCTTGCGTCTTTGCGTTTTCCAACAAGAATATTTTATTTAAAAAAGTTCGTTGTAAATATCTAAAATTGTCACAGGAACAATTCACCATTTACCATTCCCTTTCTATTTTTCCTGCGGGATCGGATTAAACTGAGAATTCTCGATCGTCAGCGCTTTAGTCGTAAGATCATAATGATCGTTCATCGACATTACATGAACCGTTAAATTATCAATAGAAATAGGTTCTCCAAGATTAATATTCGTAAGATTCGTGTCTTTAATAAACCTTCCGTCCACCAGAATCACCAGTCCAGAACCTACCGCCGTCATCACATCATTGTGGATGAACAATCCGGTATCTTCTCCCAGACCGATTCCCAGAGTTCTCGGATTGTTTACCACCGCCTGAAAAAGTCTTCCGATTCTTCCTCTCTGTACGAAATGCGTATCGATAATCACGTTATCGATCAGTCCTAAACCCTGAGTGGTTTTAATTTCTCCTTTCAGCAAAGCTTCGGAACTGCTTCCCTGATAAATCATATTTTCCGATGCCGCAGCGGCTCCGGCAGAAGTTCCTGAGTAGATGAAATCCTGTTCCTGATATTTCAGTAAAATGGTATCGTGAAACCTTGTTCCGCCAAGAATTGAAGTCAGTCTCAGCTGATCTCCACCTGTAAACATCACCACATCTGCAGCATTGGCTCTCGCAACAATAGCATCAGAATTCGCTTCCTCACGGTTATGAATATCAAGGATGTTTACATTTTTAGCACCTAAAAATTCGAAGGCTTTTTTATATTCGGAACCTACAATTTGCGGAATCTGAGAGGCAGTGGTGATAATCTCAATAACGGAATTCTCTTTCAATTTAGATTCATTAATAATCTTTCGAAGAATTCCCCTCTCAAAAAAATTCAGGTTTTTTTCTACACTTTGATCAAAATCGGTTTCTGCAAAACTTCCTTTGTTTACAGCACCTCCGATAACAATTAATTTTCCAACAGGTTTCATCATAGGGTGCAAATTTAAAAAATAATTAACATTTGAGAAAGGATTAAGAGGGATTGATAATCAATAAGTGAAAATAAAACTTAAAAAGCAGGTATGAGAAGTGATTGTGAGAATATTTAAGTTTTACAAAAATTAAAATTGGAGCCTTTTTTTAAGCTATCGTGATCTTTTTCTTTTATAATCAGTATTTTGAACAAAAGTTTAACTCATCTTTTTGTTATTTTTGTGGTTGTGTAAAAGAATAGAGTTATTTTTTTAATAAAAGTTCAGCCAATTTCTGTCTTTAATGCCATCAAATAAAAACAATGACGAATTGTTAATTGCAGCCATTGAGCCGAATCTTAAATTCAATATGCATTTAACACAGTAAATTTCTAAACCAGATCACCAATGTTTCACCCTCATCATTTATTAAAGTCCCTGTTTTTATTCTTAAGTTTTTTCTCCCATGCCCAGATTTCCGTAAGCGGAAATTTTTCTATGAAACCTGATTCTTATGAAGCCATGGTTATTGACAGCAGTTATCAGAATATTTACTATAAAGCAGAATTTGTTAAAGATCCCAAAAAGAAAAAGCTGGAAACAACCTGTGTTTTGCAGATAGGAAAGAAATTTTCTAAATTTTCAGATTTTAATGTATTGCGCAAAGATTCTTTAATGGAAAAATACAGTCATTTGGAGAAAATAGGAGCTAAAGAATTAGGTCAGTCCCTTAATTTAGCGGAAAAATGGAGAAGTATTTTAATTAAAAATTTTCAGGAAAATAACATTACGGTACAGGATAAAACAAATATTACGTACCAATATGAAGAAAAACAGCCCGCTCTCGACTGGAAACTTGAAAACGAGACCAGAGAAATCCTTGGGTATATATGCCATAAAGCCACTACGAAGTATCGGGGAAGAAAATATACAGCATGGTATTGCAAAGAAATTCCTATTAACAACGGTCCTTATATTTTTCAGAATCTTCCCGGTTTAATTTTAGAATTGGAAGACAGCGACAATAATTTTCATTTTACAGCCATTGCAATGGATAAAAAGATAAATGCAGTCTATCTTAGAAATGAGAAAAGAATTCTTCATATAACCCGAGAGCAGTTTAGAAAAGCATTGCAAACATATCATGACAATCCCGGCTTTTTTCATGGAAAAGCGTATAACGAAGATGGCAGCCAGATCGCTGTAAAATCTCCTCCTCTTCCGTATAATCCCATCGAATTGGAATAAGTTTCAGCGGAGGATAAAAGGCATTGTCTCTACAGAAAACAGCAGTTTTCCAAGCGTAAAAACAGATTGATCTTTCTGAAATAGATTTCAGCTTAAAGGTAAACGCAATTCATCCCACAGAGAACAGCATTTTGATGGACGAAAAACCCTGTTGATCTTTGTGTGCAGTCATTTTGTCCGGAGTCTCCAAATAATTACCCTGCAAACCAAAGGTTTTGACCTGATGAAAAATCTCATTCACTCTAGTTTAGAAGTTATTCAATAAATAATTAACATATTGACTTATCTCTTTTACTAATAAACGCTTCGACATACTCAGGCTGAAGATGTTAAATATTGCGGTTGGTATTCGAGGTGTCATCCTGAGCTTGGCGAAGGATCTCTGTTAGAAAACGCTTGCTAATTTTTAATCCCATGAAGAACAGATTTTTTCTAATCCATATTTTTTATTTGCTTACCATGAGTAAGGATGATTCTCTTTGTCAGATACTATTATTGTTTATTTTTCAATGATTTGGAGATATACTGAAAAAGTGAAATAAATATAGTTATTGAAAAATATGTTTAACTATATATTGAATTTGTAATAAAATTATTATATTAGTATTAAATTAAAAACCAATAACCATGTATATCAAACAGGAAGAATATCTTCCGCTGGCAAAAGACCTTATCGCCAGTTTCAGCAGAGACCTTTTGCTTTTTGCAGAGGAAGATCACAATTATACGCAGACATATAAAAATGCTTTTCAGTCGAAAATTACAGAAGTAGAGCAGAAAGAAGCCAGTAACACGGCTCTGGTACAGCAGAAACAGGCTACTCAGGCACTTTACCTTTTGGGAGAAGATCTGAAAAAACCTCTTAAAAGTTTAAGAATACGCATTGAAAGAGCAGGAATTCCCACTAACCTCACCACACAGATTCTGACGGATATTAAGAAACGTAATTTTGAAGGAGTCGGCAGTAAGCTTGCAGACCTTATTTCATTAGTCAATGCCCATCTTACGCTTTTACAGGATAAGGGAATGAAAAGTACGATACCTCAGGATTTACAGGATTTTCAACGGGCTATTGCCGCAAAAGCCGATGAGCAGACGCAGTTAATGAAAAAGGTAGCAGGAATTATCGGTACTCAAAAAGAACTGTACGACGGCTTATACAAATATATTTCTGAGATCTGCGAAGATGGCAAATTAATCTTCGAAGGACAGCAAAAAGCTGATGAATATATCATCAAAAGAATGCTCGCCAAGCTGCATGTGGATAAGGTGAAGAGCGGGGAGGGGAAGGAGAATAGGGGCGGTTAATGATTCTATTTTTAGATTTTAATAAGTTCTCAAGTTTTTTACAATGCCTTGGGTTTTACTATTAATTATAAAATTACCAAAGTCTAATATAAATAAACTTTAAAAGTGAACACAGATTTATTTGGAAACCCAATTCAACCTGCCTATAAAGTCTCAACAGGTTTGAACAAAATAAAAAACGGAGAATATCTGTTTTACCCGAACTTTTTTACAAAAATAGAGAGTGATTTGCTATTTCATAAACTCTTAACCGAAATTGAATGGAACCAAGAATCAATGAATATGTATGGAAAACAAGTTTTATTCCCACGTTTGACAGCTTGGTATGGCGATAATGATAAACCTTATTCATTTTCTGGAATTACATTAGCTCCTCGAATTTGGACAAAAGAACTTCTTGAAATAAAAGAAAAAATAGAACCGATATCAAAAGTAAATTTTAATAGTGTTTTGCTTAATCGATATAGAAGTGGAAACGATTCTATTTCCTGGCACACTGATGCAGAACAAGAATTAGGAGAAAATCCTGTAATTGCCTCTGTAAGTTTTGGGACAACTAGAAAATTTCAACTTAGGCATAAAGAAACAAAAGAAAAATTAGAAATTGAATTAACACATGGTAGTCTTTTAATAATGCAAGGGGAACTACAGCATTTTTGGCACCATCAAATTCCGAAAACAAAAAAGGATATTTCAGAAAGAATTAATTTAACTTTTAGAACAATAAAATTTTAGTATTTTATGGATAATTATTATAATGAAATACTTAAATTAGAAAATCCAACTTTTCAGGAAATCAGAAAAATTGCCGGAAATTCTCTATCATATCTAAAGAGGACTGAAAGAGATGATCTGCAAAAACAATTAAATCATGGAGTAGATTTATTGACTTCCCATGAACTATTATGTCAGTATATTTTTGCATATGGAAATATGCATGAAGCAAAAATAAATGAAGCTCTTTCTTCAGTTCAAAATCCAAATGAAGTTTTTAATAATAACTTGGCGATAGTTGATTGGGGATGTGGACAAGGATTGGCAACAATTTGTTTTTTTGATTTTTTGAATAAACTTAATATTCCAAATAATACTCAAAAAGTGATTTTAATTGAACCTTCTGAACAAGCTTTAGATCGTGCAAAAAAACACGTAAATCTATATATTAAGGATGAAAATAAAATAGAAACAAAATGCAAATTTTTGAATGATATTCAGAAATCAGATGTAATAACTAAAGAATCAGTAACTCTCCATTTTTTCTCAAATATTCTTGACATTCCACAAATAGATTTAATGAAACTAGCTCAACTTTTTGAAAACAAATCTAAAGGCGAACATTATTTCTTTTGTGTTGGACCATTGAATAACAATAATAATAGAATTGACGAGTTTTATAATTTTTTCAATTCCGTCAATACACCAAATGTTTTATCTAATCTTGAAAAAAGTGATAATAAATTAGATTTATTATTAGAAGATGAACACGAAAGAGATATTGAAAAAAATTACACTTTAAAGTTAAAAGTTTTCAAATTTGAGCGCAATACTGTTTATTTTATTCCTATGCCTAATATTGAAAATGTTAAGTCAAGAGAAAATTTACTTGTTTTAAATACAAATTTATTTGAAATTAAATTACCAGATAATTTTGCAGATGAATCATTATTTATCAAATATGTCTATTTAGCAGTTTATGAGTGTTTGATGAATGAAAATATTGATATTAAAAATGTTAGACACGATAAATTTAAAGAACATTATACTTTTTCAAAAGATCAAAATAATGCAAATTTCATAATACATTATAAGTCGAGTAATAAAATCTCAACCATACAAAAACCAACTAATTCGACAGAATTTGCCGAGAGTATTTATATAAAACTTGTTAATCTTCAAAACAAGACAATTATAATTCCTGAAAGTAAAAGAATTGATATAGTATTTGATTTTGAAAACGATGACCAAAAAGAACTTTATGAAATCTTAAAAAGTCAATTAGAAGTATATGATTTTCAAATCACAAGTATTGAGCATAAAAATTTTCACGAAATTTATGAAATAAAGAAAAATGGGTTTATAGCTACATTTAAATTTTGGTATGATCGAAATTTTAAATTCACAAAAACAGAATCTATTCCCAATAGAACTGACAAGACAATTGCGGAAGAAATAAATGCGATTTTAAAAAACAAGATGAGTTTATGACATTATTTGAATTCAGCCAGCAATTAGCTATACTTAAGAATGATAAAAAGTTTTCTGAAGCTCTTTCTTACTTTAGAGAACATAAAATAAACTTTACAAAAGAACAAATTGCAAATAATGAATATATCATTTCTGATATGATTACTAGTTTGCGTAATTCAAATCATTTGGATAAAGGTTTTAGGTTTTTAAGCATTTATGAAATTGAAATAAACGATCAACAAAGCGAACGTGTTTTATGTGCTTATGGCTGGTTGTTATGGGCGAAGTATAAAGCCGAAAATGGAAATGACAGTAGTGTTCATAGTGTGGAAGAAGAAGATTTTGGAGGAGAAGATGAAGGTAGCGAAATAGAAAGTTTTGATTTCGATAAAAGCGAATTATTAGAAAAAATTGAATATTTAATTCCAATTCTAAACTTGTTTAATACTGATTTTACAAAAACACTTATTTCAAGTCTTTTTTCTGTTGTTTTAAAATCGGAAAAGAAAAAAGCGGCACCTAATTGGAAATTAATAAATGAATTTTGTAATAAAATAGACAGAGAAATACTGTCAAAAACAACTTCAACTATAAAGGTTGAGCGAAAAGGACAATTAAAAGATATGGAATTAGCTTCCGATTTTGA
This sequence comes from Chryseobacterium sp. C3, assembly GCF_014218905.1. Taxonomy (NCBI): domain Bacteria; kingdom Pseudomonadati; phylum Bacteroidota; class Flavobacteriia; order Flavobacteriales; family Weeksellaceae; genus Chryseobacterium; species Chryseobacterium sp. C3. Next base: position 499,897 of record NZ_JACLCU010000001.1, on the reverse strand, counting down.
AAACTGGTATGCTTACAAAACAAAAGCCCTGAGCAAGTTATGTGAATGGCAGGAATGTTTTGAGTTATCAAAGGAAGCGCTTGAAAAAATAGAAAATTTCCATTATTCAAATGATGTATGGTTTTTAAGGCGGATTTGTTGTATTTACTTGGCAAAATACTAAGGCAACAAGACAAATTAGAATTATCTTTTCATCATTTTTCGCTGTCAAAAATTATCCGGCAATCAGAAGAATGGAAATTACCCCAAAAGCTTTTTGACGAATTGAAAACTTTTTCATTTTCAGAGATCCCGCAAACGGATTTGAAAAAACTAAAAAAGGAACTTAAAAAATATTGGGACAGTTTCAAAGCTCAGCAGATAAAGATGAAAACATTCAATAGATCAAAAACAGTAAGAAATAACTACATTGAAGGCGAAATTACAAGATTGTTGCACGACAATAATCGTGGAAAAGTTGGTTTCATAAAAAGCCAGGAAAAAGAGCATTATTTTTCAGTAAGTACAAACTATCATTTAATTTCCAAAATTGCAGTTGGAACAAAAGTGTTATTTGAAATTTTTATTACAAGTGACGAATATAGAAAACAACAAGTAAAAATTAAAAAAATAATACAATAAAAATAATATCTACAAATCTGAAATTATTGTGAGATTTTAAAAATTTTAATATTTTTTATTCATTTTTTAATAAATGTTTAACTGTGGTATAGTTTCGTTTCGGGTTTTACATTATCTTTGAATAAATGGAGTTATTGTTAACTATTAAAAAAATGCAAATAGACTATGAAAATTGAGAAGATACAGGCGTTACGGGGACCAAACATTTGGAGCATCAGAAGGAAGAAACTGATACAGATGAGATTGGATCTCGAAGAAATGGAAAATTTCCCAACCAATAAAATTGACGGTTTCAGAGAAAGAATAGAAAAACTGATTCCCTCTTTGTTCTCTCACAGATGTTCAGAAGGAGTAGAAGGCGGTTTTTTTCACCGTATCGAAACGGGAACATGGATGGGACACGTTATTGAGCATATCGCTTTGGAAATCCAGACCTTAGCAGGAATGGACGTTGGTTTCGGAAGAACGCGTGAAACAAAAACTCCGGGAGTGTATAATGTCGTATTCAACTATATCGAAGAAAATGCAGGAATTTACGCAGCCGAAGAGTCGGTGAAAATTGCTGAAGCTTTAATAAAAGGGGAAGAGTACGACTTGAATGCCTGTATAAAAAAACTAAAAGAAATAAGGGAAAGAGTGCGTCTCGGTCCTTCAACAGGAAGTATCGTGGAAGAAGCCGTTTCCCGAAGAATTCCTTGGATTCGTCTGGGAACCAACTCTTTGGTTCAGTTGGGATATGGCGTGAATCAGCAGAGATTTCAGGCGACTATTACAGGAAATACAAGTTCAATCGCGGTAGATATTGCCTGTAATAAAGAATTAACAAAAAAAATGCTCCACGATGCGGCAATTCCTGTTCCTATCGGAGATCTGATTGTGGATGAGGAAGGATTAGGAAGTGTGATAAGAAAAATTGGTTATCCTGTCGTGATTAAACCATTGGACGGAAACCACGGAAAAGGTTCTTCGATTAATGTAAACGACTGGGAATCTGCAAAAATAGGTCTTGAACACGCTCAGAAATACTCAAGAAAAGTTATTGTTGAAAAATACATCACCGGATATGATTTCAGAGTTTTGGTCATCAACAATAAAATGGTTGCCGCTGCAAGAAGAGTTCCGGCTCACGTTGTAGGAGACGGAGAACTGAATCTTCAGCAATTAATTGATAAAGAAAATAAAGATCCGAGAAGAGGATACGGACACGAAAATGTGTTAACTGAAATCCTAATTGATAAAGATACTACCGAGCTTCTTGAAAAACTTCAGTATACTCTGGAAACCGTTCCGCAGAAAGGAGAAGTGGTTTATCTGAAATCAACAGCCAATCTCTCTACGGGAGGAACCTCTATAGATGTTACCGATATGGTACATCCGGAAAACATAACGATGGCGGAAAGGATTTCAAAAATCATTGGTCTTGATGTCTGCGGAATTGATATTATGGCTGAAAATTTAACCCAGCCTTTAAAAGAAAGCGGAGGTGCCATCATTGAAGTAAATGCAGCTCCCGGATTCAGAATGCACTTGGCTCCAAGTGAAGGGTTGCCGAGAAACGTTGCGGCTCCCGTCGTAGATATGCTGTATCCACAGGGAAAACCTTTTACGATCCCAATTATTGCGGTAACGGGAACCAATGGTAAAACAACCACAACAAGACTAATTTCGCATATTGTTAAAAGCAACGGTTACAGAGTAGGTTTCACCACATCGGACGGAATTTATATTCAAAACACGATGTTAACGAAAGGAGATACAACAGGACCTCTTTCCGCCGAATTTATCCTGAAAGATCCTACGGTTGAATTTGCCGTTCTGGAAACAGCAAGAGGCGGAATTTTACGTTCCGGTTTAGGATTTTCTCAGTGCGATATCGGTGTTTTAACCAATATCAAGGAAGATCATTTGGGAATGAACGATATTCATAACCTGAAAGATCTTACCAGAGTAAAAAGGGTAGTGCTGGACAGCGTAAAGAAAAACGGATGGAGTGTGATGAATGCCGATGACGAATATTCCATGAGAATCGTGAACGATCTTCATTCCAATGTAGCTATTTTCAGTATGGATGAGAACAATCCGCACATCAAGAAATTTGCAAAAGAAGGAAAGATTACCTGTGTGTATGAAGAAGGATTTGTAACGATTAAAAAAGGAGACTGGAAGATCAGGATCGGAAAGGCAAAAGATTTCCCGATCACGATGGAAGGAAAGGCTAAATTCATGATCGAAAATGTCTTGGCAGCAAGTCTGGCATCTTATCTTTATGGTTTCGGGATCGAGGATATTTCGAATTCTTTAAGAACATTTATTCCAAGTGCGCAGCTTACACCGGGAAGACTCAATGTATTTAAATTCAAAAGCTTTAAAGTATTAATCGATTTCGCACACAATCCTGCAGGATATGAAGCAATTGAAGATTATCTTAAAAACGTAGAAGCAACGAAGAAAATAGGGATTATTTCCGGGGTAGGAGACAGAAGAGATAGCGACATTAAAGAATGCGGAAAAATTGCAGGAAGAATGTTCGATCATATTATCATCCGAAATGAAAAACACCTTCGCGGAAGAACCGAGGATGAAATCAACGGTTTAATTATCGAAGGAATGCAGTCTTCCGGAAGAGATGTGAGCTATGAGATTATACCAAAAGAAATTGAAGCTCTGAAACACGCCATGGGAATGGCAGAAGAAGGAACCTTCATTACCGCTTTAAGTGATGTAATTTCCAATGCGATTGATCTGGTTCAGGAATATCAGGCAAGAGAATTGCTAGAAGATGATAAAATATAATCATACTATGATTTAAAAGTATCGGCGGCATCGAAGATGCCGCCGAAAATTTATAAAATAAATTGAACTATGCTATTGAGAAAACTGTCTTTCAATATGTTTTTTCTTTTTGAATTATATATTAGAAATATTATCAAAGACTTCTTGTCCTCCCTGAAATATTTTCTCCCCTGCATCTATTAGTTTTGGTACTTCATTAGCTAATCCAGTGGTAATTACTATTGTATCTTTTGCTCCTTTTAACCAATTAATAAATTTAGAACCACCTTTCTTTGCTTCAACTTCTTCTTCTTTGGTTTGGGCATTTTCTAAATTATATATATCATCCATCAAGATCAAAAGATTATCTTTCCAAGCTTGATCATTTGCCAAGGCTAAGTCTATTTTTTCTAAAGATGCTTTTAGTTCTGTAACATCTGTGCTCCCTTCATATTGGTTTACATAATTGTTTTGTTTAAAATCTTTACTTGCTACGACAGAATTTTTAATTTTACTTTCTCGCATATCATTATAAGTCTCAATATGATAATGTACGTCTTTGTTTTCTTTTTTGCTCATGCTATTTAAATCTTGGTGGTTGTTTACTAGTCCTAAAACTTCTGCTATATTTATTTCTACCAAACCATTTTTAGTAGATTCTTTTCTGCTTCTTTCACCACCTATATATAAGTCTACATAATCCTTATAATTAAGCTCTAAACTTGTAGGAGTGTGAACAATAAACTGATTGTATTGATAATTTGTTTTTTCTAATAAATTATGAATTTTTGCTTTTATATCCTTAAAAAATTTCCTTGTTTCTTTTCCTTTTATTTTTATATGTATCCGTTTTTCTTCTTTTGAAGATTCAATATAAGCATAGATTTCTTCTTTTAATTCATCGTCTTTGTCTATCAATACAATACCGTTTTTCCAATACATACCATTATGTCTTTTATTAAAAAAACTAACAATAAATTTACTAATCAATGTTTCAGGATAATCGGAATGGAAGTCGAATATAAAATGAACAATAGATTCATCAAACATGTTGCTTTTCACAAATTCTTCAGGCAAATCATTTTTAAATAAAGAAGGTACAAAATAATCTCCCTTTTCTACATAAGCAATTTCAAATTCTTCCATCATTTGGCTAATAAACGGATAATCTCTTTTGGTATAAGAATACTTATCTTCTTCTGCTTTTTGCAAGATGGTATCAAAATCATTTTCTTTAAAAACACCGAAATTCTTTGCTGTAAATTCTGACATCAATACTTTATAGACTCCTCCGCTAAGCCATTCAGGATTTAATATAAGACGATCGTGAATTTCAAAATAACGTATTGTTCCTATCTTGTTTAATATTTCTAAAAAAGAATCCACCTTTCCTTTTAATTGATGTTTAATAAACAAATTTTCAAAAGCATCATAATTGATATGGGTTCTTTCTTTTAAAACATTGTCTTCTAAATCTCGTTTTAAATCATGAAAATTAGAGGCAACTGGTGTATTGATGTTTTTCAAATGTAAAATTTGCTCTGAAATTGTCCGCATTAGCTGGTTACCATTGTATAAAGCATCTTTTTTCTCTTCATCAATTTCTTTCAAAGAGATGTAATGAAAATCTATGATGAATGGATAATTTTTTCGTAGTATATTTTCTTCCAACCTGTAAGAATGATTATTATCCATTTTATTTATGACTACAATTGCCATGGAATCATCAGTATAATTTTTTATCCAATCTAACCATTTTTCGGGTCTTTCTTCATTGCGTCCATTAAGAACAATAAGATATAAACTCTCATTGGTTATAAAAAATTTGTGTACCTGTTGCTGAATCCACTGCCCACCAAAATCCCAGATATTAATTCGGTAGTCAATTTTATCAATACGGATATTATGTCTATCTACCACGATGCCTGTAGTAGCACTTTTGTTGGCATTAAAAGGTTCGCCTAATATATAATTTCTTAAATTAGTTTTACCAGCCTCACCTTCACCCAATAGCATGAGTTTGGCTTCTCTTAAAGGTTGTTGCCTAGCTAAAAGATTTTCAAAATAGTCTAAAAGGGTTTGTCTTCTTTCTTCTTTGTAATTAATGTTCAAAATAGAAAGGACGCTTTCATCTAATGGGTTTGCTCCAACACCAATACCATATTTATAGTTTCCTTCTTTTATAAAAATATTTCTATCATTTCTGAAAAGAGGTAACAGAGGTAAAATATCAGAAATTTGATTTTTGTAAAGATTCAAATGCCAAATATCTTTTCTATTTTCAAAATTAATTATTTCTTTAATTTCATTGTAAGATAAATCAATACGACCATTTGAAATTGGTATTTGTGCACCATCTAATACTTCAATTTTATTTATATAGATTGATAGTACAATAAGTTTTAATAAATTTTTTAAGCCTTCAATTTTAGAGATTTTATTACTACCTAAATATAATCTATGAAGATTTTGTAAAGTTTCTAATCCTCCTATAGTAGAAATTTGATTTTGACTTAAATATAATATTTGAAGATTTTGTAGAGTAGTTAATCCTTCTATTTCAGAGATTTGATTACTATTTAAATTTAAATGGTGAAGATTTTGCAAGCTGCCTAATCCATTTATAGTAGAAATTTGATTTTGACTTAAATATAGCACCCGAAGATTTTTCAAGTTACTAAATCCTTCTATAGTGGAAATCTCATTTTGATTTAAATATAAATGCTGAAGATTTTGCAAAGTACTAAATCCTTCTATTTTAGAGATTTGATTACTATTTAAATTTAAATGCTGAAGATTTTGTAAAGTTCTAAATCCTTCTATTTTAGAGATTCGATTATTATTTAAATATAAATGGTGAAGGTTTTTCAAGGTGTCTAATCCTTCAATTTTAGAGATTTGATTATTATTTAAATATAAATAGTTAAGATTTTGCAAGTTGTCTAATCCTTCTATAGTAGAGATTTGATTATTCTTTAAATTTAAATGATGCAGTTTTTTTAAAATAGATAAACCCTCTATTTTAGAAATCTGATTGTAGCTTAAATCTAAGATTTCCAACATATGGAAATCTTCTAAATTTGGAATTTCAGTAATACGATTTCTAGATAAACCCAATCCTATTACCTCATCTTTATCATTTAGTAAGTAATAATTTGATCTATAGTAAGATAATTTTTGTTTTTCTTTGTTTTCTTTTAACTCTATTTTATATTTTTTCTCAAAATCGAGGATGTTTTGTGGTTTATTCATGGTACGTTTTTATTTTTGCTCTAAAAATTATTATTCACTATAACTTTGAAAAAATCTTTAATTTTGAAAAGATGCAGTGTGCTTTTGGCAAACTATGTTATTTTTTTGAAATAAATCACATATCTATAATAATAATCTATTCCTCTGCAAAAAACGCATTTGAACTTCCGATCCAGATCGCATCCTTTTTATTAAAATCCACATTTACCATGGCTGCTTTAGTCATTCTGCCCAGATTTTCCAGTAGAATAGGACGTTCATCGTTTTCGCGCCAAATGTATAATAATCTGATCTCTGCTTTTGAAAATTCACCGTTGATATCTTCGAAAATAGGCTCATAAGTTACTTTTCTCTGCAAAATATAGTTTTCTTTATCCTCAATAGCATCAGTAATTTCCTTAGTCGGATTTAAATTGACTCCGCTTCCTGCAAAAGAAAATAAAGGTTTTAAAACAAAATTTTCAAGGCTTTCGCTTTCCGGGAATTCATGCAGGAAATAACTTTTCGGAACAAACTGATGCTGTAAAAGTGGAAGGAGGAATTTAGAAATTTTAAAAAACCAGTTCGGATGCGTAACCCACGTTACATCAACATCTTCACGGAAATCAAATTCAGTTTTCAGATCCGGAATCTGGTCTAATTCGTCGAAAATAACACGGTTGTAAATCCTTCTGATTTCCGTTAATTTTCCATCGTTTTCATAGAATAATTTTCTTCCGTCTTTTTTTATTTTGGTTAAACATACCGTTTTTATTCCCAGTAATTTTTCCGTTAAAACAAAATCGATGGCGGTTTTCTGTTTTTCAGGGTAAATTTCAAGAAGAATTACATTTTCAGGATTTTCATCACCCAGAAGTAAATCCTTCATGTAATTTTTAAAATCATCATGAGGCATTTTATTTTGCAGCTCCGAAAGAAAAGGGTAGACATCACAGAATGTCTGCTCAAAAACTTTCTGAAATGCATACAAAGAAGGGAAAGCTTGAAGTTCGATCAACTGAGGTTCAATCTCGCCGTTTTCACTCTTGCAGATCCCGAAATCTATGGTGAAAAAGTGAGGTTGTTTCGTGTCATTGGGAACTCTGCAGTTACCAGGAATCGCTTTTTGTAAAGTTTCTTCAGGAAGATTCTTAATCTGGCTGATAATGCTTTCGCTGGCGTCAATAAGTTTAGATTCAAATTCTTTTGTCAGAAATAAAGGACTTTCGGAAATTCTGAATCCGGCTTCCAGACCACTTTTCTGTTCTAAAATTTCTTTAAACTGATTGTATTTTTCCTGAGAAAATTCCTGATTAAATTGCTTTCTGTATTTTGGAATCATAATTCTTTTTCTTTTTGTGATTTAAAAAATCGGACAGTTTCTGTGTCCGATTTTTATATTGATATTTTCGTTTTATTAAAAATTTAAGCCATTGCTTCTGCCTGCTTCAAAACGTTTTTTTTTGCAAACTGTAAGAATCTCGGCAGAATCTGAGACTGAGTAAGGATAATTTTATCTTCATCATCCATTCTGTCCACGGTTTCAAGATACTTTTCCATTCCGAAATTTTCAATCATCGCCTGCTTGTTCTTTTCGTCTTTCAGATTTTCAATCATGCCTGCAGGATTTGCTTCCGGATGAAACTGTGTTCCGAATATTTCCTCCGAAAAACGGATTGCCATCACCGCTCTTTCCAGATTGATGTGTGGGCGGAATTTTTCAATAGCCACGATTTTCATACCCAGCTCCTCAAAACGGTCATGATCCGGCTCAATAAACTGATACGCTCTGGAATCTACTGCATAGAAAGGATCGGGAAGGTTTTTGAATAAAAATTCCTGTTCTCCTTCCTCGGTTTTATGAACCGGCATTACTCCGAAAGAATACGATTTCCTTTTGCAGATATTTCCAAGTTTCCAGTGGATACTTGCCAACTGAAAAGAATGACAGATGAGGAACAGATATTTTTTGTCGTCACTATATTGGTTATGTTCAAAAACATTATCCAGAAACTGAGCAAATTTATCTTCCCATTCAAGACCTTCTCTGTGCGGATCTCCCGGACCTCCCGAAGAAATAAAAATATCGAAATCCTCAACATTGGGCATTTCATTTTTAAATCTCACATCGAATGTTTCAATGCTTACGTTTTCCTGAGCACAGCTTAGCTTAAATGCTTCAGAAATTTCTTTAATATTTTTAAAACCCTGATTCACATGATTGTTGTTCATGTCCAGCAAAGCAATTCGAATATCATTCATACGACTTCATATTTTTTACAAAGTTACCAAAAAATTATGAAGCGGTTTCTCCGTGTGTGATGCCGTACTCTGTTTCTGAGATCATATAATCCACAACTTTGGTAAGGTCTCCGGTTTCATTGAAGACTTTAAGCTGTCGGTCTGCTCCGGTTCCGTTTTCAAGAATTGTCCATGCGTATTCCACCTCTTTTCTGCATCCCAATTCGTCCACCACATCATCAATAAACTCAAGAAGTTCCTTTAAGAGATCAGGATAAGGCACAGATTCTTCTTTTCCGAAATCAATCAGATGAGCTTCAATTCCACTCTTGGAAGCACGCCATTTGTTTTCATTTAGCAATAATCTTCTGTAGCTTCTGAAACTTAAATTCTGCTGATGAAGTTTGTAGATTTTTGCAACCAAAGCCTGCATTATGGCAGCCAGACAAACGGTTTCATCAATTCTCATCGGCATATCGCAGATTCTGAATTCGATCGTGGGGTAGAACGGGTGAACTCTGAGATCCCACCATATTTTTTTAGCATTATCAATGGTTCCTGTCTTTACCAAAAGGTCTACATAACTGTCAAATTCAGCTAAAGAATTGAAAAAACTCGGAATTCCTGTTCTTGGGAATTTTACAAAAATTTCCTGTCGGTAAGACTTAAAACCTGTATTTCTTCCGATCCAGAAAGGAGAATTTGTTGATAGTGCATAAACGTGCGGAAGAAAATACCTCATCACATTCTGTATTCTTACGCCTTCTTCACGGTTCGGAATTCCGATATGGACGTGAAGCCCGAAAATTAAATTTCCTCTCGCCACATCACCCATGTCGTCTACAATTTTAATGTAACGCTCTCCGTTTGTAATGGTGTTGTGTTCCCAATTGGAGAAAGGGTGCGTTCCGCCGCCGGAAACCCGAAGTCCCTGTTCGTGGGCGGTTTTTATAAGATGTCTTCTTAAATTCGTTAATTCGGCTTTTGCCTCCTGAATATTCTGGCAGATGCCTGTTTCCATTTCAATCATGGATTCATGCATTTCATGCTTTAAATTTTCACTTAAAACAGCTTTTCCGCCTTCAATAATTTTCGAAACATGAGAGACTAAATCCCGGCTCTCAACATCAATAATCTGATATTCTTCTTCGATTCCAATAGTAAATTGATGCATTTTTTTTCGTGCTTTTTGTTGATATTCTTATTTTACAGAATCTTTTACGAAAGTTCCCCAAGAGATGTTTGGTTTTCCCGGAACATATTCTTTTGCTTTTTCGATCGCTAATTTTGCTGCGTGTTCTACGATCCATGCAAAATTTTCTTCTCCTACAGAATTTTTGTCTGCATCCGGAGCCGGATTACAGAAGTCGATTGCATAAGGAATTCCGTCTTTTACCGCGAATTCTACCGTGTTGAAATCGTAGCCAAGCGCTTCATTCATTTTGATGGTGTAATCGTGAATTGTTTTTAATAATTTCTCCAGTTCTGCACCCTGCGTCTGATGTGTAGTTGCATATCTCAGATGATGAGGATTTCTCGGCTCATAAGGCATGATATGAACATATTTTTTACCTAAGCAGTATACTCTGTAATAATCGTCAAAGATAATTTCTTCCTGAACCATCATAACCAACTGCTCAGTTTCGCTTAATTTCGACCAAAGATCCTCTGGATTTTCCACGCGGTATACGTTTCTCCATCCACCTCCGTCATGCGGTTTCATGTACGCAGGAAAACCTACATAATCGAAAATATAATCCCAGTCGTGAGGGAATTTCAGGTTTCTGAAAGAGGTTTCTGAAGTATTTGTCGGTCTTTCGTGAGACGGAAGCAAAACTGTTTTCGGAAGCGGAATTCCCAGTTTCGTCATCAAAGCGTTATTAAAAAACTTTTCGTCTGCGCTCCACCAGAATGGATTGTTGATGACATAGGTTCCGTTCAATGCTGCATTTTTCAGGTACGCTCTGTAAAAAGGAACATCCTGCGAAATTCTGTCGATAATTACAGCATATCCGTAATCTGCACCCTGTTCAAGTTTATCAATATGTACAGGTTCTGCGATGATTTCTCCACCTCCCAATTCGTTAACTTTATCAATAAACGCCCAAGGAAACGTATCTTCCATACCGAATAGAATTCCTACTTTTTTTGCCATAAATGTATTTTTTAATGTTGTATCTTAATATTAATTTTTAAATTTTTAAGAAAAGAATGCTCCGATAAAAGTTGGGAAAACCATTCTCCAGAGTGGCCAGTCGTGGTTGATCCATTTTCTTTCATCATACCAGAAATCAATACCTTTTGAAGCTAAAATTTCTGCCATTTCCACGTTTTTATCTTTGCAGATATCTTCATCCGAAGTGCTTAAAACAATATGCATATGTTTGTATTTCCATGCTTCATCATTTCTTACAAATTCACGCGGACAGTTGAAATAAACCAGCTCATCGGAATAGCCGTCCATAAAATTTCTAATGCTGAATGCTCCGGACAGGCAGAACAGATGCGAGACAACATCCGGAAAACGGAAAGCAAAATTAGCCGCATGATAACCTCCGAAACTCGCTCCCGCTACCGCAACGCGATGCGTCTTATGAATTTTCTGAACGTAAGGAACAAATTCCTGAATCAGAAACTGAACATATTTTTCATAATTTTTAATCCTTTGCTGAGGAGAAATATTGTTGTCATAAAAACTCCATCCGTCTATGGTCTGAACATTGTAAAGTTTAACTTTTCCCTGCTCTATAAACCAATTGATGCTTCCGTTAAGATGAAAATCATGGTTTTGGGTATATTGTCCCTGTGAAGTCGGAAACATGATGATCGGATAACCGTAATGTCCTGTAACCTCCACTTTAAGGCTTGTTCCTAGTATATGTGAATAATAATCTGTATGCTCTATCTGTGGCATTTTTTTTTCGTATTTGGGTTTAATCAGTAAATTAATAATCAGGTCTGCCTTTTCATTCTCCTGATTTAATGATTTCTAAATTAGGGATTAAAAAAGGATTTTAGGGTAAACTTAATCTTATAAAATCAATAATTTCTTGATGTTAATTTCTCTTTTTAAATTATGACATAGGTTTGTCTTTCGGCGGAAGAATATTCAGTAATTCAGCATGAATTTTTTCTGCTGCCGTATCTAATCTTTCCTGTACGACTACCGAGTCTTTCGATTTGTAAACGATTCCGACATGATAATCGATAGGCAGGAATTTTACAGCCTCCTCACATTCAAACTGATTGTAATCCGGCTCTTTGTCTTTAATTAAGGCGACAATAAGCCCCGAATAATATCCTGTAGGTTTAGAAACCTCATAGTTTTTTCCTCTTAATAAAGCATCTTCAATTTTCGCCCATTCTCTCCAGATGTTAATGTTGCTTGATGCTTCCACGAGATCCGGAATATGCGCTCCACCCACTCTTGAAGAAGTTTCAAGAAAATAATATTTTCCGTCGTCTTTGCTGCGGATAAATTCTGTGTGAGTAGCTCCGTTGATTAGTCCGAAATTGGATAAAACTTTCGAATTTACCTCTTCAAGAGCCTTAAATTCATCAGAATATCTTCCGAGCGTTTTTGTTCTGAAAACACCTCCTTCATGGGAAACCTCCATCGGAGGTGCCAAATATTTTGAAGCGGAAGTGAAAACGATTTCTTTGTTAAAAGTAAGACTGTCTACATGATAAACATCTCCCGGTTTGAAGCTTTCCAGAAGAAACAGGTGACGTTCTTCACCTAAATTATCAAGCGCCTTCCAGAGATCTTCTTTGGAATTCAGTTTTTTAATTCCTGAAGCAGAGGCTTCGGAACGTGGCTTTAAAACCCACGGTGCAGGAACCTGATCTACAAAATGATTAACCTCATCATTATTAAAAACTGCCGTAAATTCAGGAACATTAATTCCGGAATCCTTTGCTTTTTGTCGCATGGCAAGTTTATCCCTGAAATAGCGGTGCGTAGTCTGTCCCATCCCCGGAATTCTGAATGTTTCGCGGATAAGCGCCGCTTTTTCCACATCATAATCGTCCAGAGCAATAACGGCGTGTACTTTTCTGGTCTGCATCAGATGGGAAAATCCCTGCACGAGATGATCCAGATTCCAGACAGAAGGCTTTACCTCAGGCATATAGAATATCTCATCAATGGCGTGCCACGGCCAGTTTTTTTCTTTAAGATTTTCGGATGTTACTAAAATAATTTTATTACCGAGTTTTTTCATTTCATCCATGAAATCATAACCCTTGTAATAGCACGAAATACATACTATTGTTTTCTCCTCCATACAATGTTTTTTAATTTTTGATGAACTTTCAAAAATAAAAACGTTTTTTTATTAATTATTTAATGTTAAAAATTAAAATATTATGCGCTTTTGAAAATTCTATTTCAATTATACAGAGAATTTTTGTAATAAACTAATTTTTAGTGATAATTTTCGATTAAATCGGCTAATAATTGCACTCCAAATCCGGTTGCAGCCTTTTCTTTGGCATATCCTACGTTTCCGAATGCCACTCCGGCAATATCAAGATGCGCCCATTTAGGATGGTTCTCAATGAATTGTTCTAAAAATTTAGCCGCAATAATGCAATCTCCGATAGGTTTCATCGAAATATTCTTAATATCTGCCACATCCGACTGAATATCGTCTTTCCAGACATCCCAAAGCGGTAAATTCCAAAGTCTCTGATTGGTTTTATCGCCGGTTTTTATCAAAAGATTTTTCAATTCTTCATTGTTGGAAAACAGAGCTCCGCAAGTATCGCCAAACATTCTTACGGAACTTCCGGTAAGCGTGGCAAGGTCGATCAGAAAGTCAGTTTTGAAGTTTTTCGCCATATAGGAAAGTCCGTCGGCGAGAATCATTCTGCCTTCCGCATCGGTATTGAGAACCTCAATTGTTTTTCCGTTGTAAGCCGTAATAACATCACTCGGAAGAAATGCATTTTCAGAAATAGCATTGTCGGTTACAGGCAAAATAGCAACAATATTAACCGGAAGCTGCATTTCTGCGGCATAAATCAGCGTTCCCAAAACGGCTGTTGCACCGCCCATGTCCGATTTCATATAATGCATATTGTCCGGATTTTTCAGAGAAATTCCTCCTGTGTCAAACAATACACATTTTCCGACCAAGCCGAAAGTGACTGCATTTTTAACATTGGTTTTGTATTCAATAATAGTAAACGCCGCATCATAAGCACTTCCCTGATTAACGGAAAGATAAGCTCCCAAACCAATTTCCTCACACTTTTTCCTGTTAAAAGAAGTATATTTTAAATCATATTTTTTAGCTAAATTTTTTAAATATAAACTGAAAGTATCAGGTTTCTTGAGATTGGCGGGCTTGTTCAGCCATTCCTGACAGGCGGTTTGTCCGTTGCTCAGTGCTTCAGCTTTTTTACTGATGGTGTCTAGTTTTTTCTGGCTTAAATTTTCAAAATGAAGCTCAAATTTAGCATTCCAGAACGCATGCGTTTTTTCGAAAGGATAGTTGTAGGTTCCCAGTAATAAACCTTTTGCAAATTCTTCAAATTGCTTCTCGTTCAAACAGTCGGCTATAACTAATGTCGGGACAGGCTGTACTTTTCCTTTCTGCGTCTGGGAAAACTTCACGGCAACCTGCTGAATTTCAAAATTCTGCAAAGTAGATTTTCCGATACCTATAAAATATGTTATTCCTTCTTCATGGGCATTCACGAAAACTTCATGCTTTTTACCCGTAAAGAAAGTTGAAATGTTGTTATTGAAATTTTTGCTGGTTTTCGTCCATTCTTCTTCTGTGAAAAGATGAAAAACCTGCGTATAATTTTTATTTTTTTTGTTGATTAATTTCATAATTTTAATTTTTAATGCTTTCCTGATGTGGTTTTACTTCCACCGGATTTTCTGTGTTGTTATAATAGAGCCATTCAATCGCTCTCGGGAATTCCTGCGACCAGTAAAATTCGCTGTGTGTACCTTCCGGGTTGATGCTTGTTCTGAATTCAAAATCAAATAGATTTTTCTTCTCCCAGCGTTTTAAATATTCTTCGAAAATATGGATTCTCTTTACCATTTTTGAGCCTTCCTGACCGCCTCCGTAAAGATAGATTTTCGTTTTAAAAGGAACTCTGAAATTCATCATCGGAAAATTGTTGTTCGGTTCCACCCAAAGTGAAGGTGAAAATATCAACAATTTCGAGTAGACTTCAGGATAAAGAAACCCGCTGTAAATGCTGATCAACGCGCCAAGAGAGCTTCCTCCGATTCCTGTATTGTCGCGGTCTTTTTTCGTGCGGTAAGTCTGGTCGACATAAGGTTTCAAAGTATCTGTAATGAAGCGGATGTATTTTTTACCTTCCGATCCGTTCGCGACATTGTCGTTATCAAAAATATACTCTTTAATCCTTTCTTCGCTTCCGTGTTCTACTGCAATGATGATGACATCTCCGCGACCGTATTCTGAGAGAATGGAAAGTTTCTTATCGATTTCCCAGTTTCCGTAACCGCTTCCTTCATTAAATAAATTCTGTGCATCCTGAAGATACAGAACAGGATATTTTTTGTCGGAAACATAATAATCGTAGGGTAGAAGTGCCCAGATTTTTCTGTAGCGGTCTAACTGCGGAATGTAGAATTCCTCCGAAATAATTTCTGCAATCGGAAAATATTCATCCTTGAAAGGTCCCCAGTTGAATCTCCATTTTTCAACGGTATCTGATGTTTTTCCTGAGGATCTTAAAGCTTTTTTGTTCGGGGTGATACTTCCGTATTTGTCAAGTTCTACATTTTCCCAACCGCCCTTAGTAAATTTGTATTCAATAACATCCGGCAAAAGCTGATCGTCGATTTCGATAAAATAATTTTGAGAGTCTTTTTGAATCAGTTGAAAGTTGTAGTCTTTCGGATTCCAATTGTTAAAATTTCCTGTGATGTAAACCGTTCGTTCATCACTTTCTGCTGTATAAAGTTCAAACTTCATCCGTGTTTTTCGTAAAATTAAAGCCTAAATTTATAAAAAATCTTTTTATGACAAATCATTTTAAAACGATAAACACTGAATAAAAAAGCGGTATATTTGATAGAAACAAGTACTGCAAAGAGTTTAACATAATAATTTATTCAAAATTTATTAATGATTATTGCAGATATTTTTTGTAGTTTCAAGAAAAATATAAAAATTAAATCAAAACCGTGATGAATTCGGTTAAAACATATACTCTTTTTACGGATCAGGATGTTTACCTTTTTAAAGAAGGTAAGCATTACAAGCTGTACGATAAATTCGGTGCACATTCCGCTGAAAAAGATGGGATGAAAGGAGTGTATTTCTCTGTCTGGGCTCCCAACGCGAAGAAAGTTTCGGTAATCGGAAATTTCAACAACTGGAATCATAAAGATCATATTCTGTTTCCGAGATGGGACGAATCCGGAATCTGGGAAGGCTTCATTGCAGGTTTAACATGGGGAACTTTGTATAAATATGCTATAGAAACGCCGCGCGGAGAAATTTTAGAAAAAAGTGATCCTTACGCTTTAAGCTGGGAACAGAATATTCAGGCTGCCTCATTGGTTTCTACCACTTGGTATGAATGGAAAGATAAAGACTGGCTGGAAAACCGCTGGAAAAAAAATACGTTAAATGCTCCTTTGTCGGTTTATGAACTCCATTTGGGATCCTGGGTAAGAGAAGGAAATGATCCGAAAAAGTTTCTGAATTACCGCGATATCGGGAAAAAACTCGTTCCTTACATTAAAGAAATGGGCTTTACCCACGTAGAATTTATGCCGGTGATGGAATATCCTTACGATCCAAGTTGGGGATATCAGATTACAGGTTTTTACGCAGCGACTTCACGTTTCGGTTCTCCGCAGGATTTGATGTCTTTGATTGATGAGCTTCACCAAAACGGAATCGGCGTGATTTTAGACTGGGTTCCTTCGCATTTTCCGGGTGATGCAAATGGTTTGCACAAATTTGACGGTTCTTATCTTTACGAGCATGAAGATCCAAGAAAAGGCTTTCATCCCGACTGGAAATCATACATTTTCAACTACGGAAGAAATGAAGTGAAATCTTTTCTGATTTCCAATGCGATGTTTTGGCTGGAACGCTATCATGCAGACGGATTGCGTGTAGATGCAGTAACCTCGATGCTTCACCTCGACTATTCCCGAAATGAAGGAGAATGGGAACCGAATATTTACGGAGGAAATGTAAATCTCGAAGCGAAAGCGTTTTTGCAGGATTTTAATACCGCTGTTTATAAAGAGTTTGGAGACAATATTATCACCATTGCAGAAGAAAGTTCGGATTTCCCCATGCTTACAAAGCCTGTTCATGACGGCGGAGTAGGATTTGGAATGAAATGGATGATGGGATGGATGCACGATACGCTGGATTATTTTAAAGAAGAACACGAGAACAGAAAGTTTCATCACCATAAATTAACTTTCGCTTCCATGTATATGTATAATGAAAATTATATGATGCCTTTGTCTCATGATGAAGTAGTACACGGAAAAGCGAGTCTCATCTATAAAATGAAAGGCGATGAATGGCAGAAATTTGCCAATCTTCGCGCACTGTATGTGTATATGTTTACGCATCCGGGAGCAAAACTGCTTTTTATGGGCGATGAATTCGGGCAGACCAGCGAATGGAATTTCAAACAGAGTCTGGATTGGCATTTGTTGGAATATCCTGTTCATAAAGGTTTGCAGACATTGGTGAAAGATCTTAATCATCTTTACATATATGAAACGGCTTTCTTTGAGAATCAGTTCAGCAGGGAAGGTTTTGAGTGGGTGGAAGCAGATGATCTGGAGAATTCCGTGTATGTCTATTTGAGAAAAGGCAAGAAAAAAGATGATGTTTTTATGGTGATTCTCAATCTGAAGCCTGAAGTTCTAGATTATAAAATTGGGGTGAATGCAGCGAGTCATTGGGAGATTGTTTTCAATTCTGATGATGAACGGTATTCGGGAAGCGGTTATAAGCCTGAAATTTTCAGTGAACAGTATGAGGAATACATGAATCACCAGAAATCCATCAGCGTAAGTCTGCCTCCGCTTTCAGGAATTATTTTGAAAAGAAAAGACAAAAAGTACAATAAGCATAACAGAATCAAACAACACAAAAAGTAATGATTCAGTTATTAGAAATTTTAGGAAAAGACTATGAAAGTCTCAAGGATATAATTACAAGGACAGATTTCGACAGTGAAACTCTGGAGTCGTTTTCTAAAGCCAGAATTAATGCTCCTGTAAGCGATGGAAAATTCAATGGAGATTTATATTTTTTTACTTTTAAAATTGAAAAATATAAAATAGAATTTCTAAGAAACAAGATTTGTGAGATCGATTTCATTGGAGATAAAAATAAAACTATGGAAATCATAGATTATCTTAGAACAGTAAAGGATTTTGAGTTTAAGTTTATCAGCAAACAGCAAGTTGAAGAAACGGAATGGGAAATAATGGATGACAATACAGAAGAGGAGGGTTTCACGGAATTCAAGAGAAAGCGTTTTGATTTTGATCCTTCTTCCCAATTTGATGCGAATAATATAGATAAATACAGCTTTATGGCTTTTCGGTCAGATTATGTAAACATTATAATCAAAGAAGAGTTTACAGAAAACAGATCTTTTTTTGTATTTGAGATTTATAAATCCCCGAATATCGAAGATTTTAATTAAGATATAAATAATAAACGAGAGAGAAAAAAATGATCATTTATCATCTAAGTACGGAATGTTATCCGGTAGCAAAAGTAGGCGGTTTGGCAGATGTGGTGGGAGCTTTACCAAAATATCAGAATAAAATTAAAGATATTGATGCGAAGGTGGTTATGCCTTGGTACAACAAATCTTTCGTGCATGATCATGAGTTTGACATAGTTTTTGATGGCTTCATTCATCAGGGTCCAAGTATGCTTCAGGTACAGGTTTTAAAGGAAAAAACCAATGCTTTGGGCTTTGAGCTTTTTATGGTAAGAATTCCGGGACTTTTGGATCGAGATAATCCTTACGGATATTCGGATGAAAGTTTTCAGTTTTTAGCTTTTCAGCACGGAGCGCTTCATTGGCTGAGTGCGATGGGAATTCGACCGGATGTTTTGCATTGTCACGATTATCACACAGGGTTAGTTCCTTTCATGATTGAGCATTGTCCTGAATTTTCATTCTTAAAAGGCGTAAAAACCATCGGAACCATTCACAATGGTGAATATCAGGGAATGATGAGCTGGGAAATGGCGAATTATATGCCGTCATTCGATCAGTATAAATGGGGATTGCTGGACTGGAACGGAGTCATAAATCCTTTGGCAAGTATGATTAAATGTGCCAATGCTTTTACAACGGTTTCGCAGGGGTATCTTGAAGAACTTTTTGTAAGTTTCAGAGGTCTGGAAAGCCTTGTTCGTGATGAATTCGGGAAAGCCTACGGAATCATTAACGGAATTGATACGGAAGTCTGGAATCCGGAAACCGATCCGATGCTGGATTTTAATTTTAACGTTAAAAATGCCATTGCCCAAAAGAAAAAGAACAAAGAAAGACTGTGTAAAGAATATGGTCTGAAACCGGAGCTTCCTCTTTTCGCATTCATCGGAAGGTTTGCTACCGAAAAAGGAGCCGATTTTCTTCCCGATGTGGTCTGGAAAAGTATTAAGCAGAGTTATGGTGCTTTAAATATCATGATTTTGGGATCCGGAAATTCTTATATTGAAAATAAACTGAAAGAGTACGATTACGTTTACAGCAATTTCGCTCTGGATCTTGGATATAAGGAACATCTTTCCCATAAAATATACGCTTCGGCGGACTTTTTGCTCATGCCGTCGAGAGTGGAACCATGCGGTCTTAACCAGATGTACTCCATGAGATACGGAACCGTTCCGATTGTGCGGTATACAGGAGGGTTAAGAGACACGGTGGAAGATGTTTCCACAGGTGGAGCGGGAATTAATTTTACGTTTCCGGGAGTAGACGATATTATCCATGCAATGAACAGAGCTTTATTGGTTTACAATAAAAAAGGTGAAATGGAAAACTTAATCCGTGCTAATATGAATTTTGACTTTGCATGGGAAAAATCAGCCGAAAAATACATAGCTTTATATAAGAATTAAATCGTGAAAAAGCTGACTTTTGTATTTATATTTTTATTGATTTTCTCCTGTAAGAAAGAAGAAGGAGTTTGTGTTGGAGGTTATTATTGGATTTATGATTACGGATTAAAAGATATGAGGAGAGAAGAATCAACAGAAGGGATTTCTGAAAAGTGGAAGATAAAATATGCAGATGTTGGTGGTTGTACGGTTTCTTCCGATATTGTGAAAAAGGCGGATGCTTTAAATAAGAAAACTTATGCCGAAATAACGAGAAGATATGGTAAAAATTGGCAAAAAGAATATGAAAAGGATATCGAAGACTTCATGATGAAAAAAGTTGATGTAATGGATGTTTTAATAATAAATTATTCAGAGCCGAGCTCAAAAAATATCCTGTAGAGATTCATGATCTGGATAAGGATGTGAAAGAATTAAAGAATGACTTATATAAAGTTGTAATTTATAATCAAAAATTAAAATCTGAAAATAAAGAATGTTTCACGGTAAATGTTGATACAAAAAACAGAACAGTAAACCTAATAAAATAAAACGCAAGATAAACTATGAATCGCAATGTAATTTCCATTGTTTTAGGAGGAGGTAGAGGAACCAGATTGTTCCCACTTACGTATTCAAGATCCAAACCGGCTGTACCCATCGCGGGAAAATACAGATTGGTGGATATTCCTATTTCCAACTGTTTAAATTCAGGATTAAATAAAATTCTGGTTTTAACGCAGTTCAATTCAGCTTCATTAAATTCCCATATCAAAAATTCTTATCATTTTGATATTTTCAGCAAAGGTTTTGTAGATATTTTGGCTGCGGAACAGAACGTTGAAAACGACAGTTGGTATCAGGGAACCGCAGATGCAGTTCGCCAGTCGATGAAGCACCTTGAAAAGTACGATTATGATTATATCCTGATTCTTTCCGGAGACCAGTTGTACCAGATGGATTTCAGGGAAATGCTGAATTTTCATATTGAAAAAGGCGGCGATGTAACCATTGCCACCATTCCGGTGAATGCAAAAGACGCAACAGGTTTCGGAATTTTAAGTTCCGATGACGAAGGCAATATCACTTCGTTTGTGGAAAAACCGGGATATGATCTTTTAGAAGGATTAAAATCTGAAGTTTCGGAAGAAAATAAACACGCCGGAAAAGAATATCTGGCTTCCATGGGAATTTATATCTTCACGAAAAGCATCCTGAAAAAGATGTTTGATGAAGGAGCAGGAGATGATTTCGGAAAGGATATCATTCCGAATTCCATCGGAAAATACACAACATTAAGCTATCAGTATGAAGGCTACTGGACAGATATCGGAACCATTGAATCCTTCTACGAAGCCAATCTCGATCTTTGTCAGGACTTCCCTAAGTTCAATTTATTTTCCTCTTCGCCTGTCTTTACACGCGCAAGAATGCTTCCGCCGTCAAAAGTAAACGGTTCTTACGTAAGCAAAGCTGTTTTCGGAGACGGATGTATCATTATGGCAGATAAAATTGAAAATTCCGTAATCGGAAACAGAACAAGAATAGACAAAGGAAGTACCATTGTAAATTCTTATGTGATGGGAGCCGATTTTTATCAGGATACCACAGAAATTGTGAAGAACGACAGAAACGGACAGCCAAATATGGGGATTGGGAAATACTGCTACATCGAAAAAGCCATTCTGGATAAAAACTGCTACATCGGGGATAATGTGAGAATTATTGGTGGAAAACATATTCAGGACGGAGATTACGGAACCCATTCTGTACAGGACGGAATTATCGTAGTGAAAAAAGGAGCGGTTATAAAACCGGGAACTCACATAGGGTAGAAAGCAAAGAAGTGTTGGGCAGGTCTGATTCAATTAAATTTTAAAAAATAAAACAGTCAGATAATAAACTTCCATCCTCCTTACTTCGTATCTTCCAGCTAAAAAAATAATTAAAAACAGAGTGATCAGCATATTGGTCACTCTTGTTATTTTCTATACTTTTGTACAATGCGTTTTTTTAAGATCATAGCAGTAGTAATTGTCTTGTTAATTGGAGCTTATGCAGCCTCCATGTATTATTTTGTGGACGAAAGCAAAGATTTCAAAATAGAAAAAGAGATCGATTATCCTTTGGAAAAAGTCTTTTTGCAGTTCAATAACCTGCAGCATTTTACAAGATGGAACAATTTCTTTACAAGTTCCCAATCTATTGATATCGATTATTATACGCCGTATGAAGGACAGGGAAGTTCCATCAGCTATGTAGACCCTAAAAACGATACGGATGGCGAAATGTTTATCCGTTACGAAAACCCGAATAAATCTCTAAGGTATCAGCTTTTTGAAGAAAAAAATGAAAGCCCGACTGTCGTCGACGTTAAATTTAAAGCATTATCCGCTGAAAAAACCAAAATTACATGGGTAGTTCATACGCCTAAACTTTCTGTTTTAAGAAGGGTTGAAAATTTCTGGACCGAAGACCGCTTTGCCGAAAACATCAACAAAAGTATGACAAATCTTAAAAATGTTTTAGGCAATAAAGTGGAAAAAGACAATCAGATGGCTTCAATAAAATACGATAGTCTGATGATTGAAAATGAAGAAGAAAAATTATTGCTGGGAATAAACGTAAGTACTTCCAACAAAAAAGATGCGCTTTACAAGAATATTGTAATGAATTATAACAAGATTTACAATTACACCACAATGGATCTGGGCAAAAAAGAAGATGAATTCGGTTTCCCGATGCTCATTACGGATGCAGACAATTACAAAGACAAAGAAGTATCCTATTTTCTGGGGATTCCTCTGTCTAAAAAATTTGGGGTTACAGATAATAACTTCAGTTTCAGAACGATTAGTCCGACCCAGAATTATGTGATGTACTACAAAGGAAACTATGCCGGAAGAGTAAAGGCTATACAACAATTAATCCAGAAAGCCAAGAAAGACGAGATGCGTTTTAATGATATTCGTCAGACTTTTATAGAACGACCTTTAGAAGATCAGGATGTAAATATGAAGCTCTCATTATCAGTATTTAAGTAAATTCTGCAGATTTATTTCTTTTATAGTTTTTTTAATACTTTAAAGGCTGTTCAGAATCGGTTTTTTTTATTAAATTTGAAGCTTAATTCTACAAACAAATTTTAATAACAGATAAACTGTAATAATGGACAGATTTTCATTCCTAAACGCAGCTCATTCTCAGTTAATTGAGGATTTATACCAACAGTACTTAAAATATCCCGATTCTTTAGAACCATCATGGAAAGCCTTCTTTCAGGGTTTCGATTTTGCTTTGGAGAACTACGGAGACGATGATAACGTTCAATATGTTCAGGCTCCTGCAGTTTCAGCACCTGTTGTTCAGCAGGCAACTCAGGCAGCAACAAACGGAGAAGTTCCGGAACACATCAAAAAAGAATTCAAGGTAGTAAACCTTATTGAGGCGTACAGGACGAGAGGACATTTGTTTACCAAAACAAATCCTGTAAGAGAAAGAAGACATTATACGCCGACTTTGGACATCGAAAACTTCGGTCTGGATAAGTCAGATTTAAATACAAAATTCAACTGTGCGGTTGAAACAGGAATGAAAGGTCCTGCAACACTACAGGATCTCATCACCCACTTAGAAAACATTTACTGTGATTCTATCGGTGTAGAATACATGCACATCAACAATGTTGAAGAAAAAGATTTCATCAAGCAGTGGCTTCAGGTAAATGAAAACCACCCGAATCTTTCAGCCAACGAAAAAACGGAGATTTTATTAAAATTAAATCAGGCGGTAGCGTTTGAAAATTATCTTCACACCAAATTTGTAGGGCAGAAAAGATTCTCATTGGAAGGTGGTGAAACTTTAATTCCTGCTTTGGATCAGTTGATCTCAAGATCTTCTCAGTTGGGCGTAGATGAAGTGGTTTTAGGAATGGCGCACAGAGGAAGATTAAATGTTTTAACCAATATTTTCGGTAAATCTTACAAGCAGATTTTCTCAGAATTTGAAGGAAAAGAATTTGAAGAAGATGTATTCTCAGGAGACGTAAAATATCACTTAGGTTCATCCAAAAAAATCAAAACAGCTTCAGGAGAAGAAGTTTCTATTAATCTAACACCAAACCCGTCTCACCTTGAAACGGTTGCAGCCCTTGTAGAAGGAATCTGCCGTGCAAAAGTGGACGATAAATACAAAGATTATTCTAAAGTTTTACCGATCATTATTCATGGTGACGGAGCGATTGCGGGGCAAGGTATTGCTTACGAAGTTGCGCAGATGATGACTCTAGACGGTTATAAAACAGGAGGTACGGTTCATATCGTGGTAAACAACCAGGTTTCGTTTACAACAAACTATATGGATGCGAGATCTTCTACATACTGTACAGACGTTGCTAAAGTTACAGAATCTCCTGTAATGCACGTAAATGCAGATGATGCAGAAGCAGTGGTTCATGCAATCCATTTTGCGGCTGATTTCAGAGCGAAGTTTGGAAAAGATGTGTATATCGATTTGTTAGGATACAGAAAATATGGTCATAACGAAGGAGATGAACCAAGATTTACACAGCCTAATTTGTATAAAACAATTTCAAAGCACCCGAATCCGAGAGAAATTTATAAAGATAAATTACTGAAAGATAACGTAACATCCAACGATGTGATCGCTAAAATGGAAACAGAATTCAAAGCACTTTTAGATAAAGACTTTGATGCCTCCAAAGAAATTGAAAAGAACGTAATGGATGTTTTCATGGCAGATGACTGGACGAATTATCCGATTGGAAAAAGAGGAGCAGTTCAGGAACCTGTTGATACAAAATATGATCTTGAAAAGCTGAAAGAACTGGCTGTTAAAATGTCTACACTTCCGGCAGACAAAAAGTTCTTAAATAAAATTACAAGACTTTTCGAAAACAGATTAAAAGCAATTGAAGGAAACTCTTTAGACTGGGCTCTTGGAGAATGGCTGGCTTATGCAACGCTTCTTGTTGAAGGTCACAATGTAAGAATCTCCGGAGAAGATGTGGAAAGAGGAACATTCTCTCACAGACACGCAGTGGTAAAAACGGAAGATACGGAAGAAGAATACATCCCTTTAAGACAGGTTTCTGAAAGCAGATTTGATGTATTCAACTCTCACCTTTCCGAGTACGGAGTTCTTGGTTTTGATTACGGTTATGCCATGGCTTCTCCTAATACTTTAACGATTTGGGAAGCGCAGTTCGGAGATTTCGTGAACGGTGCGCAAATTATCGTAGACCAGTATCTTGCTGCAGCAGAAGAAAAATGGAAAATTCAGGACGGTTTGGTGATGTTATTGCCTCACGGTTCAGAAGGACAGGGAGCAGAACACTCTTCAGCAAGACTGGAAAGATTTTTAACCCTTTGTGCGAATGAAAACATGGTGGTTGCAAACATTACTTCTCCTGCTAACTATTTCCACCTGTTAAGAAGGCAGTTGAAATGGGCATTCAGAAAGCCATTAATTGTAATGAGTCCGAAATCATTGTTAAGACATCCGAAAGTGGTTTCTCCGCTTGAAGATTTCGCTAACGGAGGTTTCCAGCCGGTTTTAGACGATCCTTCTGCAGATCCTAAAAAAGTAGAAAAATTAGTACTTTGTTCAGGTAAATTATACTTCGAATTATTAGCTAAAAAAGAAGAATTAAACGCTGAAAATATTGCACTGGTAAGATTCGAGCAGTTATATCCGCTTCAGACAGATGCTATAGAAGCAATCTTCGAAAAATATTCAAACAGAAAAGAATTGGTTTGGGCTCAGGAAGAACCTGAAAATATGGGAGCTTGGTCTTATATCCTAAGAAACTTCAGAGAAACAGGAATTAATGTTATTGCTCCGGTTCCAAGTGGTGCTCCGGCTCCGGGAAGTCACAAAATGTTTGAGAAAAACCAGAATGCAGTAATCAACAGAGTATTCGACAGAAACGATGCTCCGGTAAAAAGACCTGTAACCGCTTAATAAAAAATAATAATCAATAAAAAAATAAAAAATACGATATGTCAGTTTTAGAAATGAAAGTTCCTTCACCGGGCGAATCAATTACAGAAGTTGAAATCGCAACTTGGCTTGTAAAAGATGGTGATTATGTAGAAAAAGATCAACCCATCGCTGAAGTAGATTCAGATAAAGCTACTCTTGAATTGCCTGCTGAACAAAGTGGTGTAATCACTCTGAAAGCTGAAGAAGGTGACGTTGTACAAGTAGGACAGGTGGTTTGTTTAATCGATATGGATGCTGCAAAACCTTCAGGAAGCGCTGCTCCTGCTGCTGAAGCTCCAAAACAGGAAGAAGCTCCTAAAGCGGCTGAACCTGCTAAACAGGAAGCTCCGGCTCCACAACCTGCTGCTCAGCCGGTAGCTGCTGCAACGCAGACTTACGCAACAGGTGCTCCTTCTCCTGCGGCTAAAAAAATTCTTGACGAAAAAGGAATGGATGCTTCACAGGTTTCAGGAAGCGGAAGAGACGGAAGAATTACTAAATCAGACGCTGAACTGGCTGCAGTTCCTGCATTGGGAGGAAACCCTGTGACTGCTACAGGTTCCAGATCTACAACTACGACTAAACTTTCAGTTCTTAGAAGAAAAATCGCTCAGAGATTAGTTTCTGTAAAGAATGAAACGGCAATGTTAACGACTTTCAATGAAGTTGACATGTCTGAAATCTTCAGATTAAGAAAATTATATAAAGAAGAATTTGCTCAGAGACACGGAGTAGGACTTGGTTTCATGTCTTTCTTTACAAAAGCGGTAACAAGAGCTTTACAGATGTATCCTGATGTAAACGCATCCATCGACGGAGATTTCAAAGTAAACTACGATTTCTGCGATATTTCAATTGCGGTTTCAGGTCCGAAAGGATTAATGGTTCCTGTATTGAGAAATGCTGAAAATATGTCTTTTGCAAGCGTTGAAGCCAACATCAAAGATTTAGCTACTAAAGTAAGAGACGGAAAGATCACTGTTGACGAAATGACAGGCGGAACATTTACCATTACCAACGGTGGAACTTTCGGATCTATGATGTCTACACCTATCATTAACCCTCCTCAATCTGCAATCTTAGGAATGCACAACATTATCCAAAGACCGGTTGCGGTTGACGGACAGGTGGTAATTCGTCCGATGATGTA
This sequence comes from Chryseobacterium sp. C3, assembly GCF_014218905.1. Lineage (NCBI taxonomy): Bacteria > Pseudomonadati > Bacteroidota > Flavobacteriia > Flavobacteriales > Weeksellaceae > Chryseobacterium > Chryseobacterium sp. C3. The sequence goes on along the minus strand of NZ_JACLCU010000001.1, from coordinate 472,777 downwards.
CGTTGCGATGTCTTATGACCACAGAATTATCGACGGAAAAGAGTCTGTAGGATTCTTAGTTGCAGTAAAAGAAGCAATCGACAATCCGGTTGGTATCTTAATGAACGGAGACGAAAGAAAGGGTCTTGGATTATAATTATTGATAAAAATTATAGTATAAATATAAATCTCGCCTCAAAAAGGCGAGATTTTTGTATCTCTTGTAATAAATACTAAGATGATGTTTTCTAAAATGACCTCCAATATCAAAGTTTCAGTAATACCTGAATATGATAGCAAAAACAGTTATCCGTCCGAAAACAGACACGTTTTTAAATACAACATCGTTATTGAAAACGAAGGAAGTTTTCCGATAAAAATTCTTAAAAGAAAATGGCTGATCTTCGACGTAGGCTTCGGATATACAGAGATCATCGGGGATGGCGTAATCGGCTTGACTCCTGAGATTCCTACAGGCGAAAATTTCGCTTATTTCTCCAATGTGATGCTTCGTTCCGGAGTGGGAAATATGAGCGGAAAATACCTTGTAAAAAATATGGAAACGCAGGAAAGCTTTGAAATTGATATTCCTAAATTCAATCTTTTATCAGAAGTTTTAAGCAATTAAAATTCCAAAATCTGGAAATTAAATTCTGTATTCTGGAATTTGGCTGTTTTAATTCGAAAAAATAGCAAAAAGATTAAAGTTTTTTTATTTTTAATTTCATCAGATCATTCACCTCTTCATTGCTTGTGAGAAACAGTTTTTCAAAAGCCAGTAAAGATATTTTAGCACAAACCTCTGCATCGTCACCCGCTCTGTGATGGTTAAAACTTATCTGGTGGTATTCAGCAAGATGTTTTAATCCATATCTAGGAAGATAATTCCATGATTTTTTGGCTAATTGAATACTGCACAGGTAGTTGAGTTTTGGAGTAAACATTCCATAATGATTCAGACATCCGCGAAGTACACCTGTGTCAAATCCTGCGTTATGGGCAATCATTAACGTTCCGTACATCATTTCCTCCACTTCATACCAGATTTCATCGAAAGTAGGAGCGTCTTTTACATCATCCGGAAGAATACCGTGAACATCCACATTAAAAGGACTGAAATAAGGAAAACTCGGTGGTTTGATGAGCCATGTTTTGGTCTCAATGATTTTTGAATCCTGCACAACACAGATTCCAAGCTCACACGCGGAATTTCGCTCGTGAGTTGCCGTTTCAAAATCTATTGCGCAGAAATCCATAAATAAAGTTTATAGTTTTAAGTTAAGGGTTTAAATTTTCTTTTTATCCCCTAAAAAATGTTTGAAAACAAGCCATTTGGCTTGGTAATAATCTGTTTTCTGATGTTTCTGACGGCGTTTTAAAGTTCCGGGAATCTGTGCGTAAAATCCGAAATGTCCTCTTAAAACTGCCCAAAAATGGGAAATTCCATTTTTATAGGCAAAATAAAATGAGGCAGCTCCGTCAAGGCACAATCTGAAAAAAATCAGCCAGATTAATTTTGGAAAAGGCAGATTCTTCAGTAACATCGAAAAGTTATTTCGGATATTTAAAAAAGTTTTCTGTGCACTCTGCTTGTTTAAAGTTCCTCCGCCAACATGATATATTTTTGATTTTCCGGTGTAAAAAACTTTCTTTCCCGAATTAATCAGTCTCCAGCAAAGATCAATTTCTTCCTGATGTGCAAAAAACCGTTCATCAAAACCTTTCTGCTCCCAAAAATCTTTGCTTCGAATAAATAAACAGCATCCGGAAGCCCAGAAAATTTCCGTTTCATCATCATACTGCCCTTTATCTTCTTCCAGATCATCAAAAACTCTTCCTCTGCAATACGGATAACCTAAATTATCGATTAATCCGCCTCCTGCACCCGCAAATTCGAAGTAGTTTTTATTGTTGTAGGAAAGAATCTTAGGCTGAACCGCGGCAATGGAAGAATCTTTTTCAAAAAGTTCCAAAACAGGATCGATCCAGTTTTCGGTAACCTCCACATCGGAATTCAGAAGACAGTACAATTCATTTTTAATTTCTTTTAAACCTTCATTGTAGCCTCCTGCAAAGCCGTAATTTTTATTGTTTTTAATAATCTGTACTGAAGGAAAATTCTTTTGAAGAAAATCGACAGAATCATCGGTGGAAAGATTATCAATTACATAAATATCAGCATTTTGGGAAAACTGAACCACATTGGGAAGAAATTTTTCCAGCCAGCTTTTCCCGTTCCAGTTTAAAATAACGACTGCTAATTTTTTCGACATGAGAAATTAAATTTTTTCTGAATCAAAAGTTTTTATAGAATCCTGATATTTCCATTTTCTGTGCGACCAAAGATAGTTATCGGGTCTTTTATTCAAAGTGTTTTCCAATAGTCTATGGAATTTTTTCACCACTTCATTTTCCACAAATTTTTCTCCGTCCGGATAAATTCGGTGATAATTAACCTGATAATAACCGCGTTTTACCTTCTTCATTTCACAGTAAATGAACGCCAGATCCATTCTTGTTGCCAATTTATCATAACCAATGAAAACCGGAGTTCTCTGGTTTAAAAATTCTAAACCGTAATTAACGTGGGAAAAGTGGGGAGTCTGGTCTGCCACAAACATATAAGCAGAACTGCCTTTGCTTTTAGATCTGAAAATGTGCATGATCACTTCATTCGCTTCCAGTGCTTCATTCCCGAATTTATTACGGACTTTTTTCATCTGGTTTTCCCAGAAATCACTGTTCACTTTTCGGTAAACAGGATGACAGTGATCCTGCGGAATTACTTTAGCAAGCGCATTGATCCATTCCCAGTTGAAAACATGTCCCGCAAGCATAATCACATTTTTTCCTTCCGCTTTTGCCTCATGAAAAACTTCCTGATTGATGTGCTGCATTCTTACCCGAGATTCTGTTTCGGAAATACTGAAAGATTTTACTGTTTCTACAAGATAATCGGAAAAGTTGAGATAGAATTTCTTCCGGATCTCTGCAATTTCTTCATCCGTTTTTTTTGGAAAAGAATTCTTCAGGTTTTGGGTAATTACATTTTTTCTGTAGCCGACGATATAATGATTCAGAAAGAAAATAATGTCTGAAAATACATACAAAACTTTCAGCGGAAGTTTGGAAATCAGATATAATATTTTGATAAGGAAATTCATAAAACATGCAAATTTACGCATAATAAAATTATGGTTCTGTTTTTGCTTACAAATAGTATTATTTTTTTATTTTTAACGTATGAAAAAATTATCATTAATCGCATTTCTGGGTTTAAGTTCCATTGCTTTCTCACAGAATACCAATACCGTAAGACAGGAAGTTAAAAGTGGTTCAGAAGAAAAATCGTTATTGGTAAAGACAGATCATGCCGAACTGGATGCCAAGAAAAAAGCGGCAGAAGAGAAGGCAAAGCTTCCAAAACCTTATGATCCGAAAGCGGATGCAGAAAAAGATATACAGAATCTTATTGCAAAAGCGAAAAATGAGAAGAAAAATATCATGATTCAGGCAGGAGGAAACTGGTGCATCTGGTGTTTAAGATTCAACCAGTATGTACAGACTACTCCGGAACTGAAAAAATTAGTGGACGACAATTATCTATATTACCACCTGAATTATTCTCCGGAAAATAAAAACGAAAAGATATTTGCCAAATATGGCGATCCGGGAACGAAATTCGGATATCCGGTTTTCATCGTTCTGGATCAGAATGGTAAAATGATCCACGTTCAGCAAAGCGACGTTTTAGAGGAAGGAAAAGGATACAGCCTTGAAAAAGTAAAAGAGTTTTTCAACGTCTGGTCTCCAAAATCATAGTCATAACCGGGAATTTCTCCCGGTTTCTTTGAGTCTGTTTAAACTTTTTATTTAACCGCAAAAGGTACAAAAGATGAACTAAACTTTTATTTAAAGCTGATCATTATAAATGAAAAAGTTCACAATAGTTTTTAAAAATCTTTGATTTTTATTATTTTGAGCGCTTTGAATAGTATTGAAATTTGCTTTAACATTGCCTTTTGTGTCTTTTGTGGTTAATTCTGAAATTAGTTTAAACAGGTTTCTTATTTAAATAATATTCCTTACCACAATTTTCACCGGATGATACAGTAAAATAATCACTGCGGTAATTAAAGCCAGCCAGAACAATCCTGTAAAAATTTCCATATTGGAAAGCAGAATTGCCTGAGAATTTATTTTTGACTTAAAAATTCCGGCAGTGACAGACAAAGAGTCATTAACCGGAAGTTTCGAAATGCTATTTCCAAAAACCTGATTCCATTGCGACGCGAAAATCGGGTTTGTGCTTACAAATTCCGAGCTTAAAGAATCGGAATGTTTTAGCGTTAAAAAAAGCATCAGATTCTGCATCAACGCATAGCCGATTGCTGTGGTCCAGAATCTTGTGGCAGTTCCTACTGCGGTCGCATTGGAAACGTACTGTTCCGGCATTCCTGCGATTAAGAAGAATACAAGCGGAGTAAAAAGCAAGCCTTGTCCTACTCCCTGAAGAAACAAGGGCGGACAAATCGTCTGAAGCGTTGTATCCGGATAAAAAGTATAGGTAAACCATGCGCTGTCTATGGCTAAAATTAAAAATCCGGTAAAAAATACAAGCCTTGAAGATGCCCCTTTTGTGATGCACAAAGCAGACAGGAAAACGCCCAGAAGACTTCCTGCAACATTCCAGTACTGAACTTCCACAATATAATCCCACTGCCATTTCCAGACAACAGCCATCACGCTGTACACATTATTGATGGAAGCTCTGAGAATATAAAAGATGAAGAAAAGAATAACCCCTACAATTACATTTTTCGAGCTGAAAACTTCAAAATGAAAAAACGGGCGCGGCTGATTTCTCTGTTTCAGCATAAATAATCCTCCAAAAATCAGGAACAGTAAAAAACAGAATACAATACTATCAGATTCAAACCACATCAGTCTTTTTCCATAGATCAGCGCGTAACCTCCTGCCTGAAGACATCCCCAAAGCAAAAACCAGCTTGCAATATCCAGCTGATACAAAGGTTTTTTCGGGAAAAATCTGTTTTTATTGAAAATAGCAAAAGCCATTACCAGAACGAAAACGTGAAAATAGACCATCATGAGAATCATGTGGCGGAAGTCGTAGTTTTCTATGCTTGATTTCAGCAGGGAAGTGGTTAATGTTCCGCCTGTAAGAATAATGGTGTACATAAAAAGGTAGGCAATTTCTTTGGCGTGTTTTGTCTTTAACTCAGCCACAATAAGCGGGAGAAATATAGCGCCTTCCAAAACTCCGAAAATTCCTTCCAGAAAACGGATGACAAGAATTATATGATAATCATGCGTAACTGAAAGTCCGTAGAGAATGAGAACGGAAGCGGAAGACATCAGCAAAGTATAGTATTTTACGCTGAAATATGCCATAAAACGCTGTATCACCAAAAGCGTGACCACAAATGTTCCGTACATCAGGATCATTAAATATTGTATGTCATCCGAATCTACATCCATAAAAGACGCGGTAAAAGCACTGTTGGAATGCAAAAGCGACAGCAGCATCAGATGCGGAAAAAGCGCTAGAATAAGAAGCGGAAGTTTCAGCCACTGCGGAACCCATCGATGATAAACTGAATTGTGATGCATGATTAATTGAATAAAAAAAATAAAAATTGCGAAAAGACAGAAAATTGTAAAAAAAGATAAGATGGCAAAATTGTATTCTGCCTTTTCGCTAAAAAATAATTGATTGGTTAATTAAAAATCCAAGAAAAATAAAAAACTCAAATCCTCTCACTATCAAACGCTCAAACCCTGAAACGCTCAAACTCTAAATCTTTTTTGCACTCACCAGAACGTTCATTCCGGAAAGCAATTTTTCATTGTTTTGATTTTTATGGAGAATGATTTTTACTGGAAATCGCTGCTCTATTTTTACAAAATTTCCTGTTGCATTATCCGGCTTTACCAAAGAAAACTGGGAGCCTGAAGCAGGAGAAACCGAAACGATTTTTCCTTTAAATTTCACATTAGGATACGCATCTGCGGTGATAATGACTTCTTTTTGCTGGTCGATTTGTCCCAACTGCGTTTCTTTATAATTGGCAATGATCCATTTTTCTTTGCTTACGATCTGAACCAAAGCCTGACCTTCTTTGATCAACTGTCCTTCCTGAATGGTTTTCTTTCCTACCCAACCGTCGTACGGAGCAGTAACATAGGTATAAGAAAGAAAAAGTTTAGCATTGTTAAGATTGGCAGAACTTTGCTGTACCTGACTTTTTACCGGAGCGATTTTCGTTTTTTGCTCACTAACGCCTGCTTTTACCGCGTTTTTTTGCTGTTCTAAAGCCAATAGACTCGCTTTTGCCTGTTCGTACAAAGCTTTTGCATTTTCAAACTGCTGATCGGTTGCTGCATCTTCATCCACTAAATTTTTATACCGTTTAAAATCCTGTTCGGTTTTCCAGATGTCGATTTTGGCAGAAGCAATTTTTGCATCAATAATTTTAGTGTCACTTTCTTTCGTATTCACTCCGCTTTCGATGGTATTGATGTTATCTGAATTGGCATGGAGACCGGCTTCCGCTATTTTTACCTGATTGATAAATTCGCGGTTGTCGATGATAAGTAAAATGTCGCCTTTATGCACAAACTGGTTTTCATTGAATTTTATTGTCTTTATAAACCCCGAAATTTTGCTGGAAACCGGCGTAATGTACTGTTCGATCTGTGCATCGTTGGTCGTTACATTTTTTCTCGAAAAAATGTAGAAACTCAGCATTCCTGCAATTCCGCTGATGATAAGAATCCACGCCAAAACGCTGATGATTTTATTGATTCTTTTTTCCTTTTGTGTTAATTGTCTCTTCGCCATAGTTTTATAAATTTCCAATCGTGTACTGGAGTTGATAATATTTAAGTTGTCGGTTAATTTTTACGGAAATAAGGTTGGATTGCGCTTCCAGATAGGCATTGTCTGCATCAATGAGTTCGGTGATTAAACTTAGCTTATTCGCATATTTGGTCTTTACGATCCTGTAATTTTCTTTTGCCTGATTAATGGCTTCTTCTGCGATTTTTACCTTTTCTTCCGTTTCTTCGAATTTTTTGAAAGCTTCATACACTTCGTGCCGGATATTTTCTTCGTTTTCTTCGATCTGCAATTGGGCAAGAGTTATATTTTCTTTTGTTTCCTGCATTTTGTATTTGTTTTTATACAGATTTTCGATGGGATAGGTAAGATGGATACCGATCATTCCCAAACGGTACGCATAAGGTTCGGGCGGAAAAAACATCATATTGGGATATTTTAAAAAGTATTCTCCGCCTGCGGTAATTTTCGGTAAATAATTCGCTTTGGTAATTTTCTGATCCAGTTCTTTAAGAGTGAGATTTTTATTGGCAATTTCCACAGATTCGTTTTTATGTAAAGCGGTTTCCGTTAATTCATTGATGTAAGGGATTTCTGCGTTTTCAGAAATTAAATCTTCCGTTTCCACATGCATTTCCTGATTTTCCGGAAGGGAAAGCATCGTTTTCAGCTTGTGTTCTGCAATCTGAATATCGTTATCCAGTTCTGTCCGGCTCATTTTATGGTTAGAGAGCTGTAAATAGGTTCTCAGAACTTCATTTGCCGTAACCACGCCGTTTGCTTTCAGCGCTTTCACTTGTTTGATGTTCACGGAATCTTCTTTCATTTTATCATTAATTAAACCTTGCTGTTCTTTCAAATGATGAATCTGGAGAAAGGCGGTGATAATTTCTATTTTTAGCTGTCTTTCATTCAGATGGGTTTTAAGAGATGAAATTTCAGTATCAATGGCGGCTTTTTTTTCGGTATTTTTAATTTTTCCGCCCATATAAACCGGAATGGAAGCCGAAAGCGTAAAATCGTACATTCCGTTGATAATGTTGTACTTTGTGGCTTTTGCAAACACGCCGTCTTCATGCTGAAAAAGATTGGTGACCTGATTGTAGCTTGTGTGGAATTCTACATCGGGAAGCTTTTCCATTTTCAGATCTTTCTCTCTGGTTTCGGACATATCCTCTTTTAAATGGCTGATTTTTATTTTTTTGTTTTGAATTAATCCGATCTCTATTGCTTTTTGCAGGGTAAGATGTTGATAATCGGTTATCTGTGCCTGTAATAAATTACTCATAAGTAATAGGCACAACGCAAACCACTGATATCTGTTTGCGTATGATATCATTTTCATAAATATAGTTAAGATTTTTTGCTGAATTGTTTTTGACTCTGCAAATTTACGCGGTGCAGCTTCCGACATGATTTGTGAAAACAGAAAAAGATTTGCTCATTTACGCCATATTGAAATTTTCTCTTTACCTTTATTGAATGAACGAAAGTCACTTTAAAGCAGTAGAAGAAGCAGATTCGGAATTTTACGTTTATCATGTGCTTACCGGAAAGGTGAAAACCGAAATCCATTATCACAGTTCGGCTCAGTTGGTGTATGCAGAAGGCGGAATCGTGCATATTTTCACCGATCTGAAACACTGGTATTTACCGGCAAGATGTTTTATGTGGATTCCTGCCGGAACACCGCATTACATTTTTTCTACCAGTCCGAAAGTAGATCTGTATAATTTTTATTTTAAAAAAGAAGAAAATGAAAATGGCTTTTTTGATGAAATTAATATTTATTCGGTAAGTCATCTTCTTCGGGAGATGATTTTGTACACTAAAGACTGGGATGGGAAAATCACAAAGAATGACGGAGTAAAATATGATTTTCTTAAAGCATTAAAAGGAATTTTACCTGAAAAAAGGGATAAGAAACTTGCATTTCCGGTTCAGCATCCTTTTCCGAATGACGAAATGCTTCTGAAGGTGGCACAGTACATTCATGCGAATCTGGAAAAGCCTTTAAGTATAGAATCTACGGCAAAAGAATTCGGGATGAGTACAAGAACGCTTTCCCGAAAGTTTAAAGAAATTCTGGGCATGAATTACGTCCGTTTTTTACGTGCGCTGAGAATTACCCGCTCTCTGGAACTGATGCTGGAAGGGAAGTACAATATGTACGAGATCGCGATGATGGTGGGATACAATAGTTTGTCTTCTTTCAGTAATATTTTTAAAAAGGTAATTGGGGTTGCTCCGACGGATTATCTTCAGAAGCTGAAGGGAGAGGAGTGATTTTGGGTTGGAGAGTTGTAGGGTTTGAGAGTGGTAGAGTTGGAGAGTGTTAGAGTTGGAGAGTGGGAGGGTTTTTGTGTTTTTTCTAAATACTAATGATACAAGTTTTTTCATGAAAATATTAATTAACCTTAATTTATCGCAAAGAAAAACAAAAGAATTTATTTATTTTATTTATTGAAATTTTTTAAGCTAAACAAAGGCACTTCGTTTATTTAAAAAAGACAAAATGGTATTACTTTGATCAATTTTACACCTTTGTATATCTTAAAAGCTGAATTCCTGATAATTGAATCTCTTTGTTTAACCTTGCGTTTAAGAAGACTTATTCCGAACTTAGGATAATTCAATTTCTGCTTCATTCTTTATTTTCAGAGAGGTAAGTGTTGTGAAAACGTATCAGTATTATTGATGAGGGGAATTTTAGCCCCGATTGTAATGAAAATCCTTTTTTGAAAAAAAAGATTGCAATGGAAAGCGGGAAATAGCTCCTGAAAAAATATAGAGATATTCTGTTTGAGGGTAGATTTCTCCTTCGTCGAAATGACAGATGTGTTGATTTGTGAAAGATTGCTTCGTCGCTTCAGAACTGCGTTCGCAGACCTTCAGTCTGTCGTAGGGACGCAAAAAAACCACTTCAGTTGAAGTGGTTTATATGTTGAGAAAATCTCGTCTTGATTAAGCTTCTTCAGAAGATGCTTCTTCTTTTTTAGCAGGAGCTGCTTTCGGAGCTTCAACCGGAGCATCAGATACAACATCGAATTCGTAGTTGTACTCAACGTTTCTGTGAAGTCTAACAAGAGCTGAGAATTTACCAGTTCTCTTGATGGTATTTCCAGGAATTTTGATGTATTTTTTATCTACAGATACCCCTGCTTTTCCTAAAGCTTCAGCAAGATCTGCATTGTTGATAGAACCGAATAATTTATCACCAGTACCAACTTTTGCAGGGATTGTGATAGAAGTTTTCTTTAATTGCTCTACTACAGCGTTTGCAGCAGCAACCAATTTAGCTTCTTCTTCTTTTCTAGCCTCCAAAGTAGCTTCTAAAGCTGCGATGTTTTTAGGAGTAGCTAATAAAGCATACCCTTGAGGAATTAAGAAGTTTCTTGCATAACCAGGCTTTACGCTTACTGTGTCGAATTCAAGACCTAAGTTTTCTACGTCTTTTTTTAGAATAATGTTCATTGTTGTTGTCCGTTTTTGAGTTTGGAGTTCCGGGGTTTATATTCCGGCTTACTCTTCACATCGTTAGAATTTATAAATTAATTCAGCAACAAAAAGCCAAAAGCGAGAAGCTAATGGCTAATTGCATTTTTTTTTATTTCAGTAAGTCAGCTACGTATGGTAGTAACGCCAAGTGTCTTGCTCTTTTGATTGCAGCAGAAACTTTTCTTTGGTATTTTAAAGAAGTTCCTGTGTATCTTCTTGGTAAGATTTTACCTTGCTCGTTTACGAACTGTAATAAGAAATCAGCATCTTTGTAATCTACGTGCTTAATTCCGTATTTTTTGAATCTACAATATTTCTTTTCAGATTTTGTATTGATATCAAGCGGAGTAAGGAATTTTACTTCAGATTCTCCTCCAGCTGAGGCTTGTTTAGCCATTTCGTCTATTGCCATTGTCTTGTCTTTTAAAAATAGGGTTAATAATTAAGCTTTAGCTGCTTTTACTTTTGCTCTTCTAGTTACAGCATAGTCAACAGCGTGTTTGTCTAGTTTTGTAGTAAGGTAACGGATTACTCTTTCGTCACGCTTGAATGCCAATTCTAAATCAGCAACTACAGAACCTTCACCTTTAAACTCGATTAAAGTGTAGAATCCGTTCTTTTTCAATTGGATCGGGTAAGCTAATTTTTTTAATCCCCAGTTTTCTTTAGCAACGATTTCGCAGTTCTTTTCTTTAATAAGATCTTCGAATTTTTTCACTGCTTCCTCCACCTGTGCATCAGATAGAACGGGAGTTAAAATGAAAACAGTTTCGTAATTGTTCATAATGTTAAAAAATTTGTTAATTATTTCGAGGTGCAAAAGTAGAGAATATATTTGTAATATGCAATACGAGAGCAAATGTTTCTGAAAAATTGTTGGTGGTGAATTGTTGTCAGTTCACGGTTTTTGATTGTTGTTTTTTATAAATGAACTTTAAACCTCAAACCCTGAACTCTAAATACTATCGTCTTTTCTGATCTCCGTTAAAAAATTCACTTTGATGACATCGTATAAAGAATGTCGGCTTACCAAAATGGAGGCAATGGAAGACACCATTCCGGCTAACATAAGATGAAATATTAAAGAATGTCTGTCGGTCATTTCCAGAACGATGATTGCCGATGTAAAAGGTGCTCTTGTAATTCCCGTTAAAAAAGCAACCATTCCTGCCAAAACAACAACATTGGTTTCATTCGGGCTTAAATGAATGAATCCTGAAATTACAGAACCAATACTTGCTCCGGCTGTTAAAGCAGGGGCAAAAATTCCTCCGGCACCGCCGGAAGTGAAGGAAAGGGCAGGACCCAACATTCTTAAAACCGGAACGTACCAGTCTTCATGTTTTTCTGAAGTAAAAAGAACGCGTTCCATGATTTCTTTTCCGGAACCCAATATTTCCCGGTTAATAAAAAAAGCGATAGAAGCTATAATTAGAGCGCAGAAAATTAAAAATGCTACGTTCGCACGGTCTGTTTTAAGTTTTCTTTTTTTCCAGTCATTCATTTTCAGCATAGTTACGGAGAGCTGACTGGCTAAAATTCCGGCAATTCCGCCTACTAAAATAATGGGAAACATGACCATTAAAGAAACGTCGTTTGTTTTTGGATATCCCAAATACAGGTAAGAACCTGCCAAAGTCTGCGCCGTTAAACCCGCAATGATAACTGCGGTAAACAGAGCGGTTTTAAAGTAATTGATATGGGTTTTGGAAAGTTCTTCCACAGCGAAAACAATTCCGCCTAAAGGTGTGTTGAAAGCCGCTGCGAGTCCCGCTGCTGCACCCGTCATAATCATATTTTTCTTTGAAATTTTCGGCCACCATTCGGGAAGGTATTCGTTTACTTTTCTGAAAACAGAACCTGCAATCTGAATCGTAGGACCTTCGCGACCGACTGCACCGCCTCCGATGACCAGAATAACAGAAGAAAGAATTTTAAAAACAATAATTTTTAAGCTTAGTAAACTTCGGATCTTTTTATGTTCTTTCGGGTTGGCTAATTCTACGGCTGCCATCACCTGAGGAATTCCGCTTCCTTTTGCATTCGGGGCAAATTCTTTTACGAGCCACCACGATACGACAAAACCAATCGGGGCAATTATGAAGATCATCCACGAATGCCAATCCAGAATAAAATGCAGAAGATTTTCTCCCCATGCAAAAATTTTGGCATACATCACCGCTACAAATCCCGTAATCACAGAGCCGATCCAAAAAGGAATTGCCTGAAGCAGATTGTACTTCAGTTGTTCGTTTCGGATGTTGTCGAAAGATTTTTTTAGAGATCTTCGGATGATGACTATTATTTTCAGCATTAAATGGTTTGTCGCAAGATTGATGATAAAAATAAGGAATTTATATTTCTTCTAAAAATTTTGAAACCATTAAAGCATTTTGTACGGAAAGTTCTTTAGGCAAGGCGAAGCTTAATAAGTCGTTTTTAATTTCCAGCTTAAAATCTTCATCAGGAAATGATTTTATAACTTCTTTTCTTCCGGAGTTTAAAAAGGATTGGGTTTTAAAAGGATCGCTTCCCAAAACATAAAAATCTTTAAAATCACGGTCTTTAAAATTAACAGTAGAGCTGCTGAATATTCCTGCAATTTTATCTGCCCATTTCTTTCTGTTGACTGAAATAAATCCAAAATCATCGCTTAATTTTTTCATTCCCCAGATTTGCAGACTGTCGTACGAAGTTGTTGTGCGTGCTCCTTTTGCGTTGGTTCCTATTTTGCTGACGATAAAGAGATAAAAAGAATTTTGTCTGTTTTTATCAGTAATGAAATAGCCTATTTTGGGAGCAAAAAGCGGTATTTCTTCACCGGAATTAAATTCATGAAAAGGGGAGTCTTTAATTTCAATAACGGCAATATCGTAAATTTCAAAAAGGTTGTCATAAACCTCGAAAATCAGATTTTCTTCTTCTTTTGAAAAGTCGAAAAGTTTTTTAACATTGAGTTTTCTGAAATCCAGTTCCACGGTGAGAAGGTTTTTAAAATTGTTTTAAATTTAAATATTAATGAGTAGATTTACACAAAAACGGGAAAAAGTTTATAAAAACGTGATGAATATTTATAAAAATAGAGATCAGCTACTGAAAAAAACTTCTACAAATGTGATATTGGTTTTTATGTTTTTTCTCCTTTCGCATATTCTGTTTTTACAGCGTTATGATTTTTTATCAAATGAATTTTTAAATAATTATATTTATCTGATAATCATTAATATGCTAATTATTCTTATAAGTTCTGCAGTAACAACAGGTAAAGAAATCAGAACGGTGTACGTTATAATTCTTATTTGTATGTTTATTTTTCTTATTATTTACAGCTTGTTTTTAGTATTGTTATCAGGATTGGCTAAAGCGCATATAAATGGCTATTAAAATTTGGAATATCATTTTATTAATTCTTATTGGAGGATTAATTATCGGAATTTTTTTGAATGAAACTGCCTATAAAAGATTTGACAGATCAGATTATTATATTTATGTTGAAAACGAAGAGGATATAAATACAGTACTTCTGGAAAATATGTTCATAAACAAAGATGATACTATTAATATTCCCAATGGGGAAAATCATTTATCGGTAAATGAAAAACTTCTGCCTAAAAAACTTCATTTGCTTTGGTTCTGTTTTGAGGACAACAAATTTTATGAATTCAATGGAGAAATTGATGATGACCTTGTCAGGAAAAACATTGAAAATAGCGAAAATTTTGGGCTTACCTTTGGAAAACATGGAGTATTTGCTGTAAAAGCTAACTATAAAGTAACACAAAAACTTAGGGGAACTGCAGTTTTAAAGCCTTGGTTTAATAAAGATGTAAATAGAGATGTCGCAGTATTCTTTGCTCAGAATAAAATAAAAATTACCCCATATCTTACTATAAAAAGCGGCTCCGAGTTTTCAGGAATAGAATTTAGTCCCGTGACTTATAATTATTTATCAAATTCATCTTACTCAGCAGATACACTCATAAACAGAACGTTTTTGTATGAAAATAGACCTCTTACAATACGCCCCTTTGATAAAATTGATCTTAAAGTCACTAAAAATGCCGGAATGAAACCTAAGTCGGAAGAATATTTTTTTGCGCCAGTTTTAAGAATGAAAATAGATCTAGATCCTGATCAGCTATATGAAATTTTAAAAAACAAATCTACAGATCATTTTGATCTACACATTGATCTTGATAAAAATGACAGTCTGAAAAGTATTTATCTGTCCAATCAAAAAGAAAATTTCAAGTTAGATACTGAAATAAAATACGAGTTAGAATCTAATCAATAAGAAATATTGCTAATAAAAAACCTCCGAAAAAAATCGAAGGCTTTATATTGTAAAGATATTTTGATAAGCTTAATATGACAATTACATCACTTATCATTCATCATTTATAAATTATATTTCCGTATTCAGATCCCAGTTTTCAAGGTAATCATGAACATGTTTTAGCATCATTCCGCCTAAAGAACCGTCTACAACTCTGTGGTCGTATGAGTGAGACATAAACATTAAGTTTCTGATAGCGATTACATCTCCGTCCGGAGTTTCAAGAACGGCTGGTTTTTTAACTATAGCTCCGATTGCTAAAATTGCAACCTGAGGCTGAGGAATAATCGGAGTTCCCATTAAGTTTCCGAAGCTTCCTACGTTAGAAATTGTATATGTTGCACCCTGAGTGTCTTCAGGTCTTAATTTTTTGTTTCTTGCTCTGTACGCTAAATCGTTGATCGCTTTTGCCAATCCTGAAAGTGATAACTGATCTGCGTTTTTGATAACAGGAACGATAAGGTTTCCATCCGGTAAAGCTGTTGCCATACCGATGTTGATGTTTTTCTTTTTGATGATGTTTTCTCCGCTGATTGACACGTTGATCATAGGGAAATCCTGAATCGCTTTTACAACTGCTTTCACGAAAATCGGCATGAACGTCAGTTTTTCACCTTCACGTTTTTCAAAAAGAGATTTGTTTTTATTTCTCCATTTTACAACGTTCGTAACGTCTGTTTCGATGAAAGAAGTTACGTGCGGAGCAATCTGCTTCGCTTTTACCATATTTTCAGCGATAATTTTTCTCATTCTGTCCATTGGAATGATCTCATCACCTGCAGCAGCGGTAATCGTAGCAGCCGGAGCTGAAGTCGCAACCGGTTGTGGAGCAGGTGCAGTTTGTACCGGAGCTGCCTGTTGAACTGGCTGGTTTCCTCTGTTTTTAACGTACGCTAAAATATCTTCTTTGGTAATTCTTCCTTCCAGACCGCTTCCTTTGATGGTTTTAAGTTCGGTTTCAGAAATATTTTCCTGCTGTGCGATAGATTTTACAAGCGGTGAAAGATAAAGGTCTCCCGAAAACTCTGTTGAAGCAGCTACTTTTAAAGGCTCTTCAATGGTTTTTAATATTTCCGCGTCCGGAGCAGCCGCCGGAGTTTCCGTTTTTACTTCTTCAGAAGCAGTGTTTCCGCCTTCTCCTTCAATTTCTAAAATAGCAATGGCTTCACCTACTTTTGCAACTTCGTCTTTCTGTTTCAAAATCTTTACGATTTTCCCCGAAACGGGTGTCGGAACGTCTGAATCTACCTTATCTGTTGCAATTTCTACTACGGAATCATCCTCTTTTACGCTATCACCTTCGTTGAACAACCAGGAGATAATTGTCGCTTCCATAACACCTTCTCCCATGGACGGAAGCAATAATTTGTATTCTGCCATTTTTAATTTTTAGATTTTGACAAATATATAAAAAAAATCGATTTTTTTATGAAATATTAAATTTTAGAAAAATTCAATGTAAATATTTTCGCCCACGTTAAGTCCAAACAGGGATTTTGCCCCGTTTTTTCTGCTTCCTTTGTAGATGGTAAGCTCCAAAAGCTGACTGTCATTGAAGATTGCAGCAGACTGCCCGTGAAATTCTGTTTCCCGATCCCAGTCCGAAACCACTTCCGTATGACTCGAAAAGACTCTTGAAAGTGCTAAGTTTCTGAATTTTATCGTGAAACTTTCGTATCCTTTTGAGATGGTTTCAAAAAAATCTTTATTAATATTTGAGATTATATTTCCGAAATTATCAATGTAGGTAACTTCTCCGATGATCATCTTTTCGGATTCATTGTAAACAGGTTTCGGAAACAGAAGCTGTTTTGCAGAGTCTATTTTTCTGCCGATTACTTCGGGAAGTCCTCCGTTTGCCAGATGAACGGCTGCAGGAACAAAAACGTCCGTAGAAGTAAAATTAACGATATCGTCGAAACGGTTGTTCAAAGTGATTTCATAGATCGCTTCAGGTTTAATATCAAAAAAGATTAAACTTAAAACGCCGTTATCCGCCGCCAGAAAGTAATGTCCGTCGGATTTATATAAAATATTTTTCCTGTTTCTGTTATGAAAACTGTCTACGGAAACAATATGTATGGTGCCTTTCGGAAAATGTTTGTATGCATTTCTTACGATGTAAGAGGTCTGTATAAGGTTAAAAGCCTGTATTTCGTGACTAATATCAACAATATTAACCTTCTGATTCAGAGAAAGAATGCTCCCTTTTACAGCGGCGACTCTGTAATCCAAATTTCCGAAATCTGAAGTGAGGGTTATAATTGACATTGATGGTTGTATAGAATGATAGAAATGCAAATTTATCTAAAATAAAAGGAATGCCGGAAAAATTATGGAAAAGAATTTGATATAAATTTCAAAAAAAGCTTTAAATTTAAAATCTAAAATTAATAATAATACTGCATGTTTGAATTGACATATGATCTTGAGGATATCGATGCGAAAATCTTCTACGGAGTAAACAACCAATTTTTCAACCTTATAAAATCTACTTTTCCCACTCTTAAAATCACTGGAAGAGATCACTATATTTTTGCGATGGGCAATCAGGAAGCTTTGGACATTTTTAAGAAAAAGCTCGATGATATTGTCAATTTTATTTCAAAAAATAATTCTATAGACCTGAAAGATGTTGAAAATCTTCTGAATATTAAAGATGAAAACGAAAAGCAGCTTGTTTTCGATCAGGATATCATTGTAAAAGGTGTTAACGGTAAAATCATCAAAGCCAAAACCACCAATCTTAAAAAACTGGTTAAGGAAACCGAGAAAAAAGATATGGTTTTTGCGAT
Source organism: Chryseobacterium sp. C3 (assembly GCF_014218905.1). NCBI lineage: Bacteria > Pseudomonadati > Bacteroidota > Flavobacteriia > Flavobacteriales > Weeksellaceae > Chryseobacterium > Chryseobacterium sp. C3. The sequence goes on along the minus strand of NZ_JACLCU010000001.1, from coordinate 455,307 downwards.
TGGACCTGCCGGAACGGGAAAGACGTATACGAGTGTGGCTTTGGCGGCAAAAGCTTTGAGGGATAAAACCGTTAAAAGAATTGTTTTAACAAGACCTGCCGTTGAAGCAGGGGAGAGCTTAGGGTTTTTACCGGGCGATCTTAAAGAAAAGCTGGATCCGTACTTACAGCCTTTGTATGATGCGTTACGCGACATGATTCCGCATGAAAAACTGGAAGGTTTTATAGAAAAGAAAGTGATTGAAGTGGCTCCTTTAGCGTTTATGAGAGGAAGAACTCTGGATGATGCCTTTGTAATTCTGGATGAAGCTCAAAATACAACACATTCCCAAATGAAAATGTTTTTAACGAGAATGGGGATGAATGCTAAATTTATCATCACCGGAGATCCGAGTCAGGTGGATTTACCTCCGAAACAGCAATCCGGATTAAAGGAAGCCATGAGAATTCTGAAGGATGTAAAAGAAATCGGATTTGTTCATTTAACAGAAGAGGATGTAGTAAGACACCCTGTTGTAAGAAAAATTATTCTTGCCTACAATGATGAGGAAAAAAGACAGCGAAACGATTAAACAATTTATCATAATATAATTGAAAAGCAGATTAACAGGTGTTGATCTGTTTTTTATTTTTTAAACACTTTATTGTAATCATTTTGATATTTAAAAAAAAGTGTTATTTTTGCGACTGATTAATAAAAAAACTATTAACTATGAAGAAATTATTTCTTTTGACAGCAGTCGCTGTTATGGGATTGAGCGCAAAAGCTCAGGAATTCAGATTCGGACCTAAAGCAGGATATTCTTATTCAACTCTTAAGCTTAAAGACAACTCAGATTCTGAAACATCAGATCCGTTACATACTTTTTACATCGGAGGTATTGCAGAATATAAAGTAAGCGACAGGTTTGGTTTACAGGGGGAACTTTTATATTCTCAACTTGGAGGGAAACTGAATATTGCAGAAGTTGATCCTAGTGATCCTACCAACTTTTTCAATGTTAAGGCAAAACAGACTTACCATACTTTATTGATTCCTGTTTCTGCTAAATATTTCATTACTGAAGGTCTTTCGGTTTCTGCAGGTGCAAGTTTTGGAGTTATCCTTTCTGCTAAACAAAAATATTCTGCAGATTTAGGATTAGGCGGTGTTATTCCGGGATTCGAAATCAACAGCAGCGATGAAGTGGATATCAAAGATCAGTTAAATACTTTGAATATTGCTCCATTCCTTGGTGCTGAATATATGCTGGAGAACGGATTATTCTTTGATGCAAGATACAATATGGGAGTATCTAATTTGGCAAAAGACGCTTCAAACGGAGAAAAGTTAACTAACAGCTTTTTACAGGTTGGAGTAGGATTCAAATTCGGAGGGAACTAAGAATTTATTCTCATAAAAAAATTAAAGCGGTACAGAATTTGTACTGCTTTTTTTCTGTATAAAATGCTACCACATTTTTATCATTAGAAAATTCAAAATTTAAAATTATTAAAATGAAAAAACTATTATTATTAGGTGCTTTTGCATTTCTGGGAGGTCTTACGCAGGCTCAGGAAGGTTTCAGACTGGGAGCTCATGTAGGTGCTCCGCTTGGAGATGCATCCGATGCGGCAAGTGTAACTCTGGGATTGGATGCAGCATATATGTGGAACATTACTAAAGGTCTTGATATTGGTGCTGCTACAGGATATTCACACTTTTTCGGAAAAGATAATGTAGATGATTTTGGTTTTGTTCCTATTGCTGTTTCCGGAAAATACAGATTTAACAAGATTCCTTTGTTTGTAGGATTGGATCTTGGAGCAGGAATTTCTACCAGAAACTATATCAACAGCGGATTGTATGTAGCGCCGAGAGTAGGATATCAGATGAAGAATACAGAACTGTATTTAGGATTTCAGAGTGTAAGCAGTAAATACAAAGGTCGTGGTCCTTATTGGTACGGTGACGACAGATTTAACTTCGGAGCGGTGAATTTCGGGGTAAATTTCTTCCTGAAGTAAAATTTTTTAAAATCAACTATAATGAACTCCGATTGCAAAATTGGAGTTTTTTTATTCAAAAAATTGTGAAAACGCTAAAAGCCTTTATTTAATAGCTTTTATTGTTGAAAATTGCTAAAAAATACCGATGATATTAATCACATTAACAAATTTTAATATTCACAGCCGTCACTGTAAATTTGCCGTCAGAAAGTATTAAAATTATTAAAAAAATGAAAAAGGTATTATTAGCAGGTGCTATTGCACTTTTCGGTTTATCTAATGCGCAAATCGCTAAAGGAACTACATATGTATCAGGAACTTTAAATTTTGCTGCAAGCGAAGATAACAATACAAATATCAAAACTAGTGATTTAACATTAGTTCCTACAATCGGACATTTCGTTGGAACAAACGTAGCAGTTGGAGTTGGTGTAGGTTATGCTTCAAGCGTAGCAAAAAACGAAGGTGCTGTTACTACAACTAAAAACACTCTTTCTGCATTTGTAGTAGAGCCTTTTGCAAGAAAATACTGGACTTTAGGTGAGAAATTCTACATCTTCGGTCAGCTTTCAGTACCAATGGCTTTCGGAAACGATAAGCGTGAGACTACTTTTGCAAACGCAACAACTACTACAGAAGAGAAATTCAATTCTTTCGGTGTTGCTGTGAAGCCAGGTTTAGATTATTTCTTAAACAAAAACTGGACTATCGAGGCTACTATCGGAGAATTCGGATACAGCAACTTCAAATACAAGAATGCTAAAAGTGTAGATAACTACAACTTCGGTCTTGATTTGGCTTCTGTTGGAATCGGTGTAAAATATGTTTTCGCAAAATAATAAACAAAGCATATAAACTAAAAAGTCCTGAGTTTTCTTGGGACTTTTTAATCTTTTAAAAATCTTTTAAAAATAAATTTTATAACTATGAAAAAACTATTATTAGCTGGTGCAATCGCATTTTTCGGATTATCTAACGCTCAGATGACTAAAGGAGACTGGGTAATCAGCGGAAACACAGGAATTGGTTTCAACAATATGGAAACTAAAACTAAGGTAAACGGTGAAACGTATGACGGTGTTAAAGTAAGCACTTTCGCTGTAACTCCATCTTTAGGTTATTTTGTAATTGATAAATTAGCTGTTGGGATTGATTTAGGTTTTACAAGTGTTACAACAAAAGATAGCGGTGATAAAAATACTGTTTCCAGCTTTTCTGTAATGCCAACTGTAACTTATTATTTTGCGAACAGCAGCAAAGTGGTTCCTTTTTTGGTAGCGGGTATTGGTTATGCTTCAAGCAAAACAAAAGAAACTATTTCAGGAACTTCAACAGATTATACTGCTGATGGTTTAGCTTGGAAAGTGAAAGGAGGAGTTACTTATATGGCAACTCAGTCTTTAGGGATTAACTTAGGAGTATCTTTCGATCAGTTCTCGAACAAAGAAACTTATTTCGGTACTGAATTTAAGAACAGAGTAAATACTTTCGGGGTAAACTTAGGTTTCTCTTATTTCATCAAAGCTAAGGCTCAGAAATCTGATAAATAATTCAATTTCTTTCATTACGATAAACAAAAAATCCGGTTCAGATATGAGCCGGATTTTGTATTTGTAAAACTTAAAGTCTTAGAACCATTCTTTTTGGTTTTGAACATAAGTTCTGTCAAATTCTTCATCAGATTTTGTAAGGTAGATGATCCCTTCAATTAATCCAATAAGACCTCCGATGCAAAGAAGGCTTAAAAGAAGTTGTATAATTCCTGCTTTCGTATAGCCTAAGTAGAATTTGTGTACTCCGAATCCTCCTAAAAGAATTGCTAAAATTCCAGCAGTTACTTTTTTTTCTGATTTGTAAGGTTGGTTGTAGTTCCCTTGTTTTTCGTTAAGTTCCATAATAATTATTTTTTAATCGTTTTTTTTGTGTTTTATTTGCCGAACATTCCGCCCATTCCAGGCATATTTGGCATTTTGCTCATCATCTGCATCATCTGTTTTCCTTGAGGACCCTGCATCATTTTCATCATTTTACCCATCTGATCGAATTGCTTCATCAATTGGTTAACATCCTCAATTTTTCTTCCTGCCCCTTTTGCAATTCTGTTTTTTCTCTGGGTGTTGATGATAGAAGGTTTTCTTCTTTCTTCAGGAGTCATAGAGTAGATGATTGCTTCAATATGTTTAAATGCATCATCGCTGATCTCAACATCTTTAATTGCTTTTCCAACACCAGGAATCATCCCCATCAAATCCTTCATATTCCCCATCTTTTTGATCTGGTTGATCTGTTTTAGGAAATCATCAAATCCAAATTCGTTTTTAGCGATTTTCTTGTGAAGTTTTTTCGCTTCCTCTTCATCAAATTGCTCTTGAGCTCTTTCTACTAAGGAAACAACGTCTCCCATTCCTAAGATTCTGTCTGCCATCCTTTCCGGGTAGAAAAGATCCAAAGCTTCCATTTTTTCTCCTGTAGAAATAAATTTAATCGGCTTTTCAACAACAGAACGGATCGTTAAAGCGGCTCCACCACGAGTATCACCGTCTAATTTCGTTAAAACAACCCCGTCAAAATTCAAAGCATCGTTAAATGCTTTAGCCGTATTTACCGCATCCTGACCGGTCATTGAGTCAACAACAAATAACGTTTCATTCGGCTTGATAAAATAATGAACCGATTTAATTTCGTTCATCATCTGCTCGTCAATCGCCAAACGACCTGCAGTATCCACAATTACAACATCATGACCGTTTGATTTTGCAAAATTGATCGCGTTTTCAGCAATTGTGGAAGGATTTGTAGAGCCTTCTTCCGTGAAAACCGGAACCCCGATTTGTCCGCCTAAAACTTTAAGCTGATCGATCGCAGCCGGACGATAAACGTCACACGCAACCAAAAGAGGTTTTTTATTTCTTTTTGTTTTTAAATAATTTGCCAGTTTTCCGGAGAAAGTAGTCTTACCGGATCCCTGAAGTCCAGCGATAAGAATTACAGAAGGCTTTCCTGAAAGATTAATACCTTCCTGAGAACCACCCATCAGATCTACCAGCTCATCGTGAACGATTTTCGTCATCAGCTGTCCCGGAGTAAGCGATGTAAGAACGTCCTGTCCTAAAGCTTTATCCTGAACTCTTTTGGTAAGATCTTTTGCAACTTTATAATTAACATCGGCATCCACCAATGCTCTACGAATTTCTTTTACGGTTTCCGCAACGTTGATTTCCGTGATTTTTCCACGTCCTGAAATATTATGCAGCGCTTTGTCTAATTTATCCTGTAAACTATTAAACATATGTATTGTAAATTATAGGTTTGCAAAAATAAGGAAATTTTTAGGATATAAAACCGTCTTCGACGTAATATTATATATAAGGAATAAATTTTATCAGATGATAAAAATCAAATGTTATCAAAATCCGATAGAAAAAGTCTATTTTTGTGTTTAATTAAAATCAACCTAATAACTGTTAGGCAGAAATTAAATTTAAAATGAAAGCTAATCCAAATATTCTGGTTACAATATTGTTTTTTTTAACATTTTTAATTCATTTCTCATTATGGAAATTTGTTTTCCATCTTGATGAAATCATAATTGTTAAGTTTTATCTTTTTTTAAGCCTAATGTTTATGATGATGATTACACTAATTGTTTTAATTAATAAAATAGTTCCGCAGTTTTTAGGGCTTTCGGTTATTGGCTTGATTTTATTGAAATTTTGTTTAATGTATTTGATAAGAAAGAAATTAAACTTAGAAACAATTCCTGATTACAAATATCATTTTATTGTACCTTATTTTATCCTTACAGCCTTGCTTACGTACTATGCGATCAGGCTGATTAATTATGATAAAAAACAGGAAAATTAATTATTGAAACTTAAAAAAATATTATATTTTTGCACAACGAAAAAAACCTATCAATGTTTAAGAAATTCGCAGTTTTATTCTACAGTATTTTTGTGTTAAACTTAGTGTCTGCACAGCATGGTGAGGCTACTGCTAAGGCAGGTCCTGCTACTACAGAGCTTTCAGAGAAAGACAAAGTAACTAAAGAAAACAAAGAGTTCATCGATCATCACTTATTGGATGCTCATGACTTTACATTGATGGTGGATAAAGAAGGTCACCACATCGGTTTTCCTCTTCCTGTTATTTTTTATGATAATGGATTCCATGCTTTTATGAGTAATAGCAAAGAAGGATTTATGCATGGAGAAACTACAGAAGTAGATGGATCTTATTATAAATTACATCACGAAAAAATTTATAAGACTGATGCAGCTGGGAAATTATCTTTCGATAAAGACGGACATCCAGAAAATGAAAAGCCTTTAGATCTTTCAATCACTAAAAGTGTTTTAATTATTTTCCTAGTGGCGGTTGTTATGTTTTTGTTATTTACTGCGATGGCAAGATCTTATAAAAAATCTCAGGTTCCTACCGGTGTCGCTAAATTCTTAGAGCCATTAGTGATTTTTGTAAGAGACGAAATTGCGATCCCTAATATCGGACATAAATATAAGAGATATATTGGTTATCTTTTGACAGTATTTTTCTTTATACTGTTCTTGAATGTGTTAGGTTTAATGCCATTCGGAATCAATGTTACAGGTAATATTACTATGACGTTCTTTTTGGCAATCCTTACTTATTTAGTTACCACATTTTCTGGGAACAAAGATTATTGGAAACATATTTTCTGGATGCCTGGAGTTCCTGTTCCAATGAAGTTCATTATGTTGCCAATTGAATTGTTAGGAACTTTGACTAAGCCATTCGCTTTAATGATTCGACTTTTTGCCAACATGACAGCAGGACACATTGTGGTGATGACATTGATTGGTTCAATTTATATTTTCAATAACTGGATTGCAGGAGTAGCATTTCCTTTCTTAACATTAGTTATCTATTTATTAGAAGTTTTAGTAGCGTTCTTACAGGCTTATATATTTACAATGCTATCTGCTTTGTTCATTGGAATGGCAGTTGAGGAGCATGAACATGAACATCATGCAGCTCACTAATTAAAAATAAAATAAAGTAAACAAATTTTTTAAAATTATATATTATGGAAATCCCTAGAATTATTGGTGCAGGTCTTATCGTACTTGGTGTAGGTATCGGTCTTGGTAAAATCGGAGCTGCTGCTCTTGAAGCTATTGCTAGACAACCTGAGCAATCTGGAAAAATCCAAACTGCAATGCTTATTGCAGCTGCACTTGTAGAAGGTGTTGCTTTCGCTGCGTTATTCGCATCATAAGCTAAAAAAAAACAAAACATTGTTGTAGCGGTTGGCTACAACAATGTTAATTTTAAAAAAAAGTAATAATTATTTATACATTTATATAATGGAATTAATTCATCAGTTTTCATCAGGATTATTTATTATCCAGTCTGTTATCTTTCTGGCATTGTTATTCTTGTTAGGTAAATTCGCTTGGAAACCTATTTTAAAATCTATTAATGATAGAGAAACTTCTATTGTTGACGCTCTTAATCAGGCTACTTTGGCAAGAAAAGAGATGGAAACTTTAAAAGAGGATAACGAAAGAATTATTCGTGAAGCTAAAATCGAAAGAGATGCCATCCTTAAAGAAGCAAGAGAAATCAGAGATAAAATCGTAGGTGAAGCTAAAGATGTTGCTAAAGTAGAAGGAGATAAAATGATTGAAGCAGCTAAGCAAACCATCAATGCTGAGAAAAATGCTGCTATGGCAGATATCAAAACTCAGATCGGTGTTTTGTCTGTAAATATTGCAGAATCTATCCTTAAGCAGAAGTTAGACAATAGCGAAGCTCAAAACGAATTAGTTCAAAATTATTTAAACAAATCAAACCTTAACTAAGAATGCTTACATCTAAAGTAGCTAAAAGATACGCACAAGGTTTACTTGACTTCACCAACGAATCAGGTCAAACGGCTACTGTATTTTCTGAAATGAAAGATGTAGTAAAGATCATGAAAGAGTCTGCAGACTTAAACAAATTCTTCATGACACCTTACATCGATTCTAAAAATAAAGTAGAAGTAGCAAACGAAATTTTCAAAGGTTTATCCGTTTCTTCAAAGAACCTGATTACTTTGGTAATCAAGCACGGTCGTGAAAACCAGTTGAAGAATATTGCTCAGGAGTTTATCAACAAAGTTGAAGATATCAATGGAGTACAGAGGGTAACGGTAACTACTGCGACGCAGCTTTCAAAAGAAAACCTCGAGGAAATTTTAAGAAATTCCAATCTTGTTAACACCGCTGCAAACTTTGATTTGCAGTTGAATATAAAGCCTGAAATTTTAGGAGGTTATATTTTAAGAGTTGGAGACCAGCAAATAGATGCTTCTGTGAAGTCTAAACTTAATCAGGTTAAAAAAGATTTTAGCTTAAATTAATTCAAAAAAAGAAAAAACAACCATACAATGGCAGAAATAAATCCGGCAGAAGTATCTGCGATCTTAAAACAGCAATTGGCCAACTTCGATACTCAATCAAATGTTGAGGAAGTAGGTACAGTTTTAACCATCGGTGATGGTATTGCTCGTGTATACGGGTTAGAAAACGTACAATACGGAGAGTTGGTGAAATTTTCTAGTGATGTAGAAGGTATTGTACTAAACCTTGAAGAAGACAACGTAGGTGTTGCGCTACTTGGTGAAAGTAAATTAGTAAAAGAAGGAGATACAGTAAGAAGAACAAACAGAATCTCTTCTATTAAAGTAGGAGAAGGGATGTTAGGAAGAGTAGTAGATACTCTTGGTAACCCTATCGATGGTAAAGGTCCTATTACTGGGGATTTATACGAAATGCCATTGGAAAGAAAAGCTCCCGGAGTTATTTACAGACAACCGGTAACTGAACCTTTACAGTCAGGTATCGTTGCAATCGACTCTATGATCCCTGTAGGAAGAGGACAGAGAGAGCTTATCATCGGTGACAGACAGACAGGTAAAACTACTGTTGCGATCGATACGATCATCAACCAAAAAGAATTCTTTGATGCAGGTAACCCTGTATATTGTATATATGTTGCTATCGGACAAAAAGCGTCTACTGTAGCACAAATCGTTAAAACACTTTCAGATAAAGGAGCTTTGGCATATACGGTAATCGTTGCGGCTAACGCATCGGATCCGGTTCCTATGCAGGTATACTCTGCAATGGCAGGAGCGGCGATCGGTGAGTTCTTCAGAGACACCGGAAGACCGGCTTTGATCGTTTATGATGATTTATCTAAACAGGCAGTTGCTTACCGTGAGCTTTCTCTACTTTTAAGAAGACCACCGGGTCGTGAGGCATATCCTGGAGACGTTTTCTATCTTCACTCAAGATTATTGGAAAGAGCTGCGAAAGTAATCGCGGATGACAATATCGCAAGACAGATGAACGATTTACCTGAGTCTTTAAGACCAATCGTAAAAGGAGGAGGTTCATTAACGGCACTTCCAATCATTGAAACTCAGGCGGGTGACGTTTCTGCGTATATTCCTACCAACGTAATCTCTATTACAGACGGACAGATCTTCTTGGAGTCTGATCTATTCAACTCAGGGGTTCGTCCTGCGATTAACGTAGGTATCTCTGTATCCAGAGTAGGAGGTAACGCTCAGATCAAATCAATGAAAAAAGTTTCTGGTACGCTTAAATTAGACCAGGCTCAGTATAAAGAATTAGAAGCGTTTGCTAAGTTCGGTTCAGACCTTGATACTGCTACATTAGCGGTAATCTCTAAAGGAGAAAGAAACGTAGAAATCCTTAAGCAGCCGGTAAACTCTCCACTTCCGGTAGACAGTCAGGTTGCAATGATCTACGCAGGAACTGAGAACTTATTGAGAAACGTTCCTATCAGAAAAGTAAAAGAATTCCAGATAGAATACATCGAATTCCTAAGATCTAAGCATCCGGATACAATGGCTGCCATTAAAGCAGGAAAAATTGATGATTCAATTACAAGTGTTCTTAAGCAGGCTGCTAACGATCTAGCTGCAAAATATAACTAAAAATTAGTTGATGGTTTTTGGTTGATAGTTGACAGAATTTTCTAAAACTAGCAACCAACAACCGACAACCAACAACTAACCCAATATGGCAAACTTAAAAGAAATACGAGGCAGAATTACGTCAATTTCATCTACGATGCAAATTACCCGTGCTATGAAAATGGTTTCCGCTGCGAAGCTTAAAAAAGCACAGGATGCAATCGTAATGTTAAGACCTTATTCTGAGAAATTACAGGAACTTATCCAAAATGTAAATTCAAGTTCAGATCCTGATCAGATTTCTGTTTACGCTCAGAAAAGAGAAGTAAAAAGAATACTTTTCATCGCTATTACTTCAAACAGAGGTCTTGCCGGAGCTTTTAACTCTTCCATCGTTAAGGAACTGAATGCACAGTTTCAAAACAAATCTCAATACGATTTGGAAGTTCTTTCTGTTGGTAAAAAAGCTTTTGATGCTGTAAGAAGAACGCGTACGGTGTATGCAAACGAAAGTGCTGTGTATGATAACCTGAACTTCGATGCGGTAGCTCACATTGCAGAAGCAGTAATGGGCAGCTTCAAAGAAGGTAAATTTGATGAAGTTTATTTAATTTATAATAAATTCGTTAATGCAGCGACTCAGGAAGTAACTACAGAACAGCTTCTTCCGATCTCAATGCCTGAAAATACAGAATCTCAGGTAGAAACAGATTATATCTTTGAGCCAAACAGAGAAGAAATCTTAGATAACCTTATTCCTAAGTCAATCAAGACTCAGGTTTTCAAAGCGATCCTGGATTCAGTAGCTTCTGAACACGGAGCGAGAATGACGGCGATGCACAAAGCAACAGACAACGCTCAGGCTTTGAAGAACGATTTGGTCATCTTCTACAACAAAGCAAGACAGGCTGCCATTACAAACGAAATCTTAGAGATCGTTTCCGGAGCAGAAGCCTTGAAAAATTCGTAAAGAATTATTTTAACACAATATTAAAGCATCGTAAATCACGATGCTTTTTTTGTTATTTTTATTTTGTATATATTTGTAGAACTAAATTTATATAATTTCTAAATGGACTCGGACATAGTCAGGCTTTTGCTGGCCTTATTACTTGTTTTACTTAATGGCTTTTTTGTAGCCGCAGAATTTTCAATTGTTAAAGTTCGTTATTCCCAAATTCAGATAAAAGCCGCAGAGGGGAACTCCATGGCAAAGCAGGCAGAGCATATCATCAAGCATCTTGATGAATATCTTTCGGCTACACAGCTTGGTATTACGTTGGCTTCCCTGGCTTTAGGTTGGGTAGGAGAAAGCGCATTGCACCATATTGTAGAAAATATTTTCCATTCTCTTAGTATTGATCTTAGTCAGGCAACCATCACTTCAATTTCAGTAATTACAAGTTTTGTGCTCATTACGATCATGCATATTGTTTTCGGAGAGCTTATTCCGAAATCCATTGCCATCAGAAAATCAGAATCTACTACGATGGCGACTGCAATTCCGTTAAGAGTTTTTTATACGGTTTTCAAGCCTTTTATCTGGTTGATGAATTTAATGTCTAATACATTTTTAAGATTGGTAAAAATTCATCCGGCTTCAGAACATGAGATCCACTCTACCGAAGAGCTTCAGCTTTTGGTAAAACAATCTGCCGACAGTGGAGAAATTGAAGAGGAAAATTATGAGATCATTAAAAATGCATTTGATTTTACAGATCATTCTGCAAAACAGATCATGGTTCCGCGTCAGAATATTACATCGATAGATTTTAAGGAAGATGTCAATGAAATTATTAACACGATCATGGATAGCGGTTATTCCCGTATTCCGGTGTATGTAGATTCTATTGATAATGTAATTGGTATCCTGTATACAAAAGAAATCATCAGAGAATTCGTTAAAAGAAAAGGAGAGCTGAATCATGATGATCTGAAAGAATTGATGCGTGACGCATTTTTCGTGGTGGGAAGTAAAAAGATTTCAGACCTATTGAAAATTTTTCAGCAGAAAAAACAGCATTTGGCAATTGTTATTGATGAATTCGGAGGGACAGAAGGAATTATTACCCTTGAAGATATTTTAGAGGAATTGGTAGGAGAAATTCAGGATGAAGAAGATGATGAAGAGAAAATTGTAGATAAAATCGGGGAGAATACTTATTGGGTTCAGGCAACACAGCCTTTGGATGAAATTAATGAATTTATTCCTAAAAAATTACCGCTTTCGGAAGAGAGTGAGTACAATACACTCGCAGGTTTTATTCTTCATGCTTTAGAAGATATTCCGGAAGAAAATCAGGAATTTGATCTGGAAAATTATCATTTCAAGATTCTTAAAATGAACAATAAAAGTGTGGAGCTTGTAGAGTTGGTATATGAAGAACCCAACAGCATTAGTGATCTTGCCGAAAAAATAGGAGAAGTTTAATCTATTGTAAACAATTTAAACATGATTTTTTATAACAGTATAAAAGATTACGAAGATCCGAAACGTCAGTACGAAGAAGAAGTTCTCGTATTGGATGAGACCGATGAAGTCTATAAATTGGTTTTGCATAACGATGACGTTCATACATTTGATTATGTTATTGATTGTCTGATCGAGATTTGCAAACACACCTTAGAGCAAGCCGAGCAATGTACAATTCTTGTTCATTTTAAAGGCAAATGTACTGTAAAAACAGGATCAATGGAACTTTTGAAGCCCATGCACGAAAAATTGCTTTCAAGAGAATTAACCAGCGAAATCGTATAAAATGATCAGCTCTGACTATTGACGGAGCTTTTTTACATCTAATTTTAATTTTTTTTAATATTTTTTTAAGAATTTATTCATGTTTTTGTGAATATTTGTTATCTTGCTAATTAAATCATAAAAACATTACATGAAACTAAAAATTAATTCATTGGTTCTTGGCTGCATTTTATCTTGTTCAGCGTTAATGGGTCAGGAATCATCTTTGGAATCATCCGCCAGAAAGTGGATTACGGAAAATTCTAACAGTCTTGGAGTTCAGAATTTCAGCCAGTTTAAATTAAACTTTGTAAGAAAAAGCAGTTCGGGAGAAACACTGCGTTTTCAACAACTGATGAAAGAAATTCCGGTCTTTCAGTCCGAACTTGTTGTACATTTCAATAAAAACGGAGGAATATCCTATACTTCTGCAGAAAGTTTTAAAAAAGATATTAAAGAAATTAATGTAATTCCATCTTTTGCCTCATCAGATGCACTTGCAAAGGCTCATCAGGCTTCCCATACGAAAGGAGGAATTACCCACGAAGAGACAAAACTTTATGTATACCTTACAGATTCCGGAGATACGAAATTAGTCTATCGTGTTCTCACGAGTTCTTTCGAAAATCCGGGAAGCTGGGAAACAATTATAGATGCACAGACTGGAGAAGTCATAAGTGTGAAAGATGTGGCATATTACTATAAAGAAAAAGAAAAAAATCCTGAAAAGAAATCCAATAAAAAGAATACTAAAGCTAAAAAAGTTTTGGTTTCCGGAACTGGTTATATTTTCAATCCGGATCCGCTTTCTAAAATGCAGGTTGCCTATGCAGGACAATATGTAGATAATAACGACGCAACAAATGCAAGTCTGGATGCTGCCAGAACTTTAGTTACAATCCCTGAATTGGATTTAACAGCGGGAGTTTATAAGTTAAAAGGTTCTTATGCAGAAATAAAAGATCTCGAAACGCCGTCGACGGGACTTTTTACACAGTCAACCAATCAGTTTTTATTTAACAGAAACGATCAGGGATTTGAAGCGGTCAATGCTTATTGGCATATTGATAACAGCCTGCGTTATATTAACCAGACATTGAATATTGATTGTAAACCCTTAACAAACGCAGGAATTTTATGGTTTGATCCCCATGGTTTAGATGGAGATGATAATTCTTATTACAGCAACGGACAGCTTGTTTTTGGAGAAGGCGGAGTAGACGATGCTGAAGATGCAGATGTTGTTTTGCACGAATTGGGACACGGCATTCACGACTGGCTTACGAATGGAAGCTTATCTCAGGTTCAGGGATTAAGCGAAGGCTGTGGAGACTATTGGGCGCAATCCTACAGCAGAAGTCTCAATCAGTGGCCTTCATCTTCCGCTGCGTACAACTGGATGTTCAGTTGGGACGGGCATAACGAATATTGGTCAGGAAGAATTACCAATTACACAGTATTATATCCCGGTTCCGGATCAATTCATACAAGAGGGCAGATTTGGGCATCCGCTCTTATGAGAATCTATGATAAAATAGGGAAAGCAAAGACAGACAGAGCATTTCTGGAAGGAATAAGCATGACCAATTCAAGCACGAACCAGCAAAGTGCTGCAATTGCCGTAAGACAGGCTGCAATCGATATGCTGGGAACCTTTGGGTTTACCTGTGCGGATATTGTTCAGATGACGCAGGAATTTAACGCTGCAGGGTATGTTTTGCCGGCTTACACATGCCTTTTGGCAGTAGATGAAGCAGAGAAAAAGAATAGTATTGCCATATATCCGAATCCTGTTTCAGATATTTTAACGGTTTCAATGAAAATTAATAAAGACGAGAAGGCAGAAATCTATAATATGGAAGGCAGAAAAGTAATGGAAACTACGATTGGCAAAGGAAAAAATACAATCAATGTTTCACATTTACAGATTGGAGACTATCTTTTGAGAATAAAAGGCTTGGAAGTCTCAACAAAGTTCATCAAAAAATAGAATTTCCGTAAAGAATATAAAATCCGATGTTTTGCATGGGATTTTTTTTGATTAAAATTCATCTTTCATTATTTTATTTGCATTCAAGTAAAATAGTATATTTGTAAAAACTATAAAGAAACAAAAATAATGCTTGTAATAGGAATTGCAGGAGGTACAGGCTCCGGCAAAACTACGGTTGTTGATAAGATCATTCAGCAGCTTGACATCGAAGGAATGAACATCCTTTCACAGGATAACTATTATCATGATAATCATAATCTTACATTGGCAGAAAGAGAAGCCTTAAATTATGACCATCCCAAATCCATCGATTTTGATCTTCTGATAAAACATGTAAAAGCTTTAAAAAATAACGAATCCATTGAGCAGCCTATTTACAGCTTTGTAACGCATGGAAGAACAGGAGATCACGTTACCGTAGAACCTAAAAATGTATTGGTAGTAGAAGGAATTCTCGTTCTTACCAACAAGGAATTATTGAAGGAATTTGATCTGAAAGTTTTTGTACACGCAGATTCAGACGAAAGACTGATCAGGAGGATACGAAGAGATACACAGGAAAGAGGAAGAGACCTTAATGAAGTACTGCACCGTTATCAGACCACATTAAAGCCGATGCATCAGGAATTTATTGAACCTTCCAAAAATGAAGCGGATCTTATCATCCCGAATATGAGACAGAATTCCGTTGCGATAGATTTTTTAACCACCGTTATTAAAAACTCGTTGAGAAAACACTAGAAATGAAAGAAAATAAGCTTATTAAAGACATTCAGCCCAAGTCTGAAACATTCAAACTTATTCAGAAATATTTTTTGAATAAATATACCATTACAATCTGTCTGTTTCTGGTATGGATGATTTTCTTTGATAAAACTTCCTTTCTTGTCATCAATGAACTGAACGGCGAAATCAGCAAATACGAAGAACAGCTTCAATACTATAAAACCGAATACGAAAAGAACGATGCGTTTTATAAAAAGCTGATGAACAACAAATCTGAAAAAGAAAAATACGCAAGAGAAAACTACTTCATGAAAAAACCGGATGAAGAAATTTTTATTCTGGTAGTTGACAGTGCAAACGCGAAAAAATAATTTTTTTTAATGAATTGTCAATAATGAATTTTGCTTCGCAAGTAAATTTTAAAATGATTGTTCGTCATTTATCATCATGGAAAAAACTTTGCGTTAGGATTATAATCAAGTGAAAATTGATGAATAAAAGCGGATTGACTATTGACCATTCACAAATTCATACAAAAACTATGTCAAATACAGCCTGGGAAAATTTAGTAAAACAACAGCTTAAAACAGACGATATTTATACAATCCTTACCAAAGAAAATCTGGAAGGAATTGTGGTAAAACCTTTCTACGACGCTGTGCAGAAACCATTGGTAAATCTGCCGAAAATTGAAGAAAGCACCCATTTGGTAGCAAAATATCATGAAAGTTTAGAAGAAGACGTTTTTGCATTTATTTTAGACCAAAATGTAGAAAATCTCGAGCAGAAAACCATTTTCGTGAATAATGCGGAACTCGCAGGTCACATCAGTCCGAAAGAAGAAGACCAATACTTTTCACTTATTGATGTTTTTGATGAAAAACAAGCTGTAATTAATGACCAGTTGGTAAAAGAACTACTCGCAAAACAATTCAGAAGACATATTTGTGTAGATATTTCCCTTCATCAGAATACCGGAGCCGCTATTTTTCAGCAGTTGGGAATTGCTTTGGCAAAAACAAAAGAACTTGTAGAAATCTACGGTTCAGAAATTGTAAACAAACTCATCTTCAGAATAGCAGTCGGTGGAAACTACTTCTTCGAAATGGCAAAACTGAGAGCCTTTAAAATAGTTTTCAATCAATTGTCAAAAGAATACGATCTGGACGAAATTCCCTACATTTTTGCAGAAACTTCCCTGAGAAATAAAGCAGTTTCCGATAATGAAAATAACCTGATCCGCTCTACTTTAGAGCTTGCAGCAGCTATGATCGGTGGAGCAGATGCGGTTTTCAGCAATAATTATCTGGTAGAAAAAAGCACGGAAAATTCAGAAGAAATTTCTTTCAAACAGCAGATTGTTCTTGCGTATGAAAGCATTATCAATGTTTTTGAAGATGCATCAAACGGAAGTTATTATGTAGAAGATATTACACGGCAGATTGCGGAAAAATCTTGGGCATTTTTTGTGGAAGTAGAGGAGAACGGAGGCTATCTCGAACTTTTGAAGCAGGGAACTATTCAGAAAAAAATCTACGATCACGCCATTGAAGAGCAGAAGTGGGTGGAAGAAGGAAAAATAAAGCTGATCGGCGTTAATTTATACCCGAAATTAGACGTTAAAAAGTCTATTGAGGAATTATACAGCGAAAAAGAAATTAAAGCCGTTCGCTGGGCGGAAATGTTTGAATAATTTTTGAAAATATCATGAAAAGATAGATCCATTATCACCAGATACAATGCTGTTCAAAAAAGAATCTGATTTGTAACTTAGTATGAAAGAAAAATTAGTTGATTTATTCGAATATACTTATCATTTCAACAAAGAAATGATTAAAATTATTTCTGAAAATCTTGAAAAGGTTGATGAAAAAGCAATCAGTCTTATCAATCATACTTTAAATGCCCAACAAATTTGGAATTCCCGGATTTTAAATGAAAAATCTTTTGAGGTTTGGCAAATTAATCCTTTTGAAAATTTAGACGGAATTAATCAGCAAAACTTTAATAAAAGCCTTGAAATTGTTCAGAAATTTGATCCGGATCAAAAAATTGAATATCAGAATTCAAGAGGAATAAAATTTGAAAACACAGTTTTCGAAATGCTTTTTCAGGCAATTAATCATTCCACTTATCACAGAGGACAAATCAATTCGTTATTGAAACAAAGCGGAATTACTCCTATTTTAGCGGATTACATTTTTTATAAAAGATAAAAAACTTTGAAAAAAGAAATTTTATATCAGGAAATTCAGCAATTTATCAATGCAAATCTAAACGCAGATTTGCATTCTTTGTTATTAAAAAAATCCCCTTTTCCGGAAGTTTCCATACAGGAAATTGTTCAGCAGATCAAAGGAAAGCAGGTTGCACAGAAGAAATTTCCGTTTCTGCTGAAAGAAGGAATTATTTTTCCGCCACAACTGAATTTAGAGCAGTCTTCCTCCGAAAAAACAGCATTGTATAAATCTGAGATCTTAAAAGGTAAAAAGTTTATCGATTTAACCAGCGGTTTTGGAATTGATGCCTATTATTTATCAGAAAATTTCGAAGAAATAACTTTGGTGGAACAAAATGCTGAGCTTTTGGCAATTGTTGAACACAATTGGAACGTTTTAGGCAGGAAAGCAAAATTTATCAGCCAGAAGCTGGAAGACTTTTTACATGAAAATACAGAAACTTTCGATGTAATCTATCTCGATCCTGCGCGAAGAGACCACAATAAAAATAAAGTTTTTTTACTCGAAGATCTTTCGCCTGATATTATTGAAATTCAGGAAAAACTACTTTATATCTCCAATGAGGTCGTGATAAAACTTTCACCCTTAATTGATCTGAAATATCTAATGTCTGTTTTACCAAACCTTTTCAGGATCGATATTATCGCCTTAAAAAACGATGTTAAAGAAGTCGTTGTATTTCTGTCAAACCAAAATTCAGACAAAATCATCTGTCATTGTGTAAACCTCGAAAGTCATGAAGCAGATTTCAGCTTTGATTTTGGCAGTGAAGAAAATGCAGCAGCAGAATTTGGTGAACCTGAAAAATACATCTACATTCCCAATAATTCGGTTTTAAAAGCCGGAGTTTTTAATGTAATCTCAGAAAAATTCAAATTAAAAAA
Organism: Chryseobacterium sp. C3; assembly: GCF_014218905.1. Taxonomy (NCBI): domain Bacteria; kingdom Pseudomonadati; phylum Bacteroidota; class Flavobacteriia; order Flavobacteriales; family Weeksellaceae; genus Chryseobacterium; species Chryseobacterium sp. C3. Next base: position 436,770 of record NZ_JACLCU010000001.1, on the reverse strand, counting down.
ATTACATCCCAATACACATCTTTACACGTCAAATCAAAAGATAACTGATTTTCCCGGAAGGATTTTGGAAATGGAAATTATTGAGGCTAAACAGATTGTAAAGAAAAGTCAGTTCAATATTATTTCCAAAAATTATCCGTTAAAACCTGAGGAAATAAAAAAGAAATACAGTTTAAAAGACGGTGGAGAAAATTATCTTATTTTTACACAATCCAAAAAAGGAAAAATTATACTAAAATCAGTATAAAAATGTTGCCGAAAAAAATAGGAATCCTTAATTTTGGACAATTAAAAATTAATAAGAATCGTGTTTGTTAATCTATGCAAAATGATTCTGCTGATCTTAAAAAAATAAATTTTACATATGAAAAAATTAGTTATATGTTTAGCTCTTGCTACTGTTGCTGTAAGCTGTAAGAAAATTCAGGCCGGAGGGAACAAAAATACCTTGAAACTTGAAGAAGGAGCAGAAAGATATTCAGACGATCCTCAAGGTGAAGGTCATGGTCACGAAGCTGCCACAATGCATACAGAAGAGGCAACTGCAGAAAAGCACGAAGCCGAAGCTCCAAAAACAGACAGTACAGCAACTGCAAAACCTGCCGAAGCTAAAGAAGCTCCAAAAGCTGAACACTAATTAAAAGTACAATATAAAATCTCCCGCAGCAATGTGGGAGATTTTTTTAGGAGCTGTTTCGCGCTTTCCGCACTCGCTATTTTCTGGTTTTCGGCGCGGCGAAGCCGCGCCGAAAACCAGAAAATGAGCTCAGACAAATGCTGCAATCACGGCTGTCAGTCAATTTTAGGGATAAAATACCATTCAGATTAAGATTTTTCGACAACACACTTCAGACCTGAGGAAAATTATACGTTTTTGTTTGTTCCTGAAAAGCAAATTTTTTATTTTTAGCAAAATAATATTTTACAATGCAAGAGACATTAAATTACATCAGCGAAAACAAACAGCGTTTCGTGGATGAATTATTTGAATTATTGAGAATTCCTTCCATTTCTGCAGATCCTGCGTATAAAAATGACGTTTTAAAATGTGCGGAAGTCGTGGCAGAACATCTTAAAAATGCGGGAGCAGATAACGTGGAGGTTTGCCAGACCAAAGGATATCCTATCGTTTACGGAGAAAAAATTTTAAATACAGATTTACCGACGGTTTTAGTATATGGACATTATGATGTTCAGCCTGCAGATCCGTTGGAACTATGGACAAAACCGCCATTCGAGCCGTATATCGAAAAAACAGAACTTCATCCGGAAGGAGCCATCTTTGCAAGAGGTTCGGCAGACGACAAAGGCCAGTTCTTTATGCATCTTAAAGCTTTTGAAGCCATGATGAAAACCAATGCGCTTCCTTGTAATGTTAAATTTATTTTAGAAGGAGAAGAAGAAGTAGGTTCGGTAAGTTTAGGAGACTGGGTGAATGAAAACAAAGAAAAACTTTCTTGTGACTGTATTTTAATTTCAGATACCCATATTTACAGCAACGAGCAGCCTACGGTAACAACAGGTTTAAGAGGATTAAGCTACGTGGAAGTAGAAGTGGAAGGTCCGAATAGAGACCTGCATTCCGGGCTTTATGGAGGAGCAGTTCCAAATCCGATCCACGTACTGTCTAGAATGATTGCAAATCTGATTGATGAAGACGGACATATTACCATCGATGGATTCTATGATAATGTGGAAACCGTTTCAGATTCAGACAGAGCAGATATGAACAAGCTGAAAGATAATCCTGAAGAATTCAAAAAATCTATCGGATTAAACGGTGTGGAAGGAGAAAAAGGATATACTACTTTAGAAAGAACATCTATCCGTCCTACATTAGATTGCAACGGAATCTGGGGAGGTTATATCGGAGAAGGAGCAAAAACAGTAATTCCTTCAAAAGCTTTTGCCAAGATCTCAATGCGTCTGGTTCCTTATCAGACTCCGGAAGAAATCACCGAAAAATTCACAAAATATTTTGAAAAAATTGCTCCTCAAAATGTAAAAGTAAAAGTAACGCCGCATCATGGAGGAATGCCTTATGTTTTACCAACCGATACCAAAGAATTTTTGGCAGCAAAACAGGCAATGGAATCTGCCTTCGGAAAAGAAGTACTTCCATACAGAGGAGGAGGCAGTATCCCGATTACCGCTATGTTTGAGCAGGTTTTGGGAGCAAAATCCGTTTTAATGGGCTTCGGATTAGATTCTGATGCCATCCATTCTCCAAACGAACATTACGGATTATTCAATTTTTATAAAGGAATTGAAAGTATTCCGTTATTTTTCGAGAATTATTCCAAGTAAATTTTAACAATCAATAAATGAGTCCCTTAGATTTTTTTCTAAGGGATTTTTTTTTATATTTAGCATGCTAATAAATTAATTGAAATCTAATTTTTTACTTCCGGAATACTTTCTATTCCGGCTTTGGATGTGGGGCAATACCGTACTTATAATATTAATGCTTCAGGAAATTCTGTAGCTTATAACTGGGCAATTGATAATTTTAATTTATCTTATTCCAACAATACAATTCTTGCGACTAGAGAAGAAGTTTCTAAAGCAAAAGAAGATATCTTCATCTATCCTAATCCTGCAAAAGATATTGTAACGATTGAAGGTAAAAATAAAATACTTTCAGTATACGTTTATGATCTCTCCGGAAAAAGAATCGATCTTTCTTTAACGGGTAATAAAGTAAATATTTCCGGCTTGGCAACGGGAAATTATGTATTGGGAATTAAAACAGATCAAGGTTTAATTACTAAAAAACTGATTAAAGAATAGAAAAGAAATTGTTTATATTAAAAACGGCTGCATTATCATAAATGCAGCCGTTTTAGTTAAAATAATACATTAAAAATGTGGTATCAGTGTTATGTTTTAAATATAATTGTTTTATTTTCAAAATATTATTAATATATTTATAAAACTAAATTTTAATGATATGAGAAAAATTTTACTACTCGGCTCAATTCTGAGCCTGGTCTCAATGAATGCGCAGACCAACATTTACAGCTATGGTTTTGATACCGCTTTCACAAATTGGACAACCTCTAATCAGAGCAGTCCGGTAACCACTTCGGTCTGGACAAAAGCAAACTATGCGACCCCTCTTACAAATCCTCTGTTCGGGAGCGGCAATACCACTACTGTTCCTGTAGGACAGGCAGGAGGTGCCAATTCCTTTGCGTTGGTAAATTACACAAGTACATCAGGAGCGGGGACAATCAGCAACTGGTTATTTACAAATGCGATAGACGTAAAAGATGGAGATATTGTGAGCTTTTATTCCAGAAAGGGAACAGACGGGACGATAGATTATCCCGATCGTCTGGAGCTGAGATACGCATTGGCAGCCGGTGCGGTTCTTCCTACAACAGGAGCTTCCGCGGTCGGATCTTTTACCAACTTAGGAGTATCTGTGAATCCAAATCTGGCTTCAGGTTTTGTTTATCCTAAAACATGGACCAAATACAGCTTTACCGTTACAGGAGTAGGTGCAAATCCGGTTCCGGTAAGATTTGCCTTTAGATATTACGTTACAGACGGAGGACCAAGCGGAAGCAATTCGGATCTTATAGGAATCGATACTTTTTCTATTGACAGACCTACATTATCTACCAATGATGTTGCCTTAAATGAAAAAAGCATATCTGTATATCCAAACCCTACAACAGATTACATATCCATCAAATCAGCAGACAAATTCAGCAATATCGAAGTTTTTGACATTGCAGGTAAAAAAGTTGAGGTAAAAGTGGAAGGAGATAAGATAAATGTAAAACATCTCAATTCCGGATCATACATCATCAGCATGGAATCCAAAGGAAATAAAATTTCCCAGAAATTCATCAAAAAATAAATAAATTCTATATTATTTTCAAAGCGCTTCTACTCGGAGCGCTTTTTTATTTGATCTAATAAACTGACAAATGTTAGGCAATAAAAATTACTTTATTTAAAGCATTTTTGTTATTTTTAAGAACTTAAATTCGCAATAATATGATCAAAGATAAAGTAGCATACATCACAGGTGGAACAAAGGGAATTGGTTTCGGAATTGCCAGAATTTTACTTGAAAACGGAGTTTCAGTTGCATTTTCGGGAAGAAAAAAAGAAGATGTGGAAAAAGCTGAACAGGATTTAAAGCAGATTTCTGAAAACGTTCTGGGAATTGTATCGGATGTAAAAGTTCTTGAAAACGAAGAAAAAGCGGTACAACAGACAAAAGAGAAATTTGGCAGACTCGATTTTGTGATTGCAAATGCCGGTTTGGGAATTTTTAAGCCTGTGGATGAGCTTTCTGCTGAGGAATGGAATGATATGATTGAAACAAATCTGACAGGTGTTTTCTACACATTAAAAGCTTCCGTGGAAGAACTGAAAAAAACAGAAGGATATTACATCACCGTTTCAAGTCTGGCGGGAGCGAATTTCTTCGAAAACGGAACGGGCTACAATGCCTCAAAATTTGGCGTAGTAGGTTTCACACAGGCTGCAATGATCGATTTAAGAAAATACAACATCAAATCTACGGTAATTATGCCGGGTTCTGTAGCCACGCATTTCAACGGAAATACTCCTTCGGAAAAAGACGCATGGAAGATCCAGCCCGAAGATATGGGGAATCTGGTTTTGGATATTTTAAAAATGAACCCGAGAGTTTTACCGAGTAAGATCGAATTTCGGGCAACAAAACCCGCTAAATAATGACTTTAATGCATTGAATAGTAAAATAATAAGTACTATGCATGCATAATATATTTTTTATTTATATTAGCGAAACATAATTTAACTGAAATTTAAAGAAACTTTAAATTTTATTGAAGCATATAAAATAGTACACATGGAACCGAAAAGTTTCATCTGACCATTAAAACAATAAGAACAACATATGAAAATATTAGTTTGTATAAGTAGTGTTCCGGATACTACTTCCAAAATTAACTTTACAGCGGATAAATCTGCATTCGACAAAAACGGAATTCAGTGGGTAATTAATCCTCTTGACGAATTTGCGTTAACAAAAGCAATAAAATTACAGGAATCTCAGGGGGCAACAGTAACGGTAATCAACGTAGGAGATGTTTCTACAGAGCCTGTTGTAAGAAAAGCTTTGGCAATCGGGGCAAACGATGCCGTAAGAGTAAATCTTGATCCTAAAGACAGTTTCTCTACAGCTAAAGAGATTGCTGCCGTTGCACAAAACGGGGGATACGATTTAATCCTTTGCGGTAAAGAATCGATCGATTATAACGGAGGTTCTGTTCCGGGAATGGTAGCTCAGTTATTGAACCAGCCTTTCGTAAACGCATCTGTAGGACTTGACGTAAACGGAAGCGAAGCTACTGCAGTAAGAGAAATTGAAGGAGGTAAAGAAACCATTTCTGTAAAATTGCCGGCTGTAATCGCGGGTCAGAAAGGATTGGTGGACGAAAAAGACTTAATTATTCCGAACATGAGAGGAATTATGTCTGCAAGAACAAAACCTTTGCAGGTAGTGGAACCTACTTCTTCTGAGGTGAAAGTTCAGGGAGTTTCTTATGACAGCGTTCCGCCAAGAGCTGCTGTAAAACTGGTTTCTCCTGATAATCTGGATGAATTGGTAAGATTACTTCACGAAGAAGCGAAAGTTATCTAATATTGAGGCTAAGACTGAGTTTTAGATTTAAATTCTAAATCTTAGCCTAAACCTAAACCTTTAATTTTTTAAAATTCAAAAAATGGCAGTATTCGTATACGCAGAAAATATAAACGGAGTTTACAAAAAAGCGGCTTTTGAAGCAGTTTCTTATGCTAAAGCTGTTGCAGATCAGGCAGGAGATACCGTAACGGCAATCTCTGTAAACCCTACAGATTCTTCAGATCTATTATATAAATATGGAGCATCAAACGTAATCAACATCAAAGACGAAGGTCTTAAAAGTTTCTCCGCTAAAGCTTACGCTCAGGCGGTAAGTGAAGTGGCAAACGGAAATATCATCGTTTTCCCTCATACAACAGATGCTTCTTCCATTGCCCCGATGTTGGCAGTAATGAACGGACATTCTTTAATCACTAATGTACTGGAAGCTCCTGAAAGTCTTTCTCCGTTTCAGGTGAAAAGAAGAGCTTTTTCAGGAAAAGGATTTATGCATGCAAAAGCAGAAGGAAACGGAGTTATTGTAACGGTTTCTCAAAACGCTTTCGGAGTGAAGGAAAATGCAGTTTCAGGTTCAGAAGAAGTAAAAAATCTGTCTGTTGCAAATGAAGATACCAAAGTAATCTCTCACGAGCAGAGTTCAGGAAAATTAGATCTTAAAGAAGCGGAAGTCGTTGTTTCAGCAGGAAGAGGAATGAAAGGTCCTGAAAACTGGGGAATGGTAGAAGATCTTGCAAACGTTTTGGGTGCAGCTACAGCTTGTTCCAAGCCGGTTTCAGACATCGGATGGAGACCTCACTCAGAACACGTAGGACAAACAGGTAAAGCAATCTCTCCAAATCTTTATATTGCCATCGGTATTTCCGGAGCAATTCAGCATTTGGCGGGAGTAAACTCTTCTAAAACAATCGTTGCAATCAACAGCGATCCTGAAGCACCATTCTTCAAATCAGCAGATTATGGGGTAGTAGGAGACGCTTTCCAGATTATCCCTGCATTAACAGAAAAAATTAAAGCTCTTAAAGGATAAAAAATAGTGAATTGATAATTGTCAATTATTTCAGATATAAATTTTTAATGGATATCTCGAAAAATTCACTTACAAAGTAAAATTGGCAATGTCATTAATTCACAATTCGCATATAAAAGCCCATTTCGGGCTTTTATTTTTGTCTAAAAAGTAAAAAAAACTTTGAAAAATTAATCTATATTTGTAGCTATGGATTATAAACAGTTAATTATACGCGGGATATCGTACAGCCAGACACAATCCGGGGCGTACGCACTATTATTGGAACATGAGGAAACACATATTAAATTACCTGTTGTTATAGGGAATTTTGAGGCACAATCCATTTCTTTGGGGCTTGAGAAAGACATTCATCCCCCTCGTCCTCTTACACACGATTTATTTACAAAATTTATACATTCTGCAAATTACGAACTTGTATCCGTTATCATCTATCAGATTGTAGACGGCGTTTTCTTCTCAAATATCAACTTTAAAAATAAGGCAACCGACGAAGAGCTTATCTTAGATGCAAGAACTTCCGATGCGGTAGCAATGGCAGTGCGTTTTGATGCGCCTATTTTTACCACACAACAGGTGCTGAACGAAGCAGGAATTCTTCTGGAACTGGAAGATGTATCCAAAGAAGAGCAGTCATTTTCCGAAACCGTTCAGGCAGAAGATAATCTGAAATCCATTTCAATGGAAGAATTGCAGAAGTTATTGGATGAAGCGGTGAAAGAAGAAGATTACGATACTGCTCTTGAAATTCAGGAAGAAATCAGGAGGAGAAAGAAAAAAATTGACTAAAAGAGATTATTTATACTGACTTATGAACTTAAAATTACGACTGACCATCTTAAGTTTTCTGCAGTTCTTCGTTTGGGGAGCTTGGCTGATTACGATGGCTAATTTTTGGTTCGGTACAAAACATTGGGACGGAGCGCAGTTTGGTGCTGTTTTCGGAACCATGGGAATTGCTTCCATTTTTATGCCGACCATCACCGGAATCATTGCCGACCGTTGGGTAAACGCAGAAAGGATTTTTTCAGCGTTACACATTTTATACGGTATTGTGCTTTTCATTCTGCCTCACTCGGCGGATCCCGGTTCTTTCTTCACGGTAATGCTTGTTGCCATGTGCTTTTATATGCCTACAATTGCATTAGCCAATTCAATATCTTATACTATTCTTAAAAATAGTGAGTTGGATGTGGTAAAAGATTTTCCTCCTATCCGTGTTTGGGGAACTATTGGTTTTATTGTAGCCATGTGGATTACCAATCTTACAGGAAACAAAGCTACGGAAGGACAGTTTTATATTGCAGGAGCCGTTGCTGTATTCTTAGGAATTTACGCTTTAACATTACCAAAATGTCCTCCACAAAAATTAATAGACAAAGAAGCACCATTGTCGGAGCAATTAGGCTTAAATGCTTTTAAACTGTTCAAAGATTACAAGACAGCTTTGTTTTTCTTATTTTCCATGCTTTTGGGCGCGGCTTTACAGCTTACTAATGCTTACGGAGACGTATTCCTGAGTGAATTTGAACATTTTCCGAAATATGCAGACTCTTTCGTTGTGAAAAGATCTACCATTATTATGTCCATTTCTCAAGTTTCTGAAACTTTGTTTATTTTGGCGATTCCTTTCTTTTTAAAGCGATACGGAATTAAAAAAGTAATGTTGATTTCAATGTTTGCCTGGGTTTTAAGATTTGGTTTCTTTGCGTATGGAGTTCCGGAAGGATATGGTTTAGGTTTAATCATTCTTTCCTGCGTGGTGTACGGAATGGCCTTCGATTTCTTTAATATTTCAGGATCACTTTTTGTGGAAACCACCACCGATAAAAAGATCCGTTCTTCGGCTCAGGGATTATTCATGATGATGACGAATGGTTTCGGAGCTGTTTTCGGAAGTTATGCTGCAGGCTGGGCAATTGATAAATTCTTCACCCACAAATTTACTACAGCTTCTTCACTGGCAAATTATCTTGAAACAACACCGGACAACCAGACTTTTTTAGGAATTCTGCAAAAGAGTTTCAATTCTGCGGTAAATCCGGACGGAACGTTATCTTCTATTGTAATGGTAAAAGACTGGCATAATATCTGGCTTTCTTTCGCAGTCTATGCGTTGGTTTTAGCTCTTTTATTTGCTGTTCTGTTCAGACACAAGCATACCCCTATTCAGACATCAGATATCAAACATTAATTTTATCGTATTGATAACGAGTATATTAAATTGCACTTTCAAAAAAAGTGCAATTTTTTTTGATATTCAGGCAACCCTTTCAAAAATATCTCGTCTTATAAACAGAAACTAATTAATGAAGAATTTAGAAGAGAATTTTAAACTGGCAAAAAAGCAGGATCGGAGAGGGCAGAAAGCTCTGTACGAAATGTTTTCGGCGAAAATGCTTGCCATAGCAAATTCTTATGTGAATAACCTTCATGATGCGGAAGATATTTTAATGAATTCTTTTTTCACTTGTTTTTCTAAAATAGAGGAATGCAGAGAATGGAAAAGCTTTCAGTTCTGGCTGAGGAAAATCGTAGTGAATAACTCGATTAATTTTATCAGGAAAAACAGAAATATCCTTTACACGGATGTTGAGATCAGCGAAATCGGAAATGTTGAGGAAGACTGGGAAGAAGAGATGGAGGAGCTTAATATGGAGGAAATTTTTTCAAAAATGCCCGATGGATACCGATTGATTTTCAATCTCTATGTTTTTGAAGAAAAAAAGCATCATGAAATAGCAGAAATACTGAATATTTCTGAAGGCACCAGCAAAAGCCAGCTGAGCAAATCTAAAAAATGGATTGCAGATTTTTTAAAACAGAAGCAAAATGAAAAACAATACGTTAAATAATTTAAAATCCGAGTACGAGAAGCTTGAAATAAAGCCTTCCGCCGATCTTTGGGACAGATTGGATCAGAAGCTGGATGAAAATCCTGAAAATGCTTCAAAACAGTCTTCCGGATGGTGGAAATATGCAGCCATTATCTTGTTGATGGTTTCTGTAGGAACAATTATTTATTTTAAAAACAAAAATAACTTTGACCATCAAAAAACCGACTATATTGTAAAACAGCGTCTTGAAAATGCGGTAAATCCCATAAATCCGGAATTTGAAAAACAATCTGTCGCTTCTGAGGAACAAAAAAACAATCAGGAAAATACGGTAAAAGCTGTTTTAAAAAATCCAGAAACGAATTCGGCTGAGGTTTTAAATTCAAAAAAAGAAGTCAAAATTCAAAAAATTTCGAGTCCTGTAATTGAAGAAATTGCAGTTACGCAACAGAGAACTATCGACATTAACCCCGACAAAATTAAAAGCGAAAATATAATTTTTCCCGCGATCGCCGATGTAAAGAAAACAAAATCAGGCTATATTAATGCTGATGAACTGCTTATGGGAAGAGAATTTGATAAAACCAGAGAAGAAGCGAAAAAAGATGATCGCAAATTCGGAGTTTTTAATATCAATAAAGTCTTTCAGAAAGTGGATAATGTAACAGTTCTTGGCGTAACGGTCTACAAAGACACAAAATAGATTCTAATACTTTAAAATAAAAATTACTGTTCTTCTTTATGAACAGCAGTAAAATATTGTCTAAAAATAAAAGAAAATACATGAAAATTAAATTTGCCCTAATGACTGCTCTTTTTGCTTTTTCTTATGCTTTTTCACAGGAAGTAAGACCGGAATTACGAAACTATTCCAAAAAAGTGGACAGCATTGTAGTAGCAGAAAAGTCTAAAATGAATATGGAGCTGGATGATCTGGATAAAAGCTACAGAGAAAACAAAATAAGCACTGATGAAAAGCAGAAGCAGAGAAAGGAAATCGCGACGAAATACGAAGAAATCATCAACGAAAAAATAAACAGCCAGAAAGAAGAGCTGGAAAATGCAACCAAAGGCATTGTGAAAGATGTTGTGATGGGAAGATCCGGAAAACAGTCTATTGAAGTTTTAGCTCAAAATAATGCACTTCTCACGCTGAACACCTCTGGGAATAAAACAAAAAAAGACCTTTTACGTACTACTGATTTCAATATCGGTTTCAGCTTGATGAATCTTACCAAATCATCATCTTCCCTTACAATAGGCAATAAGGAGTCTGAGATAAGATTAGGAAATTCTATGTCAACGCAGATGGAACTCAGGATAACAAGACAACTCGGCTCTTTGGTTTCTCCTGTATTCTACCGTATCGGTTTAGGATATCGTGCAGATCCTTTATCTCCGGAAAAACCAAAAATTTTCACACAGCATAACAATGAACTTTTTATTTCCGATTTTAATACTTTCGCCGAAGGAAGTTTAAAAAAATCATATCTCAAAAATCACTATTTTCTGGTTCCGATTGATTTTGTATTTGTCTTAAATCCTAAATATACCGTAGAAAACAATGAAAAAATGCTGGATAATTCCAAAGGAAATTTCAGAATCAGTGCAGGCGTTTACGGAGGCGTAAGATTTCTTACCCAAAACTATATCATTTACAAGAATGAAGAGAACAACCGCGTAAAATACAGAGAAAACATTCCGGACGCTGTTAATGCTTTTCTTTTTGGGGGCAAATTGTCTTTAGGATACGGTCCGCTTAATATTTTCGTGAAAAAAGATTTCACACCCATATTTAACGATCAGGCAAAAATTAATAATAAATATGGCGTTCAGATAGGATTGGAGCTGTTATATATCAATTTTTAATATGAATCTTCATCATAGAAAAACACACTTTTTGAAGTGTGTTTTTTTTTGTATTTTGGCACTTTAAGAAATATGAAAAATATTCAGTTATTAGGATTGATATTGGTGGTTGCAGGAAGTTTTCTGCCGCTTGTTCACGTTCCCATCATCGGAAACTGGAACTATTGGAAGCTCGATCATTCTCTGGCAATAATCTGTTGGATTTTGTCGGCAGGAGCCCTGTTTGGTATTGCAAACAATAACGCAAAAGTTTCGAAGATTTTTGGAGTTCTTTTAGTCGTCCTGTTTATTTTTACACTCATCGCTGTAAAATTTCAGGCTTCAGATTACTTCAGCTTTATGCCGTTTAAATCCTGGCAGGATAAACTGGCAGGAATTGTAAAGTTAAAATGGGGCTGGATATTAGAATTTTTAGGAGCATTCATGATCATTTTGGTTAAAAATAATAAAGTAAAAGCATAATTCACGTATGAATTTTTTTAAAATATTTTCGATCGGAGTATTTTTTCTTGGTGCATCTTACGTAAATGCACAGACGAAGGTAACAGCAAAAAATAAACCTGTTGACAATCCTGCAAAATGTGCCAACATCAAAGAAGGAAAATTCTTTAGAATGAATTATCCTCCCAATCTTTGGTACATGACCGTAAAAGATAATATACAGACCGAATATTATAACGACGGTAAAGATTTTATAAAATTATCCATGGTTTTTGTAGGAGACTGCGATTATAAATTAGTCGTTGTTGAAAAAAGTGAAAAAGAACATCCCATAAAAGTTGGCGATGTTTTAAGCAATAAAGTCCTTGCCACGCAGGATAATTATGTAAAAATCCAGTCAAAATTCGAGAACGATACCTACGATTTTGTCTTGGTAAAAGTAAAAGAAAATAAAAAATAAACAGACGAATCATCCGGTTCGGCTTCAACTAAACGTAAAAAAATAGAATTATAAAAAATGAAAGAAGTATTCATCGTTTCCGCAGTAAGAACTCCGATGGGAAGTTTTTTGGGAAGTTTATCAGCAGTTCCTGCAACTAAACTGGGAGCAGTTGCTGTAAAAGGAGCATTAGACAAAATCGGTATGGATCCTAAGCAGGTTCAGGAAATCTATATGGGGAACGTTTTACAGGCGGGAGAAGGACAGGCTCCGGCGCGTCAGGTTGCTTTGGGAGCAGGGCTTTCAAACGAAACACCTTCTACCACGGTAAATAAAGTTTGCGCATCCGGAATGAAAGCAGTTTCCATGGCGGCACAGGCAATTAAAGCAGGAGATGCAGACGTAATTGTTGCAGGAGGGATGGAAAACATGTCCTCAGTTCCACATTACTACAACGCGAGAAACGCAACAAAATTAGGCGATGTAAAAATGCAGGACGGAATGGTTCTGGACGGACTTACTGACGTTTACAACAAAGTTCACATGGGAGTTTGTGCAGAAAAATGCGCAACAGATTACAGCATTTCAAGAGAAGAGCAGGATAATTTCGCCATAGAATCTTACAAAAGAGCGGCAAAAGCCTGGTCTGAAGGTAAATTCGCTGATGAGGTTGTTCCTGTGGAAATTCCTCAGAGAAAAGGAGATCCAATCGTTTTTGCAGAAGATGAAGAATATAAAACCGTAAATTTCGACAGAATTCCTTCACTTCCTACAGTATTCAAAAAAGAAGAAGGAACAGTAACGGCAGCAAACGCTTCTACATTAAACGACGGAGCTTCTGCTTTAATCCTTGTTTCTAAAGAAAAAATGGAGGAACTGGGACTTAAGCCTTTGGCAAGAATCGTTTCTTACGCAGATGCAGCACAGGCTCCTGAAGATTTTACAACAGCACCTTCAAAAGCTTTACCCATTGCGCTTAAAAAAGCAGGTTTAGAGCTTACAGACATCGATTTCTTCGAATTCAACGAAGCTTTCTCTGTTGTAGGTTTGGCAAACAACAAAATCTTAGGGCTGGATGCTTCTAAAGTAAATGTGAACGGTGGAGCCGTGGCAATTGGTCACCCTCTTGGAAGTTCAGGATCAAGAATAATTGTGACTCTCATTAACGTTTTGAAGCAGAACAACGGTAAATACGGTGCCGCTGCAATCTGTAACGGAGGTGGCGGTGCTTCTGCAATCGTTATCGAAAATATGCAATAATCATTTATATTGATACATTCAGAATCCGGAAGTTTTACTTTCGGATTTTTTTTTGGAGCTTTTTCCCGCTTTCCGCACTCGCTATTTTGGGATTCGGCGGCGGCAAAAGCCGCCGCCGAATCCCAAAATGAGCTCAGACAAATGCTTCAATCGGGGCTAAAATTCCAGCCATCCATAGAAATTATCGGTAAAAATCATTTGAAAGATTAAAAAACTTTTAAAAATCAAACTCAATTAAAAAAATACAATGCCTAATTGATGTAGAACGTTTTTTCGTCCGAAAAATAGTCAGACACAACAGGAATCATTTCGGATAAATTGCGTATGAGGAAAAACCATTTTACACACTCCAACTTTAACGGAATAATAAAATTTCCTCCAAACAAAATAAAAACCTCCGAATATTCAGCGGTTTTGCTATTTTTGTGTTTATTAATATTTATTTGAAATGTCTGAAATTGAGAATCTGCAAACTCAAAATATAAAGAATAATCCAAAGATCATGAAAGCCTGGGCGGTTTATGACTGGGCAAACTCCGTTTATTCTTTGGTAATTACCTCTACTATTTTCCCTATTTACTATTCTATTCTTACCACAGCGTACGAAAAGAAAGAATATGTGGCGGAAACAAAATCCTGGATTGATGTCCCTGTAAGACACATGATTAAGATCTTCGGAAAAGAATATCAACCCGATGCTGTGTACGGATATTCCTTAACGATTTCCTTCTTTGTAGTGGTTTTATTATCTCCGTTTTTATCTTCTTTGGCAGATACGATCGGGAACAAAAAATCCTTCCTTCAGTTCTTCTGCTATCTTGGAGCAACTTCCTGCATGGGATTGGCAATGTTTACAGGAATGCACAACGTATTCTTAGGATTACTCTTCAGCATTACCGCAAGTGTCGGATTTTGGGGAAGTCTGGTATTTTACAACTCCTTTTTACCGGACATTGCGACAAGAGACAAACAGGATGCACTTTCCGCAAAAGGATACGTTTACGGATATATCGGATCGGTAGTTTTGGTAATAATCTGTTTACTTTTAATTCAGGTTTTTGCAAAAGGCGCTGCACAACAGTTACTTTTCACAAGAATCAGCTTTTTATTAACCGGAGCATGGTGGTTCGGTTTTTCTCAGTATACCTTCAAACATTTGCCTCAGTTCGGGGATGTGAAAGAAAAACTTCCGAAAGACTTAGTCCTTTTAAACTATAAAAACATCTTCAAAAGACATAAAGAACAGGGTGGGTTCTTCGAAGTTTTAAAAGACAATTTAAGCTTCTATAAAGATATTGCCAAAGAAAGCTTTCATGAATTGTTTAAAGTAGGAAAAGGTCTTTTCAAAGATAGAAACCTGAAATTTTTCCTTTCCAGCTTCTTTTTTTACAGCGTAGGAATGCAGACCATTTTCCTGATGGCAACCCTGTTTGGTAAAAGTGAGATCAATCTTCCGCAGGATAAACTGATCGGAACACTCTTGGTCATTCAGATTGAAGCCATCATCGGAGCCGTAATATTCTCAAGATTATCCAGAAAAATCGGAAACAAAAATGTCATCACCATTGCTATTATTCTTTGGATCGTTGCCTGCATCTGGGCATATTTCCTTAACAAAGAAAACCCTACAGTAGAATATCAGTTTTATGGTGTAGCTGCTGTGGTTGGTTTGGTAATGGGAGGACTTCAGGCAATGTCCAGATCTACCTATTCCAAACTTTTACCGGAAAACTCAATGGAAAACACAACATTTTTCAGTTTTTACGATGTTCTGGAAAAAATTGCCATCATCGTGGGAACATTTGTTTTTGCTTTATTTATCGATAAATATGATTCTTTAAGAGCCATTTTTGCTAAAATTGATGTTATGCTGCCTTCTGCTTCAGGAATGAGGTTCGCAGCATTTTCAATGGCATTGTTTTTCTTTGTCGGATTAATTTTAATACGATTTTTGAAGCTCAATACCCAGAAAAAATAATTGAAATTATATTTTTAAAAAACTTAAGGCGCTGATAAAGCGTCTTTTTTATTTTATCATCATGAGAAATTATATATTTTATGGGATAATTAAATTTTTCATTACTTTTAACAATTAAAAAATGTGAAAATATTATTATTTATTCACTGTGCTTTGATTTTTTTTGTTTATTTGCAAATCTAATAAGTCGTTAAAATGATTAAGAAATTTCTAACTCTCTGTATTTTGCAGTCTGCGGTTTTTGGCTTCTCCCAAAACATGAGACCTGTAGCCCAAAAAGTCTCGGAATACCATACCCAAAAGAAGAACTTTGAAAAGTTCGATTTATTCACCATCAAGAAAAATTCAGAAAAACTTGCCGAATACAAAAGAGCGGCAACCGATATTTCTGTGCTGAATATTGATGCGAAACAGCTTAAAAAGTTAGTTCAGGAAAAACCCGAATATCTCGAAATTTCTTTTCCTTTCGATGGCAGATTAATTACCCTGGAACTATACAAAAATCAGATATTTACAAACGATTTTAAAGTGACCACCAATAAAGGCGAAATCGTAGATTATACACCCGGAGCATATTATCAGGGAATTGTAAAAGGAGACAATCAGTCGATAGTAGCGTTCAGCTTTTTTGAAGACGATGTGGTAGGAGTGGCTTCCACCCCCGAACTGGGAAATGTAATTCTCGGAAAAGTTAAAAATTCTACAGACTTTGTAAGCTATTCAGATTCAAAACTTACAGGATTAAATCCTTTTGTCTGCGGCGTGGATGAATTAACGGATAATCACAATCAAAAAATATCTTTCGATCCGGATGCCAAGAAAACAACAGGAAAGGTCATGACGCAAAACTGCGTAAGAATTTATTACGAAGTTTGCTACACACCTTACACAAACAACGGATCTAATACAACCACCACAGCGAATTGGTTAACCGCAATCCATAACAATATCTCAACGCTTTACAGCAATGATGATATCAAAATCGCTTTAAACGAAATTTACGTATGGACAACGGCAGATCCTTATACAGGAACACCAAATGCGAATCTGGCAAGTTTCAGAACCAACAGGCAGACTTTTAACGGTGATCTGGCTCATTTGGTCAATCAGCCCTCTACAACAAGTGTTGCTTACATCAATTCTCTTTGTACAACAAACAGACATGCTTATTCCGGAGCTTCACAAACATATAATAATGTTCCTGTCTATTCCTGGACCATCGAGGCGATGACTCACGAAATGGGGCACAGTTTAGGTTCGCCTCATACTCATGCGTGTGCGTGGAACGGAAATTCAACAGCAATCGACGGATGCGGAACACAGGCTGGTTACCCTGAAGGAACCTGTGCAACAGGACCTATTCCTTCTTCTACAGTGAAAGGAACCATCATGAGTTACTGTCACTTAGTTTCAGGAGTAGGAATTAATTTTGCAAACGGTTTCGGTCCTCAACCGGCAGCTTTGATCAGAAATACAGTAGAATCCAAACCTTGTTTAGGAATGAATTGTACAACGGCATGTTCTACAACGGTGACTTCACTTTCTGTTTCCAACATTACACAGATTTCAGCAAACGCAGCATTTACCGATGCCACATCTGCTTCATGGAAATACAGACTGACGAAATATGACGGTACCATTGTTACTAACGGAACAACTTCTACACAATCTTTAAGTTTGGCAAATCTTCAGCCCGCAACCTACTATCTTTTATCAGTAGGAACAAACTGTTCTGCAGGATACCAGAGAACACAGATGTTTTTAACAGATGGAGACTGGTGCGACGGAGCGCAGTTTACAGACACAGGTGGAACCACTTCCAACTACGGAGACAGCCAGACTATTGTGAAAACTTTTTACCCAAGTTCAGGAGCTTTAACGATGAATTTTACAGAATTCGGTCTTGAGCAGGATTATGATTTTATGTATATTTATAACGGTCCTTCTACAAGTTCTCCTTTGTTTGCGAATGGAAATGGTTTAACAGGAACTGCTTTACCGGGAACATTTACATCTACCCATCCTTCCGGTGCAATTACGGTAAGATTCGTGTCTGATCCTGCAGTGAATGACATTGGCTGGAAAGCAAACTTCTCCTGTGCGGTTTTGGCGGTGGAAGATGTAAATACGAAAGACAATACTGTCAATATTTATCCGAATCCGGCAAGAAACATCATTACAATTTCTTCAAAAGATGCTTTAAAATCATTCAAGATTTATGATGAAGCAGGAAGATTAATTAAATCTGAATCTTCATTAAAAGGCAATAAACATGATGTGACTATTTCTTCCATGCAGACAGGAAACTATGTGGTAACGGTAGAAACAGAAAAACAGAAAATTACCAAAAAGCTGATTAAGCAGTAATTTTAAGCTTCTTCATTCTTTAATAATAAACTGCGGACAGACAGTTTTTAAATATAATGTAAAAAAGCCTGATTTTTTCAGGCTTTTTTTGTATATTTATAGTAATAGGAATCCTGATTTTAGATTTAATTAAAATTTAAGAATATTTTGCTGTTAAAATTTGTTAGAATTCGGCGCGGGATTTGCTTATATTCACAAGAATAGTATTAAATTTGCAAAAAAATTTATTTAAATAAATGACAAACCCATTATTTTACGCAAAAATTCTTTTGTTCGGAGAATACGGAATCATAGAAGATTCCCAAGGTTTGACATTACCTTATAGCTTCTATAAAGGTACCCTCAAGTTCTCTTCACTGGATTCCGAATTTGAAAAAAAATCCAATGATCATCTTAAAAAATACGCAGATTACCTGCAGAATTTAGCACTTCCTGAAACTTTTGAGCTTAATGTTTCAAAGTTTAAAGAAGAAATTTCTGAAGGATTATTTTTCGACAGCAATATTCCTCAGGGATATGGAGTAGGAAGTTCCGGTGCTTTGGTTGCCGCAATTTTCGAAAGATATTCTGTTTCCAAGCATGAGCCTGAAAATATTTCAAAAGATGAACTGAAAAGTCTTCGAACAGTTTTTGGCTTAATGGAAAGCTATTTCCACGGAAAAAGCTCAGGAATTGATCCTCTTATCTGTTATATGAATCTTCCGATTCTTATCGAAAGCAAAGAAAGTGTAGATAAAGTTGCCATTCCTGAAAGCGAAGCCGGAAAAGGGGCAATATTTTTAATCGACTCCGGAATGACGGGAGAAACAGGACCGATGGTTCAGATTTTCTTTGAAAAAATGAAGACCGAAGGTTTCAGAAAAACCCTGAAAGAAGAATTTATCCGTTACAACAATGCTTGTATTGATGCATTCCTTAAAAAAGACATGAATCCGTTTTTCAGAAATCTGAAAAAGCTTTCTCACTGGGCGTATGAACATTTTCGTCCGATGATTCCCGAAAGTTTATTTAATGTCTGGAAAAAAGGACTGGATTCCAATGCATATTATTTAAAACTCTGCGGAAGCGGCGGAGGTGGTTATATTTTAGGTTTCACCAAAGATTACGAAAAAGCAGAAAAAATGCTTGATGGCTTCCATAAAGAAGTGATTTACAGATTCTAAAAATTGTTGTGAATGAATTCTGAAAAAGAAACTTTCCAACAGAGAAATTATATTCAAAAATCTTTTTTTTACAGATTTTCACAATTCGTGGGCTTTCTTTTGGGAGCTCGCTTTTTTGTTGCCGTCCTGCTGATTTTCGCCCTCTATGTTTCAACATTTTTCCTCTTTAATCAGGATGAAAATTTCAGAAAATTCGTATTCGATTTTAAAGTTCACGGGATTATTTTCTGTACGGTTCTTACGATTCTTGCCGGAGGAATTATCAACCAGTTTTACGATTTCGAAAAAGATCATGTTGTAAAGCCTTTCAGAACGAGGATTCAGAGTTTCATTAAGCAGAAATATTTTCTCTATGCTTACCTCGTTTTAAGCGTAATTTCTTTGGGAGTTGCATGGATGATTTCGCATAATGTTTTTGCGTTTTTTGTAGTTTATCAGTTCTTTATGTGGTTTTACAGCCATAAACTCAGCCGGATTTTAGTATTAAACAACCTCACTTTTGTAAGCCTTACATTATATCCTTTTTTCGGAATGATGGTGTATTATGAAACCTTTTCGAAGAAAGTTTTACTCATGGCGGTTTTTCTTTTTCTGATTCTTTTATGCATTGATATTGTAAAAGATACGTTAACAAAAAGCGTTGATAAAGCGTTTGGATACACAACAATTCCCAATTATTTTAAAAGCAGGAATACCAAAACAATTATCGTTTCTCTGCTTATCATTACCATGGCAGTATCCATGAAGCTGATCATGAAAACAGGAATTGCAGGATTCATGGCGTATTATTTTACTGCCGGATTATTTATTTTCATCCTTTGTGTTTACCTTATTTTAAATCATACAAGAAAAAGCAATTTCGTCACGCTTAATATTCTCAGAATTTGGGTTTTTATTGGGATAATCGCAATGCTTCTGAACGGGCTGGAAGGTAAATTATAAAAAATTTTCTTTATAAAACCTGATCCTTTTCTTACCTTTGCAGAACCTTAAATTAATAAAAAGTAATGCCCATTTTTAACGATACTAAAGTCGCATTTGCGGATAAATCCGATGCACAGTTAAGAAAAGCGTATTGGATGTTCAAAATGATTGAGCAGCCTTCTCTTACAAAAATTGGAACTTCTGTTCTTAATTTCACCGTTCATAATAGTTTTCCTTTCGTTACCGGAATTGTAAAAAACACTTTGTTTGAGCAGTTTTGCGGAGGTGAAACCCGTGAAGAAAGTATGAAGGTAGTGAAACAACTGTTCAGAAGAGGAGTCGGAAGTATTTTCGATTATTCTATTGAAGGTAAGGAAGACGAAGAAACTTTTGATGCGGTTTGCAAAGAGATCAAAGATATCGTAAGATTTTCTGTAGGAAATCCGGCAATTCCGTTTATCGTTTTTAAACCTACAGCTTTCGGAAGAATTGATTTGTACGAGGCTGTCGGAAAAAATGCTGAACTCACAACAAGCCAGAAAGAAGAATGGGATAGAGTGGTAAAAAGGTTTGATGAAGTCTGTAAACTTTGCCACGAACACGACAAAAAAGTAATGGTGGATGCCGAAGAAACCTGGATGCAGGATGCAGCAGACCATCTTTGCGAAGAGATGATGGAGAAATACAATCAGGAAAAGCCGATTGTATGGAATACCATTCAGATGTACAGAACCGGAAGACTGGAGTATATGGAAGCGCATCTTCAGCGCGCGAGAGAAAAAGGTTATTTTATCGGGTATAAAATCGTTCGCGGAGCCTATATGGAAAAAGAAAGAGCAAGAGCCGCAGAAAAAGGCTATGCAGATCCTATTCAGCCGACAAAAGATGCTTCCGACAAAAATTACAATGCAGGAATTGATTTCGTTATGAATCATTTAGACAAAGTTTCGGCATTTTTCGGAACCCACAATGAAATTTCTTCAGAGCTTGTCATGGATAAAATGAAAGCTAAAGGACTGGAAAACGGAAATCCTCATATCTATTTCGGGCAGCTTTACGGGATGAGCGACAATATTACGTTCTATCTGTCAGATAAAGGCTATAATGCGGCAAAATACCTTCCTTACGGACCTGTAAAAGACGTTGTGCCATATCTTACCAGAAGAGCACAGGAAAATACTTCTGTTGCGGGGCAAACCGGTCGTGAACTGGGGCTGATTAAAAAGGAACTCGAAAGAAGAAAAGCAAGCAGATAAATTTTAAAGATAAATTTCTAAGCCTTACAATATTTTGTGAGGCTTTTTTATGATCTAAATATAAGTTGATTGAAATTTTGAAAAATGAACGGTTTTAAAGATCATTTAAGGCTCAAAACTTTCAAATTTTCCGTTTTCGTAGAAAATGACGATTCTTTTAATCTTATTTTTCTGATTTTCAATAGCTTGAGCAATAATTTCATCATTACTTTTTTCTAATCGCTGAGAATCCGATATTTTCTCGTGAGCTTTACTTTGATCCGATATAAACGATTCCTGACGATCCATTTTTGGCGGTTCTATTTCTGTTTCTTCACTGCCAAAACTTTCATCATTATTTACCATCGTAAAAAGATCGGGGAGAGAAGTTGTTCTTGGTTTCTCTTCTTCATAGCTTTCTTCTTCCAGTTCAGGAATGTCCGAGTCGGGAAGCTCAGATTTCAGCATTTCACCTTCACCCGTAATCAGCCAGTCCCAAAGAATTTCAGGAAAGCGCGATTTTATTTTAATGATAAACTCGAGCGACGGCTTATTTCTTCCGGAAGTAATGTGGGAAATAGAAGATCGCTGTACTTCAATTTCATCTGCAAACTCCGAAGAAGAAAGATTAGAATATTCGATAACTTTTGAAATTCTCTCGTTTAGACTCATAAAACCATTCTTAAAACGTGTTACAAATGTAAATAAATAAATTTACAAATGCAAATCGATATAATAAACAAATGTAAATTAAAATAAACTACATTTGTAAACTTAGCAAACATCTAAAAATCAGCATTATAATCAATTGATAAAAATCCAATTCTAAATTTTACAAAAGTTTATCCACAGTTAAATCATTAAAATCAATAAAATTTTGCTGAAAACGTCGATAACTTATTGATAAGTTATGTTCATATAAACACCATTATTGATGTAATAAACATAATTTTGTTGCGGTTTAATACACTGTATCATCAAATACAGATAATGTACTTAAAATAACAGATAAATGCTTTATAATAGGGTAAAATGAACGTTTTACTTTTGTAAAATACAGCTTTTAAACGCTTTTGGACTGGGTTTTGTATTATTTTAATGTAAAATATGGTTATTGATATTTTTTAAGATTTACCAGATTAAATTTCTGAAATTAAAAACAGAAATAATTTAGTAGAAGACTGTATTTTCCGATGATTTACATTTGTATACAGTGTTTTATTCAAAGTTTTCAACAATAGTTTTGTTTAACAAATTTCCTCATATTTCTTTAAAACAAAGACTTTTACTACTTAAAGTAATATTCAAATATTTATTTAATTAAACTTTATAAATTACTGAAATTGAGTTATTTAAAATATAATAATTAAATTATTATCAATCCACAATTTTATCAACAGACATTTTGTCACAACCAATTGTTTAATTATTTCACAAATGTAAAATTTAATTTTTCCATAAAAAAGCCTTAAATTTGACTATTGTAAACTATTTATATGAACTTCGAACAGATCTATTTACAAAATCCAAATTTCCCAAATCGCTATATTTCCCCTGAAAAATTATTTTCTTACCTACAGACTAATCTCAGTGATTATATAAAACAGATCGGAACGTCTTATTTAGAAAAACCGATTTATAAGTTAACAGTCGGAACAGGAAATATTAATATTCTTGCCTGGTCACAAATGCACGGCAATGAATCCAACGCAACACACGCGATGCTCGATTTGCTCGTGTCTTTAGATAAAGCTCCGGAATTGAAAGAAGAATTGTTCAGCAAAATTCAGCTTGATTTTATTTTTATGCTAAATCCCGACGGATCCGAAAAATGGACAAGATTAAATGCAGCCGATATCGATCTGAACAGGGACTTTCATAACGAGGCCAGTAAAGAGATCAAATTCTTAAAAAATACGGTGGCTTCAAAAAAATATGATTATGCGCTGAATCTTCATGAGCAGAGAACAATTTTTACAACAGACGGAATTCATCCGACAACGTTGTCTTTTTTGGCTCCCTCAGAAAATGTTGAAAGAACCGTAACCGAAAACCGGAAAAAATGCATGGCGGTAATTGCAGAAGTTTATCAGCATCTGAAAGAATTAATCCCGAATCAGATCGGAAGATATTCTGATGAATTTTATCCGACTTCCACAGGCGATAATTTTATAAAAGCAGGAATGCCGACTATCTTATTTGAAGGCGGACATTTTGTAGACGACTACACCAGAAAGGGAACCCGAAAATATTACACGGTTGCTTTATATTATGCGTTAAAAGCGATTTCAGAATTAAATTCCGAAACAACAGGTTGGGAAACCTATCTCGAAATTCCGGAAAACAGGGAAACACATTACGATATCATTTACAGAAATGTGAAGCTGAATACAGATCATGAATGTATTTTAGACGTAGCGGTTCAGTACCGTGAAATAAAAGAAGAAGTAAAAGATGAAATCTCATTCATTCCTTTTGTCATGGAAGTGGGAGATGTAAAGAAGAAAAAAGGCTGGCTCGAAATCGACTGTACCGGAAAGAAATTTGTCTCAGAAACAAAATATCCAAAGTTGGATGCAGAAGTCAATTTTACAATAGAAGACTGAAAATAAAAAAAGCGGAATCAATATTCCGCTTTTGTTTTATATAAATAGACTGTTCATTCAGAAAGGAAGTCTGTACAATTACAGATCCTTTATTTCATTAAAACAGAAATTAGTTTATGACTTTAATTCCGTTGGCTACAAATCTGATCTCTTCTTTCGGAGTTTTGATCGCATCGATTTCAGACTGAGGCTTTTTAGCATCTTCTGCATAATGTTTCTGTTCGTCTACAGAAGTTATTTTTCTTTCCGCAGTTCCGTCCAGAACAACAGTTTTACCTTTTAAAGCAGTAGGAACAAAGAATGCATAATCCTTCATTTTTACAAAAAACTGAGAGTTATCTTCTGTCTGGATCGTTAACCAACATCCTTTTTTATCGCAAACGTCTGTTACCTTTCCTTTTACGGCAACGTTTTCTACTTTTTTATCTTTTTTAAGCTTTTTGCTCAGCTTATCTACGGAGATTGCTTTAGATTCTACATTTGAAGCAACTCCGCCACCGTAAACATCACCTACAAGAGCATTTCCTGCAGGAGGTCCGAATTTTTTTGTTTCCTGTGCAAAAGCTAAAGACGAAGCACTCACGGCTACAGCAAATAATATCGCTTTGAATTTCATTTGAATTATTTTTTTCAAAAGTAATAATAAAATTCTGAACGGCAAACATTAAAAATTTGATAAAAAACAGGTTCAATCTTTCAGAATTTGAATGTATTTTCTTAAGACCAGCTTTGTTTTGTATTTTTAACACGGGGTTCGCAAAGATTTGGATCAATTTTGAAGAAATTCCGTTCGAAATGTCGTTTCACTCAGCGAATGATAAAAATATATAATTGATTATTTAATTTTTTTTATGTGATAATGTATTGAAATTAAGGTGTCTAAAAATTGTTTTCAAAATATAATTTTGCTATCATTTGCTGAGTGAAACGCCCTTGCGAACCAAAAATAATTAATGTTATTTTAATAAAAACCTTGTGGTCATTGCGTTGAATATCATTTCATAGAAAAATCCGGCGAATATTAAATAAAACAGAAAATAATCCTATAAATATTTATATTTGGAATCTACAATCAATTATGCAGAAAAAACTAAAACTTTGGGATGCCATTATGCTGGTAATGGGATCCATGATCGGAAGCGGAATTTTTATTGTTGCCGCAGATATGATGCGGAATCTTGGCTCAGGATTCTGGGTAATCGTGGTTTGGATTATTACAGGAGTCATGACCGTTGCAGCTGCCATCAGTTACGGAGAACTTTCGGCGATGTTTCCAAAAGCAGGAGGACAATACACTTATCTTAAAGAAATTTTCGGAAGAAAAATGGGCTTTTTGTATGGATGGGGATTGTTTACGGTCATTCAGACAGGAACAATTGCTGCCGTTGCCATGGCTTTCGGGAAATTTACAGCCTATCTCGTTCCCGCTTTAAATGATGCAGCTCCGATTTTCCAGAGTGGCGAATTTAAAATTACATGGATCCAGATTTTAGCAATTGCTACTATCATTTTATTAACCCAGCTCAACACAAGAGGCGTTGAAAGCGGAAAATTATTACAGAATATCTTTACAGGATCCAAAATCATAGCGTTACTGGGACTTATTGCTACAGGATTTATTCTGGTGGATATTTCGCATTTATCGGATAATTTCAGTTTTGGGTATGATGCTTTCAGCAACCTTAAAAAAGACATTTCAGGAAATTTTCTGAAAGAAGGCTGGGAACCCATCGGAGGAATGACTTTACTGGGCGGAATTGCTGCCGCAATGGTAGGCTCCGTTTTCAGTTCGGTAGCCTGGGAAAGTGTAACCTTCGTTTCCGGAGAAATTGAAAATCCAAAGAAAAATGTGGTAAAATCCATGATCTACGGAACATCTGCCGTTATGATTTTGTACATCGCCGTCAATTACGTTTACCTGAATGCTTTAGACAGAGATTCCATTGCTTTTGCGGAAAACGACAGGGTAGCGGTGGCTGCTTCACACTTCATTTTCGGAAATGCAGGAACGGCAATTATTGCGGTTTTGGTCATGATCTCAACGTTCGGATGCAATAACGGACTGATCTTAGCCGGAGCAAGAGTGTTTCAGACGATGGCAAAAGACGGAATGTTTTTCAGACAGGCAGAGCAGAACAACAAAAACAATGTGCCCGCAAATGCACTCTGGATGCAGGGAATCTGGGCTTCCATTTTATGTCTGAGCGGACAGTACGGAAATTTGCTGGATATGATCTCTTTCGTCATTGTTTTATTTTACATGATTACCGTTTTCGGCGTTATTTACCTGAGAATAAAACAGCCGGATCTGGAAAGACCTTACAAAACATGGCTGTATCCGGTGACTCCGATTATTTATTTATTGATCGGGACAGGTTTCTGTATCTTATTGCTCATCTACAAACAGCAATATACATGGCCCGGTTTTCTCATGGTTTTACTCGGACTTCCCGTGTATTATTTAATTAATATGAATAAAAAAACTGAAAAATAAAATTTTGAAATATTTATCTATAGGATTTTTCTTTCTGTCACTGAATTTATTTTCTCAGAAAATTAGCGGAAATTATTTTGCGGTAGAAAAGAAGTGTAAAATGGAGATCAGTATAAATCCTCAAAAAAACTATGAATTAAGAATCAACAATAAGATCCGATTAAAGGGAAAGATTAAGGTATATAAAGAAGATACAGTGACTTACCTTGATTATGGACATATCAGTTCTATGTATGATCGCGACACCATTTATATTCAAAATTCGGGCAATGCAATGAATCCGTACTGGCACTTTAAAGAATGTGATATAAAGTATATCCGTCTTGCCAAAATGAAATAATTTTATAAAGTTGTTCGCAAAGTTGGGCAGCTTTTTTTTGGAGCTTTTTCCAGCTTTCCATTACAATCTTTTTTCCAAAAAGGATTTTCATTGCAATCTGGGCTAGGATTTTTCTGTATAATTTCAATTTTTGTCCACTAAATCCATCAAAAACAGGAAAATAAATCAGAAGTCCCGAAAGATTCCCCTCCTCTGGAGGGGTGGCAAAAATTTTAATAAAATTTTTGACGGGGTGGTTTAGAAATCCCGAAATCTTTAAAAATATTTAAAATCACTGAATTTCTCCGTTGATTACAAACAACCCTGTTTTAAATCTCCGGAGTTCTCCGGAAGTCTCCCGCAGTTTGCAGGAAACCACAGAACTTCTCCGTTGATTACAAACAATCCTGTTTTAAATCTCCGGAGTTCTCCGGAATTCTCCCGCAGTTTGCAGGAAACTACAAAACTTCTCCGTTGATTACAAACAACCCTGTTTTAAATCTCCAGACCTCTCCGGAAGTATCCCACAGTTTGCAGGAAACCACAGAACTTCTCCGTTGGTTACAAACAATTCTGTTTTAAACCTCCGGAGTTTTCCGGAAGTCTCCCACAATTTATTTGAAACCATCGTACATGAATATTGTAGACAACTGATCCTTAAATTCTAAGGTTCTAAAAATTCCCCTCCTTCGGAGGGGTGTCAAAAATTTCAACGAAATTTTTGACGGGGTGGTTTAAAAATCAAAAATCTGTTTGATCTTTTATTAATTCATGTAATCTCAAGCCAATGCTGCATTAAAAAAGAAAAATTTAAACAACAATCAATAATATTATCTCATTTTTTTCCTTAAAAATGATTAATTTGGTAGTATCTTTCAAAGAATTAAGTTCTATGAAGTAAAAAATTAAGAAGGAGAAATCATGGACACACCAAATTACAGAATGCCTTTTGTTCCGTCGACTTTAATGACGGAAGGAGGAAGCATAGAAACCTGCGACATGGGAGAAAGCATCGCGCACAATATTATGCTGCTCATCACCACCAAAAAAGGCGAAAACAGATACGATGAAAATTACGGAAACGACGTCTGGAACCTTGAATTCGATAACGGCATTACAAGCGCAGTCTGGGAAGCCGTTTTCATCAGAAGTCTCAAAAGGCAGATTCAGGAATACGAACCCAGAATCGTTCAGCCACAAATCGATGCACACATCCAGATCGTGGAACACAGCTACGACACAAAAGAACATACCGAAATCAAAAAAAAGGTAAAAATCGCCATCAATGCCAAAATGGAGCATTCCGGAGAACGTTTCAGCTTTTCTACAGAACTTTTCCTGAGTCCGATGTCGATTGATTAAATTCTATAACCACCACCAAATCCTATGAATTTAGAACAGAATATTTATTCCAAAGAATCCGTAAAAGCGAGGATGCTTCAGAATGCCACAAAAGTCTGGGGATTGAAAAGCCCGCAATCTCTTGATCCGTTCGTTAAATTATTAATTGATGCATTCAGCACGGAAGTATTCAAAGCGAACAACGAAATACAGACCGTTAACGCCAGAATTTTAGAAAAACTGGCAAAATTATTAACGCCTTCCATTTATACACATCCGATTCCGTCTCATGCGATTGCGTTTACGCAACCTTATGAACCGTCGGAAATTTTATTGGAGCATACCGAGTTTTTCTTTAAAAAACAGATGACTTCCACCATAAAATCAGAATCGGACAAGCAGATTAATATTCCTTTTACGCCAATCGGAAATATAAGAATCAACAAAATACAGACCGCCATCATGTTTGTAGGAAATACCTGCTACGGAATTGATGACCGGCTGAATAAAATTCCCATTGCAAGATTTCAGGGAAGACCGGAAGATTACCGTAAAGTGACCATCGGAATTGATGTTTCAAAATACTCAAACGAAACTTTTCCTAAAAATGTGAGCATTTACTGCTCAAATCCTGCTTTCGAACATCTTGATTTTACCTATAAATTATTGCCTTATATCACAGTTTCGTCCAACGGAAATCCGTTATTTGTAAAAGAAGGTTTAACTTATTACAAAAACAATCAGGCAGAAGGATATGAGCAGATGTTTCGCGAACAGTCTATTCAGAATAAAATTATTGAAGATATTAAAAGTGTGTATCATCATAAATTCATTGAGATTTCCGGACTTTCAACCTCATTATTTTCAGAACCGGGACAGCTTCCCGAAAATCTCAGTTATGTAGATTATAAAGAAGAAATTACAAAATATATCGACGGAAAACGTTATCTGTGGCTTACTTTCGAATTTCCGCCGCAATTTTCTGCTGAAATTCTGGATAATTTTTCTTTTGTTTTGAATGCTTTCCCGATCTATAACCGCGGCTGGAAAAAAACGGAATACAGCTTAGACATCATGGGAAATAATATTCCTCTCGTAACGGATGAAGGCGAACATTTTCTGTATGTAGATGAGGTCCAGGATGGTGACGGAAGAAAATACACCGAAATTCCTTTCACCCCGAATGACGATCTCCGAAAAGGTTTATACACCGTAAGAAAGGGAGGAATGGAGCGTTTTACGAACCGGAATGCTGTTGATATGATAGCCAATGTTCTGGAACTCACTAGAGACGAAATTGCAGCTTTCTCTTTACTGAACCGGGATAACGTGAAAGGCGTTCTTAGCGAAATGTCCGACAAAATGAAATCCATGGTTCAGAAGGTAAACAATGCCAAACGAAGCATTAAACAGGAGCTGAACTATGTGATTATGGAGCCTGTTGATAAGACAGATCATACCTATGCTTCATTCTGGATCACGCATTCTACATTAGCCAATCATATGCGTCCCGGAACGGAACTTTCCAATCAGTTGAAATCACAGACGCTGGTTCTTTTAACGGAAACGATCGGCGGAGCGGAAGAACAGAAGGGAACCGACAGTATTCAGGCTTATAAATATGCTTTAACCACAAGAGACAAGATCATTTCTCTGGAAGATGTGAAAAACTATTGCCGAATGGTTCTTAAAGACGAGCTGAAAGAGGTGAAAGTGACGCGAGGAACCATGATCAGCAATAAACCGAAAGAAGGTTTCATCCGAACGGTTGAGGTAGAGATCATTCCGCAGAATTATTCTTTCTACGGAAGAGCTTACTGGGAAAATATGGCGAATGTTTTAAGGAATCAGATTATTTCCAAAGCCATCGACGGAATTGAATATCTGGTAAAAGTAACGAATGAAGATTTGGATTTTTAGTGATTGTTTAGGATATTCTCAATAAAAATGGATGAATTCTCAGACGATCTTAGGATGACTTGGCGAAATCTTCAGCATATTTATTTGAAGGAATATAAAAGCAGTGAGTATTAGAATCCTGTCATCCTGAACTTGTCGAAGGATCTCCAGCTAAATAACCTCAGTTCGGGATAAGAAATAAATTTAAATAATTGATTTATAATGTTGTATTATTTTATCGCAAAGAAAAACAAAAGATTTTTTTTACTTATTGAAAGTTGGTAAGCTAAACAAAGGCACTTCGTTTATTTAAAAAAGACAAAAATGATATTACTTTGATCAATTTTACGCCTTTGTATATCTTAAAAGGTGAATTCCTGATAATTGAATCTCTTTGTTTATTGCGTTTAAGAAGACTTATCCCGAACTCAGGTTAAATAATAAAAATTTCGGGCAAACCAAAGGTTTGCCCGAAACTTATTAAAAAAAACTATTGTTTAAAATAACTGATCCATAAGAATCACCTCTCTGTTTTCCAGTAAAGGAACAATCTGTTCGGCTACAACTTTCTGGTAATGCTCAGAATTTTTATGGAATTCCACTGCATCGGCATTTTTATACCCTTCAAACAATACCAAAGTATGATCGTCAGATTGGCTTTGATGTACTTTATAGAAAAGATTTCCTTCTTCCTGTGAACTTTTTTCTGCTGCCTGTTGTGCCAACTGCAGAACGGCATCCAGTTTTCCTTCTTTTACCTGCCATTTGGCACAGATATATACTGCTTTCTGATCCATTCTTATTAAATTTAAAGCTAAATTAAGCGTTTTTCGCTTCCAAAAGAGCCACTATTTTTTCTCCTACACCTTTTGCAGAAGCCGGATTTTGTCCGGTCACGATATTTCCGTCGGCAATGCTGTTGGCAGACCATGGTTCTGCTGCATGGAAAATCGCACCCTGCTCCGTTAAGGCAGTCTGAAGATCAAAAGCAACATCCGCTTTTGCATAACTCTCTTCTTCCGCAGTGGTAAATGCAGCAATATTCTTACCATTCACCAGATAACTTCCATCGCTTAATTTTACATTCAGAAGCGAAACGGGACCATGACAAACCGCTCCCACAACACGGTTGCTTTCATAAAAATCGGCAAGTACTTTTTTAAGTTCCGGCGCTTCCGCCATATCCACCATCGGAGCTAGACCTCCCGGAACAAACACGGCATCGTAACCGGAAGTGTTTACCTCAGACAGTTTTTTTGCACTGTGCATATCTTCCCAGCCTTTTCCCGTTAAAAATTTTAGGTTCTCCGGATCATCTGCTAAATTTAATCCGTCCAGAAACGGAGACTCACCGGTTAAGCTGGCAAAATCGATCTGGTAACCTGCATTTTCAAATTCTGCATAAGGATGCGCTACTTCAGGCAGGAAAGTTCCTGTTCTTTTATTGTTCGGACCGATAGAATTCGCGTTGGATACAACGATTAATACTTTTGGATTCATGACATTCAATTTTGTTTGTTAAAAATATTTGTTTGATCTTTTTGAAATTACCTGAATTTCTACAGCAAATATATGCCGATCCAATGCTTCGTTCGAAGGACTGAAGTCACAAAAAAAGTGTGATCCAAATCACACTTCTGCATTTTATTCTATTGTTTTTTATATTTTATTGGGAGCTTTTTCCCGCTTTCCGTTACAATTCCTCATTGCGCGGCTCCGCTTCGCTCCGCCGCTCCATTGCGGGATTTTCTCTACAATCGGGGCTATGGCGGAAGTTATTCCTTTCAATATCTGAAACAATATGCATCAAGTCTGTCTTTAATCTAGTCTTTAATATATTGGTACTCTTTGTGCAAAAAATTAGTGACATTAGTGTTTAAAAAGATTCTTAATTTGTCTTTTATTTCGTATTCGCGATGTCACTCTGAGCCTGTCGAAGAGTCTTTTATAACCATTATTGTTAAGATCCTTTCAGGATAACAAAAATGCTGGAAATGCATTTGAGAAAGGATAAAAAATTTTAGATTGAAAAAAAATCTGCGTAATCTGTACAATCTGCGGGAGATTATCAAAAAGATTCTTCCTTTCATAATGCTTCGCAAAATTTCAATCAGAATGACATGACTCGTTAAAAATTTTGCTGATTGAAAAGAATTGTTAACAATTATTTATTGTTTTATCTTTCGTTTAGTATTCGCGGTGTCACTCTGAGCCTGTCGAAGAGTCTTTTATAACCATTATTGTTAAGATCCTTTCAGGATGACAAAAATACTGTAAATGCATTTGAGAAATGATAAACAATTTTGCATTGAAAAAAATCTGCATAATCTGCGTAATCTGCGTAATCTGCGGGAGATTATCAAAAAGATTCTTCCTTTCATAATGCTTCGCAAAATTTCAATCAGAATGACATGATTATTAAAAATTTTGCTGAGTGAAAAATTTAAAAACTATTTATTGGTATTAGAATACAGCCTGCTTAAAGTTTCCCTGCTTACGCCGAGATATTCTGCGACATATTTTTTAGGAACTTCCGAAATCAGATCAGGATATAATCTTACAAATTCTTCGTAACGCTGTTGCGGTGTTCCCGACAAAAGCATCATAATTCTCTGTTGAAGCGCAATATAACCGTTCGTTAATTTAATTCTGAAAAAATGATCCATCTTGTGAAGATCTGCTGCGAGTTTATTTCTTCCTTCAAGGGTAAGACTTACCACTTCACCTTCTTTCAGGCATTCGATAAACATTTTGGAATTTTGCTGTTTAAAAAATCCGATATAATCGGACATCCACCAGTTTTTTTTGGCAAACTGAAGAATATGTTCTTTGCCGTTTTCATCAATATAATAGACTTTATAAATTCCGTCAAGAACAAGAAATTCATATTTAACTTCGTCTCCGTCATGAATCAGGAACTGGTTTTTACGGACTTTTCTTAAAGTGAAAAAAGTTTTGACATATTCAAACTCTTCGTCTGTAAGCGGTGTAATGGCTTCGATATGTTCTCGCAGTCGGTTCATGATAATGCTTTATCCGGTGTAAATGTAATTAAAATTCTGAAGAATCTGCTTGAATTTCCAATACAGAAACTGCAAGTCTGTTTAAACTTTTATTTAACCGCAAAAGCCACAAAAGATCTACTAAATTTTTTATTTAAAGTTGATCATTATCAATGAAAAAGCTCACCATAGTTTTTAAAAATTCTTGATTTTTATTCTTTTGAGCGCTTTGATTATTACATAAATTCGCTTTAACATGATCTTTTGTCCCTTTTGCGGTTAATTCTGAAATTAATTTAAACAAGTTTTGCTTTAAAAAGACTGATCTTTTATTGTGAAAATTACAATAAGTAATCAAAGATTCATGAAGAGTAAATTTTTTGTGGTACAGTTGTCATAATAATTTTCTAAGACCATTTAAAAAACAAATGGCTTCCGAATAATTTCGCATCATTTTTGTAAGGATAAACTAACACTTTTTAACACTGAAAATTGCCAAAATTTCCGTAATTTTGCACATCGTGATTTTCAGGTAAAATCACCCCAAATTATGAGTAAATCAACAGAATATATAGAAGTTTACGGCGCACGCGAACATAATCTTAAAAACATCAATGTAAAAATTCCACGCAACGAACTGGTCGTGATTACAGGACTTTCGGGAAGCGGAAAATCGTCATTGGCTTTTGATACGATTTTTGCGGAAGGGCAGCGCCGTTATATCGAAACGTTTTCTGCGTACGCAAGACAGTTTTTGGGAGGTCTGGAGCGTCCCGATGTCGATAAAATAGAAGGATTGTCTCCTGTAATTGCCATCGAACAGAAAACCACCAACAAAAATCCGCGTTCTACGGTAGGAACCGTAACGGAACTGTACGATTTCCTTCGTCTTTTATTTGCCAGAGTTTCCGATGCCTATTCTCAAACGACAGGAAAAAAACTGGTAAGCTATACGGAAGAACAAATCTTAGAAACCATCAAAGAAAATTATAAAGGCGAAAAAATCATGTTGATGGCGCCTGTGGTAAGATCCAGAAAGGGACATTATCACGAACTTTTTGTGCAGATGGCAAAAAAAGGATACGGACAGGCAAGAATAGACGGCGAACTGCAGGATATTGAATATGATCTGAAACTCGACCGTTATAAAACCCACGATATCGACATCGTCATTGACCGCTGGATTATCGGGGAATCTGCTTCCGAAGCGAGAATGGAAAAATCTCTTCGTACGGCGATGGAAATGGGAGAGGGACTGATCGGAATTCAGAAACTGGGAACGAAGGACATCGAATATTTTTCTAAAAATTTAATGGATGCCGAAACCGGTCATTCACTGGCTCTGCCGGAACCGAATACGTTTTCTTTCAACTCTCCGAAAGGAAGCTGCCCGAGCTGTAAAGGTTTGGGAACCATCAAGAAAATCAATACAGATTATTTTGTTGAAAATCCGAAGTTATCCATCAATCAGGGAGGTTTATTGCCTTTGGAAGACTTGAAGTCTAATAAATGGGTACTTTCTCAGATCAAAAATATCTTGGAAATTTTCGGATTGGGAATGGCAACTCCGATTCAGGACATTCCGGAAGAAGCGTTAGACTATATTTATAATGGCTGTCATAAAGAATTCAACAAAGATTTAAAATACGCCGGAATTACCAAGAAAATCAAGATCAGCTTTGACGGTCTGATTCCTTTCATGGAAGAAATTATCGAAGAAAGGGAATCTTATGAAGCGATTCTGCTGGAAAGACATTTTACCACGGAAGAAACCTGTCCTGAATGTAAAGGAACCCGTCTTCAGCCTTCGAGTTTAAGCTTTAAAATCGACGGAAAGAATATTGCGGAAGTTAATGCTTTAAGTTTAATTGATTTAAAGGACTGGCTTGCTGATGTTAAGGATAAATTTTCTGAGAAAAATGCCATCATTGCGCATGAAATTTTAAAGGAAATTGAAACAAGGCTGCAATTCTTATTAGACGTTGGTTTAGATTATTTAAGCCTGAGCAGAAGTTCAAAAACGCTTTCGGGTGGAGAATCTCAGAGAATTCGTCTGGCTACACAGATCGGCTCTCAATTGGTGAATGTTCTCTATATTTTAGACGAGCCTTCCATTGGTTTGCACCAGAGAGACAATGAAAGATTGATTAATTCTTTAAAGAATCTTCGGGATATCGGAAATTCTGTTCTGGTGGTAGAGCATGATAAAGACATGATTCTGGAAGCCGATGAGGTTTTGGATATCGGTCCGAGAGCCGGAAAATTTGGCGGAGAAATTCTGTGGCAGGGAAAACCAAAAGATCTGGTAAAAGCAGATACAATTACGGCGCAGTATATTAACGGAAAAAGAAAAATTGAAGTTCCTGCGGAAAGACGTAAAGGAAACGGAAAAAATATCGTTTTAAAAGGAGCAAGCGGAAATAACCTGAAAAACGTGACACTTGATATTCCTCTGGGAAAACTGGTCGTGGTTTCGGGGATTTCAGGAAGCGGAAAATCGTCGCTTATCAACGGAACATTGTATCCGATTTTAAATAAACATTTTTACAGGGCGGTTCAGGAACCTTTGCCGTACAAAAAAATTGAAGGTCTTGAACACATCGATAAAATTGTAGATGTAGACCAGACTCCGATCGGAAGAACACCGCGCTCAAATCCTGCAACCTACACCGGAATGTTTACCGACATCCGAAATCTGTTTGCGGAATTGCCGGAAAGTAAGATCCGAGGTTATAAACCGGGAAGATTCTCTTTCAACGTAAAAGGCGGAAGATGCGAAACTTGTCAGGGAGGCGGTTTGAAAGTAATTGAAATGAACTTTTTGCCGGATGTGTACGTTCACTGTGAAACCTGCAACGGAAAACGTTTCAACAGGGAAACTCTTGAAGTGCGTTACAAAGGAAAATCGATTTCCGATGTGCTGGATATGACGATTGATGAAGCAGTGGAATTTTTCCAGCCGATTCCGAAGATTTTTGCGAAGGTGAAAACGTTGCAGGACGTCGGTTTGGGTTATATTACGTTGGGACAGCAATCGACCACACTTTCGGGAGGAGAAGCGCAGCGTATTAAGTTAGCCACAGAACTGGCAAAAAGACAGACCGGAAACACCTTATACATTCTCGACGAACCCACAACAGGACTGCATTTTGAAGACGTAAAAATCTTAATGGATGCGATTAACCAGTTGGTGGAATTAGGAAATTCCTTCATCATCATCGAGCATAATATGGATGTGATCAAGTTAGCCGATCATATCATCGACGTTGGTCCGGAAGGAGGAAAACACGGCGGACAGATCGTTGCGCAGGGAACGCCCGAGGAAATTGTGAAGTCGAAGAAGAGTTTGACGGGGAAGTTTTTGAAGAGGGAACTGGAGTAAAATTATATAAATATCTTATGGAAAACCGCAATGTATGTTGCGGTTTTTTTATTTACTTTTGGGGAAAACGAATAAACATGAGCTTTAAATTATTAGCTATACGCTTTTTTAATGAAGGAACTACTTTAAAAAACCTACAAACCAATTTTATATATAAATTCTACAATAACTACACTTTTTATTCTGATGAAAATGCTACAACTGAAATTATTGGAAATACAGCTTTAGAAGTTAAAAGCATTAAACACAATAACACCCAAGAGGTAAATTTGTATTCTTTTAATGAACCAAATAATAAAAATAAAAAAGTAAATGTAAATATCTCTGCAATTGTTGGTAAAAACGGAAGCGGAAAAAGTGCTTTGGTGGAAAAGATTTTGGAGTTTTTGTATATGTTGTCTGAAAAATTCGATTTTATTCCAAAACAAAGTAGGAAAATTTTAGTTAATTCTGAAATATTTTATGAAATTGGAAATGATATTATTTTTTGTTTGAAAATTGGAAAATTATCATCCCTAAAAAAATCTGAAAATGATTTAGTTTATAGTAGATTTAAAAAAGGTGATTCTGTTTTCAAATTAAATGAAGAAAATAAAGAATTTAATAAATCCGATTTTTCACATCTATTCTTTTACACATTAATATTTAATTATTCTTTACACGCATTTAACTCAAAAGATTTTAAGGGATTTAATTTAGATAATGTATTTCATAAAAATGATGCTTACCAAATGCCCGTAGTTATCAATCCATTTAGGAATAGAGGAATTATAGATATAAACAGTGATACTTATTTAACTCTTTCTAGACTTTTAGGGAATGTTTTTTCTATAGAAGGCTATGAACTATATCTAGCTTCCAAAATAAAGAAAATTGAATTTATAACAAAAAAAATAGATTTGGAAGATTACTTTTTTAGATCTTCAGTAAAAGTTGATCCTAATATATTGAGGAATTTAAGAAGACATATGGGATTAGGTATTGATGAAAAATTTATTAAAGTATTAATTAAGCCTTTGTATGAAAAATATTTTAAGGGTGAAATATATGAGTATACAAAAGAAGATTGGGATAGTAATTGTGTAAACTATTTAGTTAAAAAGATAATTAATATTTTAGAGAGATATGAAATTTATTCAAAAAAACATCTTATAAAAATACCTTTGGGTTTAAATGAAAAAAAATTAAAAGAATATCAAAAGCAAAAATACGAAGTAGATAATCTTATAAAAGATAAAAAAATAAATGATGAAGATTTAAAAAAATATAAGGATTATAAGAGTATTTATATTGAAGGGAATTCTAATGAAAAAAATGGTATGGACAATTCCTATCGTTTCAGATATGGTTATGATCAATTAAGTAATTCTGAACTCAAAAAAATAAAGGAAATTCAAGAAGATTTTCAATCGAAAGGATTAATTAATGATGATATAGATGCTATTCTTGATTTTGAAAAACTGAGAGAAGAAAATGGAATTATAGGTCAGGTAGAAGAAGATGTTATACAATTAAACAGATTAAATAATGAAAAAAAATACAATTTAATAAACCATGGAGATAGCCGTCTTTTTGTAATACAATATAAAGACTTTATAGAAAAACTTGTTGAAGATAGAAGCCATATTACGTTAAAATTGAGACAGGCATTTAATTTTTTAAGAGATGATTTATATACTTATAATGATTCTGAGAGTTATGGAGATTCAGAGACTTTAAATACATTTTCTTTATCGGGTGAGGAGATTTCGGAAGTAAGAAATAAGATGAAGAAAAAAATAAAAAATGATTCTTTAACATCTGAAGAATTAGCACCTCCTTCATTTTTAAAATGCAGTTTTATTTTTGAAAATGGAAGTAGGTTTGATTATTTAAGTTCAGGAGAAAAACAACAAATTTATACCATAAGTTCTTTGATGTATCATTTGCATAATTTAGATTCTGTAAATCACAATTTAATACAATATAAAAATATCAACATAATTTTAGATGAAATAGAATTGTACGCACATCCCGAAATGCAGAGACAATTTATAAATAATCTATTGTTTCAATTAAAAAGCATCCAATTAAAAAATATTCAAAATATAAACGTTCAATTTATTACGCACTCACCGTTTATCTTATCCGATATTCCAAAGCAGAATGTATTGTTTTTAGAAGAAGGGAAACCAGCAGAATTTAAAGATAAAAATACTTTTGCGGCAAACATCACAGATTTATTAGCAGATAGCTTTTTCATTGGAGATGGTTTGATAGGTGATTTTGCGAAAGGAAAGATTGAGAAAACGATAGACTGGCTGAATAAAATCACAGAAATTAAAGATGAAATTAAAATATTAGAATTCAATAATAGTGATAATCAAAATAATGAAGAGCTTACAAAAAAATACAATGATATTGAAGAAATTTTAAAAGATGAAAAAGATGAAAATAAAAATTTTAAGGAAAACTTCAAAATAATTCAATTGATCGATGAGCCATTATTAAAATCAAAATTAGAAGAAATGTATAATGAAGCTACATCTTATTGGTTAAAAAAAGAAATTTTAGAAAATAGAAAACGTGAAATTGAAGAAGAATTAGAAAAACTTGAAAATATAAGATAATGCTTAATATATTATATTCAGATACCAAAGCTTTATTGTATTATAATGAGATTAAAAACAAAATCTTTCCTAGAATAAGGAAAGATGGTAATATATATATAGACGATATAGAGAAAAATAATTTAATCAATAAAATAGGTCTAACAAAAGAAAAAATAAAAGAGATTATTACTTCAAAACCAAAAAGATTAATTGAAATAAATAGTGAATTTATGAACAATTATATAACTAATTTTGAAGAGAGTGAATATTTTGCTTATACAGCATTAAAAGAAAATGAAAAAAGTTACTGCACAAAATATCATGAAAAAATATTGAATTTAAAAAGAGTTTTTAACTACAGACAATATGTAAGTAATAATTATTTTTTAGCAGAATTACTAGACATTCATACTTGTATTTATTGTAATAGAAATTATGTAAAAACAATAGGAAATACAAATGAGAAAACTGCAAGAGCAGAATATGATCATTTTTTTAGTCAAAGTAAATATCCCCTTTTGGCTTTAAGTTTTTATAATTTAATTCCTATTTGTGGAAACTGTAATAAAAAGAAATTAGATAACAATTTTACACTAAAAAGTCACTTGCATCCTTATTCCTTTTCTGATGAAGAGAAAAAATTTACTTTCAGCTTTAGAAAAAAGAATTTTATTGAAAACAATGTAAAAATAAATATTTCAACAAATGATAAAGCTTCTAAAGAAAAAATTGAAAAAACATTTTCAGATTTGCATTTAGAAAAAATCTACAATGTACATTCAGACAAAGAATTGAGAGATCTCTTAGATTTACGCTACAAATACTCCAAAAACTATTTAGACATTCTTTGCAATAAAACTTTTGAAAGTTTAAATTTATCACAAGAAGAAGCTTATCGCATGATTTTTGGTATTGAAACCAACGAAGATGATTACCATAAACGACCTTTTTCAAAATTCAAGCATGACATTATTGAAGAGCTCAAAAAGAGTTTTTAAACTAAATTTCTCTTCCCAATATTAAATTTTCAAAAATTTTAAAATTTTATTCATCTGAAAATCAATAGTTTAAATTACAATGTTAACTCAATGTTAACTCAATGTGAAATTATTGTAAATTATTTTATATATCTTTGGTAAAGAAATAGTAAATAAGTTTAATATAACATTTAAAACCAAAGAGTTATGAAAAATAAAATTCAGATATTTATTGCATCCTTATTTATATTTGGAATTGGAGTTTTTACATCAAATACAAAAGCACAGGTCAAAAACAGTAA
Source organism: Chryseobacterium sp. C3 (assembly GCF_014218905.1). Lineage (NCBI taxonomy): Bacteria > Pseudomonadati > Bacteroidota > Flavobacteriia > Flavobacteriales > Weeksellaceae > Chryseobacterium > Chryseobacterium sp. C3. The sequence continues at coordinate 396,667 of NZ_JACLCU010000001.1, read as the reverse complement.
TTTAATTCAGGAAATCAAGCTTAATAAAAATGATGCTTTTACAGATATTAGAAAAGAGTTGTTAAATAATTTTGACTTTACCAATTATGAGTACAAACATGGCGTTGTGAATTCAGAAGTAAAATTTAATATCACAGAAAGCGGAAAAATTGTTAATGTTCATTCAACAGGTGATTGTAAGAATGTAAGTAAAGAAATCGAAAATGTACTGACCAATTTAAAGGTGAAGCAGAAAAAGCTAAACCAAGATCAAAATACCATTGCCTATACTTATGTAATGCCAGTTACCGTACAGATAGACAACAGATAACATTCATAAAATCTTTTATACTGAGCCATACAAATTCTGTATGGCTTTTTTATTTTAGGTGTAAATAATGAAAATTTTAAACGTAAAGTTGTAATAACTAAGAAAAATATTCGTTATATATTTGAATCAGACAAAATTAAAACAATATGAAAAATTTGAAGAAGCTAAGCAAGACAGATTTGAAATCGGTAAACGGCGGACAGCCAAAACAATACTGCGTTTTCTGCGAAAGAATCAACAAGCTTGTTTGCAGTGAAGCTCAGATTTCACAATGTCCTTAACAATTCAGACCGCTTTTTAGAAGGCGGTTTTTTTATGCTTCAAAAATTTTTAACACGAAGTTCGCAAAAGTTATTTTGAAATCATTGAAAATATTTTTTGTTCGCAACGGTACTTCGGCAAACTCAGCATAAACTGTTCACTCATTGATTTTTTTAATCGAGCAATTTTTGTTCTTCAAAAGACTTGTAAAATGAACGTTCTTAAGATAGCGTTCCTACGGAACGCCGAACATCTTGCGATAAAATTTCTAAACATATAAATTTCATAAAGTTTTCTACCTTTTTGTTTTAACAGCTTCAGCAAATGCCCTTTGAGTAAATCTAAACTTTTTATTTCCAGCTTCTCAAACAGACGGTAAAAATTTATACATTTGATAGTATAATAAAAACTGTTGTGAATCCTATTTTAGATATCGTTCTGCGTTCGCTCTGTGTTTATCTTTTCATGGTGATCGGAATCCGTGTTTTCGGGAAAAATCAGCTTTCGCAGCTTAACGCGGGAGATGTTGTTCTGCTGCTCCTGATTTCCAACGCTGTCCAGAACGCTATGGTAGGACAGGATACTTCGCTTCAGGGTGGTTTAATTGCTGCTCTGGTTCTTTTTGCGGCTAATTTTACCTTAAAAAGATTCATGTTCAGAAGTCCTGCTTTTAAAAGCTTCATGGAAGAAGATCCCGTTATCCTTATTAAAGATGGAGTAGTAGACGAAAAAGCGCTAAACAAAGTAAAAATAACTTCCGATGAACTGGAAGAAGCCGTGAGAGAACATGGTGTGGGAGGAATTGCGGTATTGGAAGTGGATGGAAACATCAGCGTGGTTTCCGAGGATAACAAAAGCAAGCAGACTCATTATTCCAGAATTAAAATAAAAAACAAACGAAAATATCATTAGCCATGAACTACGAGCTTAGAGAAATGCTTCCGAAAGATGAAGCCAGAGTTTTAGAAATTTTCAGACAGGGAATCGAAGGCGGAAAATCGACCTTCGAAACAACCGTTCCGACTGCCGAAGCATGGAATATGGATTATTATAATGACTGTCGCTGGGTTTTGGAAAATGAAAACAACGAAGTTGTTGGCTGGTGCGCCCTGAAACCCGTAAGCAAAAGAGAAAGCTACAAAGGCGTTGCTGAAGTAAGTGTGTATTTCGATAATGATTATCAGGGAAAAGGATTAGGCTCTGTTTTGCTAAAAAAGATGATTCTCGACAGCGAAGATCACGGCTTCTGGACGCTGCAGGTAAACATATTTCCGGAAAACGAAGGCGCTCTGAAAGCGCATCAGAATAATGGCTTCCGGATTGTAGGAACAAGAAAGAAAATAGGAAAGCTTAATGGTGAGTGGAAAGATGTTATTATGCTTGAAAGAAGAAGTGAGAATGTATTTTAACATAAAAAATACTAAAGTTTCTTAAATATTCACATAAAAGTAATAATAATTAATTATTGGCATTTGGATTGTAATTTTTCATATCGTAATTTGAAAAATATATATTTATGAAGATGCTGACTAAAATTTTGGGAATATTCCTAATTGTTTTTTCCTTTGTCCTGTACAATGCTGCTCCTTTACAGAGAGGTCATGGTCACGGAAGAGGACATGGTTATGGACACGGTCCAAAAAAACATTATTATCACGGACCAAAAAGAACTTACTACAGAACGGTAGTGTATCACAAACCACCGAGACGTTATTATAAAAAACATTATTACAGACCTGCAAGAAGGGTATATTATGCTCCAAGACCGCAGAGAGTCTATCACAGCAGACCTGTTGTTATTGTTAATTTATAAAAGATATAAGCATTGAAAACTTTCAGTGCTTTTTTATTTTACAGATGTTAAGCTTTGACAAATCGTTCATTCTCTTACACATTTGATTTTTGAAAGCAAATCCATTAAAAAAGAGTTTTGATAATATACATAAAAAAGGCTGTAATGATAGTAATACAGCCTTTTTTTTTATTAAATCTAAATCTAAATCTCAACCTTTTAAAGCCTCGATTTCTTAGGATTCAGAAAAGTATTGAAAATCATAACTTCCTGTCCGAATTTTGATTCAATTCTTTCAGCAATATTTTCCATTTCGCTTTTGATGAAATCTTCTCTCAGCTCATCATTATCAAAAATAAGAAGGAGATTATAATTTTTTCCCTCTTCAATATAATCGCTGTGTACTTCAGAAAGAATATATTGGTTAACGTCCATCAGATTTTCCGTCATTAAAACCAGGGTTTCATCCATATAATTTTCCCAGGCTTCAAGATTATTTTTTGTGCAGTGGAACGTTATGCTTAATATGCTCATATTTTATGAATTTTTAAGATTCTGTAGATAAATTTTACCGCAAAAATCGGCAAATTTTTCGTAAATTAGCCCGTTAATAAAAATACAAAAAAAATAATTTTCAGACGTATATCTAAGGGTCTGACTATCATTATAATAAAATTGTTTATGCAAAAAGAAGGAGAAAGACTGATTCCTATCAACATTGTTGATGAAATGAAGTCATCTTATATCGATTATTCGATGTCGGTTATCGTTTCCAGAGCGTTGCCGGATGTAAGAGATGGCTTGAAACCCGTTCATAGAAGAGTACTTTACGGTATGTATGGACTAGGGGTTTTTTCTAATCGAAAGTATTTAAAATCTGCGAGAATTGTTGGAGACGTTTTAGGTAAATATCACCCGCACGGAGACTACTCTGTATACTATGCAATGGTAAGAATGGCTCAGGACTGGAGCTTGCGTTATCCGCAGGTAGACGGACAGGGTAACTTCGGTTCCATGGATGGAGATCCGCCTGCAGCAATGCGTTACACCGAGGCAAGACTGAAAAAAATCTCCGATGAGGTTCTTTCGGATCTGGATAAGGAAACGGTAGATTTTCAGAATAACTTCGACGACAGTTTACAGGAACCAACAGTTTTACCTTCAAAAATTCCGAATCTTTTAGTAAACGGAACTTCCGGTATCGCAGTAGGTATGGCGACGAATATGGCTCCGCACAATTTATCAGAAGCTGTAGACGCAATCTGCGCTTATATCGACAACAGAGAAATTACTATTGATGAACTCATGCATCACATCATAGCTCCGGATTTTCCTACAGGGGGAATTATCTACGGATACGACGGCGTTAGAGATGCGTTCCATACAGGTCGCGGCAGAGTAGTTCTGAGAGCAAAAGTAGCTTTTGAAGAAATCGGAAACAGAAATGCAATCATCGTAAACGAAGTGCCTTATCAGGTAAACAAAGCGGAGATGATTGCAAGAACTGCGGAACTGGTAAAAGAAGAAAAAATTCCGGGAATTTACGAAATCAGAGACGAATCGGACAGAAGAGGACTTCGTATTGTTTATGAACTTAAAAATGATGCGATCCCGAATGTTGTTCTGAACTTACTTTATAAATATACAGCACTTCAAACCTCTTTCAGTGTAAACAATATTGCATTGGTTCACGGAAGACCGGAGCAGCTTAACTTAAAAGACATTATTCATCATTTCGTAGAGCACAGACATGAGGTTATTGTAAGAAGAACTCAGTTTGAGCTTAGAAAAGCTAAAGAAAGAGCGCACATTCTTGAAGGTTTCATGAAAGTGATCGGTTCTCAGGATTCTTTAGATAAAGCGATTTCAATCATCCGTCACTCTGCCAATCCGCAGGCTGCGAAAGAAGGATTGATCGAAGCTTTTGAGCTTTCCGAAATTCAGGCTCAGGCAATTCTAGATTTACGTCTTGCCCGTTTAACAGGAATGGAGCTTGACAAGATCCGTGATGAATATGATGCAATTATGAAAGAAATTGCAGATTTGGAAGATATTCTGGCAAACGAACCAAGAAGATTCCAGATCATCAAGGATGAATTAACTGAAGTAAAAGAAAAATACGGCGATGAAAGAAGAACCGAAATCGATTATTCAGGTGGTGAAATGTCTATCGAAGATATCATCCCGAATGAATCTGTGGTTCTTACCATTTCCCACGCAGGATACATTAAGAGAACTTCATTATCAGAATACAAAATCCAGAGCAGAGGTGGTGTAGGAAACAAAGCCGCAACTACAAGAGATGCAGATTTCCTTGAATATATTGTTTCGGCAACCAACCACCAATATATGCTCTTCTTTACAGAAAAAGGAAGATGTTACTGGTTAAGAGTATTTGAAATTCCGGAAGGCTCCAAAACGGCTAAAGGAAGAGCGGTACAGAACTTAATTAACATTGAACCGGACGATAAGATCAAAGCTTACATCAGAACCAACAACTTAAAAGATTCTGAATATGTAAACCAGATGAGCGTTGTGATGGTAACGAAAAACGGAACCATTAAGAAAACTTCGCTGGAAGCATACTCAAGACCTAGAGTAAATGGGGTGAATGCAATTGAGATCAGAGACAATGACCAATTGTTAGGTGCTTATTTAACGAACGGTACTTCGCAGATCATGATTGCTACGAAAAACGGTAAATGTATCCGTTTCCCAGAAGAAAAAGTAAGAGAAGTAGGAAGAGGATCTATCGGAGTTCGTGGTATTGCAATGGAAGAAGACGATGAAGCAATCGGTATGATTGTTGTAAATGATGTGGAGAAAGAAACAGTGCTTGTGGTATCTGAAAAAGGATACGGAAAAAGAACTGCGGTAGAAGATTACAGAATTACCAACAGAGGAGGAAAAGGAGTTATCACGCTGAATATCACTGAAAAGACAGGAAATCTTATTGCCATTCAGAATGTAACAGATGAAGACGGATTGATGATCATTAACAAATCGGGAGTTGCCATCAGAATGGGAATGGACGAAATGAGAGTGATGGGTAGAAATACACAGGGCGTAAGACTGATTAATCTTAAAAAGAATGACGAAATTGCTGCGATTGCAAAAGTAGAAATGGATAAAGAAGTAGAAGAAGAATCTGAAGAAAATGAGGAAGGGGTTGTAGGAACGCTATTTGATAACCAGGAAGACAATACAGATGCTCCTCAAGCTGAAAATGAAAATCCGGCAGAGGAAACTGAGAATTCTGATTCGGAAGAATAATTAATATTGTACAATTAATATAAAATAGTGATTATGAAAAAGCTAATTTTAGGGATAGCTATCGTGGCATCTGCTTTTGTTTTTGGACAAAAAGAAGATACTAACGCTAAACTTCAGGAAGCTAATAAAGTTGCCATGGACGCTTACAACGCGAAAAACTATGCAGCAGCGGCTCCTAAATTTATGGAAGTTTACAACCTGTTGAAAGCTAACGGACAGGACAATAAAGTATATATGTATTACTCAGGATTGAACTATGCTTTGGCAAACGATATTCCTCAGGCTACAAAAATATATACAGATTTGATCAGTTCCGGTTATACAGGTGTTGAAACCACTTATACGGCAAAAGACAACAAAACAGGTCAGGTTGCCAGTTATGATAAAAATACCTGGGAATTATTAAAGAAAACATCATCAAAAGACTATTCAGATTTTAAAACGGAACAGTCTCCAAGTGTTGAGCAGGATTTATATGAAACTTTAGCCACTTTATTAATCAATGCAAAGAAAAATGATGAAGCTTTAGCATTAATTGAAAAAGGACTTGCTAAATTTCCAAACAGCTCTAAACTGAAAGAATATCAGGGAAGTGCGCTGTATGCATCCGGAAATACAGAAAAATTCATGGCGAATTTAAAGGAACAATTGGCTAAAAACCCTAATGATGCGACCAACTGGTACAATTTAGGAGTTCTTCAGGCAAAAGATCCTGCAATGTCAACAGAAGCCATCGCATCTTTCCAGAAAGCAATCGAGTTAAAGCCTGATTTTGCTAATGCTTATCAGAATTTAGTATACACAGTAATCGGAGACGATGAAAAAGCTGTATCTGAAATCAATGCATTAAGAAAAACAAAACCGGACGATGCTACAAAATTAATTGAAGCAAGAAAAGAAAGGTTTACAAAAGCAATTCCTTACGGGGAAAAATGGCTTCAGGCATTACCAAACGATATTACAGCGGTTCAGGTAATGAAGGATGTGTATAATACATCTAAAAATACAGCCAAGTATAATGAAATGAAAGCTAAAGAAGCTGAATTGGCAGCAAAACAGCCTGCTAAATAATTTCAGATACTTACAATTAAGTATAAACCGGAACATCTTTGTTTCGGTTTTTTTATTCAATAGAAACAAATATTTTCTTGCTTTAGTAATATTCTGTCATTCTGAAAGAAGCGAAGCGTATTGAAGAATCTTATTCTATTGCCCAAATTTAATCCTCAAAAAAAATTGGGTTTTGTATTGAAATAAAGTTAGTTTTCAAATATTCAGCATTATTCAATTTTTTCAGCCAAAAAGTATATAATATTAACCTTAGTTCGGATAAGAAATAAATTTAAATAGTCGATTTATCGCATTATACTAATTTATCGCAAAGAAAAACAAAAGATTTTTCTACTTATTGAAAGTTGGTAAGCTAAACAAAGGCACTTCGTTTATTTAAAAAAGACAAAAATAGTATTACTTTGATAAGTTTTACGCCTTTGTATATCTTAAAAGCTTAATTCCTGATAATTGAATCTCTTTGTTTAACCTTGCGTTTAATAAGACTTATCCCGAACTCAGGTTAAAATAATTTCAAGCATCAAAAACAGCTAATATTAGAACCAAAATTCCAACGATTATCATCAAAAATCAATGTTAAAATTCTCTGCAATTCCGTATCTTTGAGAAAAATTTTTACAAAAATGATTGAGTGGAAAACCGCCAAAGAATACGAAGATATTACATACAAAAAATGTAATGGGGTAGCAAGAATTGCTTTCAACAGACCGGAAGTTCGTAACGCTTTCAGACCAAAAACAACTTCAGAATTATACGATGCTTTTTACGACGCTTATGAAGATCCTAAAATTGGAGTTGTCCTGCTTTCAGGAGAAGGACCAAGTCCGAAAGACGGAGGCTGGGCATTTTGCAGCGGTGGAGATCAGAAAGCAAGAGGACATCAGGGATATGTAGGAGAAGACGGAAGGCACCGTTTAAATATTCTTGAAGTTCAGCGTCTCATCCGTTTTATGCCAAAAGTCGTAATCGCGGTAGTTCCGGGTTGGGCTGTTGGTGGAGGACACTCGCTTCATGTGGTTTGCGATTTAACTTTAGCGAGTGAAGAACACGCAATTTTCAAACAAACTGATGCCGATGTTACCAGTTTCGACGGTGGTTACGGATCTGCTTATCTTGCAAAAATGGTAGGGCAGAAAAAAGCCCGTGAAATTTTCTTTTTAGGCAGAAATTATTCAGCTCAGGAAGCTTTCGAAATGGGAATGGTAAATAAAGTGGTTCCTCATGCAGAACTGGAAGATACAGCTTATGAATGGGCACAGGAAATTCTTGCAAAATCTCCGACTTCCATCAGAATGCTGAAATTTGCCATGAACCTTACAGACGACGGAATGGTTGGGCAGCAGGTTTTCGCAGGTGAAGCAACACGTTTGGCGTACATGACAGAAGAAGCAAAAGAAGGAAGAAATGCATTCCTCGAAAAAAGAAAACCGAATTTCGGAGACGATCAATGGATATCTTAACACAAGTAATTGGCAATGAGTAATGAGCAATAAGAACATTACTTATTACCAATTACTCACTACTTATACATTATGAAAGATTGGATAAAAGCCGCAAGGCTTAGAACGTTGCCGTTGTCGCTCAGCGGAATTATTATGGGAGCTTTCATTGCAAAATGGAGGCTTTATGGTGAAGGTAAAATTTGGGACTGGAGAATTTTTGCTTTGGCATTAGTCGTAACATTATTATATCAGATCCTTTCTAATTACGCCAATGATTACGGAGACGGAATTAAAGGAACCGATGCCAAAAGAGCAACAGAAGCAGAAGCAAGAGCAGTAGCCTCAGGAAAAATTACGGCAAAACAGATGAGAAATGCAGTTATTCTTTTCTCCGTTTTATCATTTATAGCAACAGTAGCCCTTTTATATGTGGCGTTTATTCCCGATTATATGAATGAATTTTACATATTCATCGGTTTGGGAATCTTGAGCATTTTAGCCGCAATTGGTTATACGGTGGGTAAAAAACCTTACGGATACATGGGATTGGGAGATATTTTTGTATTTATTTTCTTCGGTCTGGTTTCTGTCTGCGGAAGTTATTTCCTGTTTACCAAATCGTTCAGTTGGGATATGTTATTGCCCGGAACCGCAATCGGAATGATGAGCATGGCTGTTCTGAACCTGAACAATATGAGAGACATTGAAAGCGATAAACAATCAGGGAAAAACAGTTTTGCACTGAGAATCGGTTTCAAAAATGCAATGATTTATGAAATGATTCTTTTACAGCTTCCTCTGATTTTAATTTTGTTGTTCTTAGGAGTCAATGGTTTTTTCCAGACGCAGAATTACAAAGTGTTTATTGTCATGATCTTAATGATTCCTTTGATGAAAATCAGAAGAAAGATTATGACCGTAAAAAATCCCAGAGAACTGGATCCTTTCCTGAAACAGGTAGGAATCATGACGTTTATGATTGCAGCTCTTACTGCTGCAGGACTTAATCTGTTTGGTTAAAATAATAATATGACCGCTTTAAAAATTACCTCCTGTTTATCCGTAGCAGCAGCATTCATTATAATTTACAGTTTAATTAATGAAATGCAGGACGGGGCGTCACTCTCAGAGATTGCCTTTCTGCCATTTTTAATCCTGATTGCTGTTTTGGCAAACGCGGTTATGGCGGTGCTTTTTTTAGCAGGAAAAATAAAGCTGATAAAGGAATTCCTTATTATCCAGATTTTTATCTTGATGCTTACGGGCTTCATGATATTTCAGATTTTATTTAATTCAACAATTTCAGACTAAATCAAAATATAATTTTTAAATAAATTAAAATGAAAATACAATACTTAGGACAAAATTGCTTTTTGTTCACGTACAAAGACAAAACAATCTTATCAGATCCATTCTACAACTATAAAAAAGCAGAATCTGGATTCGATATTTCTGCACAGAAGATCGATTATATTTTATTAACGCACGCTCATGGAGATCACATTGCGGATGTAGAAGAAGTTTTACAACACCATCCTGAAGCAACCGTCATTGCAGTTCCCGAAATCTGCGGTTATTTCAAAAATGCAAAAAATACAGACGATGTCAACTTAGGAGGGTCAGCAAAAATCGATGATCTTAAAATTTCTATGGTTCCGGCTCATCATACAAGTTCGTTTCCGGACGGAAGTTATGGAGGCGTTCCTGTAGGCTATATTTTCAGGCTTCCTGAAGGTAAAAACCTTTATATGGCAGGAGACACCGGAGTAATGGCAGATATGGAACTGTTTCCAAGGTTATACGGTAATTTAGACCTTTCCATCCTTCCGATTGGAAGTCACTACACAATGTGCCCGAGAAAGGCAGCATTTGCAGCATCAGAATTATTAAAAACTCCAAAAGTGATCGGATGTCATTTTGATACTTTCCCTGCTATTGAAATTAATCATGAAAGTGCATTAAAGCATTTTGAAGATAAAAATGTAGAACTTGTTTTACCAAAACTGGGAGAGACGTTCGAATTTTAAATAAATGTTGGGAGGTAATTTGAAAACAGAAATCAAAATGTTGAAGTATATAAAAACAAAAAAAGATAATTATCAAATTACCTCTCTTCAACTTAAACCAATAAAAAATGGCAAGCTACCTAAATCACACCGCTACGACCGATTACCTTTGCTGCGTTCCCACCCTGGAGGATTCTCAGGAGCTGGTTGTTTAGGACTTGCCGTTGCAAAGGTAGGAATATTTTGCAAAACTCAAAACTTTATTAAAGAAAATTAATGGAAAAAATTGGCTTGCAGAGGTAGTTTGCTGAAATTCAGACCAATAATTTTTCAAAAATTTTCAAAAAAATTAGATATGACGAAGAGCCCTTCCACATTAGGAATTTTACTGTTTGGCGCTACGATGATTGTTTTTTTCGTGGTGTATTACTTCTTTTCAGGAGTTAATTATTTTGATATTTCATTGAAAGCCAACGCTTTCGTTTTACCGATTCTGTATGCCGGAGCTGCGTTCTGGTCGGTGAAATCGTACTGGAGCAGCCACAGAACGGTGAGCTTCAAAGAAGCATTTAAAAGAGCTTTCGTTCCCATGTTTATCGGAGGAATTTTATCCATTTTCAGTATTTATGCTTTCTTAAATTTTGTAGATACAGACGCGAAAAAACTGCTGAATTATCAGTATGTGACAAGACAGAAAGCGGAAATGGATAAAGAATATTATTCTGCAAGAAAAGTTTTAAAGCACCAGAAAGACATTGATGAACTGGATAAAAAGTACAAAGAAAGGCTTCCAAGCTTCTCTCCGGAGGCGGTGAAAGGAAAAGATATGCTTACTGCAAGTCATTTTTCAGGATATTTTGCGGCAATTCTTATATTTTACGTAGTTTTGTCAGTGTTTTTCGGAGCGTTTTTCAGAACAAAAACAATCTATCAGGAAGAACAAAATCAAGAATAATTTTTTATTAAAATTAAATGAATTTATCTATAGTTATTCCGTTACTGAATGAGGAAGCCTCTCTTGAAGAGCTTTTTTCAAGGATTGATAGCGTTTGTAAATCAAACAGTTTATCTTATGAAATCTGGTTTGTGGACGATGGAAGTACGGATCTTTCGTGGAGCATTATCGAGAATCTGAAAGTACAGCATCCTCAGATCCACGGAATTAAATTTTCTAAAAATTACGGAAAATCTCAGGCGCTTCATGCTGCCTTTGAAAGAACAAACGGCGATGTCATCATTACCATGGATGCTGATTTACAGGATTTTCCGGAGGAAATCCCTGAACTTTACAATATGGTTGTTCAGGATAATTACGACATTGTTTCCGGCTGGAAAAAGAAGCGTTTCGATAATGTAATGACGAAAAACGTACCATCGAAACTATTCAATGCCGCAGCCAGAAAAGTTTCCGGTGTTTATCTTCACGATTTCAACTGCGGACTGAAAGCTTACAAAAAGCAGGTCGTAAAATCTATTGATGTTTACGGAGATATGCACCGTTACATTCCGGTTTTGGCAGCAAATGCAGGATTCAGAAGAATTACAGAAAAAGAAGTACAGCATCAGGCGAGACCTTACGGAACTTCAAAATTCGGAACCGAAAGGTTTATCAGAGGATTTCTGGATTTAGTAACGCTTTGGTTTGTCAGTCGTTTTGGAGGAAGACCGATGCATTTCTTCGGAGCGGTAGGAACTTTAATGTTTATCTTTGGTTTTCTCTCTGCACTTTGGCTGGGTGTTTCAAAGCTGATTGATGTGGCAAGAGGAATTTATGGTCATTTAATTACCAATAATCCTTGGTTTTTTATCGCTTTAACCATGATGATTATGGGAACCCTGCTTTTTATTGCAGGATTTTTAGGCGAAATGATCATAAGAACCAACAGAGAACATAAAAATTATAATATTGACGAAGTAATTTAACGGAAAAAATAGATGTAATCATTTAATATGAATAAAAAGCGCTGTCTGAACTGTGGTCATTCTCTTTCCGATGAGTATTGTGCTCATTGCGGACAGAAATCTGACACGGCGAGAATAACTCCGGTTTTATTCATCAAAAATGATGTTTTAGGCTCTATATGGCATGTCGAAGCAAGGTTTTTGAATACGTTGAAAGAAATTTTAATAAGACCCGGAATAACCGCAACCAATTACATCAGCGGAAAAAGAATAAGGTATTATAATTTTATTTCGCTGTTGCTTATTCTTTTTGGGTTTAACGTTATAGCCTTTCATCTGTATGTTGATACTGCTAAAATAGATCTAAAAGCAGAAGATTCTAAAACCATAGATTTTTTCACAAAATATTCAAAAGCAACATTATTGCTTCTGATTCCTATTCTTGCCTGTAATGGGTGGATTGTCTTCAAAAAAATAAAGTTTAATCTTGCAGAACATTTTGTAATTGCTACTATAAGTTTAATCGGGATTCTTGTTTTTTTTCTCACGGATGATCTCATCAGTATCATGGGAACTTACAAACCTCTTTCAGGAATTTCTGATGGTATTGACAGGGTTTTGGAAACTGCATTTATTTTCTTTCTTGCATTCGTTTATATAAATGCATTCAGGAAAAGATACTCTTGGGCAGGGTTGGCTTGGAGACTTCTCGTATTTTACATATTAGTTCTTTCAGAAGTTCTTTTTTTAATGTTGTTTATTGAAAAATTCCTATAATTTAAAATGAAAAAAATACTTTTAATCATCATAATAGCTTCTGCGGTTTCCTGCGGAAAAGTTTCCCCGAAAGGGAATATTGAAAGGAAGGACGTAGATGTTTCAGAATTTGTAAACCTCGATCTGGAAGGAAAATTCCGTGTGTTTTATGCAAGAGGAAACAAAAATTTTATAGAAATCGAAACCTATCCTAATGTCGCCGATAATCTTGAGGTGGATGTAAAAGATAAAACCTTAACCATCAGAGAAAAACGAGGAACAGAAGGAGTTGATTTTTATAATGTAACAATCTATTCAAAATACAATCTTGAAAAAGTTATCGCTTCGGATTCTGTAGAAATGAACATTTCGAGCGAAATTAAGACCGATAATTTTAAGCTTAATTTAAAAAATTATGCTACATTTATGGGTTCGGTAAATACAAGAAGGGCAGAAGTGGAAATGATGAACCGAAGCAGAGCCAATTTTCTGGGGCAAACCAAAGATGCTGTCATTAAAGTATCTGATACAGCAAGTTTAATCGCTCCTTACTGGAAAATTGAAAACCTGAATATCGATTCTAAAAACGGAAATTACGCCGAAGTGAATGTAAAAGATTCCTTAAAAGGACATATTCAGAATACAGCAAAATTTGTGTATTATAATGATCCAATTAGAGCTTTTAAAATTGATAAAAGTACGAGAGTGGAAAATAAGAAATTAGACTAAGTAGGAAGTTGGAGGCTGGATGATGGAAGTTTAGAGGATTTGAATTTTCAATCTGTTAATCAACATAATACAAATGAGTTTTAAATTTGAAAAGTTAATTATTTGGCAAAAATCAATGGAGTTTGGAGAAAGTATTTTTCAGCTTACTTTGCAATTTCCTAAAGACGAAGCCTTTAATTTAACTTCTCAAATCAGAAGAGCTTCTGATTCAGTTGCATTAAATATTTCTGAAGGGAGTATTTTACAGTCTAAAGCAGAGTTTAGGAAATTTTTGGGATATTCAATCCGTTCATTAGCAGAAACAGTAACCTGTCTTTATAAAGCAAAGAATAGAAATTATATTTCAGAAGAGGATTTTAATAAATTATATAATGAGAGCTATAATCTTATGAATCAGATAATAGCTTTTAGAAACCAAATAAAAGAATAATAAAGGCTGGAAGCCTTATGCCGTGAATAGACTTCCGGCTTCCAACTTCCAGCGTCCAGCTAAAAAAACATACAAATATGACAACATTAGAAAAAGCAAAACTATGGCTTGGGGAAACATTTGATGAGGAAACAAGAAACGCTGTTCAGGAATTAATCAACAGCAATTCGCCTGATCTGGAAGACTCTTTTTACAGAGAATTGGAATTCGGAACAGGAGGAATGAGGGGAATTATGGGTGTCGGAACCAACCGTTTAAATAAATATACTTTAGGTCAGGCAACACAGGGACTTGCAAATTATATGTTAAAGCAGTTTCAGGGAGAAGAAATTAAAGTGGCAATTGCTTATGACGTAAGAAATAACTCGAAAGAATTCGGAAAACTGGTGGCTGATGTTTTAACGGCGAACGGAATTAAAGTATTGCTTTTCAAAGATCACAGACCGACTCCTGAATTGTCTTTTACCGTGAGAAATAAAAAATGTCACGGAGGAATTGTTTTAACGGCTTCCCATAACCCGCCGGAATATAACGGTTACAAAGTATACTGGAATGACGGAGCGCAGATTGTTCCGCCACACGATGAAGCAATCATCAATGAAGTTTATTCTGTGAAATTTGAGGAAATTAAATTCAACGGAAATGATGATTTAATCGAATGGATCGGGGAAGAGCAGGATGATGTGTATATTGATGCATGTATCGAAAATTCTACCTATCAGAATGTTGGAAAAGAAAATTTAAACATCGTTTTCACATCCATTCACGGAACAACCTATACAACCGTTCCGAAGGCATTGGAAAAGGCAGGTTTCAAAAAAATTGATCTTGTAAGAGAACAAATGATCCCAAGCGGAAATTTCTCAACGGTAGATTCTCCGAATCCGGAAGAACCGGCCGCTTTGGAAATGGCAATGGATCTGGCGAAAATTACCAATGCAGATATCGTAATCGGAACAGATCCGGATGGTGACAGACTGGGGATTGCAGTAAGAAATCTTGACGGTGAAATTGAATTATTGAATGGAAACCAGACCAATACGATCCTTACGTACTATATTTTAAACGAATGGAGAAAGCAGGACAGAATCACAGGAAAAGAATTCATCGGTTCTACGATCGTAACTTCAGATATTTTCTTTGATATTGCACAGAGATTTGGTGTAGATTGTAAAGTCGGATTAACCGGATTTAAATGGATCGGAAAAATGATCCGTGATTTCGAAGGAAAAGAAAAATTCGTTTGCGGGGGCGAAGAAAGTTTCGGTTTCATGACCGGAGATTTCGTACGTGATAAAGATTCTTGCGGAAGTATTGTTTTAGCCTGCGAAATTGCAGCGTGGTGTAAAGCCAACGGAAGAACGATGTACCAATACATGATTGAAATTTATCAGGAATTGGGAATGTATTATGAAGGATTGGTAAATCTGGTAAGAAAAGGAAGAGACGGAGCAGAAGAAATCCAGAATATGATGAAAAACTTCCGTGAAAATCCTCCAAAAGAATTGGCTGGTTCATTGGTTGAAGAGGTAAAAGACTTTAAAGAACAGACTAATTTCATTGTTTCAAAAGGTGAGAAGCAAGTAATGAACGATATTCCGAAATCGAATGTATTGATTTATTACACTCAGGACGGAACCAAAGTCTGCGTAAGACCTTCCGGAACAGAACCGAAGATTAAATTTTATATTTCTGTAAAAGATTCTATTACTTCTGAAGCAGATTTCAGAGATAAATTGAAATCTTTAGAAGCAAAAATAGAAGAAGTAAGAAAGGATTTGAAATTAGATTAATTTCATTCGATCTTCATGATAAAAAGAATTTTAGCGGCTTTTATTCTGTTGATTTTTATTTTTTCCTGCAAAAAAGAAGCCCCAAAAACTTCTGTAGGAAAGATAGAAAAAAACACCGTTTCAAAAGCAGAAACAAAAGAGGATTCGTTTAAGCCTATTGATACTGTCTGTTCTTCCAAGAACAAGACGGAAGATTATATTTCAGCTTTTCAGTGGTATCAGCAGAAAACTGAAAAAGAAATTACTCAGAATTCACCTGAACAGAATGATAAATTATACGAAGATTATATCAGGATTCGTGAAAAATATACAGACTGTTTAAGCGAAAGTCTGAATAAGATCCTTGAAGAATATGTGAATTATTATGATTCCGAAAGCAACAGTTACAAGTTTCCTGAAAATATAAAGAAACTGATTGCCGAACTGAAGAAAGCTGATCTTGAATTTACAGAAGTAGGAGAAGGATATACCGAAATACATTCGGTTCCGGATCATTATTTTTCTGTATTTAAAGACAAAGTAACTCCGGATTATAATACGTATATCGGGCAGTTAGCGAAAGAAAGCGAAGGTCTTTATTCGGCGGATGCAGGATTGGTAATTTCATGGAAAGAGTTAGGAGAAAGAACTGTTTTCTGGGAAAATTTTATAAAAAAATATCCTAAAAGTTCATTGATTTCCAGAGTAAAAGAAATATACAATAATTATTTGTATGATTATTTATTCGGTATGGAGAATACACCAACTTACGAGTTTTTGGATGGAACGATATATGACGAAAACAGGAAAGAATTCAATAGGATCATAAAGAAATATCCGAATTCTGCTGTAGCTAAAAAGGCAAAAGAATTAATCAGCCTTCTGGATGCAAAAGTTCCTGAAGAAGAAATTGTAAGAAAAATAAATATTAGAAGAGAATATTAAATAAATTTAAATAAAATAAAGTGAAAGTTTCAAAATTAGCGGCGAACCTGATTGGTTCTGAAATTGTAAAAATTGGTAATGAAGTAAATGATTTAAAGGCAAAAGGAGCAGAAATCGCGAATCTTACGATTGGTGATTTAAATTCTAATATTTATCCGATTCCGGCAAAATTGAAGGAAGAAATTCAGAAAGCATATCAGAATAATCTGACAAATTATCCGCCAGCAAACGGACTTTTATCTTTAAGAAAAGAAGTTTCCAAAGATTTAAAAACCAGATGGAATTTAGATTATTCTCCCAACGATATTTTAATTACGGCAGGTTCAAGACCTTTGATCTATGCGGTATACAAAACAATCGTGGACGAAGGGGATAAAGTAGTGTATCCGATTCCGTCCTGGAACAATAATCATTACGCTTACCTTACTTCTGCCAATGCCGTAGAAGTAAAAACCACTCCGGAAAACAATTTCCTTCCGACTGCAGATGATCTTAGACCACATCTGGAAGGAGCAGTTTTATTGGCACTTTGTTCACCTTTGAATCCTACCGGAACCATGTTTACAAAAGATCAGCTTGCAGAAATCTGCGAACTGGTTTTAGCGGAAAATAAGAAAAGAGGTGAAGACGAAAAGCCTCTATATTTAATGTACGACCAGATTTATTCTAACCTTACTTTTGGGGCAGAACACGTAGATCCGGTTTCTCTTTTCCCTGAAATGAAAGAATTTACGGTGTATATCGACGGTATTTCAAAATGTCTTGCCGCAACAGGAGTTCGTGTAGGATGGGGATTTGGTCCGGTTCATATCATGGACAAAATGAAAGCTCTTTTAACGCACGTTGGAGCTTGGGCACCAAAACCAGAACAGGAAGCAACAGCAAAATATTACGAAAATCCTGAGGACGTGAATGAATTTGTTGAAGATTTTAAAGGTAAACTGGAAGCAAGCCTGAAAGTACTTCACGGCGGAATTCAGGATTTGAAAGGAAAAGGACTTTCTGTTGACAGCATCGAGCCAATGGGAGCGCTTTATCTTACCATTAAATTAGATTATATAGGAAAAACAAAACCGGACGGAACGGTGATTGAAAACTCTTCTGATCTCGTATTCTATTTAATCAATGAAGCAGGTGTTGCTTTGGTTCCGTTCTCTGCTTTCGGAGAAGAAAAATCAGAACCTTGGTTCAGAGCTTCTGTAGGAGGTTTGGCAATCGATGAAATTGAAGTGATGATGCCAAAACTGGAAAATGCTTTAAATGCTTTAAAATAAAATATTAAATATAATAAACAGCTTCGTGAATATACTTTGCGAAGCTTTTTTTGACTTATAGCCTTAATGAGATTACCTAAAAGATACTTTCTCGAAACTCAATTTTTGAGCTACTCCACATTAGGAATTGTTATTTTAGTGGTTTTAAGTGTCTGGATTTCCGGAGTTGGTTCTCACAGATCTTTGTTTCAGAACTCTATTTTATCAACTTCAATTTTAGCCGTTGCCTTTTTTCTTTTTATCAGTTTAGGTTTGTATTTTGGCTTGAAGCTTAAAGAAAATGTAGGAAATATTCTGAATAAAAAAAGAGTGAAAACGGCAGCAGATAAAATGCCGTTACTAGATGGTTTTGAATTCGATCCGCCTGATGTAGGCGATGGAATAGGAGAAATTATTCTTTCAATTATTTTGTGGTTGATTATTACCATACTTTTTACTTTTCTCCTGTATATTCTGGGGGTCTTTTTCTGGGTTGTTATTCTACTGTTTGCAGCCATGCTGTACTGGATTTTTTTCCGTGCTTTGCGGTTGGTATTTAAAAATTCAAAACATTGCAGAGGAAATCTTTTGAAAAGTTTCGGTTTCGGATTTTTTTATTCGTTTCTTTACATTTCATGGATCTACGGAATTATTTTTTTAGCTAATTACTTAAACTAAATTTATCACAATATCAATGAAAATTATCGCAGTTATTCCCGCACGATACGAAGCAAGCCGTTTTCCGGCGAAACTGATGCAGTTGCTTGGAGATAAAACCGTTATCACAACCACTTATCAGAATGTTGTAGAAACAGGTCTTTTTGATGAAGTTTTTGTGGCAACAGATTCTGAAATTATTTTTGATGAAATCATTCAGAATGGTGGAAAAGCCGTAATGACCGGTCAACATGAAACCGGAAGCGACCGTATTGCCGAAGCGGTGCAGAATATCGACTGTGATATCGTGATTAATGTTCAGGGAGATGAACCTTTCCTGAAATTAGAACCTTTACAACAATTAATTGAAGTTTTTCATCAGGATGACAATCACGAGATTTCTTTGGCTTCATTGAAAATAAAACTCACTGAAAGAGAAGAGATTGAGAATCCGAATAACGTGAAAGTAATTACCGACAACAATGGTTTTGCATTGTATTTCAGCCGTTCTGTGATTCCGTTCCATCGTGAAATTTCGTATAATGTTGATTATTTTAAACATATTGGAGTCTATGCCTTCAGAAAGCACGCTTTGATCCAGTTCTCAAAACTGGAAATGAAACCTTTGGAGATTTCAGAAAAGATAGAATGCATCCGCTATCTCGAATATGGCATGAAAATCAAGATGATAGAAACCAATTTCGTTGGCGTAGGAATAGATACGCCGGAAGATCTTGAAAAAGCAAGAAGATTAATTTAAAAGCGTGATGTAATTCACATTTTCAAATTGCTTCATTTTCAATTTTTCAAATTAAAAAAGCCTTATATTTGAATTGATAAAATAAAATTAATGAAGAAGTTACTTTTAGTATTCGTCCTGATTATTTCACAGTCCTTTTTTGCGCAGACCGCCAAAGAAATTATTGATAAAAACATTGAATTATCCGGAGGATTAACCAATTGGAAACTATTAAATTCAGTATTGCTGCAGGGAAGAGTTATTCTGGGAATCAAGGATGAATATCCTATCAAAATTTATCAGCAGCGTCCGAATCTTACCAAAACCGTCATTACCATTAGCGGAAAAGATACAGCCATTGAAGGCTACGACGGATCAAAAGGATATGCCATGAATTATGCGACCAACAAAGTTCAGGAATATGCAGGATATGTCGCAGAAAGCTTTGATAATGATTTCATAGACTGGGAAAATAAAGGTTTTGAGGCGAAATATTTAGGCAAAGAAGTGGTAGGAAATATTTACTGTCATAAAGTGGAATTAACGAAAAATGTTAACAAAAACATCTATTATTTTGACACAAAAAACTATATGTTGCTGAAAGAAGTAAAAAAAGATGAAACTTTATCGTATTCAGATTATAAAAAAGTCGGAAATTTATCCATGCCTTTCAGGATAGAATCTTCCAGTGCAAAGAAAGACGGAGATTACGTAATGCTCATCAACAGGATTGATATTAATAAGGTATTTCCTGCCAATACATTTAAATTTTAAATCAGATAATAAAATTGAGTTATGAAAAAGTTATTTTTAATGTTCTTATCAGTTGTTGCATTTTTCAACAGCTGCGCTCAGAAAAAAAGTGAAGAATATAAAGCCAAAACCAAAGAACTTATGGGAAAATCAATATACGACTTCAAGGTTGATGCCTTGGAAGAAGGAAAGCAGATTAATTTTGCAGATTTTAAAGGAAAGAAAATCCTTATTGTAAATACTGCTTCAGAATGTGGATTCACTCCTCAATATGCTGATCTTGAAAAAGTTGCTGAAGAGTATAAAGACAAATTGGTCGTGGTAGGATTTCCTGCCAACAATTTCGGAGGTCAGGAACCGGGAAGTAATAAAGAAATCGGAGCTTTCTGCCAGAAAAATTACGGTGTAACATTTCCAATGGCTGCCAAAGTTTCAGTAAAAGGAAGCGACACAGCTCCAATCTTCCAATATTTAACGGAAAAAGATTTAAATGGAGTAAAAAATACAACGATCCTTTGGAATTTCACCAAATTTTTGGTAGATGAAAACGGAAAACTAATCGATTCTTTCGTAAGTACAACAAAACCAACGGACGAAGCGATTACGAAATATTTGAAATAACATCAAAAAAATATATTTTTGTAAAGTGGATTTTGATCCACTTTTTTTATTTTTAAAATTTATGAAAAAACTACTAACCATTTTTATTCTGATTTTTTCAGTTAAAACATTTTCACAGGATTTTTATTTTTCCGGTAAAATGAATTACTGCACTCCGGAACATGCAGATTCTAAAAAGAACTTTGAGACCGCTTTTTTAGGATTAAAATATCCTCAGTATTATGGAGGAGTCACGGCATTACTTCTGAAAATAGTAGAAAAAGATCCTAAATACTGTGATGCTTATTTTATGGCTGGATATTTTTTCAGACTGCAGGAAATGCACAAAGAAGCACTTACTTTATATTATGTTGCAGATAGCCTCGCTCAAAATAAGGCTCCGATTTTCAAACAGAATTTAGCAATAGAATTTATGAAATTCGGAAAGGTGGATAAGGCTAGACAAAAGTATGAGGAAATGATAAAATATTTCCCCGAGAATCCTGAAGGCTATTACGGAATTGGCAATACTTCTATTGTTATGGGAGATTATGATAATGGGTTAAAAAATCTGAAGCAAGCCGAAAATTTATACAATACTTCAGGAAAAGTTAAGGATGATGTTATTTATATGTACGGAATGTTGTATACCTTAAAAGAAAACTACGATGTAGCTTTACCGTACCTTGAAGACGTTTACCCAACATATAAAAAAGATGACGGATATCTTTCTTTATATGCTCTTGCACTGATAAAAGTAGGCAAAAGTAAAAATGACGAAAAACTTATCAAAAAAGCTCAAAAAACTTATGATAAGGTTAAAGATAAAGTTGTAGTTCCGGAAATCAGAAAAAAGTTAAATTCAGAGTTTGGTTAATTTGTATAACTGATTCAAAATGTATTCGGCTCTATTTGGTTAAAATATAGTTAAATAGAGTCGAAATCAAAAGTTAATCATTGCTCTTTTCCGCAAAACAAAAAATATTTCCCAATTTTATACTGGAATATCCATTGCTTTTAATCTTGGAAGAATTAATCATTGCTTTTGCCAGAACATCTGTCGGTAAAGGTTTCTGACTTTCCAACAGTCCTAATTTATTGGCAAATTTAATAATACGGCTTCCCAAAACTTCACCAGCTCTGTCGGAATCTTTCCTTTCAAGCATTCCGGGTTTGAAAATAGTAATCTTGTTGAAATGTAACTGTTTTACAGCATCTTCCAATTCTCCCTTCATTTTAGAATAGAAAATTTTAGATTTTGGATTCGCTCCGTAAGCAGAAACCAAAATGTAATCGTCTACATTATTTTCTTTGGCTGCTTTTGCAAATTCGTACTGGTAATCAAAATCTACTTTTCTCTGTGCCCCCTTGCTTCCGGCTGCTTTTAGAGTTGTTCCGAGACAGGAAAATGCAACATCACCTTTTACTTCACCTTTCCATTCTTCAGGTTTTTCAAAATTTACAATATGCACCTTAAGTTTATCATTTTCAATTTCAAGAGGTTTTCTCACAAAAATATTTACTTCTTCAAAATCTTTATCCTGAAGTAACTGATTTACAAGGTCTTTTCCTGTAGCACCTGTTGCGCCGATAACTAAAGCTTTCATAAAGAATTTGATTTTAATTAATAATTGAAGAATTTCCCTACTAAATTTACAAAATTTTAATAATATTGAACTCTCAATTTTTAAACCAATCTGCATGGACGCTAACGAAATTCTGGACTATTGTTTATCGAAAAAAGGAGTAACCGAAAGTTTTCCTTTTGATAATGAAACCCTTGTACTAAAAGTAGGAACGAAAGTATTTTTATTGATGGGTCTTGAAAGACAGCCTCTCGGAATCAATGTAAAAACCGATCCGGAATGGAGCGCAGAACTTCGCGAGCAGCATCCTCAGATTACGGGCGCTTATCACATGAACAAAACCCATTGGAACTCTGTGGTTATAGACGGTTTAAGAAAAGATTTAATTTTGAAAATGATCGATCAGTCGTATGAACTGGTCTTTAAATCTTTGACGAAAAAAGTTAAAGAAGAAATTTTAAACAGTTAAAAATTATACCCTTCCGTCAATCTTTTATCTTCATCTAATCTTTCAATTAATTTTTCAAGCCCTTCAAATTTAATTTCATCGTGAAGAAAATCTCTGAATTTTACGGTAATTTTTTCATCGTAAATATCACCATCAAAATCAAGGATATAAACTTCCACAGTAAGTTTTTCGCCATTTACGGTCGGATTGGTTCCAACGCTTAACATACCTTTATACTGTTGGTTTTTAACAAAAACTTCAACAATATAAGCTCCTTTTTTAGGCAAAAGTTTAATGGATTCCGTTTCGATATTGGCGGTGGGATAACCTATTGTTCTTCCTATTTTTTTCCCGTGAACCACTGTTCCAGAAACAGAGTAGGAGTATCCCAACATTTCATTGGCTTCTTTAATATTTCCTGAAGAAAGTGCATTGCGGATTTTTGTAGAACTGATGTTATTTTCATGAATATTAATGGCTTCCATCTGTTCAACTTCAAAATCCAGTTCCTTGGAAAGTTTCTGAAGCAGTTCAAAATTTCCGCTTTTATTTTTTCCGAAAGAATGATCGTAACCGATGATCAGATATTTTACATTCAGTTTTTCAATTAAAATCTGGCGGACAAATTCTTCTCCGGTTAAATTTCTGAATTCTTCATCAAATTCTTTTAGAAATAAATTCTCAATATTGTATTTTTCCATCAGAAATTTTTTTTCTTCCAACGTATTCAGAAGTTTAAGATTTTCATCAGGATTAAAAACAAATCTCGGATGTGGCCAGAAAGTAAGGACTGCAGTTTCCAGATCGTTCTGTGAACCTACGTTAATTAATTCATCAATAATACTTTTATGCCCAAGATGAACCCCGTCGAACATTCCTAAAGACAATGCTAATGGCTTCTGAGAGGTATAATCTTTAAAATTTTTGAAAACTTTCAAACCGGAAAAATTTTGACTGCAAATATAGGAAATAATGTAACAAAGTATCAATATAACAGTTTGCCAATATTTTAATCTATACTTATTGGTATATTGCTAAACGAACAGTTTTTTAGACTTATAAAAAGATATGATAAAAATCTGTTTTTTACCAATTGCAGGTTTATGAAGAATCATTATATTTGCACCAAGAAAAAATTTAGCAATGGCAAACCAAATTAAAGGTAAAATTTCTCAAATTATTGGTCCGGTAATCGACGTTGTCTTCAGTGATGTGGAAGCAGTTCCAGCGATCTATGACGCGTTAGAAATTACAAAAGAAAACGGTGAAAAAGTAGTTTTAGAGGTAGAACAGCATATTGGCGAAGATACAGTAAGATGTATCGCAATGGATGCTACTGACGGTCTTAAAAGAGGGCAGGACGTAATCGGATACGGAAATCCTATTATGATGCCAATCGGTGAGGCTGTAAACGGAAGACTATTCAACGTTGTTGGTGATGCTATCGACGGACTTCAAAATATATCTAACGAAGGTGGTCTGCCAATTCACAGACCAGCTCCGAAATTTGATCAGCTTTCAACTTCTGCAGAAGTTTTATTTACTGGTATCAAAGTAATCGACCTTATCGAGCCTTACGCAAAAGGAGGTAAAATTGGTTTGTTCGGTGGTGCGGGCGTAGGTAAAACCGTATTGATTCAGGAGTTGATTAACAATATTGCAAAAGGACACGGAGGTCTTTCAGTTTTTGCCGGAGTAGGTGAAAGAACGAGAGAAGGAAATGACCTTTTGAGAGAGATGTTGGAATCTGGAATCATCAAGTATGGTGAAGATTTCATGCACTCTATGGAAAACGGAGGTTGGGATCTTTCTAAAGTAGATTTAGAAGCAATGAAAGATTCTAAAGCAGCATTCGTTTTCGGACAGATGAACGAGCCACCTGGTGCAAGAGCGAGAGTAGCACTTTCCGGTCTTACATTAGCTGAATACTACAGAGACGGCGGAGAAAGCGGACAGGGTAGAGACGTACTTTTCTTCGTAGACAATATCTTCCGTTTTACACAGGCTGGTTCTGAGGTGTCTGCACTTTTAGGTCGTATGCCATCTGCGGTAGGTTACCAACCGACACTTGCTTCTGAGATGGGAGCGATGCAGGAAAGAATTACTTCAACTAAAAATGGTTCAATTACTTCAGTGCAGGCGGTTTACGTACCTGCGGATGACTTAACTGACCCGGCTCCTGCAACTACGTTTGCTCACTTGGATGCTACAACGGTACTAGACAGAAAAATTGCTTCATTGGGTATTTATCCTGCGGTAGATCCATTGGCTTCTACTTCAAGAATCCTTGCTCCTGAAATTATTGGTGAAGAACATTATAACTGTGCACAGAGAGTAAAAGAAATCCTTCAGAGATACAAAGCGCTTCAGGATATCATCGCGATCCTTGGTATGGAAGAACTTTCTGAAGAAGACAAATCTGTTGTTTACCGTGCAAGAAAAGTTCAGAGATTCCTTTCTCAGCCTTTCCACGTAGCAGAACAGTTTACAGGTATTCCTGGATCTTTGGTAGACATCAAAGATACCATTAAAGGATTCAACATGATCATCGATGGTGAATTGGATCACTTGCCGGAAGCTGCTTTCAACCTGAAAGGAACTATCGAAGAAGCAATCGAAGCAGGACAAAAAATGTTAGCTGATAACGCTTAAGAAATTTTAAATGTTAAATTTTAGATTTTAGATTGAATTTCAATAATTTATAATTTAAAATCTATAATCTATAATTTCATAAAAATGAATATAAAAATTTTAACACCAGAATACGTAGTTTTTGAAGGAGAAGTAGACTCAGTTTTACTGCCGGGAAAAAATGGTGAATTCCACATCATGCAAAACCACGCAGGAATTGTTTCTTCTTTAATCGGTGGTAAAGTAAAATTATATGCTAAATCTATCGATGAAGCTTATTCCAAATATTTTACGAAAGAAAATGAGAAAGATTCAGTTTTTTCTTATCCTATCAAAAGCGGTGTTGTAGAATTTAATCATAATAAAGGAATTATCCTTTGTGAATAATTAAATGAAAAGCTAAATATATTTTCAAGAAAGTGTAACAATTCGTTACACTTTTTTTATTTTTGTATGAATTTGGTTTTATGAAGGGATTTTTAATTATTTTATTTTCAGTTTTCGGGTTGCTTTTCAATGCTCAGACGGTTAAAATTAAAAGAGGAATTGTGGATCTTGAAGGAATTCATGTCGCAAAACTGTCTTATAAAGGAGGAATATATACTTTTATGGATCTTAAAGAAACTCCGATTTATACCATCGAATTTGTAGATAAAAGTGTAGTGGATTCTGTACGCGACAGTTACATTAAGCTTAAAAGAATTTATAATCAGGACAAAACGCTCGATCTGGACTATATTTCGCCATCTGCATTTTCTGGGGAAGAAAAATCGGCAGCTTACACTTGTGTTAAAAGTCTGAAGATCATTGATGAAAGAGGGATCAACATCAAAAACCTAGACGAGCTTTTTAAAAATTCACCTAAAAGGAAGCTAGATACCAAAACAAAAGATGCTTATACCATCCGAACTAAAATTGATAAATTAAATATTACGGTCAATAATGTAGGTGAAATTTTAAGTAACGGAAAACCAGTCGGTTATTTCACTAATTTACCGGCAAGTTTTGGTTCTGATGATACCATCACGGATAAAACTTTTGTTGATATTGAAATTTATGATGCGAACAGCAAATACATCGGAAAATACATCACAACAACTAAACAGATTAAAACTGCCGGAGGAAAAATCTTTACTCTGTACCGCGAAATGTCCGGAAGGGCATCGATTTTAAAATTCCCAACCTACAAAGCTATTGCCGAAAGAATGGCCATTATGGATCCGAATTTTATTAAAATTCAGGAAAAAGTAGTTGTGGGTGAAGTCACAAAAGACGGTGTTCAAAAGTAAAAATCATCAATAGGAACGGGCTTCAGCCCATTTAGTTTAATAAAAATTCAATTGGTTTTAGCCAAAATATAAAAAAGCTTCATATTTTTTTGAAGCTTTTCCTATTTCATTTTTCTGGTTAGAACTTGTAAATAATTTAAGCCTGAGATTTTTTTAATCTACAAACTCAAAATCACTCCATTCTCTTTCAATTGCTGCATCGGTTTAGAAAACCAGAATAATTCAAAATCTTCAAAATTTTCTTCGAATTGAGTTTTCAATTGTTGCAGAGTTGGCTTTTTTAAATTTTCAATTGGATGTTCACCAAACATTTTCATAAGCCATTCTGCGTGTTCCTGCTCTAAATCTACACTCACAACATTGGTTTTTAAGTGCGCTGTAATTTTCGTGTACGTATAAATATATTTCTTTTTATTTTTTACGCGATTCTCAGCGATTACATTTTTGGCTAAAAATAGAACTTTAGAATTTCCTTTAAAAACAAAATCATCATCTTCCAGAAGACAGTCATGAATATAATCCGGATGAACGGTCGTTCTCGGAATTTTAAAATCAAACCATTCCTGAAGAGGAAGTTCGAAATTGATTCCGTGCATATAATTGAACAGAGATTTTTTCAAACCGAAGCTGAACTTTCCATGATCGATTCCAGTTTTGTCTGTAAAATCAACATCGTTGTTCGCAAATAGAATTTCCTGCTTAATCGGAGTAACGCCAAATTCTTCAGGATGTAAACCCACCGGTGAATGAGCCGTCATAGCGAACTGATGCCAGAATCCGCTTTGTAAAATTCCCATCTCGAAAAGCTGACGAACCATTTCCAAAGAATCCACTGTTTCCTGAATAGTTTGAGTAGGATAGCCATACATCAAATAAGCATGAATCATAATTCCGGCTTCTGTAAAATTTCTTGTCACTTTAGCAACCTGTTCCACAGAAATTCCTTTGTCAATCAATTTCAAAAGTCGGTCACTCGCAACTTCCAGTCCACCTGAAACAGCAACACAACCGGAAAGTTTTAAAAGAAAACACAGATCTTTGGTGAAACTTTTTTCAAAACGAATATTCGTCCACCACGTTACGACTAAATTTCTTCTTAAGATTTCTAAAGCAACTTCACGCATCAATGCAGGAGGAGCCGCTTCATCTACAAAATGAAATCCTGTTTCTCCAGTTGTCCGGATCAACTCTTCCATTCTGTCAACCAGAATTTTAGCTGAAATCGGTTCGTAAATTTTAATATAATCTAAAGAAATATCGCAAAAAGTACATTTACCCCAATAACATCCATGTGCCATTGTGAGCTTATTCCATCTTCCGTCACTCCATAAACTGTGCATCGGATTGGCAATTTCAATTACCGAAATGTATTTATCTAATTGTAAATCTGTATAATCGGGAGTTCCGATATCGGCTTGCTTATAATCGTGTCTTGTGGAATTATTTTTATAAGTAACTTCTCCGTTTTCAAGTAAAAAAGTTCTTTTGAACTGAGATTCTTCACTTTGTTCAGAATGACAAATATTTTCATAAAGTAATTCAATTGGAAGTTCTCCATCATCCAAAGTAATAAAATCAAAAAACTCAAAAACTCTTTTATCTTTTAATTCTCTGAGTTCAGTATTCGGAAATCCGCCGCCCATTGCAGTTTTAATGTGCGGATAATGTTCTTTGATATATTTCGCGCAACGAAAAGCAGAATATAAATTTCCGGGAAAAGGAATGGAAAAACAAATCAGTTTTGGCTGAACAAACTCTAATTTTTCATGAAGAATTTTTAAAGTAAAATTATCTATAAAAGTAGCTTCGCCGCAAATTTTAGAATAAAGTTCATCAAAAGAATTGGCACTTTTTCCTAATCTTTCCGCATAACGGCTGAATCCAAAATCAGGATCAATATTTTCAACAATATAATCCGAAAGATCTTCTAAATATAGAGTCGCCAAATGTTTGGCTTTATCCTGAAGTCCCATATTTCCGAAAGCAAATTCCATATCATCAAGCTGATTGAATCGGGAGGCTTCCGGAAGAAAGTTCATCGAACAGATTTGTCTTGCCAATGTTGGGGTTTTACCCTGCAAAAAAGCAATAACCTGATCGATCGTTTTGATATACTCTTCTTTTAAAACGTAAATTCTTTGAGCATTTTCTGAAATGATATGAAGCTCAATTTCCTGATTAAAAATTTTCTGAAGTCCGTCTTTCGAAAATAATTCCAAAATGACCTCAATTCCCAAATCTGTCTGAAAGCTGGAAATATTTTTGGTATTCAGAAAACCTTTAATATAAGCTGTTGCAGGATAAGGCGTGTTGAGCTGTGTGAAAGGCGGAGTAATGAGAAGTAGATCTTTCAAGAGAAAATTTTTGCAAAGTTATTTTAAATATTCAGATTTTGAAAATTTATGATAGGTTTTAAAACAAAAACCACTGATCGAATGTCAGTGGTTCTTAAATTTATTTTATATTCAGATTAAATTTCTTTGAAACTTAAACCTTGTTCTGCCAACAGTTTTTGTTCCTGCTCTTTGTAATAGCCACTTACCAGTTTGTCGTGAATGGCTTCAAACGCAGCAAGAGTTTCATTAATTTCAGCATCGGTATGAGAAGCTGTAGGAATTAATCTTAATAAAATCATTCCTTTCGGAATTACAGGATAGACCACTACCGAAGTAAAGATTCCGTAGATTTCTCTTAGATCTTTCACCAAAAGTGTTGCTTCCACCGGAGTTCCCTGCATCATCACCGGAGTTACACAAGTATTTGTATCACCAATGTTGAAGCCTCTTTCTTTAAGACCATTCTGTAATTTATGCGTATTTTCCCAAAGTTTTGCTTTGATTTCCGGTCTTGTTCTCAACAGTTCCAGTCTTTTTAAACCTCCGATTACCATTGGCATCGTTAAAGATTTAGCAAAAATCTGAGATCTTAAATTGAATTTCAGATATCTGATAATTTCTTTATCACCCGCGATGAATGCTCCAAAACCTGCCATAGATTTAGCAAAAGTAGAGAAGTAAACATCGATCTGATCCTGACAACCCTGTTCTTCACCGGCTCCGGCTCCTGTTTTTCCAAGAGTTCCGAATCCGTGTGCATCATCAACTAAAAGTCTGAATTTGTATTTTGATTTTAATTCACAGATTTCTTTTAATTTACCCTGCTGTCCTCTCATTCCGAAAACACCTTCGGTAATCACTAAAATTCCACCTCCTGTTTCTTGCGCTACTTTGGTAGCTCTTTCAAGATTTTTTTCAAGACTTGCAATATCGTTGTGTCTGTACGTAAATCTTTTTCCTGCGTGAAGTCTTACACCGTCTACGATACAAGCGTGAGAATCAACATCATAAACAATTACATCATTTCTACCCACCAAAGCATCAATGGTAGAAACCATTCCCTGATAACCGAAATTTAATAAATATGCAGATTCTTTCTGAACAAAATCAGCCAGTTCTCTTTCTAACTGCAAATGCTGCTCAGTTTCTCCCGACATTGCTCTTGCACCCATCGGATAAAACATTCCGAATTCTGCAGCCGCTTTTGCATCAGCCTCCAGAACTTCAGGATGATTACACATTCCTAAATAATCATTAGCACTCCAGAAAATAACTTCTCTTCCCTGAAACTGCATTCTCGGTCCGATAGGTCCTTCTAATCTGGGGAAAATGAAATACCCTTCACCATAATCTGCAAATTGTCCAAGAGGTCCTGGATTTTCTTTTATTCTGTCAAAAATATCCAACATTTTTATTAATATTTTAAGTAAAAAAGCCTTTTGCGGTTACAAAAAGGCTTGATTTGTATAAATTTTTCGTCCTTATTTAATGAATTCAGTTTTAAAAACTTCATCGTAGTTGTGCACACAGTTGTTTACAAAACCCTGTTCAGCCATCCATTTATCACTGTATACTTTAGTAATATATCTTGAACCGTGATCCGGATAAATTAAAACAACCAAATCATTTTCAGAAAATTCATGAGATTGCGCATATTGCATTAAAGCCTGTGTAACGGCTCCTGTTGTATAACCTCCCATAATTGCTTCTTTCAAAGCGATTTCACGGGTTCTGTAAGCAGACATTTCGTCGTTTACTCTTACAAATTCATCTACTTTGTCGAAAAGAAGGGCAGAAGGAATTAAATTTTTTCCCATTCCTTCAATCTGATAAGGATGAACATCTTCTTTGTGGATTTCTCCGGTTTCGTGGTAGCTTTTCAGGATAGATCCGTCTGCATCCACACCAATGATTTTAATATCCGGATTTTTCTCTTTTAAAAATTTTGCTGAACCTGATAGAGTTCCCCCTGTTCCTGTACACGCAAACAGGTGAGTTATCTTTCCCTGAGTCTGTTCCCAGATTTCAGGACCTGTAGTCTGATAATGCGCATCAATATTCAACTCGTTGAAATATTGGTTGATATAAACGGAATTTGGAGTTTCTGAAGCAATTCTTTTGGCTACTTCATAATAAGATCTCGGATCATCTGCGGGAACATTCGCGGGACAGATATAAACAGTAGCTCCTAAAGCCTTTAAGTA
The DNA here is from genome assembly GCF_014218905.1 of Chryseobacterium sp. C3. Taxonomy (NCBI): domain Bacteria; kingdom Pseudomonadati; phylum Bacteroidota; class Flavobacteriia; order Flavobacteriales; family Weeksellaceae; genus Chryseobacterium; species Chryseobacterium sp. C3. The sequence goes on along the minus strand of NZ_JACLCU010000001.1, from coordinate 365,482 downwards.
GGCTATTTTTTCAGGCTTGGTCTTGTCACTTACCGCAAGAATACATTTATATCCCTTGATGATACAAACCATGGCAATAGAGAATCCTGTATTTCCTGAAGTAGTTTCTACCACTACGGAATCTTCTTTTAATAAACCTTTTTTCTCAGCGTTTTCTATAATATGAAGTGCGATTCTATCTTTTGTGGAATGTCCAGGATTATATGATTCTAACTTGGCATAAACGGTTGCAGGAATATCTTTCGTCACAGTGTTAAGCTTCACCATAGGAGTATTTCCTATTAGGCCAAGTATATTATCGTAAACATTACTCATTATTTGTTATTTTTCAATAAAAATCTGACGGCAAAAATACAAAAAAATAAATTTATTTCTAAACTTTTGTTTGATTTCTAACCTCTAAAATAGATAAAAAATTGTTTTCTGTTACTATCTAAAGATGAAAGTTTTCAAAAAGCGAGCCAAAATCTTTAAATTTTGTTAAAAACCGTCTAAAATCATATAAAAGCCTTATTTTCGCGTAATTGATTTAATACTATGAAAAATTGGACTTTTAAGCAATGGAACACCGTTCTCGGATGGGTAGTTTTCGTCATTGCATTTTTCACGTACTTGTCCACCATAGAACCGAATTTCAGTTTTTGGGATTGTGGCGAGTATATTTCCTCGGCGGTAAAACTTGAAGTAACGCACGCTCCGGGAGCGGCTTTATTCCAGATTGTGGGTGCTGTGGCAGCCATTTTTGCTTTAGGGAAGGGCGAAAATTATTCTATCGTGATCAACGCGATGTCTGCATTGTTTAGTGCGTTTACGATCTTGTTTTTGTTCTGGACAATTACCCATTTCGTAAGAAGACTTTTAAACAAAGATTTTGATGAGATTACAAAACATCAGGAGATTTCTATTCTTTTTGCAGGAGTTGTAGGAGCGTTATGCTTCACCTTTTCAGATACCTTCTGGTTCTCTGCGGTAGAAGGGGAAGTTTACTCAATGGCATCTATGTTTATCGCACTTTTGGTCTGGTTAATTACCAAATGGGAGAATGAATATCAGGCGAAGGACAGCGAGAGATGGATTATTTTAATCTTCTTCATTTTAGGGCTTTCAGTAGGGGTTCACATGATGTGTATGTTGGCAATTCCTGCGATCTGTCTTGTGTACTACGCGAGAAACTACACTTTTACCTGGAAGAATTTTCTTTGGGCAAATGTGATTACGCTGGTAATTTTAGCAATCGTTTTTAAAGGGATTTTCCCATTGATCATGACGATGTTCGGGAAACTTGAGATTTTCTTCGTGAACGGTTTAGGTCTTCCTTTCCATTCCGGAACTATTGCTGCTTTTGTTTTAATGGTTGTCATCTGTTACTTCCTGATCTCTTACGCTGGAAAGATGAAGAAAAATGTTTATCAGACAATTGCTTTATCCATTGTTTTCATGATGATCGGTTTTTCATGCTGGATGGTAATTCCTATCAGAGCAAACGCAAATCCTCCAATGAACCTTAATGATCCGGACAACGCCATCGGAATGCTGGATTATTATAACAGAGAACAATACGGAGACTGGCCTACAATTTATGGTCAGAATTATACCGCTTTCTTAGATGCAAACGGAATTGAGAAAAAAGAAGACGGAAGTTTTAATACTGTGAAAACGGGAGAAATCTACGAAAAAGACGAGAAAACAGGAACGTACAGAAAAACAGGAGACCGATTCAATTATGTTTTCAATAAAGCACACGTAGGTTTTATGCCTAGAATGTTCAATGAAGACAAAGATGTAATGGCTAACTACATTTCAATGTACGGTGCGCCGGATTTCACCTTTAATTACAGTAATGAAGATGTTGCAGACAGCCCTGAAGCAAAGCAGATTTTCGACGAATTAAGAAAGAAATATGAAGACGGATCTATCACGGCTGCAGACTATTTAAAAGTAAAACCTTATAACTTAATCAATGTTCAGAAGCCTTCTCTGGCTCAGAATATGGATTATTTCATCACATTCCAGAACGGTTATTATTTTGTAAGATATCTGATGTGGAATTACGTAGGTCGCCAGAATGATCTTGAAGGTAATATGGAAAGCACAAGAGGAAACTGGATCTCAGGAATTTCTTTCATTGATGATGCTTTATGGGGAAATCAGGAAAAAATGCCTGCGAAATTTAAAAATGAAAGTACCGTAAAATTCTTCTTTTTACCTTTAATTTTAGGATTAATCGGATTCTTTTTCCAGCTTAACAGAGATTTCGGAAGATTCTATGCAATGCTTTCAATCTTTGTATTGATGAGTGTGGGAATCGTTTTCTATACCGGAGTAAAACCTTTCGAACCAAGAGAAAGAGATTATGCAATGGTAGGTTCGTTCTACGTTTTTGCCATCTGGATCGGATTGGGAGCCGGAGCAATTCTTTGGTTCTTACAGTCTAAAATAAAATCGAATGCAGCAAACATTGTTGCAGGAGTGGTTCTTCTTGGAGTTCCTTTCATGATGGGCTTCCAGAATTATAATGTACATAACAGACACGACAGATATACTTCTTATGATTACGGATATTCTGTATTGAAATCTCTGCCTAAAAACGACATTGTTTTCGTTTACGGAGATAACGACACCTATCCGGTTTGGGCAATTCAGGAGACTGAAAACTTCAGAGATGATGTAAAAGTAGTTAACTTTACATTAGCTTCCACACCTTGGAATATCGATCAGATTAAAAGAAGAACGTACAATGCTGCTCCGGTTCCGGGAGTTTTAACGCATGATGATTACAGAGACGGTGTAAACGACCAGATCTATATGATGAAGAAGGAAGACTGGCAGGGACTTTTCTCAATGTTAAAAGAACAGGGAGCACCTCCAACGGAATTTGCGGAATTCAGAAAATATCTTACTCAGGATTCTATGACGATGAAAGAAGCAATCAGCTTCCTGAAATATACTTCTCCCGCGAAAAACGAACTTCTTAAAATGTATTTCGGGGAAGAGAAATTCGAGAAATACAATATCTTACCTGTAAACAAATTCATTTTACCGGTAAATAAAGAAAATGCAGTAAAATCAGGAATTATTAAAGCAGCAGATCTTCCGGAAACAGTTAATCAGATCATGATTACATATAAAGGAAATACGCTGTATAAAAACAATTTAATTTTACTTGATGTTTTGGCACATTTCGACTGGAAAAGACCAATCAACTTCTCTTCAGGAGGAATCTACGACAGCGAAAATATTTTCTTCTTAGACGAGTATCTTCAGTTTGATGGTTTCAGTTACAGATTGGTTCCAATTCATACTCCACCATCACAAGGCGGAGATATGGGAAGAGTAGATGCCAATTCTCTTTACAACGTGGTTAAAAATTTCAGATGGGGTAACTTCAAGAATTTAAATACGCACTTTGACGAAACAGCCACTTCCAACATCATGAGCTACAGATCTTCCGCAAGCAGAGCTGCAGCAGCTTTGGCAACGATGGGGCAAAAAGGAAAAGCACTGGAACTATTGGATTTAGCTTCTAAAGAAATTCCTGCTGAAAAATACAACGATCCTCGTTCTCTAAGCTCAATGGTTTACGGATACATTGTGGCAGGACAGGAGAAAAAAGGATTGCAGCTTGCTGAAGTTCTGAAAAAAGGAATATTTGAAGAATACGATTATTACATGAGTCTGAGCAAATCTGACCAGAGTTATCTGAAAAGACAGATCAGAACAAAACCAATGGAATATTCTTTAGTCATTTCTGCCGTTACAGATGCTTACTCGAAGATTGGAAAGAAAGATAAAGCGTATGATTATCTGATAAAATCCATCGAGCCGATTGATAAGAAATTCAACACTTTTGTAGAAAATCTTAAAGAAATGGGCAAAGAAAAAGCGATGAAGGAATCTGAGCAGGTACAGAAGATCACTCCTTTTTACCAGTATCTTTTCGATGTAATGGAACCTTTTGATTCCACTTACACCAAAGAAAAAGAGGCACAGATCACCAATTCAATTATTAAAGCAACGCAATAATAACAAAACTTAAAACGGAACTTCGGTTCCGTTTTTATTTTAATAAACATGCTTTAGCAAAAATTTTTATTATCTTCTTTTCCTGTAAAAAAGGATCATGAAAATTTGGAATTTCTTTACTGTAATTAATATAGTTATTATTCTCATTTAATAAACCTGATGCTCTCATGAAAAAAATACTAAAAATACCCCGAGCATAATTAATAGAAATATCAAATTGTTTTGAAAGGGGTTTGTAAAAATGTGTTTTATAAGTAATTATTTGAATTGCATCAATTGTCTTATTATTATGATATCGGAATCTCCCAAAAATAACTTTTAAAGCATTTTCTGTTAGTGAGATTCCATATTTTAAAAATATTTCTTTAAATATTTCTTTCATAAAAAATCTTTTTCCATAAAAGTCATTATATAATGTGTCAAAATTCTGATCAATATTAAGAGAATTTAAAGTTTGATTACAGATTTCTAAAGTTTGAAGTATTCGATTATATTTTTCAATAAAATTTTCTTTATGTGATGAAAAAAAATAATCACGTTTCTTATACTCCCATTCAAGATAAAATTTATAATCATTTGAGGCAATAAATTTATACAATTCTATTAATTTCAAATGTTTTTTCGCTTCATAGATATCAACTGTTTTAAATCCTAAATTTTTATGTTTTGAATTATCAATAAACATCTGGCAATTTTCTCTGTTGAAATACCAAGATTGGAAAAGTTCTTCAACTTTTACTTTATTATTATTAAAAAATAAATCAAATTTCTCAAGTCTATTTGTAAGTTCAATATCTTCCATGGTTTTAATAATTACGATAATTATTTTTAATTTAATTAATTTTCACTAAATGTAGTAAAAAGATATTTGTTAATGATTTATATACGGAAACACCAATTCGATTATTAAAGCAACGCAATAATAACAAAACTTAAAACGGAACTTCGGTTCCGTTTTTTTTATATATTGGGATTCAGAAATTTTAAGATTATATTTGCGATATCAAAGAAGCACAATGGTAGAGACGAGAAATAACAAAATCCCGGTGTATGCTGTAATTTTTACAGTCGTTTTTAAACTTTTATTTTTACTTACAAATTATATTCAGGAAGATGCTTTCATTACGTGGAGAGTTGCACAAAACCTTCTGGATTACGGAGTGATCGGCTTCAACGGCGATACAAAGATATCTGCTTCTACAACGCATCTTTATGTTTTTGTTTCGTATCTGTTTAATTTAATTTTCGGAAAAGAAAATTTTATAGAACCGCTTCTTGTTTTTAACTCAATACTTTTTACCATAGGAAGTTTATTGCTTTCGCATCTGGTTTTAAAAAATGTATGGCACAAAGCTATTTTTATCTTTTTAATCGGAATTTTACCTCCGGCAATCAAAATTTCCATCCTCGGAATGGAGTACGGAATTCTTTTCTTACTGGAAATGGCATTGCTGTATTATGGCTTTCATAAAGGAAAAAAATGGGCTTTCATTGTTTTGCCGATCCTTATTTTGTTCACAAGAATTGATACAATTATATTTTTAGGAATTGTATTTTTAATCGATCTTTTGTGGAATAAAAAAATAAGATGGAGCTATATTTTAGGTGGTATTTTAGGAATTTCAGTGGTCTTGGCTTTCAACTGGTTCTACTTTGGAGAGTTGGTTAACAATACCATTATTGCTAAAAAATTGGCATATGATAAAAACTTTACATTCCAGCAAAATGCAGAATATTTCTGGCTGAACTTCGGAAACTTCTGGGGAATGCTGAAACTTCCCGGAGACTTCAATCCACTGACTGTTTTACTGCTGATTTTCGAATTGCTAAGCTTCATTTATTTGGTAAGACAAAGAGACAGAAGAAATGTATTTTTGTGGATGATCTTTATTTTCGGATGGGTAAAACAGCTTATTTTTATTTCCCAAAAAAGTCTTTTCGACTGGTATTACTGGGTGCCGCAGATTTTACTTTTCGTTCCGGTTGTAATTTTTATTTTGGAGCAAAAAGTAAAAAGAAATCTTTGGCTGTCCTTATTAATTGTCATTTATATCATTCCAATGCTGGCTTTCCAGACGGTGCACTCAATTGCTACAGGAAACGGAGAATGGAATTACAGAAGAACAATCGGAACATTTTTAAATCAGTACGAAAAAGACAAAAATCAATGGATTTTCCTTGAACCTGCAGGGTATGTTCCGTATTTTTCAGGGTTAAAAACCATCGATGAAGTAGGTTTGGTCGATAAAAAAGTACAGGAAGAAATTAAAAAAGACAAGCCGAATTTCTGGATCAATACCGTGAAAAACAGAAAGCCCAAATATCTACTTTCTTACGATGATCTTTTTAAATCTAAAAATGCTGAGTATCTGAAAATTCATTATAAACTGATTAAAGAATTCCGTGTAAAGGATCATCTGAAAAGTGATAATAAGATTTTAGAAAAGATTTATATTTTAAAACCCTCCGGAACGGATTATAATTTATACGAAAGAATTGATTAATTTTAGATTTTGCTGGAAGATAGAAGTAAGGATGCAGGAAGTTTAAAGTTTATTGTAAAGACTCATCAACTCCAAAACCCTCAAGCTCTAATACACTAAAACAACTAAAACTATGAAATACTGTGCATTTCTCCGTGGCGTCAACGTAAAAGGAACCAATATGAAAATGGCGGAAGTCTGTCAGGTTTTCAATAATGCAGGAATGAATGACGTTATTTCAATTTTAGCATCAGGAAATATTGTTTTTTCCTCCGATAAAAAAGCCGATGAATTAAAGACAATCCTCGAAAAGGCAATGTCAGAACATTTTTCTTACGAAGCTTATCTGTTCATCAAATCTCAGGAGGAAACAGAACAGTTTTGGAACGGAAATCCCTTTGAAAAAAATGATGATCTCCATATCTATGCTTTCGTAACGAATGATGGTGTCGAAAATAGTTTAATCAAGGAATTCGAAAGCGCTTCAAAAACAGAAAATGAAATCGCTAAAATCGTCAATAACATCTTTTATTGGCAGGTTCCGAAAGGAAATACTTTAGATTCTGCTTTCGGGAAAATTTTAGGTAAAAAAAGCATGAAAGACCAGTTTACAAGCAGAAATATTAATACTTTTGAGAAGATTTTAAAGAAATTTTAATGCTTACAGGTATAGTTTACTTTCTGATAATTTTTGCTTTAGCCAATTTCTTTTATTTCGTCTATCCTGAAAGCTCAAAAATCGGAAAGAGATTTTTGATAAGTTTAGGTATTGTCATTACAATTTCAATCATCATTTCTTTGTTTGAAGGAAAAAGTTTTATTATTGAAGGCATCGTAACTATTACCGGATATTATTTATTACTTTTTCTTGTTCACTGGATCATTATCAAAATTCTGAAGAAAAATAATTACTGGATCTATCATCTTTTATTTTTACTGATGGCAACATTTGTAACCATATTTTTCACGGCCTTAATGCAGGATATTTTTAGGTATTCCTAAAATAATTTGCTTTAATAAATCTTTTGGGGAAGCGTAGCAAAACCCGCCAAATAATTTCGGATTTCCGAACTTTCTCCCTATTTTTACTGAACTTTTTAATTAAAAATAAAATGATTCAGTATTTAGATAATATTCATCACAAAGATTCCAAAAACTTTTTCTTAATTGCCGGTCCCTGCATCATAGAAGGCGAAGATATGGCGCTGAAAATTGCCGAAAAAGTGGTGGAATTAACCAATAAATATAATATTCCCTACATTTTTAAAGGAAGTTTTAAAAAAGCCAACCGAAGCAGAGTAGACTCTTTTACCACAATCGGAGAAGAAAAATCTCTGGAAATCCTTAAAAAAGTAGGAGAAACATTCAATATCCCCACAACAACAGATATTCACGAAAACGAGCACGCAGCTTTGGCGGCGCAATATGTAGATGTGTTGCAGATTCCTGCGTTTTTGGTTCGCCAGACAGACCTTTTGGTTGCCGCAGCACAAACAGGAAAATGTGTCACCTTAAAAAAAGGACAGTTTCTTTCTCCGGAATCCATGAAATTTGCCGTTGAAAAAATTACAGACTCAGACAATCAGAAAGTGGCGATCATTGAAAGAGGAAATACCTTTGGTTACACAGATTTGGTGGTAGATTACAGAGGAATTCCAACCATGAGAAACTATGCACCTGTCATTCTGGATGTTACGCATTCCCTGCAACAGCCGAATCAAAGTTCAGGAGTTACAGGAGGAAGACCGGATCTTATTGAGACCATCGCAAAAGCCGGAATCGCAGTCGGCGCAGACGGAATTTTCATCGAAACGCATCCCACTCCCGAAACCGCTTTGTCCGACGGAGCCAATATGTTGAGACTGGATCTTCTGGAAGATTTACTGCAAAAACTAACCAGAGTTCGGGAAGCAATTTTATAATTAAATTCTGTTAAAACTTTTATTTTTTATTTGAAGCTCTTTCCCGCTTTCCATTACAATCTTTTTTTGCAAAAAAGGATTTTCATTACAATCGGGGCTAGGATTGCAGTCTGTATTTCAAGGACAGAAACAGATACAAATCTTCAAAAAACTTCAGATAAGAAATGTTAAATAAAGTTTAAATAAGTTAAAATAAAATTTATATATTCACGTTTGAAATTTTAAAGCATTTCTTTTGAAAAAACTAGTTTTACCATTGAGCCTTATGGTTCCTGCATTAGTATTCTCTCAGGTAAAGAAGAAGAAGGATACAATGAAGACCGCAACTATTGAAGAAGTAGTTTTCCAGAAAAAAGTAACAGGAAAAACCAATGACATCACCGCCGTAAAAATTTCGGCAAAAGATGCTCAGAATGTGGCGAGTATTTCCGGTGGGATCGAAGGAATCCTTAAGACTTTACCTTCCGTAAACTCAAATACGGAGCTTTCTTCACAATATATGGTTCGTGGCGGAAACTATGACGAAAACCTGATCTATATTAATGATATCGAAATTTACAGACCATTCCTCATCAGAAATTCTCAGCAGGAAGGGTTAAGCATCATCAATCCCGATATGGTTTCCACCGTCAATTTCTCAGCCGGAGGTTTCGAGCCGAGATACGGTGATAAAATGTCATCTGCTTTAAATATCTATTACCGTGAACCTGAAAAATTTGAAGTTTCCGGAGAAGGAAGTTTAATCGGAGGAAGATTATCCACCGGTTTTGCTGTCGGAAAAGACAAAGAAGGAAACAGGAAATTTACCGCCTTATTTTCAGGAAGATACAGAAATACCAACCTTGTTCTTAATACCCTAAAAGAAGATACAGACTTCAATCCGAAATACATGGATTTTCAGACGTATCTGAATTATCATTTCAGTCCGAAATTTACGGCTTCATTCATCGGATATTATTCCAAGAATGATTACGAAATGATCCCGAAAGCAAGGAGTGTAGACTTCGGATCTTTACAGCAACCGATTAATTTAACAGTAAATTACGGTGGCCGTGAAGACGATAAGTATAAAAATATGATGGGAACATTCTCCCTGAATTATAAGCCATCCGATAAATGGAGATTTACTTTAGACGCTTTTGCCTACCAAAACCGTGAAAGAGAATATTATACCATTGCTTCGGCTTACGTTTTACAGACTTTTGATCCGATCACGGGAGAACCCGTTACTTCATACGATACTGGCGGACAAATAGAGCATGCACGAAATGATTTATATGTAAAAACATACGGAACGCAGTTCAGAACCCGTTTTTCGCCTAACGTAAATACAGATATTGAAGTCGGATTTAAATATGAAAAAGAAAACCTGAAAGATCTTACCAACGAATGGAAACTGGTAGATTCTGCGGGATACAGCACGCCGATTTCCGCACTTTTAGATCCCAGAAATCCGCCGGATTTAAAATTATATTACAGCATTGCAGGGAAAAATGATATTCAGCCGACAAGAATGTCTGCTTACGCCCAGTATTCTCAGAAATTTTTCTGGGGAAGCAATAAAGTGTTTGTAAACGCCGGAGCAAGAGTTTCGCACTGGAGTTTCAATAACGAAACTATTTTCTCTCCGAGAGCTCAGTTTGCAATCAAGCCGGATTGGGATACCGATATGTTGTTCAGGCTTTCCGGAGGTATCTATTATCAGGCTCCTTTTTACAAGGAAATCAAAGACTTAGACGGAAATTTTAATTCAAATATAAAATCCCAGAGGTCTATTCAGGCAATTCTTGCGAATGATTACGAATTCCAGATGTATGACAGACCGTTTAAACTGACCACGGAATTGTACTACAAGAAAATGAATGATCTGATTCCGTATTTCATGGACAACGTGAGAATTCGTTACTCCGGAAAAAATAATGCTTCAGGATACGCATACGGAATTGATACCAGATTGTTCGGAGAATTTGTTCCCGGAGTGGATTCATGGTTATCGGCAAGTTATGCCCGAGTGTATGAAAATATTGATGGGAGAGGAGACATTCCGAGACCAACGGATCAAAGGTTAAGATTTGCGATGTTCTATCAGGATTATATGCCGAGATTCCCGAAAATGCGCGTCAATCTTACGTTAACCTATGCGATGGGATTGCCTACAGGATCGCCGATTGTTCTGGATGAAAACAGAAAAATAGATTATCTCGCAGGATATTCCTATCAAAAGACATTGCCATCTTATAAAAGAGTAGATTTAGGACTTTCTTACGCCTTTATTGATCCGAAAGAAAAAAATCAGGCATATGGTTTTTGGGGAAATTTTGATGAACTAACTTTGGGCGTTCAGGTTTTCAATGCCTTCAATATCAGAAATACAGTTTCCAATCAGTGGATTACCGATGCGAATACCAATCTGATGTATCCCGTTCCTGTACGTTTAACAGGGCGTTTCTTCAATGTAAAACTTGAATTTAGAATAAAATAAATACAGACTCCTGAAATTTTTCGGGAGTTTTTTTATTTCCTGAATTTTATAACATCTTTACAGAATTTTATAACGAAGGTTGTCTTCATATTTTTAACTTTGTTTCAGTGAAAAAGATTCTTGCCATACTGTTCTCTGTATTCTACTTCGGTTTTTCTTCCGGAGCGGTTTTCAGTGTTCATTATTGCATGAATGAACTGGCTTCCATCAGTCAGAAAGTGGATGATGTCTGCAACAAATGTGGCGTAAAAACCAAAAAGAACTGCTGCAAAACCGAGATCAAAATCGTAAAAGTTGATGATTCTCAAAAGTCAGATTTTCTTAAAATTGATTTTTTAAAGCAGATTCATGATGTTCACAAAAACGTTTTTTTCTTCGTAGATCATTCTTTTTCAGCTACAAAATTTACTCAGATTCAGATCAATGCGCCGCCGGAAAAACGCTCCGTTCCGATCTTTATCAGTCATTGTAATTTTAGAATTTAAAATCTGTCAGTCGTTTGATCTTTACGAACGACACGGCTTGTCGCTTTACGCGATCAATTTACCAATTCTTTCTTAAAAATTAATTCTAAAATTTAAAACAATGAAAAAATATATCATTACAGCAATATTCTCATTATTCTCAATTATTTCAATTTCAGCGCAATCTAAAAAAGACGTACAGGTTACAAAACTATATCAGAAATATATTGCTATAAAATCTGCTTTGGCTTCAGACGATGCCGATAAAACATCAAAAGCAGCTACGGAATTCATTAAAACAGCTTCTACAATTGATTACAAACAGGTTTCGGAAGGAAATTTAAATATTCTAAGAAAAGATGCTACTGTAATTTCTGAAGCAAGAAACATCAGTACACAAAGAGAAACATTTATGAATCTTTCCGATAATATGATCGCTCTGGCAAAAGAATTCAAAGTTTCTGAAAATCCGGTTTATGTTCAGTATTGTCCGATGGCGGATGGAAGCTGGCTGAGTGATGAATCCAAGATTGTAAATCCTTACTACGGAAAATCTATGCTTTCCTGCGGAAATGTAAATACAACAATTAAATAATATTCTTATTTTATTATAATATAATAAGTTGTATAGCTTAAATTAAAATTTACTTTAATATATTGATTTGGAGGGTATTCCAAAAATTTGAGATCTTAGTTAAGTGAAACGCCTTTGTGAACTTAAAAATATTCTCAATAATTTCAACAAAATCTTTGCGAGCTTTACGTTAAAAATTAAGTGATTTTAGATTTTCTACTTCACATCGTTTTGCTCAAAATGAAAGTTTTTAAAATTTAATTCAGGCTATACAATTTAAAAAAACTTCGAAATATTATGAAAAAGATAATAATATTTCTGCTGTTTTTATTCTCTGTTTTCAGTTTTTCACAGGTTATAAAAACCTATTTCACTTGTCCGATGCATCCTGAAATCGTTTCTTCAAAACCGGAAGACTGCCCGAAATGCGGAATGACTTTAAGGAAAAAAGTAGTTGCTGTAAAACCGAAGACTATTTCAAAGCCGGAGGGAAAATTTGCACAGAAAACAGAAATAAAATCAAAAGAAATTAATAATAAGAGTAAGGCTAAGATTGAGAAAAAGAATGATTCTAAAAAGGCAGACAAAGCTTATAAATCAAATGTTTCTAAACCTGTTTTAAATACATCTGAGACTAAAGTTTTAACACAGTCAAAGTCTCATTCTAAAACCCAATCTCAGTCTCAAAAATATACCTGTCCGATGCATCCGGAAATCATTTCAGACAAAACCGGAAAATGTCCGAAATGCGGAATGGATCTGATAGAAATTGAAAATCATTCACAGCATCAATCTGATCCGAAACCAAAATCTGATAACTCTGAGTTAAAAAGAAATTCGGAAAACGGCAGAGTAAGTTTTGGAGGAAAAACAGTTCGTTATGATTTATATGTCAAAGATACAATCGTAAATTTTACAGGAAAAAACCGCAGAGCAATTGCTGTCAACGGAAAATTACAGGCTCCGACTTTATATTTTACGGAAGGCGATACTGCCGAAATTTATCTTCACAATATGCTCAAAGAAAACACAGGATTTCACTGGCACGGCGTAATTTTACCGAATGAACATGACGGAGTTCCGTATTTAACAACAAAACCAGTAAAACCGGGAGAAACGCATCTGTATAAATTTAAAGTTTCCCAAAACGGAACATATTGGTATCATTCTCATGAAAGTTTGCAGGAACAGATCGGGATGAACGGAATTTTAGTCTTTCAGAAACGAGAAGGAGAGCCAAAAGTAAATTATACTCAGGAAATCCCTGTTTTACTCGGCGATTGGAGTGATGAAAATCCGATGCAGATTGCAAGAAGACTTCATATGGCGAATACAGATTGGTATGCCATTAAGAAAAATGCTGTGCAGAGTTACTGGGAAGCTATAAAATCAGGAAACTTCAGAACAAAAGTGCTGAATGAATGGAAAAGGATGGAAGCTATGGATGTAAGTGATGTTTTCTACGATAAATTTCTCATCAATGGACAGCCAAGTTCTGACTATTCAAGTTTGAAAGCTGGCGATAAAGTTCGGCTGAGAGTGGCAAATGGAGGTTCATCCACTTATTTCTGGCTGAATTTCGGAGGCGGACAGATAAAAGTAGTAGGAAATGACGGAAACGATGTGGTTCCGGTAGAAGTCGACCGACTGATTGTGGGAGTTTCTGAAACGTATGATATTGAAGTCACCATCCCGGAAAATAAAAGTTTTGAATTTAGGGCAACTTCGGAGGACAGAATTGGTCATGCTTCGCTTTGGCTGGGTTCAGGGGAAAAAATTGAAGCTCCAAATTTACCACGGTTAAAGCTTTTTGAAGGCATGAAAATGATGAACGGAATGATGGAAATGAGCGGAAATATGAAGCCGATGAACATGACGATGGGCAATCAGATGATGGATATGAACGAAGTGATGTACCCCGAACTTTCTGAAAGTCAACGAAAAATGACCATGAAGCACATGAATGAGATGATGGGCATCAAAACCCAAGAGGAAAACGAAGAGCATTCCGGTCATTCGATGGAAATGAAGGAAGAAAAATCAATTAAAAGACTGTATTATAATTTATTGAAGTCTCCTGAGAAAACCATTCTTCCGACAGAAAACGTCCGCGAACTGAAATTTACTTTGGAAGGAAATATGAATCATTATCTCTGGACTTTAGATAATAAAACGGTGACGGAAACCGATAAAATTTTAGTCAAAAAAGGAGAAATTCTGAGGATTACAATGTATAACAATTCGATGATGCGCCATCCGATGCATCTTCACGGACATGATTTCAGATTAATCAACTCAAAAGGTGAATATTCTCCGCTGAAAAATGTGGTAGACATCATGCCGATGGAAACCAATACGATTGAATTTGCTGCCAATCAGGATGGCGACTGGTTTTTCCACTGCCACATTCTGTATCATATGATGGCGGGAATGGGAAGAATTTTCAGCTATGAAAATTCTAAACCGAATCCACAACTACCCGACAGAAAACTGGCTTGGAAAAATTTTCTGAAAGATAACAGGATGATAAGCTCAATGGCAATGCTTAATCTTAACAGCAATAAAATACATGCAGAAACCATGACGATGTTCGGACCGAGATGGGCAAATTTAAATGAATTTCATTCGAACTGGGATTTCAATCATTTTGACGGTAATTTTAAAGTCGGCAGATTTTTAGGGAAATTCCAGTGGGCAATTCCTTACGTGGGTTTCAGAATTCAGAAAAATCATGAAATTATGGAACGAAAAATGGCAGAAGAAATGGGAATGGATTTTCAGGGTAAAAAAACATGGTTCGGACAGCGGAAAGCTTCCAAAACTCAGGGTGCATTTACGGTCGGAATGCAGTATCTTTTGCCGATGCTCATTACAGCGGATGCAAGTGTAGACCAGAACGGAAAGGTTTTACTGGAGTTTAGCAGAGAAGATATCCCGCTTTCAAGAAGGCTTCGCGGAAATTTTACGGTTAATTCTGATGGCGAATTCAATACAGGTTTGCGCTATATTTTACAGAAATGGCTTTCTGTTTCCGGAAATTATGATAATGAAATGGGATGGGGAGCCGGAATTACCCTTACTTATTAAAATTTTTATAAAACAATAGAATATTCAATCCTTCAAGATTTTTAAATTTTGGAGGATTTTTATTTTCTTGAGATTGTATAAAATTTATCTGAAAGTTTGCTGCACTTTCATTTAACCACAAAAGGGACAAAAGATTTTGATGCGTTTTTAAAGTTAAAAAGTAAAAGAATAAAAGAGCGCAACAGTTTTAAAAAATCTCTGATTTTTATACTTTTAAGCACTTTGATTATTCTGAAAATTTGCTTTATAATTATCTTTTGTACCTTTTGCTGTTTACATTCGAAGATAATTAAATTAAAAAAATTATCCGTGAAAAATGTCTGGAAACTACATTTCCAGTCGAATTGTTTTTTCAACCAGTTTTTGATTAAAGCTTTCAGGAACCATTCTTAACATGAAATTCCTTAAAAAAGTTCCTTTTTCCCATTGAGAAATCTGCCCGATTTTCCAGCTTGTATCGACTACATAATCTACTTTTTTTCTTCTGACTTTCTGAAAATTTTCAAAAACTTCATTAAAATTCTGATGGTTTTCCAACAGCTTTCCGATAACATAAGCATCTTCAATTGACTGACAGGCTCCCTGTCCGAGATTCGGCGTTGTTGCGTGTGCTGCATCACCGATCAGACAAAGATGATTCGTGTGCCATTTCGGAATAGGAGCGAGGTCGATAATTTCGTTAAAAATGATATTTTCCTGAAATGTTTTCTCCATAATTTCAAGAACCAGAGGATGAAACCCGTAAAAATTTTCAGCTAATTGATTTTCATTCTGATAAATGTTTTTATTGATAACAGCGTACCAGTATATTTTTCGGTCTGTCATTCTTACAAACCCAAAACGTTTTCCTTTTCCCCAGGCTTCAATGGCTTCATGATGAAAATTTTCAGGAAGATCAAATTCTGCCAATCCGCGCCAGCACAATTGATGTGTATTTCTGATGGTTCCGGTTCCGAAAATCTGATTTCTTACTTTTGAATGAATTCCGTCTGCTCCGAAAACAATTTTGCTTTCAGTTTCAGTTCCGTTTTCAAAATGTAGAATATAATTTTCTTTCTTCTCAATTTTGTTCAGCGCATGATTCAGTTGAATAGTTTCATAGCCGATATTTTCCGCTAAAATCTTTTGCAGATCGGCTCTGTGAATAGCAACGTTGCAGGAATTGTACTTTTTTTCCAATTCCAGAACATTGGTTTTAGAGATGCGTTTCAACTTTTCATCTGTAATCGAAATGCCGTGAATTTTGTTTCCCGCCTGTTCGATTTTTTCTTTTAAGCCTAACTTATCAAAAATCTGCATTGCGTTGATTGCCATCATAATTCCGGAACCGACAGGTTTTATTTCCGCTGCCGATTCATAGATGGTAAAATCAATGTTTTGTTGTTTCAGGATATTTCCTAATGTTAAACCGCCGATTCCGCCTCCGATGATGGATATTTCATTCATTATTTTAGATTTTTCAATTCGCTCAGAAGTTGGTTCTGTTTACTGATAAAATTCTCCAGACTGTCTGTTTTTAAAGGATGTGCATTCTGATATTTTTCAATTTCAGGAAGGGTTTTTCTGATTTTGAAAATTGTATACGTATCGTGAATTCTTTCGCGGTTTTTTGTAATTTCTTCAATCAGATCTTTTATTTTCTTCACTTTAAGATTATATTGCTGTTCACTTCTCTTAATCTCTGCTTCAATTACTTTTCGTGATATTGAATCGCTTACAGATTTAGCCAAAGATTCCGCATTGCTGTAATAGGTTTCAGATTTGCTAATTACGTCATCATATTCAAGAGTTGCATCGTCTGTTTTGCTGTCGATCATACTTACTTTTTCATCAAGAGCCTGAAGATTTTTATCGTTTTTAAGTAACTCATCATAAATCTGATGAACCATATCATCTTCACGGGAAGAAAGTCTTGTTCCTTTTGTTATGGAGCTTGAAGCGGAAGATTCCGCATTGTCCACTGCGTTTTCAACCAAAGGTTTATTTTCGGATCTGCTTTCATTGCAGGAAAACATGGCTAAAAGCAGGGTAGAAGTAAAAAATAATTTTTTCATGTTGTGTATATATTTAATATGAGTTCGGATAAGTCTTCTTAAACGCAATGCTAAACAAAGAGATTCAATTATTAAGAATTCAGCTTTTAAGATATACAATGGCGTAAAACTTATTAAAGTAATACTATTTTGTCTTTTTTAAATAAACGAAGCGCCTTTTTTTAGCTACAAACTTTCAATAAGCAAAAAAATCTTTTGTTTTTCTTTGCGATAAATTATTATAATGCTATAAATCAATTATTTAAAGTTATTTTTTATCCGAACTGAAGTTATTTAATTTTTGATTTCAGGAAGTAGAAGATCTGCCGGACTTATCGTGAAAAACAGATCAGGATAGACAAAATCCAGAGAACGGTTTTCTTCACCTCTCAGCCGGAAAAACTCTTTTTCCTTTTCTTCATCGGCTAAAATAAATAATTCTCCGGTTGAAAAATACGGTTGGTTGTCCTTAAATCTGATAAAAGTTTTGGAAGTCCTGAACGTCATTCCCAACCATCTGTTATCCGTAAAATCTTTGGAATTAGGATTAGAATTCAGAACAATTTTATGCTGAAACTTTTTGTTCGTTTCTACAGAAAATAGTACAACAGAATGATGATCCAGTATAATTTCAGATTCTTCTTCCGTGATTTTGTCTTTTATAACAAGCTTCCTGAGCTGATTTTCTTTTAACTGATCTGGATTTTCATAGCATGAAAACAAAGCAATAAATGAATGATCTTCCAGATCCAAAGCCTGATCGGAATGAAATCCCATTTTCGAGTACGAAGAATCATACACTTCAATCAATGCATTGTTGAAATGCTGTTCAGGCACATCTTTCTTTTCGCCAGAAATGGCTTGATTAATTTGTTCAACCACGGAATGATGAACCTCAGAAAAGAGATTCGCCGGAATTTGATATCTTGTCGTTGTCCTTACAACAGCAAAAGTTCCGTTTTCTTCTTTCACGAGATGATTTCCGAGCCTGCCTTTTCCTGTTGCTTCAAAATCCGCAGAATTCAAGAGATTTTCAAATGTATTTTGCTTTTCAGGAAGCCGTATTTTATAAAATCCGGAGCTGCTCATTACAGGATTGGTTTTTCATAATCGCCCAGATTCATGCTGAAATGGGTGGTTTTATAGTTTACCTTATTCTCCGTCATGTTCTCTTCGTAATAAGAATTGCGCAGTTCCGCCTGCATTTCGGGAGTCATGCTTTCCAATTTAACATAATTATCACTTTCTTTGATGTAGGTCTGATTGTCTCTGTACATCGCCTCAAGATTCGAACAACGAACCACATATCCCATTCTTATCGGAATCTGATCGACTCCCAAAACAGAAGGGCGGATTTCATGCGTATATAATCTGTTGGTAGACAGCGGAATAATAAACGCAGAGTTCGGATATAAAGTTACGGTAAATTCTTTTTCCAGAGATTCGTCTTCAACCGTTTTCTTAAGCCTGAAATGGAGCCTTGTTAATGCGCTCGTTTGCTTATAACAAACATCAAATCTATCTGTTTCCGATGGTTTTAAATGTTCGGAATTGGAATGGTCGTAGAAAGTACAGAATGCGATCAGTCCTTCTTTTGGCATATCTTTCGTTTTATCGGAGTGGGCTTTAATTTTAGCCTTCACTTCCTTTTCAGCATCGGAAGTTTTCTTTTTGTTCTCGTAAATCTGTACCAAAGCGTGATTCAGATCGGTTTCATATTCAAAAGTTTCCTTTGCACATTCGTTAAGAAGAGCAATAATTTTCCGGTCGGTTTCTCTGAAATTATCTGTCGGTCCTGTCAGATTACTCGAACATCTCAACAAATTAAAATGCAGAGCATCTTCTCCGTTTTCATCGGCTTCATGAGTCACTTTACTCAGATATATACCTTTTCTCAGAGCTTTCGCTTCTTTATTGGATTCTGTAAGTTCCTGAAAATGATGTTCGGATTTTACTTTTTCAAAAATATTTTCCTCGTGAAAAAGTCTTCGGAAATAAACTCCCGCATTGCTTACAATAACCGGAACTTCTCCAATTTGAATAACCTTTGATTTTTCTTCGCTGATATTTTCAAAATTCACCGAAAATTCTTTAATGATATGCAGGAAATGATGGTCTTTCGGAATATTTTCCAAATTTCCGCAGATGTATATTTTTTGATGATCAAGTTCCGGACTAAGCTCATGAACTACGGTTCCGCAGAAATGATCGATGATGTACTGAAGTTCTGTATTGATTTCCTGACTGTTATTTAAAACAACAAGAACATTTTTATCTTTTGATATTTTGTTTTCTTCCGAATGGTTATTCATGTTTCTCAATTGAAAAGTGAAGATAGCTAAAATTTTAAATGTTTTAAAATCTTATAGCCTTTAAGGAATAAATACATTGATTTTCACTCAGTTTTTTTAAGCTAAAGAGGCTTAAAAGAAAATATTCTTGTTGGAAACGCAAAGACGCAAGTTTTTTATTAATTTCAAATCTTTAAGGCGCAAGAAAATCAAAGATTTTCAATAAAAAATGATGCTTAATTTTATCGCAGATAAAATCTTTGCGTCTTAAAACAAGACCGTATGTAATCAATATTTTGTGCCTTTGCGATGGTCATAGCTAATTAATTTAAAGCAATTTAGAATAAAAAAAGACCATCGCAATGACGGTCTTTATCTGTTTTTTAAATTTCAAATTTTACTATTCGTATTTGGAAAAATCAACCGCAAAAATGCATCGGTTTACCTGACTTCCGTTTTGTGCTCCTGCATTCGGTTCATATTCGGTTAAACTCCACAAATAATTATACTGAGACTCATAGTAAAGAGATTCCGCTCCATATGGCCATCTGAAACGTACTGTGTCATCTGCACCATCGGTATAACGCGCTAATCTTGCGTTTGATCCGTAAGAATTGCTTGGAGATCCGGTACAGGAAAGCCATGTTCTGTTGCCTTTTCTGAAAACGCCCTGAATTCCATGCGCATGATTGTCTGTGAAAAGACTGTTTTTCGGAGTCACGGTTACAATTCCTGTATTCTGAAGTCTTCCGTTCGTATCAACCGGAAAACCAAATACTTTCGGGACAATAGAAACATCGGCGCTGCCTGAATAATATTGTCCTGTCCAGAACTGCGTTCCTTCATCATTTACCTGAATCGTAGAGAAAGGATTCGCGTTATTGATTTTCTGATATCCTGTCTGTGGCAATATGTATCTGTAATTGAAAGCGAACAGGTTTCCGTTAGAATCTTTACCACATTTATCATTGGTGGTGTCTCCCGTGCTTACTTCAATAATTTTATTCAGATCGAAAACACGAACGCCTAAATTTGTGCTGCTGAGATAGATTTTACCTTTAAAATAGGCAATTCCGCCTGCATGAACATTCAACGGAGCGTAAGAACCATATTGTGAATAGCCTGTTGTACCTGCCGGAATATCGGGCTGAACCAAAAGAATATGACGGTAAGTAAGATATGTACTGGAACTCGGACTGATGTCAATCAGGGTAATTCGGGAACCTTTAAATTCAGCTTCATCTTTCGCGTACCAACTCACCAAAAGATAACGGACTCCATCTTTAGTAAATCCTGAAATTCCCTGCGGTCTCCAAAGCGAAGTTGTTTCATCATCGGTGTTCCAGCGGATTCCTCTCACTCTGTTTTCTTCAGGAATGTTGAAACCGTAAACTTCGGTATAAGCATTTCCGCCGATTGCCTGACGGTTTTTATCAATCTGTGAAGGGTTTAAAAAGCTGAAACCGGAATTGATGTATGCACTTGTATCTGTGTAAGCATTTACGCTTACGTCTGCGGCAGATTTGCTGAGACTGGCTTTTGAAGATAAATTTTCTTCTTTTAAATTTGAAGCGATGTCATTATCTGTACATCCTATGCTCGTTATGGTAAGCAAAAGCATCCATCCGAAAAGTTTTCTTTGAATCATGATTAATTTAATTTGTTTGGGATTTTAAATTGCATGCGAAACTATCGGATTCTTTTTCTAACTGGATTTCAAGCGGATTAATTATGTATTAAATTTATGTTTTCTGAGTAATTAATTATTATAAATATTTTGGCTGTCAATATAATTCTCTAAATCAAAATCTTGGTTCTGGAAATCCAAAAATATTTTGTAGTCAACTTTAAATGATCCGCGTAGTGCAAACCCGCTAATTCTAAGCTTATTTTCGACTTTCATTTTGGATATATAATTAATCTCTTCCCAGACATCTTTAAATTTTTCGGTATTTCCAATTCTGCTGATCTGTAAAATAGGTTGAGCCTGACTGAAAATTTTACCTCTAATTAGTAGAAAAATATGTTTTCTGAAGAAGATAACATCGGCTTTATTTATCTGATAGCCGCGGAAGGTTTTATTATGTGATACATCAATATCTATCTTTACGTTTTCAATACACAAAAATTCTTTTCCTATTAAGAATTTTAAAAGTTGTTTGTGTTTTTCCTTATAATAAAAATGCGTTCCCACATTTCCTATCACCAAAAAACAGAAAAGCACTACGATAGCAAAATACAGTTCCATAGTTTAGCAAAAATAAAAAAGCGGAACCTGAAAATCAAGCTCCGCGTAGTATTGTTTCGTTAAAAATTACTTCCCTAAATAAGATTTTAAGATCTTACTTCTGGTGTTGTGCTTCAATCTCTTGATCGCTTTTTCTTTGATCTGACGAACTCTCTCTCTTGTAAGGTCGAAAGTTTCCCCGATTTCTTCTAAAGTCATCGGATGTTTTCCGTTCAGTCCGAAGTATAATCTCACCAAATCAGCCTCTCTCGGAGTTAAAGTATTCAATGCTCTTTCGATCTCAATTTGAAGAGATTCAAGCATTAAGTCTTTATCCGGACTTGGAGATTCTCCTGAACGCAATACGTCATAAAGATTAGAATCTTCTCCTTCTACCAAAGGTGCATCCATTGACAGGTGTCTTCCGGAGTTTTTCATCGATTCTTTGATATCTTCCTCGCTCATGTCAAGAACTTCAGCCAATTCTTCCGGAGAAGGTGGTCTTTCGTTTTCCTGCTCAAGGTGAGCGTAAGCTTTGTTGATTTTATTGATGGAACCGATCTTGTTCAACGGCAATCTTACAATTCTCGACTGTTCTGCCAAAGCCTGTAAGATCGACTGACGAATCCACCAAACCGCGTAAGAGATGAATTTGAAACCTCTAGTTTCATCATACCTTTTTGCCGCCTTCATCAGTCCTAAGTTACCTTCATTAATCAAATCGGGTAAAGAAAGACCTTGATTTTGATATTGTTTAGAAACCGATACCACGAAACGAAGGTTGGCTTTAATTAATTTTTCCAGTGCTGCTCTGTCGCCTGCACGGATTCTCTGTGCCAAATCTACCTCTTCGTCCGCAGTAATTAGTTCTACCTTACCAATTTCCTGCAAATACTTGTCTAATGAAGCAGTTTCCCTGTTGGTTACCTGCTTAGTGATTTTTAATTGTCTCATCTATTTTATCCTCAAAAAAGAGTTTCTACTATAATATACGTATGAAACAGTAAAAAGGTTACACTGGTTACAAAATATTTTCATTTAATTAAACTTAATTTGAAAAAATAGTTGTAAATTATAGCTCTCACTTCACAGAACAGCGATTTTAGGGCTTTTTAGATCTTCAATAAATTTTTAAAACTTTTTACATAAAGGCTTTTCGCGTTCGAAATGTATGTTCAAATCTTACCAAGAAACAAATCTTTCAATATACTTTTTTAGATGTTTTCAGCATGACAAATATTGTGAATATTGTTATTTAAAATAAAAAAAGCGAAACAAAAGTTCCGCTCTATTATTTAAAGGTGAAAATAAATTGACTTTTAAAATTCACCATTGGTAATTCACTTTAAAAAAGGTCATTCAGCAATTTTGCCAGTCTCAGACCTCCATACAAAAGCTGTCTTTCCATTGTATCGTTAAATTTATACTGATAATCGTAAGACAGTTTAGAATCGTTTGGTGTCTGTGCGTAGATCCTGTTGGCAATTTTGTGAGAATCGTACAACCAGTCCTCTAAAGTTCCGGTCTGGATCTGCTTTACTTCATCATCAGATTTGATGTCTAATAATTTTGCATATTCTGTGTAGCTGTATTTCTGAGAATCTACCAGTTTTCCGTCCCAGACAGAGTGTAAGTTGGATTTTTCTCCGAAATAAGTTACATTAATTTTGTTTCCTCCCAAATCTTCCGCTCTTCCTACGTGTAAAGGCTGCGCAAGATCTCCCATCATATGGATCAGGAAAATTAAAGCGATTTTTCTGTCTTTCTCAGACGTTTTTTCGTCTTTGATCTGGCTGGATAATGTTTTGATCTGCGTGTATAAATTTGGTCCCGCCTGCGCTTTCAGTTTTTCTTCAAATACTTTAAAATCTGTCTGCGGATCGATGTTTACATAATGCCAAGCTGAAGTCTCCTTCCAGACTCCTGTAGTATCAGACTTAATGAAATCCGGCCAGTTTGCCCAGTACGCAAGACGTTCTCTCCCCATCATTTTTCTGATCTCTCTTTTTGCCTTTCCGGAAAGGTGATTTTCTGCGATCTCTGCAATAATTCTGTGTCCCGTTAATCCCCACGCATAAGAATAAAGCGAAGATGCGATGAATGCTAAAACCAGCATTTTAGAATAAATACTTTTCATTGTAAAATAACATTTTCAGGGGGCAAAGATACGGTTAATTTAAGGTTCAGGTTAAGCTTGAGTATAAGGATTTTAAAAATTAACGTAATCTTAAACATGATCTAATATTATTTCGGATTTTTAAAGCCTGTTTAGATGTTCTAATTTTCATAAATTTCGCATTTAAGATTTATATTATTCTTTTAAATTCTGAAAATTTAGTATATTTAGTATGAATTTAATGGAATAATATTTTTTCAATAATTCGAGATATACTATTTTTACAAGCCAAATCACAGGAAAAACCATGTATGAGAATAATATTGTAGATATGCAATACAATAAGCTGCAGACCGACTTCAAAGCGGAAGCTGTAGCTGTTAATCTTTTAAAATACCACAGAGCGGTAAGCAATATTTTTATCGACAGGATCGGGATTAATGACCGTGCTTATTTAAAGGATATTAAAAGTATTTCTAGCGATTATCTGGGTTTTGACGAAGAAGTTTTTACCATAGAAACCTATCGGGAAGGGATTTATGATTATCTTCCCGAAGGACTTTTTCATCCGCCTTCTTTAGGTGCTTCCCGAAAAAATGTAGACACCGTTGTCCGCGAAATCCGCAAACAGAAAAGAGTGGAAGAGGATGCCCGAAAGTTTTTCAAACCTTTTGAGCTGGAAATATTTTTTACCGAGATCAGTGCTTTACTCAAAGAGTTTGATTTTGAAATATCAAGTGATACAGATTCTTTACTGGAAACCGTAAGTGAACTCTGGCCTTTGATTAATCAGTTGGATAAGAAAAATGCCTGTATTTTTATTTATATTCTTCCGTTTTTTCATCAGATCAGAGGAAATAAATCCTGGTTTGAACGCTGCATGACCGCATTTTTACAGACTCCTGTAAAAGTAACTTTTGCCCCGAATATTATTGACGGAGTGGAAGAGGAAGACGATTCTATGCTGCTGGGAAATTCCAGATTGGGAGTTACCTATATTCCGAGCGGAAAACATATGGACGGACAGAGAAACTGGGTAATAAACATCGGACCAATTCCTTACACCGAAATGAAAAAATATATCGACGGCAGTCCGTTCCGGAAAGTTTTGCAGGCGATGTACGATTATTTTCTGCCTGTAAGTGTAGATGTGGAAGAAAATTTTATCACAGAAAAAAAGGATTATTCTTTTGCACTGGAAGATGATGATAGAAATGCAAACCGGCTCGGTTACTCTACCTTTCTGTGAATTTTTTTAACTATATTTACAATCACCAAGAAAAATATTAATTCGAAAAAAGACAAATGGAAATTTCTTCAGTAAAAGGAATCTTTTTAAGGTATATTCTTATGCCTTTATTTGCGGTTATTATGATGGTCATTTTAGGAATCATCAGAAAAAACAAACCCGCAATTAAGATCAAAACCATTATCATCTACGTTCTGCTGTGCAGTTTATGCCTTGCTATTCCGGGAATTTTCGGGTTTGCAGGAAATTTATTCAATCCTTACTGGTATTTAATTGCCCAGATCATTTACCTTATTTTAGGAATTATTCATGTTAATTTATCAGATCGGTATTTCAAAAAACATTTCAGTTCTACCACAAAAAGTATTTTATTTGAATCGATTCTGTCTTTAACGTGTATCGGATTCGGAGGGTATCTTTTTTACCTGATTTTCGGCTGGATGAGTCGTGGAACCGGTTATCCGATTATGGCAGCGACCAGTATTTTCATTTTTATTGTTCCTCTCGTTTTTCATTACTGTTATGTGCAGTTAATCAGCATTCCGGTGGATATTTATAAAACCTGGAGGTATTCTCCGGAACAGAAACTTCCGGATTTTGAAGGGGCGGATTTCGACAGATTAATGGTTTTGAATGTAGAATTAAGCAAAAACCTTGAGGATTCCAACAGATTCAGAATCAAAGCGAAAACTTTACCTACCGGAATTACTTTCGGGGACTGGTTTTACAGAGTTGTGGACGATTATAACCACAAAAATCCCAATTCTGTTATTCATCTTACGGATGAAACCAGAGAATCCTATTACTGGATCTTTTATACCAAAAAATCGTTCTTCAGCTTCAGAAAATACATCGATTTCGATCAGGATATTACAGAAAACAGAATTTCTGAAAACGACGTCGTGATCTGCAAAAGAGTGATCCAGCATGAAGAAGAAGGCTTAAGAAAACCACAGCAAAACACCATCTAAAATATTGAATATGATACAGCCTATAAAGCATTTTGCCATTAACTGGGTTGACGGGATGAAGGTTTCCCAGAGACATCTTAATGATCAGGATAATTTTTTAATCGATACCATCCGAGATTCCAATTCTTTGGGAATAACGACCTATAATTACGGACTTTTACCGATCTCGAATAACTTTACCGACCGAACTATTTTTGATGTTCATAATACCGCGACTAATGATGTTCAGTTGGTTATCAAACATTGCAGCGCAGTCACCATGGCGGGTTACAGAATTGAACTGAACGACAGGAGAGTGAGCGTAAAATCTCTGGCAAAATCCATGCATGAGGAACAGGCAGACGGAGAATATTACATCCTGATTTCGGTAAATCCTTTTGATAAAGTTCCTTTTGGAGATATCGATCCGGAGGAAATTCCGCCCCGTCATCCGAATGCACAATCGAATCACCATATCGAACTGCTTCCCGTAACATCACTGAACAGCAGCTATTCGGGAGGAAATTATCTGATCATCGGAAAAGTAGATTTAAAAGGAAATATTGCGCAGGTAGATTCTAATTTTATTCCGCCATGCACATCGATTCAGAGTCATCCTGCGTTGCTTGGTTATTATAACAATTTCGCAAAATCCATTGGGAATTTACAGCAGTATGCTTTTAAAATTATTCAGAAAGCTTCTCATAAAAATCAGAATACGGCATTGGCACAAAATGTTAAATTCCTGTGCAATACCATGATCGATACTTTTGGAGATATGTATTTTCAGTTCAGAAATATTACGCCTTATCAGCCGCCTGTATTTTTAATTGAATCTTTTGCAAAACTTGCACTCCGCCTGTATAATGCGACTCAGGTTCTGGTTCCTGCAGAATTGGAAGAAATGCTGAATTACAGTCTGGAATGGAGTGAAATTGCTCCTCATACTTTACTTAATCAGCTTTCAATAGTTGCTGAAACCAATTACGATCATCATAATTGTGGAGAACCGTTCCTTTATATTCAGCAGATGCTGCGAAGTCTTGAAACGATCTTTGCCAAACTGAGTGAACTGGATTATATTGGTCAGAGAAAAGAAAATATTATTGTTAACGAGCAGGAAGTTTCCAACAATAGTAACCCAAAAAGAGGGTGGAGCGTTTTGGATTAATGTCAAAACATATTTAAAAAATACAAATCCCGATACGATAAATTCGGGATTTTTTGTGTAAAATTGTTAGAAGTTAAATTTCTTTGGAAATCAAATTATTGAAAATGATTATTCTTTCGTCAAAATTAAACAGTAATAAAAAATGAATGTAGCTAAAATAAGAGAAGATATAAGAGGTCTTTCGGACGGAAAAATTTTCATGAATAATGCAGGATCTTCGTTAATGCCTTCAATCGTCGTTGACTCAATGATTGATTATTTAAAGCAGGAAGAACAATTCGGAGGATATGAAGTTGCCAACAGAAATGCTGAATTATTAGAAGAATTTTATGATGAAACGGCAAAACTGATTAACTGTAAACCTTCCAATATCGCCTTTGCAACAAGTGCGACCGAAGCATTTACAAAGGCATTATCGAGCATTGTTTTTAAAGAAAATGATGTCATTATCACAACGGCTGATGATTATATTTCCAATCAGATCACCTTTATTTCGCTTCAGAAAAAAATAAATATCAAAATCATCAGAACCAGAAATCTTCCAGACAATGAGCTTGATCTGGAAGATCTTGAAAATCTGATCAGAAAATATACCCCGAAACTCGTTGCCGTTACGCACATTCCGACAAATTCGGGACTGATTCAGAATGTTGAAGGAGTCGGCAAAATCTGTAAAAGATATAATATTTTGTATTTGGTTGATGCCTGTCAGTCGGTCGGTCAAATGGTTGTTGATGTAAACAAGATAGGCTGCGATTTTCTGACGGCAACAGGAAGGAAATTTTTGCGCGGACCGAGAGGAACAGGGTTTTTGTATGTTTCGGATAAAGTTTTGGAACAGAATTATGCGCCATTGCTGTTGGATATGAGAGGAGCGGACTGGACGGAATACAATGATTATGAATTGTTTAAAACAGCCAAAAGATTTGAGCACTGGGAAATTTCCTATGCTTCTTTATTAGGAGCTAAGCACGCCATACAATATGCCAACCATATCGGATTGGATACCATTGCAGAATACAATAAGATTTTATCTGAAAAGTTGCGAAATAGATTGAAAGACAGTGGTTTTAAAGTTTGGGATTGGGGAAATCATCTGAGCAGCATTGTTACATTTTCCGGTCCGGATGGAGATCTGGAAAATATTCAAAGAGTTTTGAAAGAAAATAATGTTTTTTTCTCGGTAACGTATAAGAATTCAGCGTTAATTGATTTTACAAATAAAAAAATCAACGGAATCGTGAGATTATCACCTCATTACTTCAATACTTTAGAGGAGATTGAACAGGTTTCTGAAATTCTGAAAAATAGTTTAAAATAATAACCTCAGTTCGTGATAAGAAATAAATTTAAATGATTGATTTATGTATTATATTAGTTTATCGCAAAGAAAGACAAAAGATTTTTTTACTTATTAAAAGTTTGTAAGGTAAACAAAGGCACTTCGTTTATTTAAAAAAACAGTTAATGTGGTCAAAAATAGTTGGTGTTTTTCACAAAAATAATTCGTAATATTTGGCTGTTGATTGGAAGAGGAAATGAGCAATGCTGAGGAATAATTGAGATAAAGCGGATGCTTTACGAAGATTACGAACGTAGTTCATTACCAGCAATACAATCAACGCTGTAAACAATAGTTTAGAGGATGGCTTTTGCCATCCTTTTTTTTCAAATTATTGGAACAGCACTATGGCTTAAAAACCTTTTACGAACGACGCTTACTGTTTTGCTTTCCCAAAAAAATCACATCCATACTTTTTGAAACTCCAACAACGATATTTTTTGAATTTTCAGCTACAAAAAAAGTTTATTGAAACAAAGTTCAATAAACTTACTGTATCATTAGTAATAATAAGCGTTGCGAAGAATTTCACCAACTATTTTTGACCATTAAACCAAAAAACAAAAATGAAATGGTATTACTTTGATAAGTTTTACGCCTTTGTATATCTTAAAAGCTGATTCCTGATAATTGAATCTCTTTGTTTAACCTTGCGTTTAAGAAGATTTATCCTGAACTCAGGTAAAATATATTTATCTTCTTCGAAAAGCTTAGAGAAACACTTAAAATCATCAAAATGAACTTGTCAAAACATTTGTTTACTGACGAAAAAATTATTTCTTCACCAATATTTTTTCCGTCGCTTTTTTGCTTAAAACTTCCTGTTTTCCTTCGATTTCGATGGTTACGGATCTATCAAAGCTTTCAATTTTAATAATTTTGATTCTTTTATTCAGGAGTAAATTTCTTTCGGTGAGATAATTTAAAAAAGCATCATCCGAAAGCGTAACCGATGCAAAAACAACCGTTTCTCCAACCTCACAGTTGCTTAGCTTTTGCAGATCCTGCGCAATAATATTTCCGTCTTTATCAGGAATGGGTTCTCCGTGAGGATCGAATTTCGGATAATCCAGAATTTCATCCATTTTGTCAAAGAAAACAGCAGAGTGGACGTGTTCCAGTTGTTCCGCGATCTCATGAACATTTTCCCAGCCAAAATTCATTTTTTTCACCAGAAACATTTCTGTAAGGCGGTGTTTTCTTACGACCAAAGAAGCTTCACGACGGCCTTTATCTGTGACAATCAAAGGTTTGTAAGTTTCGTAAATTACCCAGCTTTTGTCTGCAAATTTCTTCATCATATTATTAACGCTTGGCATTTTTACGTTCAGAAATTTGCTCAGTTCGTTAATCGTCACTTTTCCCTCATGGTCTACCAGATGAAACAAAGCTTTCAGATAATTCTCTTCTGTTAATGTATTTTTCAAAATGTTAGATGAAATTCTGTACAAATCTAACAAAATATTATGAATAAATTAGGCACTTTCGGCGAACTTTTTTAATTTTACTCTATGAAATTTTCATTCAAAAACGACTATTCAGAAGGTTGTCATCCCAATATTTTAAAAGCTCTTACAGAGCATAATCTCGATCAGCAAGCCGGTTACGGAGAAGACCTGTATTCTTTAGAAGCAAAAGCAATGATAAAAGAAAAAATCGCCGGTCCGGATTCTGAGATCTATTTTGTTTCGGGCGGAACACAGGCAAATCTTATCGTTATTTCTTCGGTTTTAAGACCTTATCAATGTGCAGTTTCTGCATCAACAGGACATATTCTTAACAATGAGACCGGAGCAATTGAAGCAACGGGGCATAAAATTCTGAGCATTGAAAAAGCAGACGGAAAATTAACTCCGGAAGATATTATTCCGGTTCTTGAGAATCATAGAAACGTTCCGCATCAGGTAATGCCAAAGATGGTTTATATCTCGAATTCCACGGAGCTGGGAACGATTTATACCTTAAAAGAATTGGAAGAACTTTCTACATTCTGTAAAGAAAAAGGTCTTTATCTTTTCATGGATGGTGCGAGAATGGGACACGGTTTAACCTCCGAAATCAGCGATCTTACGCTGGAAAAAGTGGCGGAACTGACTGACATTTTTTATCTCGGAGGAACCAAAAACGGAGCTTTAATCGGGGAAGCCATCGTAATCAATAACAAGGAGCTGCAACAGGATTTTGCCTTTAATATC
Organism: Chryseobacterium sp. C3; assembly: GCF_014218905.1. NCBI lineage: Bacteria > Pseudomonadati > Bacteroidota > Flavobacteriia > Flavobacteriales > Weeksellaceae > Chryseobacterium > Chryseobacterium sp. C3. The sequence continues at coordinate 334,873 of NZ_JACLCU010000001.1, read as the reverse complement.
AAACAGAAAGGAGCATTACTTGCCAAAGGAAGACTTTTGGGAATTCAGTTTCTGGAACTGATGAAAAATGATCTGTACTTTGATCTGGCAAAACACGCCAATTCGCAGGCGATGAAGATGAAAAATGCAATGAAAGAAAGGGGAGTGCAGTTTTTATCTGATACATACACCAATCAGATTTTCCCGATTCTGAGCCATGATTTAATTGAAAAACTATCTGAAAAGTTTGAATTTTATGTCTGGAAGAAAATCGATGAGCATTTTTCTGCTGTCCGACTCATCACTTCCTGGAATACAAATGATGAAGCCGTAAACAGTTTTATTGAAATTATTAACAAAGAATTATAAAAAAATGCAACCGATTTTGGTTGCATTTATATTTTACTGTCTTTTATTGTAGAGCCTTTGTAACCGTACTGCAATCAGCGGTTTTAAGGTTTCTTCCGCCTTCATATTTTATCTTTTTTTCGTTGGCGTATTTTGTTCCGGTTTCAGCATCACGTTCGCCGATTCCTTCCATTAAGCCGTCTTTGGTCTGTATAAAATAGATGTCATTTTTATTTCCTGAAACTCCTTCAGAAGCAAATTCATACGTCAGTTTAAGTGTATCTCCAGATTTGATGCCGCTTAAAGTTCCTTCATTATTGTCTTTTTCGCTGTTTTTAGTTGCCATTTTTCCGGTGATGGTTCCCAGATTATCGTCAATGCTTACAAAAACGGTATCTTTTCCGGTAACTCCCATGTAACAGAATGATTTCGCACCTAATGTATCGATCACTTTTTCTGTTGTCGCAGCAGTATCCGCAGAAACTTCATTTGCAGCCGGAGCTTCCGGCTTTTTGTTGCAGTTAAACAATACAACGGATAATGAACTTAATAAAAGTAATTTTTTCATAACCTTATTATTTATAGTCAAATTTTTTCGATCTTACTAAAATACTAATTTATGATGACAATTAAATTTTGTTGAGATAATGATTTATTGTTAAATTTTGTATAAAAGTCTGTTTAAACTTTTATTTAACCGCAAAAGTCAGAAAAGATCTACTAAATTTTTATTTAAGCTGATCATTATAAATGAAAAAGCTCACAATAGTTTTTAAAAATCTTTGATTTTTATTCTTTTGAGTACTTTGATTATTCTGGAAATTCGCTTTAACATGATCTTTTGTCCCTTTTGCGGTTAATTCTGAAATTAGTTTAAACAAGTTTTAAATTAAAAATATACAGTTTGATGAAATATAAACTAATCATTTAAACCTTTTCCGTTAAGAATTTCAGGGATATACTTTTCAATTCTGGATATTCTGGTTTTTGACTGTTTCGCTGAAGAAAAATAGAGTAGATACGCACGCTGTCTTCCGGGAGTTAACGCTTCAAAAGCTTTCTTAAGTTCCGGATTCTCATTTAGTTTTTGAGCAAATTCTTCCGGTATGTTGAATTCATGTGTTTTTTTCATTTCAACTTTCGCTCCGGATTCTTCAATTTCCACCGCTTCAAATATGTAATCGCTTAAAACATTCTCTAAATCAATGATCTGTTGTAGGTTTGTAAAACGAATCTGTCTTGTTGCCTGTATATTTTCTGTCTGCCGAATTAAAATATTTTCAGGATCCTTCATCAAAGCGCCTTTGAAAAAGAGGAGTGCGCAATATTCTTTAAAACCATGAATCAGGAATATATTTTTCCCTTCGTATGTATAACACGGACAGCCCCATTTTAAATCTTCTGTAAGCTCAGTTTTCAATGCAATTGTTCTTAATTTTTCAAATTCTGTCTGCCATTGTCCGGTTTTATTAAAAAAGAAATCAACTTTTGGATTCATAATATTTTCATTTACAACTGATTGAAATTATTTTCGGTTTAAGGTAAAATCAAATTTATTCATTTTTCGTATTGCCACTTAAAATTTATAGAAATTATTTCATAAATATTTTAAGCTAAATAATTACAGCAGTTTTAGATTGAATTAAAGCTGCATATTAATGCAGACAAATTATATAAAATGTAAAATTAATCATAAGATAGAAGCGAAGCTTTTTTAAACGCATATATGGTCTTATAAATTAAATGAATAGCATAGGTAGATCTTTGTTTTAAAGGGCTTTAAAACGCATAAATGACTATGGATAAAAGATTTAGCAGAATTTAAAAGAACGACATAAATACTCTATTCAGGCATAAACAAAGAATCCTATAATTTATATTATGTTAAATAGAGTGTATTTTAAGAATTCTCTCAAATTGAAAACCAGAATATCTTCATGACCAAAATTCTTTCAGATGATCCTGTTTAATCTTGTTTTAAAACTTTCCTTTTAGTTTTAATGAATTTATTTATCTGCTATTAATCAAACGTTACTTTTCTGCTTCGAAAATTTTCAAGCATTTTAATTTTATGAATGATTACCGACTCTATCAAAATATTTTTCAAGGAACTTATCCACAACTGCCCTAAAACTTAGGATTCTCCGGCAAACATTCGTATTTTTACGTTTTAATTTTTTATATGTCGATTTTTTCAGAAAATATCAGACTTTTACGCGCCAAATTAGGAAAAACCCAACGCGAATTGTCTCAAAAAATACAGATTACAGCTTCCAGATACAGTTCTTATGAAAACGGAAAATCTAAACCTCCGGTTGATGTTTTAAGGCTTCAAACCAAAAATGGGACAAGATTTACACTTTAAGATTTAACTATTTGATTTTAAATACGTTTTAATGTACTTTAGCTTCAAGCCAAAATGTATAATTTGTAATTAAATAACTGATTATCCTCCATCAATCATCATAATATTGTATTTAGAAAGTTCAAAGTATTTAATATAGGTGCGCATATCATTATATAGTAGATACATAGAATGTAAAAATTGATTTACATTTTATCATAATAATTAAAATTTGACTTATTTTGCAGTAATAATATCATATGACTGGACAAAACACTTCTGACTTCCACAAGAAAGTTACTTATGCCCAAAATACTTTAGAAAGAAGAATTGAAAAATTCAGAATTTAAAATAACACTTTTTAATTTTTACAATGAATATTTTAGTTATCGAAGATGATCAAAGAATGGCAGAGCTCATTCAGAGAGGATTGGAGGAATATGGTTTTCATACCGAATTAGCTGTTGATGGGCTTTCGGGAAAGACATTAGCAATAAATAAATCTTATGATCTTATCATCACAGATATTCTTTTGCCTGAATTAAATGGAATTGATTTTTGTCGTGAAATCCGCAGGATACAACCACAAATACCAATTATTATGCTTACCGCGCTAGGAACCACAGATGATAAAGTAGAAGGTTTTGACGCAGGTGCTGATGATTATTTGGTAAAACCTTTTGAAATGAGGGAATTAATTGTAAGGATTCGTGCATTACTAAAAAGGATTCCAAAAAATTCTGAAACAGATTTTTCACTAAAATATGCCAATCTTGAAATGGATCTTCAAACCAAAACAGTAAAGAGAGACACTAAGGAGATCAACCTTACTCCCAAAGAGTTTGATCTTCTGACCTATATGGTTCAAAATGCTGAAAAAGTATTGTCAAGAACAGAGATCGCTGAAAAAGTATGGAATACTTACTTTGACACAGGAACCAATTTTATAGATGTATATATTAATTATTTACGAAAAAAAATTGATAAGGATTTTGAGCCTAAATTAATTCATACCAAGTCCGGAATGGGATTTATACTGATTAAAAAATGAAAATAAGAACACAGATTACCTTACTGTTCACAATCATTACAGTTTCAATTTTGTTGTTGTTTGCTGCTATTATTTATTTTTCAGCCAAAGAAAACCGAGAACAGGAGTTTTATACAGTCTTAAAAAAAGAAGCTGAAACCAAAGCTAATCTATTTTTCAAAGCTCAGGTAGATTCCAAGACACTACAAAATATTTATAAAAACAATAGAATAACCATTAATGAGGTAGAAGTAGCGATTTACAGTACCTCTTTTCAATTATTATATCATGATGCTGTAAGCATTGATTTTGTAAAAGAGACAAAAGGAATGATTGATGAAATTGAAAAAAAAGGAGAAACTCAATTTTATCAGAAAGACTGGCAGGTAGTGGGACTAAGATATTCTTTTGAAGGCAGGGATTATATTGTAACAGCCGCCGCGTATGATGAATATGGATACAGCAAATTAAATAACCTCTTAAAAAATAGTTTGCTGGTACTATTACTTTCTATTCTATTCATATTTATAGCAGGTTGGATCTTTTCAAAAAAAGTATTCAAGCCTGTAAAAGAAATGACGGATAAAGCCAACAATATTTCAGCTACCAATCTTTATTTACGCTTAAATACCAAAAATAATAAAGACGAAATTTCAGAATTGGGAAACACATTTAATGGAATGCTCGACAGACTTGAAAATTCTTTTGATGCCCAAAAAAATTTTGTTTCCAATATTTCACATGAATTAAGAACTCCGCTTTCTGCCATTATCTCTGAACTCGAATTAGCAATTGATAAAGAGCAGGATAATGAAGCCTATAAAAAGGCCATTAAGAGCTCACTGAATGATGCAAAAAAAATAGTCCGTCTATCCAACAGCCTGTTAGACTTTGCAAAAGCCAGCTATGATCCTTCTGAAATTTCATTTAAAAAAATACGAATTGACGAAGTTTTACTGGATGCAAAACAACAGGTACAGCAGGTATATACAAATTATAAAATTGATTTGCATTTTGAAAACGATATTGATAATGAAGATCAGATTTCAGTTAAAGGAAATGAATATTTGTTAAAAGTCGCCTTTGCTAATCTGTTTGAAAACGGGTGTAAATTTTCCAGCAATAAAGAATGTACAGCTTCTATTGCACATGATAATAACAAAGTACTATTACAATTTAAAGATACAGGCATTGGAATTTCCGACAATGATGTGAATAATATATTTACTCCATTTTATCGTGGTGAAAACAAGCAGTTTGCTTATGGAAATGGTATAGGATTATCACTTACAAAAAAAATAGTCCTGTTACATAAAGGTAAAATTACAGTTTTTTCAAAACCAAATACAGGAACAATATTCAGGATCGAACTCCCCCATCTCTAATAAATTCTAATGGAATTCTAATAAAATCCAACAACAGGTTTTTCTACTTTTGCCGCAGTAATTCATTAAATCGAAACGATGCGGAAAAAGTATATTTATTTCCTTCTGTTAAACTTTTTATTTTCGGGTAGTATTTTCTCACAAACCCAGATTACTTTGCAAAAAGCATTACAGATAGCTCGGGGAAACAATCCTGTTCTCAGGACTGAAAAATTTAATATCGAGATTGCAAAAAGCGATATAACGACTGCAAAACTACGACCTAATCCCGTGATGGGAATAAATTACATCAGTACCATTAGAAAACAGGATTATGCTGAGAATACTGGTTTGCTAAATTCAGCAAATACACAAGCCAGTCTGCAATTAGGAAAGACTTTCCAAATAGCAGGACAGCGCAAATATGCAATTGATTTTGCAGAAAAAACAGCCGCTGTATCCGAAAAAAATTATAATGAAACTGAAAGAAACCTATATCTTGAAGTTGCCCATAAATGGATAGAATTATGGTCTGCACAAAAAAGGCTGGCTCTGATTCAAACTGCCAAAAGCAATATAGACAGCCTGGTAAATATCAACCAATATCGTTATGCAAAACAGGTAATTACCCAAATTGATCTATACCGCACCGAATTATTGGGCAAACAGTATGCACTTCAAACCAAAACAGCCCAACAGGAAATTATCAATAAACAAAAAGAACTAAAGTTTCTGCTTGGAACAAAAGAAGATGTAGATGCTGAGATTTCCGATGATCTTCTGTACCCAATACCATCGGATATAGATAGCCTGCTACAGCAATCATTAAACAACAGAAGCGATATTTCATCTTCCAAATTAGCTATTGAAGCTGCTTCATCCAATATCAGACTGCAAAAATCTTTATCCATCCCAAGTCCCGAACTAGGTATTGTTTATAATCCACAGAATACAATACCGTATGTAGGAGCCTATGCTACATTTGAACTTCCTTTCTTCTCGCGAAATCAGGGAGAAAGGCAAAAAGCAGTTCTTTTAAAACAACAAGCCGAGCAGCAGCTGAATACGATGCAAAAAAAAATAGAAACAGAAGTTGCCACTGCTCATGCGAATTATCAACTGCAAAAACAAACGCTCGAAAATTTCAAAAATATAAACATACAGGCAAAAACTATTTTAAATAATGTGAAATATTCTTATCTGCGGGGTGGAACTACCATGATAGATTTTCTTGAAGCGCAAAGAAGCTGGCTCGAAACACAGCAACAATACTTTGATGCTTTAGAACAATATAAACAAAGTAACATTCAAGTACTGTACGCAACAGGATTAATTAATCAATTGGCAAAATAATGAAAAAAAGCATTTATATAATTTCAGCAGTGCTATTTCTAACTGCTTGTGGTCGTAAAGAAACTCAACAACCGGAAAAAAGTATAACACCTATTGTAAGTAACAGTGGACAAACGATTACTTTTCCAGATGCCAAAACCTTTACCTTCTTCAAAACAGAAAAAATAGCTTCGGGTACTATTAATGCAGATGTTACAGCACCTGCACAAATTGTAGCCACAGTTGTTGAGAACAGGATCATCTTATTCAACGATCCTGAACTGAGTACAAATTATACCGATTTAATGAACCGGAAAGCCAATATTGCGCAAAAGAAAGCGATTATTGCGCAAAAAAAAACTATTGTAGGACAAAAACAAGCGATCATCAGACAAAAGCAGGTAGAAATAGAACGATTTCAGGATTTGTTTGCACATGGCGCAAGTACAGGTAAAGAAGTTGCCGATGCAAGAGTGGATAAAATAGCTGCTGAAAGTGATAAGAATGCTGCCATTGCCGAAAAAGCAGCAGCTGAAACAGATCTGATAACCGAACAGAGCCTTATTCTGGAACAGCAGTCAAAATTAAAAATGGCAGGTTTTGACCCGGATGCCCTGCTTCATGCAAGCAGAGGAAAAGCATGGATTATTGCCGATATTCCCGAAAGCCAGACAGGAAAGATTAAAGAAGGAGGTACTTGTATCGTAGTATTTAATGCTTACGCGAATGAAAAGTTCACAGGATATATTGAAGATATTGCCGATGTTATAGACAATTCTACCCGGATGATAAAACTAAGGATAAGTATAGATAATACAAATAATAAACTGAAATCTGGAATGTTTGCTAACATTTCATTTGGGGTAAACGAAGGCGATTTCATCAGTATACCCAAAAGCTCTTTGGTCACGGTACAATCCAAAAATTATGTTTTTGTGAAAAAAGGCAAGAATATTTTTGAACGCAGAGAAGTAACTGTTGGCAGTCAGGTGGGTGACAGAACTATTGTATATAGTGGTTTAAATGATGGAGATGAAGTAGCTGTGGAAGGGGTAATGCAATTAAAGGGACTATCCTTTGGATATTAAAAAAAGAAATCATGTCAATTAAAGAAAAAATTTTAAACGGAGATTTTTCTGATCTTTTATATAGCCGAAATGAGAAAAATTATGCACATCCATCAAATATTGCAAAAATATTTACTGAAATTCCCTTTGATTATGCTCTACAGGCATTTCAGGCTTTGTCTGCTTCTGACCAGAGTATTGTTTTCACTTATTTGGATAATTTTTTACAGAAGAATATTCTTAAAAGTATATCTCCTAAACGGCAGGGGCGTATTTTAAATGAACTAAGTTCGGATGACAGGATCATATTCTTTTCGTCTTTAAAAAGTTTAGAGCAGACCCATTTCATTAACCTACTGAACGAAAAAAATAAAGATGACCTGCAAACAGCATTGGGTTATTCCAAAAACAGTGTTGCCAGGATAATGAATACTGATGTGGCGACTGTCCATCAGGAAGTCACTATTGCAGATGCCATTGAACATCTGAAAAATAACCATAAGGATGATGAGACTGCCAATGTAATTTATGTGGTAGCCACTAATAATACATTAATAGACGATATTCCTGTCAGAAGATTAGTCCTGAATGATACAGATAAAAAAGTCACCGATATTTTAGATGGTTTCTGTCCAAGTCTGACCATTACAGAAACTAAAGAAGATGCTGTTGAAAAATTCAAGCAATATGACAGAGTTGTTCTGCCTGTCGTAAATGCCGAAAATATATTACTGGGCGTGGTGACAATTGATGACATCTTAGATGTTGAAGAGCAAGCCAATACAAGGGAAATTCAAAAGATAGGAGGTGTTGAAGAACTAGATTACCCCTATGTGGAAACTCCCTTTTTTGAATTATTAAAAAAGCGAGCCAGCTGGCTGGTAATCCTATTCTTGGGAGAAATGCTTACGGCAACAGCAATGGGGTATTTTGATGGGGAAATTGAAAAGGCAGTTGTATTAGCCTTGTTTGTTCCACTCATCATTTCAAGTGGCGGAAACAGCGGTTCTCAGGCTGCTACTCTTATTATTCGCGCGATGGCTTTGAAAGAAATAAGATTGAAAGACTGGTGGTATGTGATGAGGAGGGAAATTTTATCGGGCCTATCACTAGGTGTTGTGCTGGGAACAATAGGATTGATCCGAATAGCAGTATGGCAAAACCTGCATTGGTACGATTACGGACAGCATTGGTTTTTATTGGCTGTAACCATTTTCTTTTCACTGATTGGAATTGTCATGTGGGGAACTTTTAGCGGTTCTATGATACCCATTGTTTTAAAAAAATGCAAAATAGATCCGGCTACATCATCGGCACCATTTGTAGCCACTTTAGTAGATGTAACAGGTTTGATAATCTACTTTTCCATTGCCTCTATTATCCTGAAAGGAACAATACTTTAAACCTCAAAATTATGATACAAGCACAAATATTTATAGACGCTGACGATTTGAAAGGAACACAATTAGTGTACGAATTCATTTTGCAATTTTTAATTGTACAAAATATTAAAGGAGCAACCGTATTTCGAGGCAGATTAGGCTATGGTGAAAATCAACGTCTTAACCGGCCGAACGATTTGTTTAGTTTTGACGAAACACCGATGATGATCACTTTTATTGATGAAGAAAAAAAAGTGAGAGCTGTATTAAGTGAACTTAGAAATCAGTATAAAGGAGGGTTTATTGTTACCCATCAGGTAGAAAAATGGTAAAAAAATGATCAAGAATTTACTCATATTCAGTTTAAGAAACCGTTGGGCGGTAATTGCTGCTAGCATTGTTACAATGGCTATCGGATTTTGGTGTTTTACACAGCTCAAAATAGAAGCCTATCCGGATATTGCAGACACCAATGTCATTGTCATTGCCCAATATAAAGGACGTGCAGCGGAAGAAGTAGAACAGCAGGTTACTATTCCTATCGAAAGAGCTCTGCAAAATACACCTAATGTCTTAGATCGCAGAAGCAGAACTATATTTGGACTTGCGGTTGTACAGCTTACTTTTAAAGATGGGACGGATGATTATTTTGCCCGACAGCAGGTTACGGAACGACTGGCAGGAGCAGAACTGCCGGAAGGTGTTGCACCGGAATTAGCCCCCCTTTCTACAGCGGTGGGCGAAATTTTCAGGTACGTAGTGGAAGCACCTCCAACTTACAGTCAGGCACAATTGCGGGATCTGCAGGATTGGGTTATAAAGCCGGCATTATTGCAGGTAGATGGAATTGCTGATGTAGCCACATTCGGTGGTCCTTTAAAACAATTTCATATCATTACTTCACCTGAAAAATTAAGAAAATACAGCCTTACATTGCAAAATGTTATGGATGCTGTTAATTTAAACAACCAGAATACTGGCGGAAATATTATTGAAAGGGGCGGACAAGGTTTTGCTATTCGCGGTTTAGGTGCCATTAAAACTGAACAGGATATACAGAATATTGTATTAAAATCAGAAAATGGCATTCCTGTTTTTGTACGTGATGTTGCTACTGTTGAAATTACACCACCACCGCCAAGCGGCGTTTTGGGCTATACAGTAACCAAAGAAAAAAAGGATGTAAACAGCGGTGTAGAAGGCATTGTATTGCTAAGAAGATATGAAAATCCCAGTGAAGTATTAAAGGCTCTGAAAGAAAGGATGGCGTTACTTCAGGAAAGTGATTTACCTCAAGGTGTAACTTTACGTCCAATGTATGACAGAAGCTTCCTGATAGACCATTCTCTTGAAACTGTAGCCCATACTTTGTTTGAAGGAGTTTCTATTGTTATTATCCTGCTGATTTTCTTTTTGGGAAGTGTAAGAAGTGCGTTGGTTGTTGCGTTAACCATTCCTTTCTCTTTACTTTTTGCATTTATATTGATGCGGCTTACAGGTATTCCAGCCAATTTACTTTCATTAGGTGCCATAGATTTTGGAATTATTGTAGATGGCGCCTGTGTGATGGCAGAACATCTGATCAGAAAATACCGAACAGCTACACCGGAAGAAAAAAAGGAAGGTATCGTAAAAATTACCTTGCAGGCTGCACAGGAAGTCGGAAGAGAGATTTTCTTTTCGGTAACGATTATTATTTTGGCATATATGCCAATTCTCTTGATGACCAGAGTGGAAGGAAAATTGTTTTCGCCAATGGCCTTAACATTAGCTTTTGCTGTTATTGGTTCTATGCTCGCAGCACTTACGTTCATTCCTGTTCTCATTTCTTTCGCCTATCGAAAAAGCCTAGCAGATGTAAATAAGCCAATGAAAGAGCATAAAAATTTTGTTTTGGATTTTCTTACAAAAATATATGGGAAAACACTCGAATTATTCTTAAAATCATATAAGAAAACAACTATTATTGGGTTTTCCATTGTGCTTATATTAATCCTTTGTGGTATAAAATTAGGGACAGAGTTTTTACCTACTTTGGACGAAGGGTCTATTTTTTTACGTGGCAATTTCCCTGCAGGAATATCCATTCAGGAAAATGCAAAGTATGCCCCTAAAATAAGAAGTATAGTCTCAAAATACCCTCAAATTTCTTATGTAATCACTCAGACAGGGCGGAATGATGATGGTACAGATCCATTCCCAGCCAATAGAAACGAAATTTTGGTAGGTCTTAAAGATTATAAACTATGGAGTGATACTATATCCAAAAAGGATTTGGTTGAAAAAATAAAGACAGATTTACAGCATCAACTGCCTTCTGTACAATTTTCATCAGGACAGCCTATCATAGATCAGGTAATGGAGATTGTAAATGGTAGTGCCGCTGATCTGGCAATTTCAGTCGTTGGGGATGATTTAAAATTGATGCGTCAAAAAGCGGATAGTATTGCTGCTATTGCCAAAAATATTCAAGGAGCAAAAGGAGTAAATATTGAACAGGAAGGTGCACAGGAACAATTAGCGATTAATATAAACAGAGAAGCGGCGGCACGTTATGGGATCAATGTGGCCGATATTCAAAATATGATAGAAGCAGCTATCGGAGGAAAATCAATTTCAACACTTTACGATGGAGCCAAACGATATGATATTATGGTTCGCTTTTTACCTGAAAGCAGAAACTCTATTGATGCCATCAAAAACTTGTTGGTGCCTGCAGCAAACGGAGCATTAATTCCGATGGATCAATTGGCAGACATTCATTTTGTAGAGGGGCAAACTAATATTTACCGATACGGAAGCAAACGAATGATAACCGTTCGTACTAATATACAAGGACGTGACCAGGGAAGTTTTGTAAACGAACTGCAATCCAAAGTAGAAAAAAGGGTTCAGGTTCCCAAAGGTTATGATATTATTTACGGCGGTCAGTATGAAAATTTAGAACGTGCCGGAAAGCAATTATTATTTACAATTCCACTTACATTATTGATGGTTTTCTTATTTCTATTTATGCTATACAGAAATTTGAGATACACCTTAATTACAATGAGTTGTATTCTATTTGCTTTGGGAGGCGGGATTGTAGCCCTGCTTTTAAGGGGGTATTATTTTAATGTCTCAGCTGGAGTTGGTTTTGTGAGTATTTTCGGAATATCTGTAATGGCGGGTGTACTATTAGTCTCAGCTTTAAATAGAGGCACACAGAATGCTGTAAACAACCAGACAGTTGCTCAGGTTTCTAAAGAACAATTGCGGGCACTGCTTTCTATATTGGTAGTCGCAATTATAGGTCTTGTTCCTGCCGCTATTTCATCAGGTATCGGTTCTGATGTACAGCGTCCGTTATCTACAGTGATCATCGGTGGTTTGACAAGCACATTGTTATTCGCTCCCATATTACTTCCACCGTTATATTTATGGTTGGGAAAGAGAGAATGATATGAAAATGTTATTTATCGTATTTTTTTTACCTCAGGGTGTGTTTATAATAATTTTATAATTTTTTTTACTTTTTGAACAGTGTTTTTTGAACAGTCAGTTAATTTTGCTATTTCAATAATAGTAGGGTTCAAACCAAAAATGGGGCAAAATGTCCACTTCGTTAAATAATTTGATGATGAGAACCCAACTATTTCATTGCAAACAAAATAGTTCCGCCAATGATTAACAAAGCACCGATTGCTGTTTTTAACGTTAATGTTTCTTTGAAAAATAATACAGATAAAATAATGGCAATAGCCACACTTAATTTATCTACAGCGGCTACTTGCGACACTTTTCCTATTTGCAATGCTTTAAAATAAAACAGCCATGATAATCCGGTTGCAATCCCGGAAAGAACAAGAAAAATAATATTAAATTTTGACAGCGAACCTATATCTTTCGCTTCACCTTTTATGAACACGATACTCCATACCAATACAAGGATAATCACAGTCCTTATCCCGGTTGCGAGGTTAGAATTGACATTGGAAACTCCCATTTTGGCAAAAACAGCTGTAAATGCCGCAAATAATGCCGACAACAGCGCATAATAGAACCACATATTTCTTATTAATTTAAAAAGTTTTAACCAAACCTATTCCCATACTTTTATCCTGATAAAATGGCATTACCATCGTCGCTGTACTTTTATTTTTACCTCCCAACAGATTATTAACTTTAGGATATAACCAATAGGCTAATTCTGTAGAAAGTATCCCAAAACCAGCACCTGCAACGACATCCCCTACCCAATGTTTATCATTTAACATTCTGTAAACTCCTGTAAAAACGGCAAATGAATATCCTGAAACTCCCAGCCAGAAGTTGGTATCCTTATATTCCCTGAACATAAATTGAGCAGAAGCAAATGCTATAGCCGTATGCCCCGAAGGAAATGATAGATTATTGGACCCATCCGGTCTTTCTTCTTTAACAATATGTTTTAAAGGAACTGTAATTGCTGATGTAATTAACATTGAAGTTCCGTAGATGATACTTCTGTCTTTAAAATTATGTTTTCCCTTCAGTCCGATTGCATTTAATCCGTACACCAAAACTGCAGGGGCAAACTGTGTATAATTATCCAATCTGATATGATCGGGTTTGTGCTCATTAATTTCGTCTCTGGTGGAGAAGTTTAATTGCTTAAGACCATTCACAGACAAACTGGCGACTCCGTAACCAATAAGTGCGGTAGGAATGATTAAGCTTTTATAATTTAAATGACTTTTTTCAGTGCTTAATGCAATAATACTGTCTTTATTTGGTTCCTGAACCTGAATGGTATCATTGCTTGTTTGTGCAGACATTTTTCCACAAGCAAAAATTAATACGAAAAGGCGGAATGCTTTTTTTTTAGTAAACTTTGACATCTTAGTAAGTTATTAATTGATTTTAAAATTTATTCGGAATACTTCTTTAATTGAATATTCACTTCTTTAAACTTTGTAAGAACTTTTTGACCGTAGTCTGTGTAATATTCATGATCCGTTAAGAATTTGCAGTTCTTTACCAGCCATTCTTCATCTGTATAAGCCAGTCCAAGATATTTTTCAAACTCTTGTCGTATTGCTTTTTCATACTTTGGATAGTTCGGACATGCCAAATGATATAGATCTGCATCACACAGCACTTTTTCAATTAAAGAAGAAGGTTTTGGAGGATATTTTGTAGAATCAATACAGCTTAAAACAGTATAAATAAAATCTTTTTCGCATCCGAAATTTTCTAAAAAATTCTGTGCTATTTTTTTACTTTCCTCTTCATGACCAATATAAAGATTCACATATCCGCAATCATGAAACCAGGCTGCCACCTGTAAGACAAGCATTTCCTCCTCCGAAAGGTTACTTTGTGCACCAATTTCCCGTACCGCATTTACTACATCATAGGTATGCCCCATACAGTGAAAAGAAAAATCCTCTGAAAGATTTTCTGAAAGAAATAATGTTACATAACTGCTTACAGCTTCTACTAAATTATCCATGATCACTGTTGAGTTTTTTATTAAAATTTATAACTATAGCCTAATCTTACAACTTGAGTTTCATAATAATCATCACTTGTATAAGTAAATCCATTCCCCTGTATTTTCTTCTTAATTACCATTGTATTCAGCAAATCTGTGGCGTTTAAGAATATTTCTCCTTTTCCGTTTTGGATCGATTTTTTCGCTCCCAAGTCCATTGAAAACCTTGAGCCTATTTTCCCTTGCGGAATAATATCTGGAGCCAGATAAACAGCTGTCAATTGAGCGTCAAAACCTTTAGAAAGCTTAAAAATGTTATTCAATTTTACATTTCCTGAAATGGCCGTTTTCTGATTAGCAGAAAATATATTGGGTTTTGGATAAAGGTTTTCTACCGAAAATGCATCAATCTGATTTCTGTATATATTTCCATTAATATTAAAAGAATATGTTTTCGAAACTTTCTGATTCCAGATCATTTCCAGCCCTGAATTATAACTTTTCCCTGCATTTTGAAATACAGCATAAATCAGTGTACTTTCAGGAACAATACTTGAAATTCTAGTAATTGTTCCATTAGCAAAACGGTGGTATAAAGCTGAATACAAATATCCTTTATCCCAATTATATTTGTGTCCAAACTCAATCGAATTGGTAAACTGAGGTCTTAACTGTGGGTTTCCGACTTTAATGATTTCAGCATCATCATATTTTGGGAAAATACGGATATCAACTTCATTTGGCCTATCAACTCTCCTATTATAAAATACAGATAACTTGTTTTGATCGTTTAATTTATAAGCCAGTCTCAGGTTTGGAAATGGTTGTGTATAATTATAGCTGTCACTTTTGTACGTCGGATGATTGGGATTCACATCATACTGAATTTTCACATATTCCAGTCTTACACCAAGTTCCGCTTCCCACTTTTCGTTTTCGAAAATATAATTACCATAAACAGCAGGAATCAACTCTTTATAAGTTGCCCAACCTCCTGCATTGGCATCCAAAACAGAATTTGTACCAGGAATAAAGTTCATATCTGTAGGAATACTTCTGCTTCTCAGTTTAATTCCTGTTTCGATGCGTCCGTATTTCAAAGGTTTTACATAATCAATATTGAAATCGTAAACCTGCTCGTCAGACAATAATTTAAAAGCATCTGTTCCGGTTGAAGCCGGCAAATAATTGTCGTAGAAATACTTTTCATCTTCTCTATGGAACGTATAATTGAATCCGACATTCAATACATGTCCTGCATCTTTGAATTTATGTTGATAAGAAGCAGTTCCCATAATCGTTGTTTTCAACTCATCTTCCAAAAACTGCCAAAGACGAAGACGTTGAGAAAGATCTCCATTGAAAAACGGCTGGTCTCCACGATCTATAATTTTCTCACTTCCATACAATCCTGAGATTGTTACTGTATTTTGAGCATCTATATTCCAGTCGATTCCGGCTTTTGTGGTAAGATAATTTGTGTTTCTATTTCTTTTTAATTGTGAATTAATGATTTTTCCATCGTCGTAAGTTCTGGTTACAAATTCATTTTTATTCAATGTTTCCGTGTATAAATTATCAGCCTGAAGGAAAATATTAACCTTATCTTTTCTATAGTTAAGCGAAACCGAAGGATTTATTTTTGGTGTAATCGTATATTGAGGTCTTATCGTTGGCAAGTTTTCTTTTCTTACCCAATAGGAACCTGTACCATAAATAAAACCAACTTTCCCGTTCCAGCCGTTCTGTTTATTTTTCTTCATAATAATATTAATGATTCCGGCATTTCCGTTGGCATCATATTTTGATGAAGGATTGTTGATGATTTCAATTTTATCAATTGCAGAAGACGGAATATTATCCAGTCCGCTTTGGCTTCCAAAACCAGTCAATGCCGTTTGTTTACCATCAATTAAAACAGTTACTTTATCGTTACCGCGCAGCTGCACTTTTCCGTCCTGGACAGTTACTCCGGGAAGATTTTGCATACTTTGTAAAACCGAACCTCCGCTTTGGCTGATATTATCTGCTAAAGAATATGTTTTTTTATCAAGCTGATTGCTGATTTCATTCTTTTTAGAACCAGTTAAAACAATTTCTTCAATTTTTGATTCTTTTTCTTCCTGCGGTTCAAGTTCTACAACAGAAATTTCCAAAAATTCTGAAAGGCTTCCCACAAAAAGAGATTGAGCTTGCTTTCTAAATCCTGAATGTGAAAACTCCAGCTGATAGTGTCCAGGTTTGATTCCGGTTAATGAAAACTTGCCTTCTTCATCAGTTATCGTTCCGGCAACAAATGTGGAATCTTTTGCATTTTTTGCCATTATATTAACATAAGACAACCCTAACAATTTCATCTTATTTTTTACATTTCCAGAAATGGTAACAACAGCCACCTGTGCAAAAGCTATGGAAGAAAATAGCAGCATTACTAAAAACGCTAAGAGCTTGATTCTATTCATATTATTAAGTTTAGTCTTTGTTTTCCTTTAAAAATTTTCCATTTTTGTCGAAAATCAGATCTTTTCCACTTATTTCTGCCTCATAGGTAATAATACCTTTTGCATCTGTAATTTTCGCGGCTTCTTTTATTTTCTGATTGGGGTAATTTTTAGTGATATATGCTTTGATTGGTGCAGAAAGAGAATTGATACTCATTTCTGTTTCTGTTTCAAGAATGTTGCCTGAAGGAGTGATCACAACAGAAGTTTCCGTTTCTTTTACTTTAAAACCTGCTTCATAATTACCATCTTCTTTTACCCATTTTACCTCTTTAATAGTTGGAAATTGTTTTTGAAAACCTTTCTGGGCAGATGCAGGAACATCTTTCTGCTGAACTTTTTGAGCATTAACAAAAGCTACAGCTGAAATCACTGTCAATAGGAATGCTAACTTTTTCATTTTAATTAAATTTTTAATTTGTAAGGCAATATTCAGGAATGATTTAGAAGAAATTTTGAATTTTTAGTTTTGAAGATCTAATTCTTTCTTTTGCTTTTGATGTGATATAATAATCATCAGAAATAATAGACCTAAAGAAATCAATGAAGCGTATAGTGTACTTAGATTTAATCCACCTTTTAAAATAGGTTTAGTAAGAAAATCTCCGAAAGTTGCTCCAAAAGGCCTTGTAAAAACAAAAGCGACCCAAAACAGCAGAACATGATTAAGCTTTGTAAAATAATGAAGCAGAACAACAATAAGTATGATAACACCCGTAATTACAGCTCCTGCTAAATAGCTATATCCTAAATTATCACTCAGGTAATCTCCAAACGCTGTTCCCAGACTGTTGGAGAAAAGAATAGTAACCCAGTAAAAAATTTCTTTATTTCTTTCAAAAACCGGATATACTTCAAGAGTATTATATTTTTTATACCATAGAAAAAGCGTCGTCAAAAGACCGCTTACCAGCATTAAACTACCCAATAAATATCCGGTTTTCAGGGTTCTGTCTATAAAATCTGAAATTTCCGTTCCTAATGTGGTTGTTCCTATAATTACCAGCCAGTAAATGACCGGAATGTATTTTTTTACATTCAGCTGTATTGTAATAATAATGATGAAAAATAAGAGGGTGATTCCTATTCCAACAGTGTAACCAAGGTTGAGCGTCATAGAAATAAAATCTCCCAAAGTTTCTCCCAGTGTGGTTGCTGTTATTTTCATCAGCCAGAAGAGAAGGGTTACAGCTGCTACCTTATTTAGCGTTTTCATATTTTTCTTACAAATTTGATATACAATTTTGTAGAAATTTAGAATGCTTATTTTTTGTAAAAGTATTTAGCTTTCATTTTGCCATTTTTTTTAACTATGGTTTTCTCTTGGTGTTCGAAATGAATTTTCCTAAATCATAATTTAAATTTTTATAATACGATAGAAAAAATATGCATACTATTTTCAAATTTATAGCTGATTTTCCATTGATGAAATTTGCAAATTTCACTAATTATAGCCAATCCTAAACCACTACCTTTATGATCCGCTGAAAGCTTTGAAAACCTCTTGAATAAAAACTCTGTATTCAATTTTTCTGTTCCGGAATTAGCAACCTCAAGCACAGAACTTGTTAGTTTAACCGAGATTGATCCGTTAGGCGAAGTATGTCGAATTGCATTTAGTATCAGATTATTAATAAGAACTTCCGTTAAACCGCTGTTTCCGTTTACTTGTATATCAGAAGAAATATTTTTATCAACAGAAATATTTTTTTGATCGAAATGTTCCTGTAATATTTCCATACTTTGATCTAATAAGCCATCAAATTGAATAATTTCAGCGTTATCAAACTGACTATTGTCAATTTTGGCCAGCAACAAAAGGTTTTTATTAATTCTGGAACTTCTTGTTAAAGCCCTGTTCATTTCTTCAGCAATCTGATATTGTCTTTCTGTAAGATCTTCGCTTTGCAGTAAAATATCCAACTTGTTTTTCAAAATTGCTAAAGGAGTCTGTAATTCGTGTGAAGCGTTTTCGGTGAATTCTTTTTGAGTTTTAAAAACCGAAATATTGTGCTCTATTAATTTTCTTAAAGATTGGTTGAGTTCTTCAAATTCTGTTATGTCAGTTTTATCAAATTCGATTTTTGTCTGGCTGTTGAGATTAAATCTTTTAAGTTTATCCAAAGTATTTCGGAATGGCTCCCAGACTGAAGCCGAAAGCCTTTTGTTTAAAAACAATAAACCAACAACGATAAGAAGAAAGAAGAAAATGGTTACTAAAGCAATGGCAGCAACGGTTTCCTGAGATTCTTCAATATTGGTTTCAACGGTAAAAAGGAAAGGCTTATTATTAATATAAATCACTTTCATTAAGCATCTATATCGTTCTATCTCAGGTTTTGATACAAACGTTTTCTGCTTTTCTACAGTAAAAAACACATCTTTTTTTGCACTATTGGATAATACTTTTTTAATATCGGTTCCCGGCTGGATCTGATTCCAAAGCACTAAACTTTTTTCTAATTCCTGATCAGAAAGCTTTAGACTATTAAATTCATAAGCAGTTTTTTCCGCGATTGTTCCATTATGTTCGTCCAATTCACCTTTCCAAATGGTATCAATTACAACATAATATACAGGAATACTAATGACCAGAATGATAAGGACATAAATAATAAATGGCTTTGTAGTCTTGCTTAATAATGGTTTCATAGGTATTTTAGTTACTTTCCCATTTATATCCCGTTCCGTACACTGTTTTCAGATAATGATCACATCCGGCATCATATAATTTTTTTTTCAGATTCTTTACATGTGCATATACAAAATCATGATTGTCTAGCATATCTGCAAAATCACCGGACAGATGTTCTGCTAAAGTGCTTTTGGAAATTACCTTATTTTTATTTCCTATAAAATAGATCAATAGATCGAACTCTTTTTTGGTAAGAGTAATGGTCTGATTATTAATTGAAACGGTTTTTGCCAAAAGATCAATCTCTACTTCATTCTGCCTTACAACATTTGAATTGTTAAATTGCTTTCTGCGGATGATAGAATAGATCCTTGCCATTAATTCGGAAAGATGAAAAGGTTTGGTAAGATAATCATCAGCACCTAGTTGTAACCCTTTTACTTTATCATCTAAAGCATTTTTCGCAGAAATAATGATAACACCATCTTGTTTATTTTGCTTTTTCAATTCTTCTAAAATAGTAAGTCCGTTTCCATCTGGAAGCATAATATCAAGCAGAATACAATCATAATTAAAAGTCTCTATTTTGTCCATTGCGTCACCAAATGTCGTTGCAAACTCACATAAATAGTTTTCTCCAGAAAGATATTCGGAGATACTTTTTGCCAATTCTGTTTCGTCTTCTATTATTAAGATCTTCATATTACAAATCTATATCTCCAATTCTGAAGAAATTTTGAATTAATTGTTTACTGTATAATGGTAGGCAGTTATAGAAATTATTTGTAATGGATATATTTTTTAACTTTTTGTACTGTATTTTTAGAGCAATCTGTGAGTTTAGCAATTTCTATAATGGTTGGTGGATTTTTTTTGTTTAAATAATGAATAACATTCGGGTACTTGGCTAGAAATTCGTCCACAGATTCTGTTGTATTTTTTAATCTCCCTTTATAGGTTCCTTTAGCTTTTGCAATTGCAATTCCTTCTTTTTGTCTCTCTAATAAAGAGTTCCTTTCCATTTCACTGATATTGGCTAAAACACTTATGATCAATTTGAATGTTGGATTTTCTTTTCCATTAACCCAACTTTCCAGCCCTAAATTATCTACCTTCAAACAAATATTATTTTTGTGCAATTTCTCAATAGTCTGTAATACATCCAATGTATTTCTTCCTAATCTGTCAATACTTGAAACACTCATGTAATGTATCTTATTTTCTTCAACGGCTTTTAGAAGCTCTTTTGCATGGACTCTCTCACTAAATGGAATTGAGCCACTAAGTTTATCTATATATATTTTTTCATCAGGATATTGTTTTTCTAACTGCCGTTCAATTTTTTGGTTTAATGTAGATACTCTTATATATCTTGCCTTCATGTTAGAATTTTTTTGTTAATAAATATAAATAAATTTTACCAATTTTAGAGTGGGTGTTTTTGGTATGTGATTAATACTGTTAATTTGTCTGAAATTATTGTATTCTACTACCAATGTTAAACTATAGTCTAATTTTGGGATATACAAATTTATGATATATTTATATTCACAAAATATTTCTGATGCCTAGAATAAATCTCTTAAAAGAAAAAGATATTGAGCTTTTCGATAATCCTATTGAATTAACAGTTGATGAAAGAAAAGCATTATTTACTTTAGAGTTTGACAACGATCTTGAACCTAACCTAAGAAAAGGAATTACTACTGTTGGCTATATTCTTCAAAAAGGTTATTTCTTAGCACAAAAAAAATTTTTTGTTCCAAAACACTATCGGAAGGATGATATAATATATGTAACAGAACTTTGTGGACTAAAATATGAAGTAGATATTTTAGATTATAAGACATCTATATATAAAAAGCATAGAGCATTTATTTTAAATCATTTTGGATATAGTGCCTTCTCCGATTGCTTAGATCTATTTGAAAAAGAAGCTTTAGAATTGGTTAAAACTCCCCAAAGACCAAAAGAAATTTTTTATTCTTTAATTTCATTTTTGGAGGAGAGAAAAATTGAGCATCCTAAATACTATGTTTTTGCTCAAACTATATCCAAGTCTTTAAATTTATTTGAAGAAAATTTAGTAAATCTGGTTGATAAAAATCTTAGTATCATTCAAAAAGAATTATTGGATGAAATGATGAGCCTTCCTTCAGGTAATGATGAAGTATCTTCAAAGAACCCCTATTTAATTACTAAATTAAAAAGGATTATTCAAACAGTAACTCCGAGAAAAATTAAGGAAAGCATTGATGATTTTAATATTATAAGAGATATGCATTTTCATCTTTCAAATATTACTAAGTTGAATGAAATTTCCGGGATTCTAAATTATTATGCTGTCTGGGTAGTAAAAGCAGAACATATTCAGTTTGATAGCATTCGGGATATAAAAAGAAAAAGACTTTTCATTGTATCATTCATTATTTATCAGTACCGTGTCCGTCAGGATGCATTCGTTGATATTTTTCTTCAGGTTGTTCAAAAATATCATAATAATGCTAATAAGTCTATTGCAACTGATTTTTTAAAGAGAGATTTAAAACCTAATAAACAAAAGCAGCTGGCAAAGATTAGAAATATTATTTTTTCTTCAAAAAAACAATTAGAAAAGGTAAAGCGTATAATTTTTACAAGTCAATATGGAGACTCAGAAAAACTCAGATTAATAAAAGATATTTTTACTTCTGAAAATCCGTCTTTACATGATGATATCATTCAGGAAATAGAAAAGCTTGAAAATTTAGGTACTACTGCACTAAAAGAAGAACTATTCTTTAAGGAGCTAAATAAAGGATATAGAAAAATACATAACAGAGTTGCCGGAATTTTATTAATATTTGAGTTCAATACTGAAATGTCTGATTTTCATATGATATCTGCTATAAAAAACTATCAAGCTAAAAATGGAAAAATAACACATACTGCTCCTCGTGAGTTTATTGGTAAAAACGAGCAGAAATGGTTATATGATGATACTGGTGAATTTAATCCACAGATGTATAAACTATTTTTGTTTAGAGAGGTTTCTAATCATATAAAAGGAGGTACGCTTAATCTTAAATTTTCTGATAAATATAGGTCAATTGATGATTATTTAATTTCTTACAACCGTTGGATTTCAGATAAGGAGGAGTTGATGGAAAGGGCAAATATCAACCAAATGTATGACATGGAAGATGCTTTGCTAATTCTAAAGGAAAATATGGTTAAGCATTATACAAAAACTAACGAAAATATTATAACCAACGAATATTTAAAATTTAGTAGAGATAATAGACCAAGAGTAAGTACTCCAAAATTGGATGAAGTAACAAGTCATTTTGTTCATGAAACTATTGGAGAAAATGTTTATATCCCACTTACAAAAATATTATCCGATATAGATTATTCCTCAAATTTTAATTCTTCTTTTTTACATTACAGCCGAACATCAAGTAAGGATTCTCCGTCCAAAAATATTATTTATGCTGCAATTATAGCTTTAGGCTGTAATATAGGAGTAAGGAAAATGGGCAAAATATCTACGGGTATTGGAGCCGATAAATTGGAATATGTAGTCAGGTGGTTTTTTAGTAAGGACAATATTGATGAAGCCAATCAAATGATTCTGGAAATTACAGATAAACTCTCGCTACCCCAAATATATCTTCAAAAAAAAGATTCACTACATACTTCAAGTGATGGACAAAAATTTAATGTTACTGTTCCTGCAATTAATGCCACTCATTCCTTTAAATATTTTGGAACTGGAAAGGGTATTTCTGCATATAGTTTTATTGACGAAAAAAGTAAGCTCTTTTATAACAGTGTAATTAGTGCTTCCGAAAGAGAAGCCGGATATATCCTTGATGGGCTCCTTCACAACAAAGATGTAGAGAGTGATATGCATTCAACAGACACGCATGGATATAGTGAGATTATATTTGGAGTATGTAATTCTTTAGGAATTTTATTTGCTCCAAGAATTAAAAATTACAGTGACCAACTTTTATATACTTTTAAGGATATTCCAAGAAATACTTATGAAAGCAAGGGTTATAAAATTCTTCCTTCAAAAAGTATGTATATAGATGAGAATATCATTAAAGATCAATGGGAGAATATATTAAGATTATTATGCTCAATTAAATTAGGAGAAGCAAAAGCTTCTATTATTTTGAAACGATTAAGTTCTTATTCAAAGCAACACCCTTTATATAAAGCTATGAAAGAAATTGGCAGAATTCATAAAACAATTTTTTTATTGCGGTATTTTGATGAACCCCCTTTAAGGCAAAACATTGAAAAGCAATTAAATAAAATTGAATTATCACATCTATTTGCTAAAGCCGTATTTTTTGGAAACAATCAGGAATTTAAATACGAGACTAAAGAAGAGCAAGAAATTGCAGTAGCATGTAGGCACTTAATCCAAAACGCAATTATCTTATGGAACTACCTTTTTATCTCAGACAAACTTTCCGAAATTAAGGAAGAGGATGAAATTAGGAAGAATATTGAGTTAATGAAAAACAGCTCTATAATGACTTGGCAGCATGTTAATATGCATGGTGAATATGATTTTATAATAAACACAGATAAACCACCATTTAATATGGATAAAATTAATTCATTAATAATCAATTAATTAAGCCTTAAAGTGTAAATTTTGTCCCATTTTTGGTTTGAAGCCTTTTAATTAAAATTTCAAGAATTTTTAATGTCAGTATTGATCTTTTGCTGTCGGTAGATTTAACAAAACATGCTCTTGAAGATATGCTGAAACTTCCTGATAACCGTATTGTTCTGCCTGTAATGGTAGATCAGAACGGCGACGAAAGCATTGAAATTGTCTCTCAGAAAGCTTCTATGGGTTACTTAACGGGTTACAGCGATCCGGATTATATTGAAAGTCTTCAGAGAATTTCTCTTCCTTTTCTGAAAAACGGAAAATTCCGTGCATTTCCTGCGGATGGAGATTCTATGCCGCCCTTTAAGAACGGCTCATACATCATCGGAAAATATATGGAAGGTCTTAATGATCTCAAATCCGGTAACACCTATGTTTTCATTACCTTAAATGACGGTATTACTTACAAACGTCTGAAATCTAAAAATGAAAATTCTTTAACGGTTGCCGCAGATAATACATTTTATGAGCCTTACGAAATTCCTTTAAATGAGGTAGTTGAAGTATGGCAATATGCAACAGGAATTTTTCCTGAGGATTTTTAAGGAAAACAAACTCAATCAATTTATTTATTCTCTTGATTGAGTTTCTATACTACTCCATTTTTTGAAATTTTCAAATGATTTCCGTAGAATATTATGTTAAATTACTCTACGGAAATTATTTTCTATTTTCTGATCAGAATAATTGGATTTTTTACAAATTTTAATCCATATTTCTATATCATAAAAAACACCACCCTTTTACAAGAGTGGCATATACCTAATTTTAAAGCAGAATTTAAATATATAAAAGAATGAATAAAACTTTTAGTGATAATTATTTCCTAAATTCTATAAATGATAAAGTTTTGTATTTTATACATCACTAATGTATGAATAATTTTAATAATACAAAAGATTTTAATATTATTTTTATCATAAATTTTTATGGATAAATTTTTCCTAAATAAAATAATTTATTTTCTATTGATTTATTAATTCATTTGATTGATATTCAAATGTTTATTTTTAAAATTTCAACATCCTGAAGTATTCATCTGATTGATGAGAAATTGCCGGAATTATTTCTTTTCTAGAATAATTCATTAATTTTTATTCAATATTTGGTGATTTGTAATGATTCTATTTCCCAAAAAAGGTTGTCAGAATTCCATTCTGAATTGTTTTAGAATAATTTTTTTTTAGACATAAAAAAACTTCCCGTTTCAGGAAGTTGATCTGTAAGAAAAACAATAACTATTCTTTATAATTGCTTTTTCCTTTGAATTCATGATAAGAATCTTTGATGTGTTTAAGCTGCTCCGAAACAATTTCCCTGCTTTTTTCGCTCAGTTTTCCGGTGTCAATTGCGTTCTGATAAGCATCAATCGCCGCTTTTTCGCCAAAAATTACATTTTCAATCGTAGATTCTTCCGTATTTCCGATGGTAAAAGAATTTTTGATATCAATCCACGTTCTGTGGAGTGTTCCGGCAACAGACGGTGAATCATTCGCTTCACCACCATTTTTGGTGATGAGATCTATGAGTTCGTTTTTCATAACTTTCGAAAGAGAATTCATTCTTGCGTATTCCGATTTCACGTCGGGATAGCTTTCCCATATTTTACCTTCCACTTTTGCAAAGCCTTTTATTCTGTCATTCGTAATGTGGACAAGATCATTCAAAAGATCGATTTCCTCCTGATTTTTCATATTATTTTATTATTGGTGTGCTAAAATCTTTACAATAACCGTACCTTATAGATTCTGCAATAATTCAGTTTCAATTAAAATACGACATCATAAAACAAAATTATATTGTTGTATTTTTGTTTTAAATCTTAAACGATTAAATTATTAAACTTCAATGAACACCCAAAATCACAACATTAAAGCCGTCTTTTTCGATATAGACGGAACATTATTAAGCTTTAAAACAGGAAAAGTCCCCGATTCTACCCAAAATGCTCTTCAAAAGTTAAGAGAAAAAGGAATAAAAGTTATTATCGCAACAGGAAGATCCATCAATTCCTTGCATCATATTGATCATCTGAAATTTGACGGTTTCATCAC
This sequence comes from Chryseobacterium sp. C3, assembly GCF_014218905.1. Classification (NCBI taxonomy): domain Bacteria; kingdom Pseudomonadati; phylum Bacteroidota; class Flavobacteriia; order Flavobacteriales; family Weeksellaceae; genus Chryseobacterium; species Chryseobacterium sp. C3. The sequence goes on along the minus strand of NZ_JACLCU010000001.1, from coordinate 308,707 downwards.
CTTTAACGGATCGTATTGTGTTACAGCCTCAAACAAGCTTATTTCCAGACATACAATAGATCCTTCCGACATTAAAAGTCTGATTCTTTATGCCAAAAATTTTCCGCTGAGTTATTCTTTAATGTATGAAGATAAAGTAGAAATAAACGATGCAACACCTGAAGTTGTGGGAATGTATTCTCATATCAACATTCCTGTTCCGCCGATTCATGATAAAGAAAATATTGATATTGAAAATGTAATTCAGGCAAATATTTTTCTGAAACCGGAAGCCGAAGCCGAATTTATGAAAAAAGTAATGCCCAAAAGTATATCTTCGAGATGGACTCCCCTTTTTGCCGATGTAAATCCAGGAGGAATAAGCAAACAAACAGGAATCGAAAATTTCTGTAAATATTTTGACATCGACGTTTCAGAAACAATGTCTTTCGGAGACGGCGGAAATGATATTTCTATGTTAAAATTTACAAAAATCGGCATCGCCATGGGAAATGCGAATGACAGCGTAAAAGAAGTTGCAGATTATGTAACCGAAGATATTGACAATCATGGAATTGAAAAAGCTTTAATCCATTTTGGTCTTCTGGATTAAATTCCGTTTACACGCTAATTTTTGTGTAAAAAAATTCGCTTTTCATAATTTGTGGTATATATTTTTAAGCTGTTTTTAAGAAAAAGGCATAATATGTGTATTTACTTTATCAAATCACTTAAAAATTTTAGTTATGAGAAGTTTATTATGGTTAGTCGCAGTCATTTGTATTGTGGTATGGCTTTTAGGAATGTTAGGAATCGTTCCGGGAATGAGTACAGGATATTTAGTTCACGTATTGCTGGTTATTGCAATCATTGTGGTACTGTATAATCTGATATCCGGTCGAAAGCCTCTCGATTAGACCGTCGTATAAAAGAAATAAAAGCCGGAAACGGGAATTTTCATATTCTTAGTTTCCGGCTTTTTTATTTTGAATGAATAATTTTTACCTTAGAATTATTCATAATTTTTTTAAATATTACTTAGAAGCCGGCTTTGAAGCAGTTCCTGTAGCTCCCAGTTTAGACTTTACCGTCGGAGTAATATCTTCTCCTCCGTCCATATAAGCAACCTGGCTGTTTCCCTGAGAAGGCGCAATATCAAACACATAAGCCAATCCTTTTTCTTTTGCTACCGTAGCAATCATTGCGCTTACTTTTTTCTGAATCGGCGTAAATAATTCCGTCTGCTTTTTAGAAATTTCCTGTGCTGCTTTAGTTCTGGAAGTTTCAATATCTTTACCTAAAGTCTGCAATTCGGTCTGAGCTGCTGTTAATTCTTTAATTACAGTCTCTTTGTTTGCCTCACTTATCGTTTTTTCTTTATCCTGAGCCGCTTTTAATTTTGTCTGATAAGAAGTGATCATTTTTTCAATCTCACCCTGCTTTGTTTTGGTGAAAGTATCTAATGAACCTTCTGCTGTTTTAGCTTCGGGAAGATTGGTAAAAATATCATCCGAATTTACATGCCCGATTTTTTGCTGTGCGCTTACCATGTTTGACGTAAGGAAAAGTCCTGCCGCTATAGAAAATGTTGTGATAAACTTTTTCATCTTTATTTAAATTTTTATTTTTCGTTTTTTAAAATTCAGCAAATATAATAAATATAACTATATTGGTAGTGATATTTAAAATAAAGTTACATGAATTTCCATCATGGTAAATAACAAAACCTCCCGAAAAGAGAGGTTTGTATAGAGTAAAATGATGAAGTCTGTATTAATTCGGGATTTGTGCTTTTTCGTAAATTAATCCTTCCGATTGCAGCTCTTTCCAGAAATCAGACGGAATTTTTTCATGCAGAGCTTTCACATTATCTTCCACCTGTTCGGGTTTGCTCGCTCCGGGAATAATGGAAGCAAATTCGTCGGCTGCCAAAACAAACTGTAATGCGGCGTGGGTAATGTTGGTATTGTATCTTCTGGCAATTTCATCAATCTTTTCACGCTTTTCTTTCATTCCTTTTGGGATCACATCCTTATAATTGTAACGATCTCGTCCATTGATAAATCCGGAATTATATCCTGCACCGGAAACCAGCTTCACACTGGCTTTTCTTACTGCGGGAAGCAATCGGTCGACTGCATCTTCATGTTCCAGAATAGAATATTGCGTTGCCGAAAGACAAATATCCGGATCTGCGGAATCCAGACAGTCTAAAATCGGCTCAATTTTATTCACGCCTATTCCCCATGCTTTAATAACGCCCTGATCTCTCAGTTCCGATAAAACTTTAAACGCACCTTCTCTCGCCTGTTTCAAAAAATATGGATAGCGGTCTCCTACCTGATCTTCAGACAAATCATGCACGTAAACAATATCTATATGGTTCAGACGTGTTCTTTCAAGACTTTCTTCAATAGATCTTTTAATGGCATCTGCTGTATAATTATGTTCAAAATCATAATGTAAAGGAGCCTTCCACATCGTTGGAGGAACTTCGTCTTCGGAAACTTCCACAAATAAACGTCCGACTTTGGTAGACAATACAAATTCATCTCTGTTCTGCCCATGAAGAAAATTTCCGAATCGTCTTTCACTTTTCGTTAATCCGTACCATGGCGATGTATCATAATATCGTATGCCGAGATCCCATGCTTTCTGTAAAACTTCATAAGATTCGCCGTCTGTTAATTTATCAAAGGCTGTTCCGATGGCTACTCCGCCCAATCCGAGTCTGTGTTTTTCCTTTAAAACATCTGCTTTCATATGGTAATATTTAAAATTTGGTTGCTCTAAAGGATACAAACATCGTGCAGATAATTTTTAATCATAAATCTTTATGTCTAAATAATTGAAACCGCCTATTTGGCTTTATTATTGAATAAAATACGGTAACATTTTCAATCGCACATACATATGAAAAAACACATCGTAATCGTAGGAGGAGGTTTTGCAGGAGTTAATCTTATAAAATCCCTAGTTAATGATAAGAGATTCAGAATTACTTTAGTCGATAAAAACAACTATCATTTTTTTCCACCGTTAATTTATCAGGTTGCCACATCGTTTATTGAAGCTTCCAACATCAGCTATCCTTTCAGAAAGCTGCTTGCCAATTATAAGAACGTAAATTTCCACATGGGAAGTCTTGTGAATGTGGATCATGAAAAAAATATTCTTGAAACCGATACAGGAAATCTGAATTATGATTATCTAGTTCTTGCTTTGGGAACGGAATCTAATTTCTTCGGAATGGAAAATGTAAAGAAATGTTCTATCCCCATGAAAACCATTGACGAAGCACTTTATCTAAGAAATTATATGCTTTTAACCCTTGAAGAAGCGGCGAGAAATAAAAATAGTAAAGATGCACAAAAACTTCAGAATATCGTGATTGCGGGAGGCGGACCAACCGGCGTGGAACTTGCCGGAATGATTGCGGAAATGGGAAGCTACATCGCAGAAAAAGAATATCCTGAAATTAAATTCTCACTCTCGAATATTTATTTAATTGATGCACTGCCTACTTTACTTTCGCCGATGAGCAAAATGGCTCAGGAAGCCGCTTATGATAAACTTACAAAACTGGGCGTAAAAATTATTTTAAATACAGCCGTAAAAGATTATGTGGACGGAAAAGTAATTTTAGGAGACGGAAAAACCATTGAAACAGAAACCCTGATCTGGACTTCTGGCGTTATCGGCAGAGAAGTTCCGGGAATTCCGGAAGAAAGCATAGGTAAAGGACGCAGAATTTTGGTTGATGCTTACAATAAAGTTCAGGGAACAAAAAATATTTATGCTTTAGGAGATATTTCGTTACAGTTTTCTGATGAAAATTTTCCGAAAGGACATCCGCAATTGGCTCAGGTTGCTATTCAGCATGCCAAAAATTTAGGTAAGAATTTTAAAAGAATTGAAGAGGAAAAAGTTCAGATTCCTTTTAAGTATAACGATAAAGGAAGCATGGCAATCATCTCAAAATTCAATGCGGTTGTAGATCTTCCCAATTTTTCCTACAAAGGATTTACGGCTTGGTTAACGTGGCTTTTTATTCACATTATCCCGCTAATAAGTTTTGGAAGTAAAGTACGATTGGCATTCAATTGGTTAAGATTATTCATTACCAATAATCCGTCTATCCGTCTTATTTTGAGACCTAAAAAAGAAAATGCTTTTCACACGGAATTTTAAATTTCATGATTTATTTCATAACTTTACAAAACTGTAGCAATTCGGTTACAGTTTAAAATTCCCAAAAGTGAATATTCATAATAAGAAAAAGTTTCTGAGCTTCCTGAAGTTCAAGAGAGACTTTCAGAAGTATGGACTTGAAAAAGCGCGCAGCTACGAACTCATCTTACATTGGCTAAACAACAGACTCAGCAGGAATCAGTTTTTGGTTTTGTCGGGGATTATTGTGGGCTGTTCAGCCGGTTTGGCAGGTGTAATTCTTAAAACTCTGGTTCACAATATTCATCATTTTATAACAACAAAGGTTCATTTTGAATATCAGGTTCTGTTTTATATTATTTTTCCGTTTCTGGGGATTGTTTTAACGACGAGTATTGTTTTAACGATATTTAAAGGACAGGACAGAAAAGGAATCGGTGCGATTTTATATGAAATTGCACAAAATTCCAGTATTGTTTCTTCCGTTAAAATGTATTCGCAGATTGTACAGAGTGCCGTTACAGTAGGACTCGGTGGTTCTGCGGGACTTGAAAGTCCGATTGCAGTAACGGGAGCGGCCATCGGTTCCAATTTTGCACAGACGTACCGTCTCAGTTACAAAGAAAGAACCCTTCTGTTGGCTGCAGGAGCAACTGCCGGAATTGCATCCGCTTTTAACGCTCCGATTGCCGGAATTATGTTTGCTTTCGAAATTCTTTTAACGGGTGTTGTATTTACAGACTTTATTCCTTTGGTTGTAGCGGCGGTTTGCGGAAGCTTGTTATCCAGAATTCTGCTGCAGGAAGATGTTCTTTTCAGATTTTATACCCGGGAAGCTTTTAATTATAAAAATGTTCCATATTATCTTATTTTAGGAATCGTTACAGGTCTTTACGCGAGATATTTTGTGGTGATTTCCCAAAAAGTTGAACATTTTATAAAGGGGTTAAAAATGTCGCGGCTTAGAAAAGCAATGTTTGGCGGAGCGGTTTTGTCGCTGCTTTGCGTTCTTTTTCCGCCTTTGTTTGGGGAAGGTTATGATACGGTAAAAGCTTTTACCAATGGAAATACCCACAATATTATCCAGAACAGTTTTTTCAGATATTTTGAAATAAAAGATTTTACGATTATTATTTTCTTAATTCTGGTTTTATTACTGAAAGCTTTTGCCACTTCTTTCACTATTTTCAGTGGTGGAAACGGAGGAAATTTTGCACCCTCGCTTTTTGCCGGTGGAACAGTCGGGTATCTTTTTGCAGTTGTCTGTCAGCAGATCGGTTTTACGGAAGTTCCTGTCACCAACCTTGTATTGGTAGGAATGGCTGGAGCAATGAGCGGTGTGATGTATGCTCCTTTAACGGCTATTTTCCTTATCGCGGAATCCAGTTTTGGATATGATCTTTTTATTCCTTTGATGATTGTTTCCATCATTTCTTATCTCATTGCGAAGTGGTTCTCTCCTATTTCTCCGGAGCTGAAATCTTTAGCCGATCAGGGAAAGATATTCACCAACAAACATGATAAAAATATCCTTTTTTCTTTAAAAACAGAAGAATTTATCGACAAGTATTCTCAGGCGATTGATGAAAATGCTCCTGTAACGGAATTGTTTGAACTGGTAAAAAACGGCAATAAAAATATTTTTGCGGTAGTAAATGAAGATAAGGTATTAAGAGGAATTTTAACACTGGATGACATCAGACCTTATCTGTTTACAAGTGATGAAGTTTCTGCCACAATTATTCAGATCATGAAAGCTCCACCTGCGATTATTCGTCCGGAAGATCAGCCTCTGGAAATCCTGCAGACTTTTGATGATACCGGAGTCTGGAATTTACCTGTGGTGGACGCAAACAACAGGTTTATCGGATTTATTTCCAAATCGACAATACTGATGAGCTACAGACAGCTTTTAAAAGAATATTCTGAATAAGCTTTTTTCAGATTGAATTAAATTTCTCACCATTATATAAACAAAAAGACCGGCGAAAGCCGGTCTTTATATTTTTGAATTGTTTACTTATTAAATCTCTCCCATTACATACATATTCTCCATGGTAGGAACCGGACTTCCGCCCTTTTTTTCTAGTGTAATGGCAAAAGCCTGAGCATTTGGAATGTTGGCAAGCGCAATTTTGCTGTCTTTTTCTTCCGTATACATCCCTGCATCTACAGGTTTTCCGTCTGCAATAGCCCAAAGCTGATACTGCATTCCTTCCGGAGCTTTTGGTAAACTTTCCGCATCAAGATATACATCTTTGGTTTTAGTATCCCAGAAAACCATTGCTTTGGAATCGTTATGTTTTTCTACGCCTTTCAGTTTCACCATTTTCATATCAGGATTGGAAATCATTTCCATTTTCTGATTTATTCTCTGCATCGCAAGATTCTGAGCGTTCTTCTCAGTCTCCATTTTCGCGATTGTTTCTTTTGTTTCTTTCTGGCTGTTCATCCAGAAAACATTTCCGCCCACGCTTACCAGAAGCAGAACAGATGCGGCAACCGCAAAAACCTTCCAGTTATTACTTCCCTGAATTCTTATTTCTTCCTGAGGTTTCGCTGCAGGAATATCCGCAGAAAATACAGGCTTTTCCTCTTCAGCAGTCTGTTCCTGCTGAATTTTGTTCCAAATCTTCGATTTTAAATCTGCCGGAGGTGCTACCGCCTGTGCTGTTGCAAGATCTTCCAGTGCTTTCTGTGCCTCTTCAAAAGCAGCTTTTACTTCCGCATTGTTTTTCATCACACACTCCAAAATTCCCGCCTCTTCTGGAGAAGCAAGACCTAGAATATAAGATTCTATAATTCCGGATGATATGTATTCTTTAGTGTTCAATTTATTGATAATCTTTTAGCAAATCTTTAAGTTTCATAAGTGCATTCCTCATTTTAGTTTTAACCGTTCCCAGCGGTATCTTCAGTTTTTCGGATATTTCGTTTTGTGTATATCCCTGATAATACGCGAGATCGATAAGTTCCTTTTTGTCTTTCTCCAGACTTTCAAGCACACTGGCAAAACCGATATAATCGGAAGAATCATTAGTCGTTGAAAGCTCTGTAGAATCATATACGAAATCTGGAAGCGATTGGTTTTTTAACTGGTTCTGAAATCCTTTTGATTTTAAATAGTCGATCGCTGTATTCCTTGCAATATTAATCATCCAGGTATAAAATCTACCTTTAGAAACATCATATTGATGGATAGAATTCCATATTTTAACAAAAACGTCCTGAATAATCTCTTCTGTATATTCTTTGGACTGAACAATTCGAAGAATCACCCCGTACAATGCACCGGAATAGTGATCATACAGATGATGAAAACCTGTTTCGTTTTTTTCCTTTAGTAAAACGATTAGCTGCTCTTCAGAATATTTTGTTTTAATAGTAAATTATTTTACTCATCAAAAGTAACAATAATATTAATGATAACCAAATTTTAAAAACTCTTTTAAATCTTTATTAAAACAGGGTATATATTAACAGATTGTGAACAATATTCATCTATTTCAAAACAAATATAAAATTTAATAACCTGTTTTTCAATTACTTGTGATTTTTATTCAAATTTTTAAATCCAAAATAAAACCGAGTTCGTAAATGATTTTAACAACAGACAAATCGAATAATTTATCATTAAAAATTAAAAAAAATGAATACTAGATCAAAAATCGCAGTTTTAGGAATGGTAGCTTTATCTTTCGCTTTCAGTGGAAACGCTACAGCACAGACAATGAAGGAAAAAACAGTAATGGTAGGAGGAGCGCCAATGTATCCGTCTAAAAACATTATTGAGAACGCAGTAAATTCTAAAGATCACAAAACACTGGTAGCTGCTGTAAAAGCTGCAGGTCTTGTAGAAACGTTACAGGGAGCAGGTCCGTTTACTGTTTTTGCACCTACAGATGCAGCATTTGCTAAACTTCCGAAAGGAACAGTAGAAAATCTTGTGAAGCCTGAAAATAAAGAAATGCTTACAAAAATTCTTACGTATCATGTTTTACCGGGAAAATACAGCTCTAAACAAGTTTGGGCAGCAGTAAAAGCCGGAAACGGAAAAGCCATGATGAAAACAGTGGAAGGTGAAGAACTTACTTTCTGGGCAAAAGGTAAAAATCTTTATGTAAGAGATGCTAAAGGTAACGATGCAAAAGTAACTATTGCAGACGTTAACCAGTCTAACGGTGTAATTCATGTTATAGATACGGTGTTAATGCCATAATAATTTTTAAGTGTGAGAAACAGCATAATATTTATGCTGTTTTCTTTCAACTTTGTCCAAAACACATTAAAATATATAAACCTCTACACTAAAAAATAATATTATGAAAAAAACTATTAATGTGTCTAATCAGGGAGTAACTCTGGATACAGGCAGAAGAAATTTTTTGAAACTGAGCGGTGTAGGTCTTGCTCTTGCAGGTCTTACCATGATCGGTTGTGATGACGATAATTTCGATATGGTTGAAAATAACGTTTTCGACCTTGGAAAAGGTGATGTGGGTGTATTGAACTATGCTTATGCACTTGAACAATTGGAAGCAGATTTCTATACCAAAGTGGTTAATAATTTCTATTCCGGAATCTCAAATGCTGAAAAACAGCTTTTTACAGATCTTTATCATCATGAGGTAATTCACAGAGACTTCTTTAAAGCAGCAATCAGCGGAGCAACATCCAATGTACTGCCTACTCTGGAGTTTCAGTACCCGAATGTGAATTTTAACGACAGAAACTCTGTATTAGCTACTGCAAAAGCATTGGAAGATACAGGTGTTGCAGCGTACAACGGAGCAGGAAAATACATTACCAATGCAGATTATCTGGTAATTGCTGGTAAAATTGTTTCCGTGGAGGCAAGACATGCTTCAGCTATCAGAAACCTTATCAATCCGGGAACAGCAGCTTTCTCCGGTGATGATGTGATTGATGCCAACGGTCTGGATCTTGCGAAAGAGCCAAAAGAAGTTGTATCCGCAGCAGGAGGATTTTTCAAAACACCTTTCACTTGGAAAGAACAGGGAATCGGTTAATTATTCACTTCAAAAAATTACATTATGAATATTCTTAAATTACTAGATAAGCTTTCTGATGATAAATTCTTCACTACAGAAACATCAAGATTAGAAACACTTACCAATATTTCATCTTTCGGGAAAAAAGCGGCTATTGCTGCAGTTCCTTTTGGATTAGGAGCTTTAATGACGACTCCTGCAAAAGCTGAAACCACAGATACTACAAAAAATGCAACATTCTTTAAGAGTGCTTTAACGGATGCACTACAATTGGCCTTGGTTTTAGAATATCTTGAAAATGAATATTATGCATTAGGATTGGCGGCTTCGTCTTTAATTCCGAGTGCAGACAAAGTGGTATTTATGCAGATTGCAAAACATGAATCTGCACACGTAACGTTTTTGAAAAATACTTTAACTTCTTTAGGAGTAACTCCAGGCGCTAAACCGACCTTCGATTTTACGGCGAACGGTAATTTTTCACCTTTTACAGATTACAATCAGTTCCTTGTTTTAGCTCAGGCATTTGAAGATACCGGAGTAAGAGCGTACAAAGGACAGGCAGGAAATGTAATGTCTAATAAAACTGTTCTTCAGGCTGCATTGCAGATTCACTCTGTAGAAGCAAGACACGCTTCACAGGTAAGAAGAATGAGAGCCAACAAAGGATGGATAGAATTGGCAGACGGAGGAAATATGCCTTCTGCAACCAATCCTGTTTACGCCGGAGAAGGCAATACAAATCAGGCTGGCTTTAATACCGCAACAGCTTTTGGAGCCGCTGCAGGTTCTGCTGCCTATGACGAGATTTTAAGTGGAAGTGATGCCCAGGCAATTGCATCATTATTCATTGTCTGAGGGGTTTTTACCTTAAATTTTTAGCTGTTTAGTCCCTTTCCGAGTTTTTCGGAAAGGGATTTTTTTAAAATATTAAATAACTGCCAGTTATTTTTTAAGCCACGTCTGGTTTTCTTTATTCTCAGAGCGTTTTCTGCCATTATCAATATTATAAGCAAAGCCGACTCCTAAAGTCTGTTTTAGCTGTGTTTTAGCAATCTGATTATGATCGTACAGCAAGTCCAGCGTTACATTCGTGGAAATAAATTTATTAATTTTCATATTCAAAATTCCGCTGTATGCTAAAACAAGTCTTTCAGGATGATCCAGATAATTAGAGAAAACAGAACCTGTATTCATTAAAGTAATGTTCTCCATAATCTTTAGTTTATACATGGCTGTTCCCAAAAAACCGAATTGAAACAGAGAAGAATCACCGTCATTCTTTAATCCATAAATTCCCTTGTATTGAAGTTCTTCATCTAAAACAAAGGTCCATCTTGCATTGGCAGGACGTATTGTTGCCGTAAAATTATCATTGGGTCTGTAAGTAACTCCGGCTCCCATATTGAGATAACCCGGAGCCATGAAATTTGAAATTTTAGCCGCAGCAGGATTATTTCCGTCTGCATAACCCGGTGCAAACTGTGTCTGTAAACTGGCTCCTGCGGAAATATACCAGTTCTTCGCAAATTCTCTTCCGTAGTTGGTGGAAAGATTAATTACATCCTGAGTTTTTCTCGTTCCTACTCCTTTCGTATTATTTTGTCCGTATCCGAGAATGATAATATTTTCCCAAAGATCTTTTCCTTTTTCGTACGTAAGGTTATAGTTCAGCCCGGCAAGCCATCCTACATTATTGGCTCCTCCTCCAACCCAGTTGGAAAAAGCTGCCTGATTGAGCATTAAGGTATTCTGTCCCTGAATACTCCATACTTTTGCCGTATCCGAAACAACAGCTTCGCTTTTTTCCTGAGCGCAGAGATGAATCCCTAACAAAACGATAAGTGGAAGTAATTTTCTTTTCATAAGTTTATATTTTGGTTTAAAATTAAAAATAAAACTTACTGATTTGTTAAAAATTTTGAACTTAAAAGAATTTATGTGAAATTATTTTACACTTAGTCAATATAAAGTCGGGAATTAAAAAGGGTAAGAGGTAAATGAGAAGATATGATCAGTTATTGTATTTAATTCAAAGATAGCGTTCCTACGGAACGCCGAGTATCTCGCGAATATGATTTCTACACAAATAAAGCTCCATAGAGTCTTTACATAGGCTTGAAACAAATTAAAAAAAGATTATAAAGAAATAAAAAATCACAGTTTTAAGCCAATCATTTTTATCTATTAACATCATGAAAAAAATATGTTATTTTTTTTCTGAAAATATTAGGTTGGAAAATCATTTTTTGATTATATTTGTGAATCGAAATAATTTTTTTTCATCATTTGTGTTTTTTTAGGCTCCTTTCTAAGGAGTCTTTTTTGTTTTTATCAGGTAACCCGCTTTCTATTGCTTGAAGCCACCCATTCGTCTTTTTTACATTTGCTGCAGTTTCCAGCCATACCTTTGTGTTTTTCTTCCGTATGTCCGCAGAACGTGCAGGAATAAAATCCTTCATGAACAATCGTTTTCAAAGGATGATCCAGAGAATCCGGCATAATCGGAAGTCCGTACTTTACTCTTTCATCTTCGAAATAAAACACACTGATTTCTCCGGAAATTTCTTCAATGGCACTTTCAATCTGCCCAAGCTGGGAAATTCCTTTTAATCTTAATTCGGCAAAAAATTCATCACTCCCCAGATTTTCTTTTTTAAAATTTTCAATGGAGAATTCTCCGTTTTCGATCAGGCAGATGGATTTTCCCTCAATAAGCTGTTCGATTTTTTTATTTTTTGCGATAAAATAGGTTACAATGGTGTACAGAAGAATAATTACGGCAAAAACAATGAATGATGAAACAATTCCGACATCTTTATTAAACATCGGATCTCCCGCCGCAGAACCAAGTCCGATAATCACGACAAGTTCGAAAATCGAAAGCTGCTTCACTCCCCTTTTTCCCAAAACTCTCAGACCAATAATAATGGTAATAAACATGATAGCGGTGCGGAGAATGATTTCCAGAATAAAAGACCATTCTTCGTGCCCCATTAAAAGCTCTTTCCAGTCTAATTGTAACAGAAATATGGATAGCATATAAAATTTATTTTTGCAAGGTTCAAAAAATACGCCAAGCAAAAGGAAAATGCGGCATGAACGTTTGTACTGAAAATAAAAACCGTCTCTGTTGAAACGGTTTTTCTCTTATTCTTTAATCCATTCTTCCCGAAGCAAAGCATAGATCACATCATCTGTCCAGTTGTTTTTCCAGAATAAACTTTTCACAAAATGACCTTCTTTTCTAAAACCGATGCGTTCCATCAGTTTAAGAGAATCAATATTTTCCGGATCTACAGAAGCCATGATTCTGTGTTTTTTCAGATCACTGAAAAGAAAATTAATTATTCCTTTTAACGCTTCAGAAGCATACCCTCTTCCCTGAAAGTCCTTATTTAAAGTAATTCCTAATTCTGTCTGCAAATTTTCTGCACCAAAAAAATGAATTCCGATATCGCCGATCACAGCTTTTGTATCTTTTTCCGTAATTAAAACCTGATACCAGCTTTCCGGCTGATTGAATTCTTTGTTATTTCTTTCAATAAACTGTTCAACATCTTCCAATGTTTCCGGAATCCAGCTCTGAAATTTATTGGCTTCCGCATCGGAACGATAATTAAAAACTGTCTGTTTATCGTCCAAAGTTATATCCCGAATCAGTAATCTTTCTGTTTCTAAATTCATGTTTCTAATTTGAATCAACTAAATTAGGATTTAATCTCAAATCTTAAAACAAGAGATTTAAGCACCTAATTCAGCTTCTTCACCGTCATTCAGCACAAAACATCTTTCTTCCAAACCATTCTCCTGAATTTTTTCTTTAATGAATTTTCTGTCTTCTTTAGAATGACTTACACTTTCAAGATGCGTTACCCAGACTTTTGAATTCGGCGCGGTTTCACAGACTTTCAAAATATCATGACTTGTCATTACAATCGGATCTCCCACTACAAAAGTTGCTGCTCCTCCCGCAACAACAATATGCTCCGGCTGATGTTTTTTAATTGCCTGTTCCATTTCTTCACACCAGATACTGTCACCCGCAATATAAACAGACTGTTCAGCATTTTTAAAGACAAATCCATGAACTACGCCAATTTGTTCTTCAATTTCCCCTGTTCCGTGATGTCCGTCCGTTAAGGAAATTTCAATATTTTTAAACTGCACTGTATCATTGAAAGCAATCACATTTTTAAATCCTGCCTCAGAAATCTGTTCAGAAATGATTTCAGGACAAATGATGGGTACATTTTTATCTAAAAGTTCAATCGCTTTCGGATCCCAATGATCGGGATGAAGATGTGTAACGGCTACCGCATCAATCGTTTTTAATTTTTCCTGAAGTTCTTCCTCAGTGAAAGGTAAATCAATTAAGGGATTCAATAATTCATTGTCTACCATCGGAAATATTCCCAAAGAACCTTTTTCACCCAACATCGGATCAATTAAGATGTTCAATCCATCAATATTTAAAAGCAGTGTTGCATTTCGCCATAATTGTAATTTCATTTTCTTTAATTTTGTATCTGCAAAGCTATTGTTTACCTGAAATTAAATAATGGCTGGTTACCAAAAGGTGCACTATATACAATTTTGTAACGTATGACATTTGAAGAATTTAAAAACTGCGGACTGAGAAAAACATTAGACATGATCTCCGGAAAGTGGAAACCGCTTATTTTATCGAATCTTTTTGAGGAAAAAGAAGTCCGTTTTGTGGAATTATGGCGAAAAATGCCTAAAGTTTCAAAAAAAGTTCTGGCAGAACAGCTCAAACAAATGGAGGAAGATCATATCATTCAACGGGTTGAAGTCTATAATTTTCCTCCGGAAGTATATTATAAATTAACGGAAAGAGCCAAAAAGCTCGGTCCGATCCTTGATGAACTTCATCAATGGGGAAACGAACATCAAAGATCTTAAAATCAATTAATTACTGAAGTCATCCAAAACTTCAAGAATATTTCGATACACAAAATCCAGTTCTTCAGGCGTAATGCAGTAAGGCGGAACGAGATACATCACATTTCCCAAAGGACGCATGATGATTCCTCTTTTTAAAAATTCACGATACAAAACCTTCCCGATTTCGTTAAAATAGGATGTTTTTTCATCATTCTTAATTTCCCAGGCGATAATCGTTCCGGTCTGTCTTACATTTTCAACTTTCGGATGATTTTTTAAATCTTGAGAAAAATTAAAATGTTTCTGACTGATTAGATTGATTTTTTCCAGCGTTTCTTCTTTCAAAAGCAATTCCATACTTGCCAAAGCCGCTGTACACGCTAAAGGATTTGCCGTGAAAGAATGACCGTGAAATAACGTCTTATATTTATCTTCCGACAAAAACGCGTCGAAAATCTGTTGTGAAGAAGTCGTAATTCCCATCGGCATTGTTCCGCCTGTTAATCCCTTTGAAAAACACATGATATCTGGTTTTTCCGAAAGATAATTTGCCGCAAACAGCTTTCCGGTTCTTCCGAAACCTGTAAAAACTTCGTCCTGAATCATTAAAATTCCCTTTTCTCTGCAAAATTTCATCAGTTCTGATAAATCTTCGGCTTTGTGCATCAACATTCCCGCGGCTCCTTGAATCAGCGGTTCGTAAATGAAACAAGCCATTTCTTCAGCATGATTTTTTATGATGGATTTTAGATCCTCAATATTTTCAGAAGTCGGCGCATCAATAAAGATTACTTCAAAAAGCATTTCCCCGAAAGGTTTTGTCCAGACACTTCTTCCGCTCACCGACATCGCTCCGAAAGTATCACCATGATAAGCCTCTTTAAAAGCCAGAATTTTCGTCTTTTCTTTTCCCTGATTATGCCAGAACTGAATACACATCTTCAGCGCCACTTCCACCGCAGTAGAACCGTTATCCGAATAAAAAACCTTCTCCTGATTTTCAGGCAGCAGCTTTAATAAATTTTCAGAAAGCTTAATGGCTGGTTCGTGTGTAAATCCCGCAAAAATAACCTGCTCCAGCGTATTTAATTGTTCAGAAACTCTTTGTGCAATGTAAAGATTCGCGTGACCGTGAAGCGTAACCCACCACGAAGCTACTGCATCGATGTATTTTTTTCCGCTTTCATCGTACAAATAAATTCCGCTTCCTTTCACGATCGGGATTGCATCTTCCGCTGTTTTCATCTGCGTGTAAGGATGCCAGTTGACGGCTCTGTCGCGCTCTTGTAAATTCATAAATAATTGTTTGTAATGTCTAATTTTTCAATGTTGAATTGTCAATCGTAAATTGTAAACGCAAAGACTTTATTTCCATGTTAATATTTTAAGCTAAGCAAAGTCAAGCAGATTTCATCTGCCATTAAGCAAGCGCTTCATAGTCCGTCTCTGACGGAAATTTCTTTGTTATACTTATTATTAAAACAGAATATTTATTTTATCAATGCTGAATTGTCAATTATCAATCGTAAATTGTAAACGCAAAGACTCTATTCCTAAATTACTATTTAAGCTAAGCAAAGTCAAGCAGATTTCATCTGCCATTAAGCGAACGTTTCATAGTCCGTCTCTGACGGAAATTTCTTTGCTTTACTTTTTACCCAAGAAAAACATTTTCTTTGCGTTTAATCATTCTTTATATTATTAGTAAATAGATGAATACTTAAATTAGCATTGAAAATTATGAATATGATTCAATGTTGAATTGTCAATCGTGAATTGTTATTTTCACAATCCAAAAAAATTGACTATTGACCATTCACTTTTCACTTTTTAACACATCGTTTTCTCTTTCATCATAGGCTTTAATCCCAAAGTCTGCAACATCTGCATATCCTCAGAAACACCCGGATTTGGCGTTACCAGAAGCGTTTCTCTTTCCCCTGTAAAGATCGAGTTGGCTCCCGCCATGAAACACCATCCCTGCTCAAATTCAGTCATTTCTATTCTTCCTGCGCTTAAACGAACCATTGATGAAGGCATTACAATTCTTGCTGTGGCGATCATTCTTACCATTTCCCAGGTATTCGTTTTTTCGTTATCCTGAAGCGGCGTTCCTTCCACTCTTGCCAATGCATTGATCGGGACAGATTCCGGATGTTTCGGCATTGTTGCCAATGTTAAAAGCATTGAAATCCTATCTTTTGGCGTTTCTCCCAATCCGATAATTCCTCCCGAACAAACCGTAATTCCGGCTTTTCTTACATTATTAATCGTATTGATTCTGTTGTCGAACGTTCTTGTGGAAATAATTTCATCGTAATATTCCTTGGAAGTATCCAGATTGTGATTGTATGCATACAAACCTGCTTCCTGAAGCCGTTTTGCCTGATCTTCCGTTAACATTCCCAACGTACAGCACACTTCCAATCCCAGTTCATTTACCCCTTTTACCATATCAATAACACGGTCAAAATCACGGTTGTCACGCACTTCTCTCCACGCTGCAGCCATACAGAAACGCGACGAACCGCCTTCTTTTGCTTTTTTGGCATGTTCAATTACCGTTTCTGTCGGCAGTAAAGCCTGAACTTTAATATTCGTATGATAACGCGCTGCCTGTCCGCAATACGAACAGTCTTCCGGACAGCCTCCTGTTTTAATTGAAAGCAATGTAGACATCTGAACTTCTTCAGGATTATGCCACTCCCGATGAACCGTTGCAGCTTTATAAACAAGTTCCAGAAGCGGAAGATTGTAAATTTCTTCTATTTCTTCCTTCGTCCAGTCGTTTCTTAGTTGATTCTTATTCATGATTCTATTTTTTCTAATTGTAGTGCAATATTTTCTATACTTTCTTTTGTTATATTTTCAAGGTCAGGAATTCTTATAATTTCAGTTTCTGATGGAATATTTTCACAAATAACTCTTTCCGTGTCTGGTGGAAAATTTCCGTTAAGAATTAAATAGTTTAGTTTAATTTTCTTTTGGTTTAAAACTAAAACAGATAACAATGTATGATTGATACAGCCTAAATAATTCTTCACAACCAAAGCGGCGGGAACGTTCAGTTTTTCAATTAAATCAATAATAAATTCTTTGTCATTCAGCGGAACCATCAATCCTCCCGCTCCTTCTATGATTAAATGATTCTGTGTTTCAGGAAGTTTAAATTCATTCAGATCAATCAAAATTCCTTCCTCCTTTGCCGATTGATGCGGTGATGCAGCCAGCTTAAAACGATATCTTTCCGGATGACAAACCGTATGCTTTCCCACCCAGTCTTTAATTTTCATCGTATCAGAGTAATCCAGATCTCCGGACTGAACCGGTTTCCAATACTCTGCCTCAAAATATTTGGTTAAAACCGCCGAACAAACCGTTTTCCCTACTTCTGTCCCGATTCCAGTGACGAAAAGGAGTTTTTGCCCTGAGTTTTGTGTTTCCATTTTTACTTTTTTTATATCCATATTTATATCCATATTTATATCCATCAGTTTGTCATTCCGTAGGAATCTAAACAGCGTTTTTAGAGTGTTTTTTTTAATTTTAATTGCTTAGATTCCTACGGAATGACAAACTGATGTTGATTTTTATATTAACTAAAATCTCTGATAATCCCCGTTAACTTCAAAATTTCCTCTTCTGTATTAAAACTGTGAATACAAATCCTCAGTCTTTCCGTTCCTTCTTTTACCGTCGGACTTAAAACCGCATACGTTAACAATCCACTTTCCGATAAAGCATTCTGTACAGTTTTCAACTGACGATTATCCGGAATAATAATCGCCTGAATCGGGCTGCTTCCAGAAGACGGAGTGACTAAATTCTGCTCACGAAAAATTTTAATGTTTTCCTGAAGTTGAATGGATAATCTACTGTTTGCTTTTAAAAATTCATATCCGCTAAAAATGCTCATCCACAGAAAATCGTGCGCTGAAGTCGTATAGATAAAAGGGGATGCAAAATTGATGAGATAAGATTTAATTAAATCATTCGTTAAAATTGACGCACCATGCGTTCCCATTGCTTTTCCATAGGTTACAACCGTTGCTGAAACTTTTTCCCGCAGATTAAACTCACTCACCAAACCTTTTCCAAAAACACCGAAAGCGTGAGCTTCATCCACAACTAACAGAGCATTATATTTTGCTGTGATTTCTACGATCTCTTTCAAAGGAGCAATATCTCCGTCCATCGAATACAGGCTTTCAACCGCAACATAGGAAAGTCCGGTTTGCTTTTTCAGAATCCTTTCTAAATCTTCAACATCGTTATGATTGAATTTTAGTTTTTTAGCATTTGACATACTACACGCATCATGAACGGAACGATGAATTTTTTCATCCACAATGATGATATCATGACGGGTCGGAAGCGTTGAAAACAGAGCCAGATTGGCATTATAGCCCGAAGAAAAAAGCAAAGCCGATTCGTATTGATGTTCTTTGGCTATACATTCTTCTGTTTCAGCAACAGTTAAACTATTTCCGCTGATCAGTCTGGAACCAGTACTTCCTTTCAGCAATTCCGGATTTTCGTTGATTTTTTTTAATAAAATCTGCTGAAAATCTTTATTTCCTGCCAATCCCAAATAATCGTTGGAATAAAAATCCACTCCTTCCTTTTGAGATTTTAAAACCCTTAAAGTTCCGTTTTCTTTTCTTTTGTCTAAAGCTTCCTGAAAATGGCGAAAATTATTCAGCATAATTTACCTGTAAAATCTCTTTTGAAATGGCATCAATCCATTGGCTATGAAGATATTTTTCAATCTCTAAAACAATTTCTGCATGAATTTTCCAGTCTTCCGAAAATTCGTCCAACTGATTAATCATTTCCTCCAAATGTCCTTCTTCCTCCAAAATAATTGATTTTACCATAACTTTTGAGGTATATTTTGTCAGAATTTCCTGATAAACAGGATATAATTCATCAGCACGAACCTCAATAGCATATGTTACAAACAGATACGCCGCATATTTTAATTCTTCTTTGCTGAGATTGAAATTTTGCTGAAGATATTTACACGCTTTAACGTCGAGAGAATGAAGATATTGTCTCGTTGCCGTTGCGGCTAAAAGTTCATTGCTATTGTACGTTTTGCACATTTCGGGATCAATTTTCAGGATCTGCTTTTTAAGATAATAAGCATGGCGATGTTCTTCCGCAGCGTGTTTTAGCTGTATTAAACTTACGTTAGTCGGATGTTCGCAAGCTGAAATTTTTCTGGCTCCTGCATTTTCCATAAAGGAAAGCGTATTCAGCCATTTTGCGTGCGTTTCATTTTGCTGAATAATTTTTTCTAAAAGACTGTACAATTCCATTCTTTTTTGTTTTGGTTCAAAAGTAGTATATTGCCGGATGGTTACATGGTGCCAGTTTTGAGATTATGGATAGTCCGGTTAAAATTCCTTATCAGAGCTTCATTAAAATCAATAGAAATTCCGAAGTTTCTATTTATATGCAGATTTCTAATCAGCTTATTAATGCCATTCAACGTGGTTTTTTGCCATTCGGAACCAAACTTCCGGGAACAAGAGTGTTAAGCGAAATGCTGAATGTTCACAGAAATACCATTGTTTCTGTCTACGAAGAACTGTTTTCTCAGGGATGGGTGGAAAGTCTTCCCAACAAAGGAACCTTTATCATCGGAAAAGACCAGTATCAGTTTTTGGAATCGAAAAATTTACAAAAAATTCAGCTCGAAAATTATCCCAAATCAACAGGATTTACCTTCAAAACATCCAATATTTTAGATAATCCTTTTGAATATTCCAATTGTGAATACATTTTTAATGACGGAATTCCCGACATCCGCTTAACTCAGATCGATCAGCATTCCAGAATTTACAGTTCTATCTTAAAAAGAAAAGCACATAAAATCGGACAGTACAATCAGGATGGAAGCGAATTTTTTAAAGAAAATCTTTCAAAATATTTAAAATTATCCAGAGGATTGCCTATTTCTAAAAATAATCTTCTGATCACAAGAAGTACAGAAATGAGCATTTATATTGCTTCGGAAATTCTTTTATCTGAAGGGGATATTGTTTTAGTTGCAGAACTGAGTTATTTCTCGGTGAACATGATTTTTCAAAAAGCAGGAGTGAAAATAAAATCGGTGTCCATTGACAATGACGGAATTAACACGGAAGAAGTAAGGAAAATTTGTCAGCAATACAAGGTGAGAATGCTGTATCTTACGCCGCATCATCATTATCCTACAACTGTTACGTTGAGCGCACAGCGCAGATTAGAACTGCTGAATCTTTCGAATGAATTTGGTTTTATCATTTTAGAAGACGATTACGATTATGATTTTCATTACGACAAAAGTCCGCTTCTTCCGCTTGCAAGCGCAGATACAAACGGAATGGTTATCTACATCGGTTCTTTCGGAAAATCTTTAGCTCCCGGTTTCCGGACAGGATTTATTGTCGCTCCCGAAAATCTGATGTCTGAAATGAGAAAACATTTGGGAATTATCGACAGACAGGGTGATATTTTAATGGAGCACGTTTTGGGTGAAATGATTGCCGAAGGAGAAATTAACCGATACCTGAAAAAATCTTTAAAAATTTATCAGGAAAGAAGAGATTATTTTATTCATCTCATTCAGCAAAATTTAGGAAATTATATACAATTCGAAAAACCGTCGGGCGGACTTGCGGTTTGGACAGAATGGCAAATTTCCATTAATTTAATGCAGCTTTCTAAAAATTGTGCGCAAAACAATTTATTTATTCCTAAAACCTTACTTTATCAGAATAAAAATCTAACCGCCATGCGTTTAGGATTTGGAAACCTGAATACTACAGAAATGGAAAAATCGGTTGAAATAGTAACGGATCATGTGAAAAAGATGCTTCATTAAAGATTTTTAAATATATTGGTTAGATTTTTGAATGTAAAAAATTAACAAAATTGCACCATTGAAACTTATCACATTCACAAATAAAGGCATTTATTGTCCACAGGGAAAATTTTATATTGATCCTTGGCGACCAGTTGATTTGGCTGTCATTACTCATGGACACGCCGATCACGCACGTTGGGGAATGAAGAAATACTTGTGTCATCATTTTACCAAACCTATTCTGCATAAAAGAATCAGCGAAGATCTTGAAGTTCAGAGCGTGGAATATGGCGAAATCATCAATATCAACGGCGTAAAAGTTTCACTTCATCCTGCCGGTCATATCATTGGCTCCGCGCAGATCCGGCTGGAATACAAAGGCTATGTAAGCGTGGTTTCAGGAGATTATAAAGTTCAGGATGATGGATTGAGTACCCCTTTCGAACTGGTAAGATGCAATGAATTCGTTACCGAAAGTACTTTCGGACTGCCTATTTACAACTGGCTGGAAGTTCCGGATCTGAATAAAAAACTCCAGAACTGGGTGCTCAGAAATCAGGAAAATCAAAAAACCTCTGTTTTCATCGGTTATTCTCTGGGAAAAGCACAACGCGTAATGAAAGCAGTGGAGGGAATGGGAAAAATCCACGTCCACTACTCGATCGGAAAACTGAATAAAGCCTTTGAAGAAGTGGGAATTGTACTCCCTGATTATGAAATTCCCGATTTTAGGGAAAGCATCAAGCACGTTGCAGGAGATATTGTAATTGTTCCGCCCGCTTTGCTGGATTCCAATGTCATCAAAAAAATTCCGGATGCCGCAACGGCAATTTGTTCCGGATGGATGCAGGTTCGCGGTGCAAGACGATGGCGGAGTGCCGATGCAGGTTTCCCGATGAGCGACCACGCCGACTGGAAAGGTTTGTTACAGGCTATAAAAGCCACTGAAGCTGAAATCGTTCACGTCACGCACGGACAAACTGAAGTTTTTTCTAAATATTTGAATGAAATGGGGATTAAATCTGATGTGGTGGAAACGCTTTACGGCGATGATGATGAGGAAGAAAAAGAGAAAGAAATTATTAAAGACTAATAATTATAGCGATGCAGGAAAGCTCCGTAGGAGCTTACTGTTAATAGAAAAATTTAAGGCATAATAAAGCGGAGCTCCGTAGGAGCGACCTGTTAATAGCCCATCATAATTAACGCCGAATTGCAAGCAGCCCGGCTTGAACGGAGCTCTTTTTGTGGAGCAAAGCGGAACAAAAAAGCGGGAGTGGAAGACGGATTAAGCTGCCCCAAAAATTGTTAACATACGTTTAAAAAACGCCAATTAAAATTTATGAAACATTTCGCAGAACTGATCAATGCTCTCGAAAGCACCAATAAAACCAATGCAAAAATCGATGCCATTATTGATTATCTGGAACGTGCGCCTGATGAAGATAAAGTCTGGTTCATTGCTTTGTTTACAGACAAAAGACCCAAGCGGAATGTAAACACCAATTATATGAAAGAATGGGCTTTGGAAATTACAGAATTACCGTTCTGGCTGTTTCAGGAAAGCTACTCTTCAGTGGGAGATTTAGGCGAAACCATTTCCCTGATTCTTCCGCCTCCAACAGAAAAAATTGAACGTTCTTTGTCGGACTGGATGAATGACATCATCAACTTAAAAACAAAAACGGATGCTGAGAAAAAAGAATTTGTCCTGAATTCGTGGAATGGTTTGGATTACACGGAACGGCTGATTTTCAATAAATTATTGGGTGGAAGTTTCAGGATCGGAGTTTCTGATAAAACTTTGATTAATGCTCTGACGAAATTTTCCGGACAGGAATCCAGCGCATTGATGCACAGTTTGATGGGAAAATGGCAGCCGACAGAAGCTTCATTTCAGGAATTAATTTCGGCTGAAAATGTAAATCCCGATAATTCAAAACCATATCCGTTCTGTCTGGCTTATCCTCTGGAAAAAGATTTGGAAGAACTCGGAAAACCCGATGAATGGCTGATTGAATACAAATGGGACGGAATCCGCGGACAGATTATTAAGCGGAATGATGAAGTCTTTATCTGGTCGAGAGGAGAAGAACTGGTAACGGAACAGTTTCCCGAAATTGCAGAAACCGTTCAGCAAATGAACGGAAATTTCGTAATTGACGGGGAAATTCTCGCGGTAAAAGACGATAAAGTTTTAAATTTCAACGAATTACAAAAACGTCTCAATCGAAAGACATTAACAAAGAAAATGCTTTCCGAAATTCCGATTGAAGTCTTTGCGTATGATCTTTTGGAACTGGAAGGAAATGGTTTGCGTGATAAACCCATCTCTGCAAGACGTGCAATGCTGGAAGAATTATTATTGAATGAAAATCCTGAAAATATCAAAATTTCCGAATCAATAGAATTTGAAAACTGGGAAGAATTAAATCAAATCAGGGAAAATTCAAGGGATATCAATAGCGAAGGTTTGATGCTGAAACAGAAAAACTCACCTTATCATTCCGGACGAAAAAAAGGCGATTGGTGGAAATGGAAAATCAGTCCTTTAACGATTGATGCAGTTCTGATTTACGCCCAAAAAGGAAGCGGAAGACGAAGCGCATATTACACCGACTACACTTTTGCCGTGAAAAATGAAGATAATCTGGTCACCATCGCCAAAGCTTATTCAGGATTAACGGATAAGGAAATTATGGAAGTCAGTAAATTTGTCAATAAGAATGCTATTGAAAAATTCGGTCCCGTTCGAACTGTAAAAGCTGAACTTGTTTTTGAAATTGCTTTTGAAGGAATTGGTTTCAGCAACCGTCATAAAAGCGGTGTGGCACTGCGTTTCCCAAGAATTTTACGATGGCGAAAAGATAAAACAGTAGATGAAATTGATGATCTGGAAGAAATAAAAAAATTGATACAGTAATTATAAACGCTAAGATCGCAAGGATTTTATTTAAAACTTTGAAAACATATTTCGTTCGCAAAGGCGCTTCACTCAGCCGCGGCTTGTGCTATCATTTGCTGAACGAAGTGCCTTCGCGAACGAAAATATAAAGAATTAGAAATCAAAAATCTTTGCGCTCGCTGCGTTAAAACAAAAACATCATTTAAAACTTGAGCAACTTCGAAAATACCAACGGCTTCAAAGTCATTCAGCAGTGGATGGCGGACAAAGGCAATTCCCCTTTTAAATTTCAGGTCGATACGTGGCAGAAATTCGAGAACGGTTACAGCGGAATGGTCATTGCTCCGACCGGTTTCGGAAAAACATTTTCTGTTTTCTTAGCATTGTTAACCCACTTTTTAAACCATCCTGAACAATATGGAAAAGGTTTAAAAATGATCTGGATCACGCCGCTCCGTTCTTTGTCCAAAGACATTGCCAAAGCAATGCAGGAAGCCATTGATGAAATCGGATTGGACTGGGCAGTTGGAGTAAGAAACGGCGACACCGATCCGAAAGTACGGCAGCAACAGGTAAAAAATATGCCTGAAATTCTCGTAGTGACACCAGAAAGCTTACATCTTCTTCTCGGGCAGAAAAATCACGAACGTTTTTTTAAGGAAATAAAAACCATCGTTGTCGACGAATGGCACGAATTGCTCGGTTCAAAACGTGGCGTAATGGTGGAATTGGGAATTTCCCAGCTTACAAAATATGTTCCCAAAATGAAAATTTGGGGAATTACGGCAACCATCGGAAATCTGGATGAAGCGATGGATGTTTTAATTCCGTATGATATTAAAAAAACAAAAATTACCGCCAAAGAACAGAAGAAAATTGATATTCTTCCCGTTTTTCCGGATGAAGTGGAAATTCTTCCGTGGGCAGGACATTTAGGAGCAAAATTAGCCGATAAAATTGTTCCTATCATTTTAGAATCGAAATCTACCATTGTTTTTACCAATACCCGAAGCCAGAGCGAAATGTGGTATCAGTTGTTGCTTGAAGCCTATCCCGATTTTGCAGGACAGATCGCCATTCATCACAGTTCGATTGATGCTCATTTGAGGATCTGGATCGAGGAAAACTTAAGTTCAGGAAAGTTAAAAGCTGTCGTTTCCACCTCTTCTTTGGATCTGGGAATTGATTTTAAGCCGGTTGATACCGTTATTCAGATAGGTTCTGCAAAAGGCGTTGCGAGATTTTTACAGCGGGCAGGACGAAGCGGTCACTCCCCTTTCGAAACTTCAAAAATTTACTGTGTTCCGACGCATTCACTGGAACTGATTGAAGTCGCCGCTTTGAAAGAAGCCGTAAAACAGAAAGTGATTGAGCCGAGAGATCCGCAGGTTTTGTGTTTTGATGTTTTGGTTCAGTTTTTAATGACTTTGGCGGTCGGTGACGGATTTTACCCGCAGGAATTGTACGAAAGGATTAAAAAAGTATATGCTTTTCAGGAAATGACGGACGAAGAATGGAAAAGTATCCTCGATTTTCTTACCATCGGCGGAAGTGTACTGAAAAGCTATGAAGAATTCCATAAAATCGTGATTCAGGAGGACGGTTTGTATAAAGTGACGTCCCGAAAAATTGCCATGCTTCACCGGATGAATATGGGGGTTATTGTAAGCGATGCCATGCTGAAAGTGAAATTCATTTCCGGCGGTTATATCGGAATGGTGGAAGAATATTTTATTTCAAAACTCAAAAAAGATGAAAAATTTATTTTGGCGGGAAGAGTTCTGGAAGTCGCGATGATTAAAGATATGACGGTTTTTGTCCGCGCTGCCAAAGGAAAAGCTTTTGCGCCGAGTTATCTGGGAGGAAGACTGCCTTTAAGCTCAAATTTAGGACAGTTTTTAAGAGAAAAGTTATCCGGAGCGCTCAATCCGAAAGCTTCAGAAAAGGAACTGAAATTTCTGCATCCTTTGCTGATGAATCAGGAAGAACGTTCTCATATCCCGAAAGAGGACGAATTTCTGGTGGAACTCATTAAAAACCGTGAAGGATATCATCTGTTTATGTATCCGTTTGAAGGTCGGCTTGTTCACGAGGTGATGTCGGCTTTAATTGCCTACAGAATCTCAAAACTGGCTCCCATTTCCTTTTCAATGGCGATGAATGATTATGGTTTTGAACTGTTCAGCGATAAAGAAATTCCGCTGAATGACGAAAATCTCCATAAAATTCTGAGCAGGGAAAATCTGATGACGGATGTAATTTCCAGCATCAATTCAGCAGAAATGGCAAGAAGAAAATTCCGTGACATTGCGGTCATTTCCGGAATGGTGATCCAGAATTATGCAGGAAAACAGCGTTCCAACAAATCTCTGCAAAGTTCGGCAGGATTAATTTTCAAAGTTCTTGAAGATTATGATCCGAATCATTTTCTTGTAAGACAGGCGTATACAGAAGTTTTTAATGCACAATTGCAGGAACAGCGACTGGTGGAAGCCTTTAAACGGATTGAAAAATCAAAAATAATCCTGAAATTTGCCAATACTTTTACCCCGCTGAGTTTCCCGATAAAAGTGGACAGTTTGCGACAGACGCTTTCCAGCGAAGGACTGGATGCTAGAATTCAAAAACTTATTCAGCAGGCGAAAAAAGGGAAATAATTTTTATCTGGGCAGCTTAATCCGCCCTCCGTTCCCGCTTTTTTGTTCCGCGATGCTGCACAAAAAGAGCTCCACTCAGGTCGGGCTGCGAATTTAGTCATCAGAACGAAAGTTTGAAGTCAATGTAAAATTAATGAATAAAATCAAATACAGGATAATGAAATTAGAGCAAATTGATGTATCTAATATTGATGTTAGAGAAATAGAATGGCAAGGACCATTTTCGTGGATAGGTTACGAAAATCAAAATGGGCTTGACAAGATTCCTGACATAAATGGTATATATCTTTGGACTTTTAAGTATGAAGAAGGATACTTGGTTTATTGTGTAGGAATAACAAAATCTACAAGAAAAAGGTTTAGACAGCATACTTTAGAATATAAAAGTGGAAATTATACTGTATTTAATGTAGTTGAAGCAGAAAAGGGAAAACGAGTTGAGATTTGGCATGGTTGGTCATATGCAAGGACACATCGTGAAGAATTTAATGAACGTAAAGAAGAAATTTTAAGTTCAGTAGAAAAACAATTAGAATCATTTAGAGTTTTTGTTGCTCAAATGCCAGACAAACGAGAAAGGGCAAGATTTGAAGCTGCAATAATGCACCAAATTTATAACTCAAAAGAACCTTGGGCTGAATTAGCTGACAGAGGAATGGCATTAAGTAGAAGAAGAAAAGACGAAAAGCCAATCATTATTAAAAACATTAGTAACTTTAAATTTTACGGACTACCAAAAATATTAGAAATTTAGAAAAGAACAATTGCTAACAAGTTATTGCCAATAAGCAGAGCTAAACAGTTTAGATTACACTTTTGTGCTACAATATCGCCGTTTTCGATGGTATCACAACAGTTGAAAAACAATTATGAAAATAGTAACAAAAAATATCCATATTCAGGACGAAGTCTTTACGTTAACCAATCAGAGAGCATTATTCTGGAAAAAAGAAAAAGCCTTGATCCTGTCGGATCTTCACATTGGAAAAACAGCCCATTTCCGCAAAAACGGAATTGCGCTTTCCGATCATATTTTTGAAAATGATCTGCAGCGATTGTCCGTTTTAATCGAATATTTTCAGCCGGAAAAATTTATCGTTGTCGGCGATCTGCTTCACGCAGGAGACAATTCCGGAGTAGACAAATTCTGCGAATGGAAAGCTGAGTTTCCTAACCTCGAATTCCATCTCGTAGAAGGCAATCACGACAGAATTTCGAAAAAATTAGAAGCTAAACTCTGCCTTAATTTCAGGGACGAAACCTTAAATATTGATGATTTTTTATTCGTCCACGATTTTCAGAAAAAGAATGAAAAATTTCAGATTACAGGACACATTCATCCCGGATTTGTCATTAATTCTGTGGTAAAAAAAATCAAACTGCCCTGTTTTGTTGTTACGGAAAATCAATTATTGCTTCCCGCTTTTAGTGAGTTTACAGGTTTAGACACAAAAAATCTCCCTAAAAAAGGAAGATTCTATGTTTTTACGGATGCTGAAATTTATGAGATTTAGGAGAAAACTTAAATAAATCAGTTTAAAATTTTCTTCATCATAAGATCAGTCTGTTCATCATTTCCCAAACGGAAAATATGCTTGTCAAATTCTTCAAAACCATTCTTTTTGTAAAAATTGACGGCTCGTTTATTCTCTTCCCAAACTCCCAGCCAAATGTATTTTTTGTCTTTTAAAATGGCAATATCCAAAGCTTTGCTGTACAAAAGATGCCCTACTTTTTTACCATGGTGCGAACTTTTTACATAAATTCTTTCAATTTCCACAGACGATTCGTCCTGAAGTTCGGTTTGTGCATTTCCAAAATTAATTTTCAGATAACCTACTGCATTTTCTTCATCATAAGCGATATAAAACTCAGAATGAGAGTTATTTAATTCTTTTGTCAGTTTTTCTTCCGCAAAACTTTCAGTAAGATACTTCTGAATCTTCTCTTCTGAGTTATAAGGTGCAAAAGTCTCATAAAAGGTCTCTTTTCCTATTTTCTGAATGATTTCAAGATCATTGAGAGAAGCTTTTTTAATGATAATTGCTTCCATCTTTTACGAAAATAAAATTTTATTAAACGCTTCCGAAGCCAGATGAACCTGAACCGCCCAATCGTCTGCGGCATTGCTTCCAGCATCATCGGAAATATATTTCAGGCACAGGAAAGGAATTTCTTCCTTCATCGCGATCAAAGCCAGAGGATAAGCTTCCATGTCCACAATATTATACACCGTTTCCGAATGGTTCATCTCGAAACTGTCGCCGCTTCCGCAGATTCCTTCCGGAAGATCGTGTCTTTTCAAACCATATTCCAAAACGGGCGGAATTCCTGAAAGCGGGGTTTCGTACAGGCTGAAACCAAGTCCTCTCACATCCATATCGCGCTGGATGAATTTCGTACAGCACACAACATCTCCTTTATGGAAACTTTTGCTTCCTGCAGAACCCAGATTAACGATCAGTTTTGGTCTTTTGCGGTAGATTTCTTTCGTTAATTCCATTGCTGCATTTACTTTTCCGATGCCTGTAATCAGTTTGTTTTTATCGTTAAATACTTTTCCTGCTTCAGAATCCAAAGCAAAAACAAAAAGAGTGTCTTCAACCGAAAACTGAAGTTCGTCGTTTATTTTTATCATTTAATTAAGCTTAAATTTCACAACCGTCTGCATCACACGAAGCTCCGTTATCCGAAATATTTTTTAACGGAGTTACCGTTTCGTCGTAAGTCTGCTGCAATACACTGGCAAAAAGTTCCACAGGCTGCGCTCCGGAAACCGCATATTTTCCGTTCAGTACAAAAAACGGAACGCCGGAAACGTCATTGTTTCTCGCTTCTGTAATATCTTTGCTAATTTCTTGATTATATTCTTCGGAAGTTAAAACTTTCTGAGCTTCTTCCCGATCAATCCCCAAAGAACCGGCAAGATTAACCAGTGTTTCCACATCTCCTACATTTTTACCATCTATAAAATGAGCGATGAAAAGAGCTTCTTCCATTTCGTTTGCCTTATTGTATTTTTTGGCTAAATGCAACAGTTTATGGGCAGAAAATGTATTGGTAATTAATGCTTTTTCAAAATTAAAATCAATTCCGGCTCCGCTTCCCATCTGTTTTACCTGCGCGATCATCTGCTGCGCCTGAACTTCAGGGAAACCTTTCTTTTCTTTAAAATATTCGGAAGTTGTCTTTGTTTCTTTCGGGTCTAAAGTAGGATCTAACTGAAAACTCTTCCACTCTATTTCTACCTGATCTTTAAAAGGCAGATTTTCCAATGCTTTTTCAAAATTGTTTTTTCCTATATAACAGAACGGACACATCACATCCGACCAGATTTCTACTTTCATTTTCAATATATTTTTATACTGTTTTAACGCAAAGTGCGCGAAGATTTTTTTAATAGCTATTCGTTTTTAAGTTCACAGAGTCGTTTCACTTAAATAAGCAAACAGAGTTTTTTTTATTTTTAAATTCTTTTTCTCCGGTTTATTTTGTAATTAAAAACAGCAGTACAAAAATACTCAATTTACTGATGAAAAAGTATTCATATTTATTGGTTTTGCTGATGAAAGGTATTGACGGAAGTATTTCATTGTTTTATAAATAATCATGAAATTTGCTCCATGAAAATCATACCACTGAAAGAAGGAAATTTTTCTACCAATAAAACCAAAGATTTTACGCTTTTAACTGAAGAAAATAAAGACACGGTTAAAGGGATCAAGATGTCGGTTACTCCTTTTTTAGTTGTTACAGAAAAAGATAGTATTCTTCTGGATGCAGGAATCGGATGGAAAAATGAAGAAGGAAAAACGGTGATTTCAGAAATTCTGGAAAGAGAAAATGTTCATCCTGATCAGATCACTAAAGTTTTGCTTTCTCATCTTCATAAAGACCATATTGAAACCACAATTACCAGAACCGAAAACGGATTTAAACCTACTTTTCCGAATGCGGAAATCTATATTCAGAAACGTGAATTGGCTTTTGCCATGGAAAACCGGGGAAATTATTCTTTTGATTTTGATACCCTCGAAAAACTGATCGAGCTTGAAAATATTGTCTGGATGGATGAAGATAGGGGAAATATTACGGATGAAATTTCGTTTGAAGTTGTCGGAGGCCACACTCCGTTTATGCAGGTTTTCTGGATTAAAGAAGGTAATCAAACGGTTTTTTACGGAGCAGATAATCTTCCTCAACAGTCTTATTTAAAATATCATCTTGCCTACAAAAGTGATTTCGACGGAAAAAAGGCAATGAATTTAAGAATAAAATGGGAAAAAGAGGCTATTGAAAATCATTGGAAAGTTTTACTGTACCACGATCTGGATACCGCTGTTCTGGAATTTTAAACAAAAAAAATGGTTTAAAGATCATTAAACCATTTATAAATATCCATATCGGAAGCTATGCTCAGTTTTTTCCGAAGTCTGTTTTTCCGATTCTGTATTGCCTTTGGAGTTACAAACGTGTAAGTTGCAATTTCCTTCGTTGTTAAATTAAGCTTTAAATAAATACAAAATACAAGCTCTGAATTTTTAAGGTCGGGCTGGATTGCAGATAGTTTACTGAAAAAATCCGGCTCCACCAATCTGAATTTACTCAGCAGACGAGGAGAATTTTCTTTTGCCAGTGCTAAAATTTCGTCCTGTACAAAAATCTTTTGGTTTAAATCTTCTAAATTGAATTCAGTTTTTTCGTTTTTCATAATTTTCTCATCTCTTCTAATTTCTGATGCTTTTCCGACAAGCTTCAGCATAAATCTCTTCGTTCTCTTACCTCAGTTATTGTGCAATGAAGCCAATTTTCTGAGGTGTTTTTAAGTCTTGAATAATCTTTACTGTTCCAATAACATCTTTTTGGTTACTTTTTTTCTTTACTTATTGTATTTATGCTTAAAATAATATCGTAAAAACAACGATTAAGATTTTAACCAAAGACAAAGAAAGAAAAAATGATTAAAATTTTACATAATAAAAATACCACATACATACCACGTTATTTCTGCTGTTGCCTTATTTTTAGGGATCTTTTTCTGATATTTCAATTATCTGAGAACAAATCTAGAAGTTTTTGTCATCTTTTTTTATGATTACGATCAATACAAATGAAATATGAGGTTTATTGTCACCAATAACATTCTAAAGCAATAAAAAATATCACTTCAGGGACGTATGAAAAAAAAGTAAAGTATAAAATGGAATTTTAAAATGTACTTAATCCCAGATTCATTTGTTTCTGGAATTCTTCAAAATATTGCGCAAGGTGTAATCCGTCTGCCAAACCGTGGTGCGCTTCTATGGAAACCGGAAGAAACTTTTTTCCGTCTCTTACTCTGAATTTTCCGAAGGCTATCTTGGGAATACATTCTTTGGGATCGAAATTCGTAGGATGCAGCAGCGCGCTGAAAGAAGTCCACGGAATGGAAGTATGCCGAATATGATTGATCGGCAAACCATCGTTGCTGATTCCCAATCCTGTAGAATTTTGTACGGTTTTTACCTGTTCCTGAAGTCTTTCATTGAAAATATCAAAATCTTCAGAAAAATGAAAGAATGAAAATCCAAAAGTTCCGTCTTCTCTGCCAATTGTGCTTCCCACATGAACCTCATCATATAAAATTACCTCATCATTTACAATTCTCAGTTTCAGCGCATCTACAGAGTTTACGGCAATCATAGATTTGTAAAGATATGCCGCAAAAAACGACTGTTTATTTTGTTTTGCCTCATCATAAGCTTTGGTACAGTCTACTTCCGAAGTAAATCCGAAATACGGACTTTTCATTTTAGAAAAAAATTCGAAATGCTCTTTCCTGTTCCAGCTCTCCATATCTATAATCTTCACTACTCTATTTTTTGCAAATGTCTGTAAGTTTTATCAATTATAAAAGTTCTGAAGAAATAAATGTAGTCTGCAACGTATTTTTGTACAGGATTTGCAGTAAAAAAAGCAAATTATTATTTAAAGTTTGTGTAAACTAATTTTAAATTTAACCGCAAAAGATATAAAAGACTTTATTGGATTTATTTTAAGTTTTTCAAAAGTCCGCAAAGTTAAAAAAATCTTTGATTTTTTTAACTTATGTGCTCTTTTTTATTTAGGTATTCAACTTAAACAACTAAAGTGTTACAATCTTTTGCATCTTTGGCAGTAAAAAAGTTTAAACAAGTTTTTCAGTAAAACGATTGGAAATGAAAGAAAAAATAGGATTTATCGGATTGGGAAATATGGGACATCCGATGGCAAAAAATTTAGAAAAAGCAGTAATTACACTGTCGGTTTATAACAGAACGCCCGAAAAAGCGGAAGATTTTAAAGAAAAATCTGTTGTTTGCGATACCGTTGAGGATGTGATAAAAAACAGCGATATTATTTTCACCATGCTTACGAACGATGCCGCAGTGAAAGAAGTTTATCAGAAAATACTTTCGGTAAATATTTCAGAAAAGCTCTTTATTGATATGAGTACGATTTCGCCTGAAATGACGGGAGAAATTTCGAGTGCAGTAAAAATTAAAGAAGCCGGTTTTATCGATGCTCCGGTTGCGGGAAGTACAAAACCTGCTGCAGAAGGAACATTACTGATTATGGCAGGTGGCGAGGAAAAAGATCTTAAAAGAGCCGAACCTTATCTGCAAAAGCTTGGAAAAAGCATTAAACATTTGGGAGAAAACGGAAAAGGAATTGCAGCGAAGCTTTCGGTGAACTATTTTCTTTCGGCAATTTATCAGGGACTTGCGGAAACGGTTCTGTTTTCAGACAAACTGGGAATCGACCGTAAAGACATGCTGGAAATTATTAATGAAAGTGCGAGCGGAAGTGGTGCTACGAAAGTAAAAACACCTCTTTTAACGGAAGAAAATTACGATCCTGCTTTTGCTTTGGATCTGATGCTAAAAGATATTCTTCTGGCTAAAAATGCAGGGGCAGATTTTCCGCTGTCTGAAGCTTTAATTAAAACCTACCAATCTGCTCATGATGAAGGTTTTGGAAAGGATGATGTGATCGGAATCATTAATTATCTGAAAAAATAGCTCAACAAAAATCTTCTTAAAATATATCATCTTCAATTATTTTTATGTTGAATTTTTCAATTGTGGTCGGGTTTTTGAATAAACAAGAGTAATTAAAATTCAGTTTTAACAGAAAATCAATCACTAAAATATAATATTATGTCAACAGAAAATCTTACCCACACAGAAGCGGTTAAAAAAATTAAGGAATTATCTGAAAATGCAAGAATCTGTATGTTTTGTACGGAACTGGACAAACTTCCGATCAATTCCAGACCAATGTCGCTTCAGGAAACAGATGACGAAGGAAATTTATGGTTCATCAGCGGAGATACAAGCAATAAGAACTTTGAGATAAGAGATGATAAAAGAGTTCAGTTATTTTTTATGAACAATTCTGATTATCAATATCTTTCGGTATACGGAGACGCTACAATTTACAAAGACAAATCGACGATTGAAGACAAATGGTCGCCTATGGCAAAAGCATGGTTTGAGGAAGGAAAAGATGACCCGAATGTATCCATCATCCGTGTAGAACCTAAAGAAACGTATTACTGGAATACGAAAGCAGGAAAACTGGTGAGTCTTTTCAACTTTGTAGCGGCAGCAATTACAGGCAATACAACCGATAATTCTGATGGCGTTGAGGGAACAGCAAAAGTATAATTACTTTCTATACAAAAACAAAAAGCAGCTTTATGAGAGCTGCTTTTTAATTGGTATTTTTTGATTATTTTTTAATGAATTTTTTACTTTGCGAAAATTCACCGTTAATGTTTGATACGGTAAACGCGAGAATATAATTTCCGGGCTGTAATGATGAAAAATCTAATTTCAGCTCATTTTTACCTCTTGAAAAATTGGTTTTGTCTATTTTTTTAACAATTCTGCCGGATACATCTAGAATCTCTGCACTTACGCCGGAAGTCTGAATAAGATTAAAGCTCAATTTTGCTTCATCCGCTATAGGATTGGGCGAAATGGTAAGATTGCTGAACTGACCTCCAGTCTCAAAACTTACATCATCCACTCCCAGTGTTCCTGCTACAAAAATATTTGCGGTTGCTGTATAACCTGCTGAAGTACTTCCCGAAACGGTCATAAGTTCAGAAGCATAAGAATCACTAAAAACCATATCATTTGTGTTTGTAACAGAATTTGTTCCGCTAGTCGCATAATAAGTATTTACTGTTGTATTGATTGCATCGGGAAACGCAAGTTGGGTTGTCAGTAAAAGGTTGTTGGAAGCATCATAGATCTGCACATGGATATGTGTAGCGCGGGGAGTATACCATCCCGGATAGATAGATGTAAAGGTTACCTGTCCGTTTGCATTGGTATACTGAATGCCGCGAAGCCAGGTTTGTCCAGTAGTGTTCTGTGTTCCGTCAATTCCCGGCTGTCCGGAATAAGCGGAATAATATCCTCTTTTGTTGCAATGCCAGATATCTACACGGTATCCCGATCCTACTGCAAGGCAATTGTTATTGGTATTCAGAACAGTTATCGTAAGAGTAAGCGCAATACCGGTTTGTGTTCCTTCGGTAATATTTGTTCTTACTAAGGTAGAAGTACTTACACTGCTTGGTGTAGGATACGGACCTGCCGTTTCCGAAGCTGTTGCAGTACAAGATAAAAGATCCTGATTAGAAGGTTCATCCATGATGTCTTCCATAATATTCTTACCGGTGAATGCCATTAACGGAACAGATGCTCCTACGATACCGATACTTTTTAGAAAGTCTTTTCTTTTCATGTGTGTTATTTTAAAATTAGTATAATGTGCAGACAAATAAAAAAAAGAGATTAAAGGCAGATAATTCTTTCCTTTAAATTCTACTTTTTTAATTCTACAAATATATTAAAATTTATCATATTTTTAAATATTTATGAATTTTTAATATTCTTATCATAATAAAAACAATGCATAATTGAATTTTATTATTAATAAAACCTACAATCATTGAAATTTGCAAAATTATTTTATTGATTTGTTTATCTTGTTTTTACGTCAAATTATTAATTTAAAATTAACAACTGAGCATTCACTGTTTTTTTATTACAGTTAAAAATTCTTCACAAATCCTATTCCTACATTTCCTTTCTGATAGTAAGGCATCATCATCGCCTGCGATTTTTCCGGATTTCCGCCTAAAAGTTTGTTGATTTTCGGATAAAGCCAATATGCCAGTTCAGTAGACAAAATCCCGAATCCTGCGCCACCGATTACGTCTCCGAACCAGTGTTTGTCGTTCAGCATTCTGTACACTCCTGTAAAAACTGCCAGAGAATATCCTGAAATTCCCAGCAAAAGATTGTGGTCTTTATATTCTCTGAACATGAACTGCGCCGATGCAAAAGCAATGGCTGTATGCCCCGAAGGAAAAGAAAGCCTGTTGGAATGATCCGGTCTTTCTTCTTTTACAGCGTGTTTCAGCGGAATGGTGATGGCAGAAGTGATCATCATGGAAGTTCCGTAGATAATGCTTCTCTCACGGAAATTATGTTTTCCTTTTACTCCGAAAGCATTGAGTCCGTAAACCAAAACTGCGGGAGCAAACTGGGTGTAATTATCGAGTTTGATATGATCCGGCTTATGTTCGCTAATTTCGTATTGTGTGGAAGAATTCAGTGTTTTTAGTTCGTCAATACTCAGACTGGCAATTCCATAGGAAATAAGTACGGTAGGAACGATAAGCTTTTTATAGCTGAACTGATGGATCTTATCTTCAGGAAGGCTTTTCAAAACCATTACAGAATCTGCATTATCCTGAAACCGAAGACTGTCTGTTTCCTGAGCGCAGATCCATTGAAAACTGCTAACCAATAAAAATAATCCTGTACAGAATTTTCTCATAAGATAAAGGATTTTAATGATCAAAAAATTGATCTGTATCTCTTATCAAAGATAGATGAATTGTAGAGAACGTGGTTTAGACATTTAAAATTAATCTTAATTCTTATCCAAGCTAAATAAAAATAACCCACACAAAAATGTATGGGCTAAAT
Organism: Chryseobacterium sp. C3; assembly: GCF_014218905.1. Lineage (NCBI taxonomy): Bacteria > Pseudomonadati > Bacteroidota > Flavobacteriia > Flavobacteriales > Weeksellaceae > Chryseobacterium > Chryseobacterium sp. C3. The sequence continues at coordinate 272,192 of NZ_JACLCU010000001.1, read as the reverse complement.
TGATTATTTTAAATAAGGTAATGCTTTATCCATTAACAACGATTCCTCCATTGGGATGAAAAACCTGTCCTGTAAACTGAGCTGCCTCTTTACTTGCCAGAAAAAGAAAACTGGTGGCAATTTCTTCCGGCGTAGCATTTCTTTCAAAAGGTGGCTTATTTTTATCCTCCTTTTCCTCATCAAAGGTTTCTTTGGTTAAAGGTGTTGTTACCGGTCCCGGAGCAACCGCATTAACACGGATCCCTTTAGGTTTTGCCTTCAATGCCAGAGATCTTGTAAAAGAAACAATAGCTCCTTTGGTTGCTGAATAATCCAACAGTTCAGGATGTCCCTGATACGCCGCTGCCGAAGTCGTATTAATAATGGAACTCCCCTCTTTCAGATATGGAAATACAACTTTGGTTAACAAAATCATTCCGATGATATTTGAATTGAATGTTGTCCGGATATTTTTTTCTTCCAGTTCTTCAATATTTTTCGAAGGAAACTGAATTCCCGCATTATTCACAAGAATATCGATTTTTCCGAATTCTGAAATTACTTTTGAGGTTACCTCTTCACAAAATTCATAATCATTAATATCCCCTTTGAAAACAGAGCATTTTCTGCCAAGATTTTCAATTTCTGACTTTGCTTCGCGGGCATTTTTTTCATCCGAATGATAAATGATCGCAATATCTGCGCCTTCTTCAGCAAAAAGCAGGGCTACAGCTTTTCCGATTCCGCTGTCGGCTCCGGTGATAAGGACGGTTTTACTGTCTAATTTCAATTCCCTCATTATTTTAAAATTAAAAGCTGGTTGATTTCACTTTTAAAACAGCCTAAAATAAATTCGGTATAGTACAACTGAGCATTCAGTGCCTGTGTTTTTGGGTGAAGCTCCAGTTTTTTAGTCAGTACAATTTCTCCTTTGTACGAGAAAGAAAAGTAGGCAAAAATCTTATACGAGGAATTACGGATCGGCGTACAATATCCCGTTGTCGCAATAGACCAGTCGGATTCGAAAAATTTGGCGACATTTAAAGCCATTGTTTCTGCAATATTTTCCGACACGCAGTCGCATTCTTCGGCTTCGGCCTGATCTACGTTCATCAGTCTTACTTTTTCGGGTAAAGTATAGGTGGTCATTCCGCCTTTATAAAATAATGATGCATTGGGCATTTGTGAAAAGGCAAGCTGTAAACAGCCGGAGGTAACGCTCTCTACCACAGAAATGGTTTCATCAGCGGTTATGAGCGACTGACTGATGTAATCTAAGAGGTTTTTTTGAAATTCCATAATCTTTATTATTTTAAGTGGTTGTGGTGTATAATATTTCTGTTTGTACAGATTAAAATTTATGCATTTCTTTCAACTTCAAGCTCCCAGACTCTGTGGTTGGCAATGGCTTCCGTAAATTTATGGTCGGGATCAGAATCTTCCCAGTTTACAATGGCAGGATCTTCATGCTTTTTCACTGCGACATTGCTGTTTTTATAAATTGCTTCTGTGCCTTCTCCAAAATAAATTGCTTTACAGTGTTGATATGCTTCATTGATGAAATGCAAAACTTTGTGTTTGTTTTCTGCGTTCATAAGCTCTTTGGCTGCCTCTTCTCCCGCTCCGATAAACAAGGCATCAAAACATACGCTTGCCGTGCTTGTAAGAGAATGTTTTGGTGTTAAAGCATCTCCTTTGTCTGTCTTTACCGGAGCCAAACTTGGTGTGATAATTTCTACAACTGCATTCTGATCTTCCAGTTTATTTTTTAAATCATTTATAATGCCAAAATCTGCTCCACTGGCAACAATAAAGCCTATTTTTCTTCCCTGAATTGTATTTTTTACAGTATTTGCCATACTCAAGGCTTCAGAAGCTCTTGTATGGGCTTCTCTTTCTTCACTTTGCAGATCTGCAGGGTTGCTGTCTGCCGGAAGACTCTGGTTTGGAAATTCCAGCTCTTTTACCTCAACGCCTACTTTTGAAGCAACATTCTGCGCCAGAGATTTATCAATAAAATTGAGCTGTCCGACCACTCTTTCCCGAATTTCCGGAACGGTAACTTTCGACAGTTCAAAAATCAGGGCGTTCTGAAGGTGTGTTTTTTCATAATCGGACTGGCTGTTGTAAAATAATTTTGCCTGTGAGTAATGATCTACAAAACTTTCGCTTCGGGCTCTTATTTTTGTCCCTGAAACTCTTTCCTGATGTGAAGTAAATCCTCCTTCCGACATCATTGCCTGAAAAGGACATCCTCCTCCGATAGAATTGGGTTCGTAGCTTACTTTTCCTTTTACGATCTGCTGTCTCATGTGTCCGTCGCGCTGGTTGTTGTGAACGGTATTTACAGATCTGTTGATCGGGATTTCATGGAAATTGGGCGAACCTAATCTTGAAAGCTGTGTATCTGTGTAGGAAAATAGTCTTCCCTGCAAAAGAGGATCGTTGGAAAAATCGATTCCCGGAACCAGATGTCCCGGATGAAAAGCTACCTGCTCTGTTTCTGCAAAGAAATTATCTGGATTTCTGTTTAATGTTAAGGTTCCGAAAATTTCTACCGGAACTTCTTCTTCAGGAATAATTTTCGTAGGATCGAGAAGATCAAAATCGAATTTATCTTCATCTTCTTCGGGAATTAATTGTACTCCGAAATCCCATTCCGGAAAATTACCGCTTTCGATGGATTCCCAAAGATCTCTTTTGTGAAAATCCGGATCTACTCCCGAAATTTTCTGCGCTTCGTCCCAGGCTACGGAATGGACGCCTAATTTCGGCTTGAAATGAAATTTTACAAAATGGGCTTTTCCTTCATCATTAATAAATCTGAAGGTATGAACGCCAAAACCTTCCATTCTGCTGAAACTTCTGGGGATTGCTCTGTCGCTCATCACCCACATAATCATGTGCATACTTTCGGGCATCAGGGAAATAAAATCCCAGAAGGTATCATGCGCAGAAGCAGCCTGAGGAATTTCGTTGTGTGGTTCCGGCTTTACAGCATGTACAAGATCCGGAAATTTAATGGCATCCTGAATAAAAAAAACTGGTATATTGTTTCCTACGAGATCGTAGTTTCCTTCTTCTGTGTAAAATTTTATGGCAAAGCCTCTTACGTCCCGAGCTAAATCTGTACTTCCTTTGCTTCCTGCAACGGTAGAAAATCTTACGAAAACCGGCGTTTCTCTGTCTGTTTCTGTTAAAAATTTAGCTTTTGTATATTGTTTAAGGCTTTTTTTCAGCCTAAAAACGCCATGCGCTCCTGATCCGCGTGCATGAACAATTCTTTCAGGAATTCTTTCATGATCAAAGTGGGTAATTTTTTCTCTCAGAATAAAATCTTCCAGTAAAGTGGCTCCTCTTTCTCCTGCTGTAAGGGAATTCTGGTTATCATTTATTTTAAGTCCCTGATTGGTTGTAAGTTTTGTATCGTCATTTGATGTGGTGTGCGACGCGAGCTGATCCAGCTTATCATTCGTCGTTTTTTTGTCTTTCATAATTTTACTATTTTGTGGTTTATCTTTTTCAAGATGGCTTGTGTGTATCTTTAGAAGTTTCTTTTAGTTCTTCCTTTTTCATTTGGTCTGAAGCATCCATCAATGCATTTTCAGCAAAATAAATATCTTTTATTGCTGAAATAAAGAACCTGTGAAGCGAAGAATTGTCCATTTCACTTTCATTCACGGCATTATTTTCTGTCTGTCTGCTTTTTTCCGATGCAGATGATGGATCTGCGGCGTTACTTTTATCTTTATTATCTGTGGTTTTGGCTACCATGATTTTTTTGGTGTTTGATGTTCATTAAAGATTACCTCTCTGCATAATCACAAATAAAGAGGTAATCCGGAAGAGTATTATGAGTTAAACATTCCCCCGAATCCTGATCGGATAAAGTTCAGGCTCCTGCTATTTTCTTATGTTGAATTTGATTTAAAGTATTTACAAGATCCGCTGTGAAAGTGTGATCTGTAAATATCCAAAGTAATGTAAGTGAAACAGATAATAAATCTACGACTGAAAATGTGTCGTTTTTATGACTTCAGTCATATTGATCTGATTAATATAAAATTTTTCGGCTTTCTATTTTTAAACTGCCTTCTTTTTCCATTTTTTTAAGGGTTCTGATCACCGTTTCTACGCGTAATCCGGTAAGATTGGCAATCTGCTGTCTTGTAAGATCCACATGAAAACACTGTTCGCAGTCTCCTTCATGATAACTTTTAAGATAATCCAGCAGACCTTTCAGCCTTACAGCAGGATTCTGGGAAGACATATTCTGCAGCATGATCGCTTTAAAATACAATCTTTGTGAAAGGCAGGAATTCATTTCCAGAGAAATTTTCGGATTTTTTTCCAAAAGGTCCATGAAATTTTTCTTTGTTAGCCTTATGATTTCTACATCCGTCATACATATTGCATTCATCACGTAGAATTTTTCTAAAAAAAGCATGGGATCTCCAAAGCTTTGTTTTTCTCCTAAAATATTATGGATAAACTCTTTGCCTTCTTCATTATAGCTGTTTTGCTTTACTTTTCCTCTGATAATCTGATAGTAATATAAGGCATGATCTCCTTCTTTATAGATTATTTCCTTTGCTTTATAAAACCTATCTTCTGCTCCGAATTCATATAACAATTCAGGATCAATATTCATGCAGCTTATAGTTTTCATATTTTAGAATTTTAACAATTCTTCTACAAAAAAAAGACCACAAATTCTATATTTAATACAATATTTTCCGTTTTCTGATTTTTACAGTCTGTTTTCTCTCATGAACTTACTCGTTTAGACGGGAGTTTCCAGTAAGATCAGCCATCTGTTGTCTCATAAACGGCGCTGAGTTTAACCTTTCCTCTGATGATCTGATGATAATAATTGGGATGGCTTACTTCGGTAAATCTGTTTTCCGAAGGTTTGTAGTCTTTGATACTGGCTCCTACCAAATGCAAAATTTCTTCTTTAATAATCATATAAATTATTTTTAATATTTCTTTAATTATAAAGCATTCTCAGTAGAAATAAAATTGGAAATACATTTTATATATGCAAAAACCGCACCCAAAATTTATTTACATTTAAAGAATACTCGATAAAAAATATTGTCTTCAGAATAAAAATTCGTTGTTCAAGTTAAACCCGCTTCTTAATCTGAAAACGGGTTTTTCATTTAATTATGTGAAATTTATTTTGCCGTTTTTGTACTGTCTGCCTCCTTTCCTGCGGAACGTACCGTTGTACTGTCTGCCAAAGGAATGGAATCATTAGACATTGTTGTGGTTGCATTAACAGAAGAATCCGTTATCGTGGCGGAATCATAGCCGGAACCGGAATCAGAAGTTGTTGAGTTTTCTTTTTTCTGACAACTCCATACCAGAAGCCCAAGAAGGGCAATTGACAGGATACATTTCATAATATTATATTTTAAGTGGTGTGATCTTTCAAAAGTAGGATAATATTATGTTAAGTGTTTATGACCTTGGTCATAAGAAAAATTGATACTCAAATGAAAATCTGAGAATTATATGAAATTAATGATTAAATAGGCTTAAACCAATTTTAAGTCTAAATAAATTTATTCAAAAGATTATTTGCTGTCCGGAACGAAGTTTTTTCTTGCGAGTTCTTTTCTAACGCGGCTCAGACTTTCCGGAGTAATGCCAAGATAAGAGGCGATCATCCACTGTGGAACCCTCAAAAGTAAATCCGGATACATTTTGATGAACTTCATATAACGTTCTTCCGCAGTTTCAGCAAGAAGGGAATTGATTCTGTCCTGAAGACTTTTAATATGTTTCTGAAGAAGAATATCACTTTTTTCGAGGCTGTCGGGGAATTCTCCGATCAGTTTATTGATGAAATCCGGATGCAGCAGAAGCACTTCCGAATCTTCTACGGCTTCAATATAGTAAACAGATTTTTCATTAAAATAAAGACTGCTTCGGTCTGAAGTAAGCCAGCTTTCCGGCGCAAACTGAATGATGTGTTCTTTCCCGTTTTTATCGATGGAATACATTTTCAAAAGTCCTTTTTCTACAAAATAAATATATCTGCAGACTTCCCCGTATTGTAAAAGGAACTGATTTTTCTGCACTTTTTTTACTTCATAATGCAGACTGCACATATTCACTTTTTCTAAAGGAACATTTAAAACTCTTGCTAAATAATTATTGATATTCGTCATTATACAATTTGGTCTACCGATATACTTTGGTGTGAAGCGTTATTAATGGCTTTTCCGTTTTCTATCACAATAAGTTGCGGACTTTGGTGCGTTACTCCCAAATCTTCTGCAATTTTATTGGAAATCGGTCTGTGCGCCAGCAAATCTAAGTAATATAAATCTATTTTCTGATCCAGATTTTCTATTTCTTTTTCAAAATTTTTCAACACGGTTTTGCTGATGAAGCAACTTGTTGAATGTTTGAATATTGCAATCCTGTGCTGAAAAGAATCCTGTATGGCTTTTTCCAGATCCTCGTTAGATTCTATCTTTTTCCAGAACGATTTCTGCTCCGAAGCGTCTTCTTTTCCGCCAAATATTTTATCAAAAAAACTCATGTCCCAAATTGTTTTAAGTGATGATCCAGATGTTTATACTCTAAAAATCCCCAGTCTTTTTCTTTCATCCGTCCGAAAAGCTCATGATGACGGGGTAAATTTCCGTTTTCAAAATTAATACGGTAATCGCAGAGTGTTTTCAGAAGGTTTTCTTTTTCTGCATCAAAGTCACACTCAAAATTAACAATAAGTTTTTGAAAAGTCGGCATATTTCGGGGAATTCCGTTGTTAAAAATTTGCATTTCTATTTTTGTGGCAATTCCTATCCACCGAAAAACACTATGTATCGAAGGAAGTATTACCTTTTTCTGTGGCACTAAAAGTACATCACTGCAATGCCTCATCATCTGACTGACATTCATTTTCCCCCATTTTTTTGGCGAATTTTCTTTCAGGCAGGAAATCCTGTTTATAATTTCCTTAAAATCTTCAGGATTATGGAGACTTTTCTTTACCAACCTTTTTCTTTCTTCAGATTTTCGATGTGTGCAAAATGATGATTACAGTGCCATGCGTACAGCGCAAGATAACTCCTCAGATTGTAGTTTTTATTGTGTTCCGGATGATGAAAAGTTCTTTCAAACTGTTTGTTGGTCATGCTTTTTAACAGAGCCGTCCATCTCTGGTGAGTGCCTTTCAGCATTCTCATGGCGGGTTTTACTGAGATATTCTGGCTGTCCTGAAGTTCTGCCCATTTTGCTTCGTCATAAGGTCTTATCGTAGGATTTTCTTCCGTAAGAGCGAGTTTCAGGCGCATAAAACTGTTGATATGACTGTCCGCCAGATGATTCACCACCTGTCTTACCGTCCATCCGCCTTCTCTGTATTGGGTATCGAGCTGATCGTCGCTGAAATCTTCAATCAGATTCTTCAGTCTTCCCGGAAAATCTTTAATAACTTTAATATATTCATCAAGCGTTATGTCGCAGATATTTTCAGGCTGTTTAAACTGACCTATCGGAAATTTCTTTTGTTCTAAGTTGCTCATCTTTAATTATAATTTTTAATACGCTAAACAGAATAACAGCGTCTTTATCTTTTAAATAGTATAACATTTTGTTTTTATAATTGTCCTCTCTTGAGAAAATCATAAAATGATGGTGATATTGTTTTAATTCCAGATCTTCAAACAAAATTTCTGTCTTATTAAATATGATTCTGTCTTCAGCAATTTCAATTCCTGAAACACTGAATTTTTCATTATTCTTGAATTTTAAATAATAATTCCTTGTAATATCTCGAATAAACTTATCCCACAATTCATCAATAATATCGCAATATAACTGATGCTTTTCGGTTAATTTTCTTCTGTAAAAAAGCTTGAAATTAATTTTAAGTTCCCTTCCCGATTTATTTTGGATAAAAATTAAATATTCTCTTCCAATATAAAACTTCAAACCTCTTATAAAATGAATACCATAGCGAATTCCGGCAATATCTTCTTTTTTAATAATCGTAAATAAATCATTGTTTTGATCTTTATTTTCAAATTTTATAAAATTATCGTCAATAATTAATGATCTTTTCCGGTTATCCAACAATCCGCGAACAATGGTAAATTCTTTCATAAAATGCCGGTTTGTCTGAAATTATTGTTCAGACTTTTTTTGAATATTAGTTTTTGTAAATTTATTAAAATTTAAAGAAAACTGAATATGAAAAAGAATTAACCAATGAAAATCTTTGATTTTCTTCTTATGCGATCTTTTGCAGTAAAATCCCTCTGTCATTCTGAATGGAATTTTGCGCAGCATTATGCAATGAAGAATCTCTTAAAACGTTGTGATTTGAGATTTTCGGCTTCATTCACTTCGTTGCGCTCAAAATGAAAGTGTTGCAGATTAATAAGACAAAAGATTTAGGTGCTTCATTAAAAATTAACAAGCGTAAGAAGAAAAGAGCACAACATTTTTTAAAAATCTTTGATCTTTTAGTTTTGAGCACTTTTTATTGTTCTTGAACTTAGCTTTGTCATTCGCTTTTGTGTTTAAATAAAAAAAGCCTCAATTTTAAAATTGAAGCCCTGTATTTTATTAATAACCGTGCAGATTAACATCCTCCGTTCTCTGTAGAGTCACTTTCCTTCCCATTTTCTTCTGGATTACGCGGAAATGCTGCAATTCCTCATCCGTTAAAATAGTAATCGCCGTTCCCTTTTCATTGGCACGTCCTGTTCTTCCGATTCTGTGAATGTAATCCAAAGGCGAACGCGGCAATTCGTAATTAATGACGCATGGCAAAGATTCTATGTGGATTCCACGACCGATCAGGTCTGTTGCAACCAAAATCTGAGCTCCGTTCGATTTAAATTCTTCCAGATTATTTCTTCGTGCTCCCTGCGATTTCTGACTGTGAATGGCAACCGCTTTTATTTTGTTTTTCTTTAATTTTTCAACCAGATTATCTGCTGCCCTTGTTGAAGAGACGAAAACCAAAGCTTTCTCCACCTTTTTTTCTTTAATTAAATAGCGTAAAAAAGGGCCTTTATTTTCCGGAGCCACATGATAAGCCAACTGCTCAATATTGTCTATTTCAACCTCCTCTTTTTTGATCTCAACAATCGTCGGATTGATGGATAAACGTTCTTTCATTTCAGAAACCTTATCATTCAAAGTGGCAGAAAACAAAGTTGTCTGTCTGGCAACAGGCATCATTGCGAAAAGCTTATTCATTTCTTCACCAAAACCTAATTGAAACATTTTATCCGCCTCATCAATCACCAGATGCTGAATTCCGGAAATGTTCAACGCGTTATGATCGATCAGATCCAATAAACGACCGGGCGTAGCGATAAGAACTTCAACCCCGAATAATCCTTTCATCTGCGGATTGATGGAAACACCGCCATAAACTGCCATGGTACGAACTTCACGCTTTAAATTGTCTGTAAAAGCCCTGAAAACCTCATCAATCTGAATCGCCAGTTCACGGGTAGGAACCAATATGAGAACCTGAACGTTACGGTCTTTTTTAACCTCCGTGTTTTGCAGTTTTTCTAAAATAGGCATCACAAAACAAGCGGTCTTTCCCGAACCGGTCTGTGCAATTCCCATCAGATCTTTTCCCTGCAAAATAACGGGAACAGCCTGTTCCTGTATCGGAAAAGGTTTCAGATACCCCAGTTTTTTAACGGAACTAATAATATTGTGCGATAATCCTAAAGACTCAAATGACATAAAAAATTTAATTTTTGCAAAGATAAGTTATTAGAATTTGGTTTTGCGCTTATTTGTTGGCAATCACAAACACGCCAGAATTTATGTGCGATAAAAACAGTTGAAAATTATTGATGTTCTTGCGACTAAAAAGGACATAACTTTTAAAAACAGTTAGCAACTTTACGATTACCAGAAATTAAATCAAACTCTGTCAAAAAAATTATTAAACAAAATGCCGATTTGTCCGATAATTCTGTTTTGGACAATTTTTTGAAGCTAGGAATTCGTAGATTTATCAAAAATTTCGAGAATTTTAAATATGAAAAAAGCGTTAATAATCGTAGATGTGCAGAATGATTTTTGTGAAGGAGGAGCTTTGGCTGTTCCGGGAGCAAATGAAGTAATTCCATACATCAATGCTCTGATGGAAGAAAACGAATACGATCAGATCGTACTTACTCAGGACTGGCATCCTGCAGATCATAAAAGTTTTGCCAGCAATAATGGCAGAAAAGTAGGCGAAAGCATTATCTTAAATGGTGTTCCGCAGTTTATGTGGCCAGATCACTGTATTCAGGGAACTTTCGGGGCAGAATTCCATAAAGATCTTAACAGAGATAAAGTAACCCACATCGTACAAAAGGGTAAAAATGTAGAAATCGACAGCTACAGCGGTTTTCAGGACAATAATCATTTCATGAAAACAGGTCTGGACGATTTTTTAAAGTTTCACGACATCCAGTTGGTGGAAATCGTAGGTCTTGCTATGGATTACTGTGTAAAATATACCTGCACCGATGCCGTAGCCAATGGTTATGTTACCTGTCTTCACTTCAACGGAACACGCGCTGTAAATGTAAAGCCGGATAACGGAAGAGATGCCATTTATGATATGATCCAGAAAGGGGTTACGGTTTTGGGATAGTTTTTAAACACAAATAGCACCATTTAATATTAAACTTAATAATGAAGTTGTTTAAAGTAAAAGAGTTTGCTCCTTTAGGAGCAGAATCTGTGTAGAAATAAGAATAAATCCGTCAATCAATCCATAGGATTGATATCTTAAATACGATACATTTTCTAAAGATAGCGTTCCTACGGAACGCAGAATGCCTTGCGAATATGCTGTCTACACAGATAAAACTCTACAGAGTTTTCTACCATTTTACTTTAAACAACTTTAATATAACTATCGCAAAGACGCAAAATATTCTTTAATACTGTCTTTTCTTAAGGCGCAAAAATTTTATCCACGATAAAATTAGCATTAATCCTTCTTGAAAATCTTTGATTTTCTTGCGCTTTAAAGATTGGAGAACTAATAAAAATTTTGCGTCTTTGCGCTTTCCAACAAGAATATTTCATTGATAAAAAAGTTTAAACAAACTCATTGTGATATTCGTGTAAATCCATTTGTAGCATTCATGTTAAAGCAAAAAAAAGACGCTGAAAAAAAAATTCAACGTCTTTTTTTATTTTCAGCTTAAAATATACTTCAAAATTAAAGCATTTTAAGATTATTCACTTCCTGTTCTGTAAGGATTCTCCAGTGTCCCCTTTTGATGTTTTTCTTCGTTAATCCGGCAAACATTACTCGGTCTAAGGCTTCCACTTCATATCCTAATCTCTGGAAAATTCTTCTGATAACACGGTTCCATCCGATGTGGATTTCGATTCCCACTTCATTTTTCGGTTTCCCTTCGATGAACGAAATCTGATCTACTTCGGCAACTCCTTCATCCAAACGGATTCCTTCCGCAATAAGCTTCATATCCTCGTGTGTAAGCTTTTTATCCAATGTTACATGATAAATTTTCTTTGCATCAAAAGAAGGGTGCGTCAATTTCTTCGTCATGTGACCGTCGTTAGTTAAAAGAATAACACCTGTTGTAGAACGGTCTAATCTTCCTACCGGAAAAACTCTGTACGGTGAAGCGTTCGCTACAAGATCCATTACTGTTTTTCTGGCTTTGTCGTCTTTTGTGGTAGAAATATATCCTTTCGGTTTGTTAAGAAGAACGTAAACCGGTTTTTCAGGGGTAATATTCTGTCCGTCGAAAACCACTTTATCCGTTTTCTGAACCTGATATCCCATTTCCGTCACCACTTTTCCGTTTACTTCCACAAGACCTTGCGTAATCAGCTCATCGGCTTCTCTCCTGCTGCAGATTCCGGAATTGGCGATGTATTTATTCAGACGGATGGTGTCTTTATGTACATCTTTCTCAATTTTATTCAGTCTTCTTTTCTGTACAAAAGATTTATTTTTATCTTCTCTGTTTTCTGTTCCGGGTCTTCTTCCGTATTTCAGGCTGCCTCTTTCGTATTTATCTCTTGTATCAAAAGTATTGGGTCTGCTTCCGCCTCTTTTCGGGGCAGATTTTCCAAAAGATTTTTTCTCTTCACCCGAATTGGTGATAAAAGGCTGCTGTTCCGTTTTTCCGAATTTCTTATCCATTCTGTCCTGATAACTTGTACCGGTACTTCTTCTGGAGTCTGAATTTCTTTCGCCTGCTTTAGGGAAAGATTTTTTAAAAGGTTTTGATTCTGAAGAATTTCCAGATCTGGAAGCACGAGAATTATCAGAATTTTTCTTAGTTGAAATTCTTGGTCTCTTTGGTCGTTCTGAATTATTATTATCTCTGCTCATTCTAAAAATTTCTGCAAAGATAGTATATTTAATAACGAGTTAAAAATTAAGAATCATAACTTTGCAATATAGTTTTACATTTAACCCTACAGAAAATCTGAAAATGATAACAATATTAAACGATAATTTTTCTCAATTAAACGACTTCTTACACGAAAAATCTTTCAGCAAAATATTTATTCTGGTTGATGAAAATACGCATGAATATTGTCTTCCTATCCTTTTGGGAAATATGGAAACAGATCTTGGCTTTGAAATTCTGGAGATTGAAGCCGGTGAAGAGATGAAGAATATACAGACAGCGAACCAGCTTTGGGAAATTCTTACGGAAATGCAGGCAGACCGAAAAGCTCTGGTCATTAATCTCGGCGGCGGCGTTATTACGGACATGGGCGGTTTTGTAGCTTCTACTTATAAAAGAGGAATCCAGTTTATTAATATTCCGACAACGCTTTTATCGATGTGTGATGCTTCTATTGGAGGAAAAACAGGGATCGATCTGATGCATTATAAAAACATGGTGGGAACTTTTACTTTTCCTGAGAAAATTTTTGTCTATCCTAAATTTCTTGAAACTCTTCCCTTCAAAGAATTAAGAAGCGGATTTGCCGAAATGCTGAAACACGGATTAATTGCCGATAAATCTCACTGGGAAAATCTCACCCAAATTAATAAACTGGATATTGAAGGCGTAATTCCGCATATTCAGACGTCGATGGATATTAAACAGAATGTTGTTCAGGAAGATTTTCACGAGAAAAACATCAGAAAAACACTGAATTTTGGGCATACGATCGGTCATGCCGTTGAAAGTTTATGTTTAAGCCAGGGAAATCCTATTCTTCACGGCGAAGCTGTGGCGATGGGAATGATTACGGAAGCGCATCTTGCTTATCTTGAAGGTTTAATTTCTGAAGAAGACACTACGATTATTATCGGAAGCATTCAAAAATATTATCCTTACCTTGATATCAGCGATTTTAAAGACGAAGCTATTTTTGATCTTTTGCTGAATGATAAAAAGAATACGGACAGCAAGATCAATTTCTCGTTGATTACCGGAATCGGGGCGTGTAATTTCGATCATCAGTGCAGCCTGAAAAACATCACGGCTTCTTTAGATTTTTACAGAAAACTGAATGATGTTTCTCTTTAATTTCTGAAAATTCTGATAAAAATCTAACTTATTTTCAGCATAATTCAGAATTTAGATTATTTCTAAACAAATGTTTAATTGAAAAATTAAATTTCTGAAAATCAAAATATTAAAATAAAATCCGTTTGTTTTTACAGGCGGATTTTTCTATGACATTTATCATAATCTGTTTTTTGGCAAGCAATTTGAAAGATACTCTCCGTCAAACGAAAAAATTGACAGTAGTAAAATTTAAAATTAGAAATAGTAAAAATTAAAAAATTAAAGTTATGAAAAAGTTAATTTTAGGAGTAGCACTTACAGCTGGTTCATTAGCATTCGCTCAGACGACGGGTTCATCTTCAAGCCCGGTAAGATTTGGTATCAAAGGTGGGATGAACGTAGCTTCTCTTTCTAAAGATGCAAGTCTTGAAGATCAAAAATCTAAAATCGGATTTAACGCAGGTGTTTTTGCAAACATTCCTTTAGCAAGTTCATTCAGTGTTCAGCCGGAGGTTTTATATTCTCAGTACGGAGCTAAAGTAAAAAGCACTGACGAATTTACTGCATTAGGTACAACAACTAGAAACGTTGAGTCTTTTTCAACTCACTTAGATTACATCGCTGTACCGGTAATGTTCCAGTATAACTTTGTTCCAAACTTTTACGTTGAAGCAGGTCCGGAATTCGGATTCTTAGTAAGCGCAAAAAATAAAGGAGACAGAACTACAACTGTAACCAATGCTTCAGGAACAACAACTTCTTCAGCAAGCTATACAGATGATATCAATAAAGATAATCTAAACACATTTAACTTCGGTATCGGTTTAGGAGCAGGATATTATTTCACAGATAATCTTGGTATTACTGCAAGATACGTTGCGGGTGTTACAGACGTTGCTAAAGACAGACCAAGCGGTTCTGATGCAACAAGAAACAACACATTCCAAGTTGGTTTAGCTTACAAATTCTAAGAAGCTGATTCAGTAAAAACAATTTTGATTTCAATACATAAAAAGGTCAGGTTTCATCATGAAGCCTGACCTTTTGATTGGATAATAAAATACCATTCAATACATAATAATTCACTCTAAAAATTGTGAATTATTAACATTTAAAAATCGGAAAATCCTTTATTTGGCAAGCATTTTGTAAAATAACTGTTACCTGAATGAAAATTTCAGGAAACAAAAAAGTAGTAAAATTTAAATGTAAAATTATGAAAAAGTTATTTCTAGCAATGGCAGTAACAGGAGGAGTATTTGTGTTTGCACAGGAAGTAAAAACAACAGCTACCCCACCGGTGAAAATGAAGGAGCCTGTAAGATTTGGTATTAAAGGAGCAGCAACGGCTTCCCAATTCAGCGAACAGGAACTTACAGCCAAAAACCAGAAAATAGGATTTAATGCAGGTGTTTTCGTAAATGTACCATTATCTGAAAAGTTTGCATTACAGCCGGAAGTTTTATACAACCAGATTGGTGCAAAAAGTGTACTTTCTGATTCGGAAGTTACCACAGGAACTACAACGGTAAGAACAAAGCAGGATTACAGTACTACGCTGAACTACATTTCCGTACCGGTAATGCTTCAGATGAAACCTACCGATAATTTTTATGTAGAAGCGGGTCCGGAAGTAAGTTATTTTGTAGACGGTAAAAACAAAGGTGAACAGACTATTGCCACAACCACTGCGGGAACAACCACTACACAGACTTTATCAGCTTCAGAAAGCATTAACAAAGACGATATTAAAAAGTTCAATTTAGGTTTTGGAGTCGGTCTGGGATATTATTTTACTCGTAATCTGGGCATTAATGCGAGATATGTAAACAGTCTTACGCACATTTACAACAATTCTGATGCAGTAACCGATGCTCAGAAAAATGTAAACACAAACAGATCATTTCAGTTAGGGCTGAACTATAAGTTTTAAATAAAAAACAATTTTTGATTTCATAACAAAGATCAGGTTTCATCATGAGGCCTGATCTTTTTCTTTTTATTAAATTTGCAACACTTTAATAATAAACATTCATAAAAATTAATAGACTATGAAAAAGATTTTTCTAGGACTTGCAATTACAGCAGGTACATTTTCATTCGCACAGGAAAAAGCAGCAGCTTCAGCTTCACCGGTAAAATTCGGAGTAAAAGCGGGACTTAACGTATCTTCTATTAACGATAACGATTCTAAAGCAAAAGCAGGATTCTACGGAGGTTTCTTTGCAAACATTCCTGTAGCAAGTTCTTTTAGCGTACAGCCGGAAGTTTTGTATAACGGAATGGGTGCTAAAGACAAAACTTATTCTTCTGTAAAGCTTAATCTGGATTATATTTCAGTTCCTGTAATGGTTCAGTACAACGTTCTTCCGGATTTATATGTTGAAGCTGGTCCACAATTCAGTTTTGCAATCAGCCAGAAATTAAAAGGAGACGGAGGTTCTGTAGATGTAGATCAGGCTTTCAAAGGTTTTGATCTTGGTTTAGGTCTTGGAGCAGGATATTATTTTGAGCAAAAATTCGGAATTACGGCAAGATATGTTGCAGGACTTACGGATATCGCAGAAAACAATACAGGTGACGCAGTAAGAAACGGCGTTTTCCAGGTTGGTGTAGCGTATAAATTCTAAGCAGTTTAAACAGAATAAAAAATGTCAGACTTAAAAATTTAAGTCTGACATTTTCTTTTTATGGAAATATTTTAATTGAATAATTCTACCTCCTCTCCTTTTTCTACAGGATATTCTTCCGTGAAACACCCGAAACAGTGATTGGTAGAGCCTAAAATTTCTTTCAGATTTTCAACGCTTAAGAATTCAAGAGAATCTACTCCTAAGTAATCTCTAAGTTCTTCCGTAGACATATTGGCAGAAATCAGATCGTCTTTCGACGGCGTATCGATTCCCAGATAACAAGGAGCGATAATCGGCGGAGAAACGCTTCTGAAATGAATTTCCTTCACGCCTGCATCTTTAAGAATCTTTACGAGTCTTTTTGAAGTGGTTCCACGTACAATGGAATCATCAATAATCACAACTCTTTTATCTTTAATCTCGGAAATAATCGGATTCAGTTTCAGGTTCACTACTCTTTCTCTCATTTCCTGAGTCGGTACAATGAAACTTCTTCCGATGTATCTGTTTTTAATTAAAACCGGACGGAAAGGAATTCCCGAAGCCTTAGAAAAACCAATGGCAGCCGGAACTCCGGAATCCGGAACTCCAATTACAACATCTGCTTCCACAGGAGCCTGATGCCAGATTTTTTCTCCGGATTTTTCCCTGATTTCGTACACATTAATATTTTCTAAAGTAGAATCGGGTCTTGCAAAATAAATATATTCAAAAGAACAGATTCTCTGCTTTCCTTTTTCTTCATCTACCATGTAAGAATGAAGTTTTCCGGGTTCGTTTTCATTGGTATAAATAATTTCTCCCGGTAAAATATCACGCACATACTGCGCTCCTACTGCATCTAAAGCCACAGACTCTGAAGCTACCACGTAAGAATTTTCATTAATTGCTCCCAAAACCAAAGGACGGATTCCGTTGAAATCTCTGAACGCGAAAAATTTATTTCTCGTCATTCCTACAACAGAATAAGCCCCTTCAATTTTTTCCATGGTTGCTTTAATAGCTCCGCGAAGTCCTAAATCAAGGTTTTTCTGAATCAATCTTAAAATAACCTCAGAATCAGACGTTGCTCTGAACACAACTCCTTCAGCTTCCAGTTCTGTTTTCAGTTCTTTGGCATTGGTTAAGTTACCGTTGTGTGCAATGGAAAGGATAATCTGGTCGTATTCGTTTTTCGCGAAAAACGGCTGAAAATTATATTTCTTTTTGTCTCCTGCAGTCGTATAACGCGTGTGTCCGATCGCAGAATTTCCCATAAAAGTTTCAGGATCGTTGATCTCTTTATAAACATCCAAAACCAGACCTTCATCTTTCATATTGGTAATTTTCCCGTTTTTAAGAACAGAAATACCACAAGCTTCCTGACCTCTGTGCTGTAATGCAAAAAGACCGAACTGTGAAAGAGAAAACGTATCCAGATCGTTATCAGAATACATTCCGAAGATTCCGCACTCCTCGTTCGGAGCGTCTAATCTTTCCTCTTCCTGTGTTCTGAAGAGATTTCTTCCGTAGGTTTGGGTTTCAAATTGTTTTAAATATTCACTTTTATGAATGTCTAAACTTTTCATTTCTATTTTTTCTAAATTTTGATGGTGGAAGCCGGGAGCTCGAAGTCTGAAATTCACAACAAAACCATTGCGTATTCAGATAAACTTCCGGCATCCAACTTCTGGCTTATGCCTGATAATTATTTAGCAAGTACCGTTTTCAGTCTGTTATAGATCTCAACGTAAGCTTCGGTAACTTCACCAAGATCTCTTCTGAATCTGTCTTTATCCAGCTTCTTCATGGTATCTTTGTCCCAAAGTCTGCACGTATCCGGAGAAATTTCGTCTGCAAGGATGATCTCGCCGTCTGCAGTTTTTCCTAATTCAATTTTGAAATCTACTAAGATGATGTTCATTTTATCGAAAAGATCGATTAAGATTTCATTGATGTCTGAAGTTAATTCATACATTTCATCAAGTTCTTCATACGTTGCAGCTCCTAAAAACACTGCGTGGTGATCGTTGATTAGCGGATCTCCCAATTCGTCTTTTTTGTAGCAGATATCGAAGATGGTAACCGGAGATTTAATTCCTTCTTCCACTCCCAGTCTCTGAGCCATGCTTCCTGCCGAATAGTTTCTTACCACCATTTCCAAAGGAATGATGGATACTTTTCTTACCAACTGCTCTCTTTCGTTCAGTTGTTTAATGAAATGAGTCTTAATCCCTTTTTCATTCAGATATTCAAAAATAAGAGTCGTGATCGCGTTGTTCATCTCTCCTTTAAGATCTACGGATCCTCTTTTCTGAGCATTAAATGCAGTAGCATCGTCTTTGAAACGTACCACTACTTCATTAGGATTATCGGTTGCAAAAACCTGTTTTGCCTTACCTTCGTACAACATTTCTTTCTTTTCCATTTTCTAAAATTACTTTTTATTAGATTTATATTACTTAATTAAAATTCCTGTTAAAACTGCCATTCCAAAGCTTAAAAGGGTTCCGATCAGTACATACTCGGTTAATTTTCTCTGCTTTGCCTGAGCAAGATCGCTGAACCTGAAAACAGATTTTGCAGCAACCATAAAACCTACGCCTTCCCAATGATTCACCACAATAAAGGTGAAAACCAATAAACGTTCTAAAATCCCGATATATTTTCCGGCGCTCGATAAAGATTCGGTTTGTATATTGTTCTGTGTTTCGGGAACCGGAGTCCACGAAGACAATAATATCTTAATGAAAATGGAAGCCGGTGTCGTTAAAAACAAAGCCGCCATAAGGATTTTTAAAATTTCCTGATCTTTTAAAAATTCAAAATTAAATTCCTTGAAATAAAAGGAAATTGCTGCGATCACAGCAATATGCAAAGCCTGATCGATAAAGAACCATGATTTTTTAGATTTTGCGGTCTGAAAACTAAGCTTCGCAGCATCTATAATGAAATGTGAAGCTCCAACCAGAACGGCGATCCACCAAAATTCGGTATTCCAGAGGAAAATAAAACTCAGAATGGTGTGGATGAGAATGTGAAGGTATAAATATCTGCTTTTCAGCTTTTTGCTTTCCTTCTCTGCAACCCATGAATTTGGCTGAAGAATAAAATCTCCAAATAAATGCGCCAATATGAGCTGAATAAAAACCATGCTTACAGTTCGGATATTTTTTTTCTGAAATATTGATTGGTTTCCACGATCAGTTCGTAGTTTGCACGTTTCAGTCTCTGGCTTACAGAAGATTGCGAGATGGCAAACTTTTTCGCAAGATCTTCCTGCGTAATGTCTTTGTTCATAATCATCTCATGAATAATCTCTGCATTGGCAACCGTCCAGGAATCAAAATCCTTGGAAGACCATTTCAGCAGAATATTAAGATCCCGGTCTACGGAATCGTTGGAGGTTTTTACAGATACGGTATGACCATCATTTTTAAGATCGTTCAGCAGTCTTCCGGAATGTACATAAGCCGTTCCGTTAGATTCGGTGATTTTTTCAGAAGAAAAATTTTCTTCGCCAATACCGATGGCAATTCTTACGTCTAAATTTTCCTGACTTTTTATAAGGGATTTTATGGCGAGAAAACGCCAGAATACTTCATCTATCTTACATTTGAACTGAAATTCGTCTCCTCTGTAGATTTCCCATGTACTGGGAGCGCTTCCCCAATGTTCGAGAAGATTTTTAAGCTTGGTGATCCAAACCTCTGTTTCCGCGTGCTGCGAATTTATAATATCTCCGGTAATGACCGCTATCATTCTGCAAATATAAGCATTATTACTTATAAATAAAAAATATAAGCAGAAACACTTATAGATAATGATTATTAGTGATTCTGCTTATATCTATACCTTATAATTGACTGCATTTTTGAATCTGTAACAGTAAATTTAAGAAATTGACCAGCAAAAAAGTAAAAACATACTGAAAATGTGTACAGAAATAAGATTTCAAAGAATAAAAATAATTTTACTAAAAAGATTATTTTAAATCAAAAAGTAACTTTTGTGTTCTGTTGTCATGATTTTATTCAAAAAAAATAAATTTTCCTCCGATAAAAGTGAAGAACTAAAAAAAATATTTCGAATATATTGTTTCAAACCGAATTTTGGATTATTATTAGATTAATTTGAAGTAATTTAAATTTTTAACTTAATTATTTAAATATTTAATAACATATTCCAATTAAAAACACCATATAAATAAAATAAAACGTATTTTAGTAATGTTATCAGAATGTATTTAAAAAAAACACGAATGAAGTTTAACCTTTAAATGCAACTATCATGAAAACTAAAATGCTCTTAATGGCGCTTTGTTTTTCCTGCTTTGTATTTTCGCAAAGCCAGTTTCAAACAGAGATAAGCAGCCAATCTAATGACGCTGAAGTATTGGCAAACAATACTGTAAGCTTTGACAGTTCGGATCTTGAACTATCCGGAAAAGACGGCACCAATCTACAGGAAACATTTCTTTATTTTAACGATATTACACTCCCGTCTGATGCGGTTGTAAATAATGTTTATCTGATTTTTTACGGTGATGAAGTAAGTACGAATTCTACAACATTGAAAATTAACGGAGAAATAGGCAGCTCACTTCCCTATCCTGCTTCAACAGCTTCCTCTACTGGTCTGAATTTAAAATCCCGAAATTATTCCTCCAATTTTGTTGAATGGATTACGAATGGATGTCAGGTTAATCAGAAATATCAGTCGCCGGATCTTAAGAATATTTTCAGCGAAATGTTCCCGGGAATAATTAATGGTGCAAATATCTCTTTTCGAATTAAAGGAAATGCACAGGGAGATTTTACAGTGAAATCTTTTTCGGGAGGTACAGGTTACAGACCGAAGCTCGTTATACTTTATACAACCAATACCACTACCATTTCGGCAACAATTACATCCGGTACAAACGATGCGGAACAAATTCTTACAACCGGAAATGTAAATCTTGGAGAAGCCGCGCTGGAACTCGGCGGAAAATCGGGAACATCACCGCAGATTACAGGTTTAAGATTTGAAAACATTCAGATTCCGCCTGCTGCAGAAATTACCAATTCCTACATAGAATTATATTCCTACGGCACGAGTCCCAATAACGCCGAACTTACCTTCCGTACAGAACTGGGAAATTCTGCGGCTTACACAACGGCTGTAAATCATATTTCTGCACGAAACTACAGTTTGCGGAAAGTAAAATGGATCACTGTCCCATGGGGTGTTGCGAATGTAAAATACAAAACAGCAGATCTTAAAGAAATAATTGATGAAGCAAGGCTTAGCGGATGGCAATCCGGACAGCCAATTGCTTTTAAAATTGAAGGAAATGAAGGAAGCGCAACAGTATGGTCTAGAGAAGCAAGTTCAACTTACCAGCCCAGATTAGTCATAGAATATAAAAACAATGGTTCTGGTCCGGCAGTAGGCGCGATTCCTTTAGAGGAAACATTTAAAACCTATATCATTAAAAATGAAAATGATGCAGAACAAATACTTCCTACAGGAAATATGGATCTGGGAAGCGGAATTCTTGAACTTGGCGGAAAATACGGAACAACTCCGCAAACCACAGGTTTAAGGTTCGAAAACATCCAGATTCCTTCAGGCGCATATATCCAGGATGCTTATTTAGAATTTTACGCTTATGGCAACAATACAACAAATGCAAAAATTAAAATCTATACAGAAAACACAAACTCTCAGATCTATACTTCGGCATTACAGGACATTACGAAAAGAGATTATTCAACAATTTTTATTGACTGGAATACAGAAACCTGGATTTCCAATACCAAATACCGCACTCCGAACTTAAGAAATATAATAGACGAGATCCGAATGAACGGATGGAGTTCCGGAAATTCTCTTGCATTTAAAATAGAATCAGAGTCGGGAGGAGCTGCTGTGTACTCCAAAAACGGTTCTCTCTCTTATCAGCCTCGTCTTGTCATCGAATATCTTAATAACAATGCGGGACCAAAAATCGAAGGAATAGAAACAGATCCCGCCAACATGACGCAGCTTTACATCAATGAAATATCCTCCGAAGGAACATTGGTTCAGAGCGAAGACTGGATTGAACTTTACAACGCACACGATTATCCTGTATATTTCGCCAACCAGAACAGCGGTGTTTATCTTTCGGATAAAAACGGAAACAGAACTTTATGCGAATTAAGAAACGTTTATATTCCGGCAAAAGGATACGGAATATTCATCGCAGACAGCGATCCCGCAAAAGGAAGCAATCATCTGAATTTCGGGCTAAGCTCTGATGGCGAAACCCTTTATCTGTCCAGAAAAGTAAATGGAAATCTTATCGAACAGGATGTTTTACCGTTCACCTCCATTCCTTTCAACCAGTCTTTGGGAAGAATATCAGACGGAAACGGAACATTCGTAAACTTTATAACACCCACCTACAAAGCATCTAATAATGGCGGAAAAAGACGACTGGATCTCACTTTCAGTAAAGAGAGAGGTGTGTATTCAGACGGTTTTGATCTTTCTGTTCCTGTACAGACAGGCACAACGGTTCGCTATACTTTAGACGGCAAAACTCCTTCTGCAACCATCGGAACAGTGTACATTGCTCCGATAGCAATCAACAAAACTTCTGTAGTGAAATTCTATGCTTATGATGCCAATGGAAATAATTCCGGAGTGGTTGCACATACGTATATTCTCAAGAACAACTATGCCAATGAAAATACTTCAGGCGGTTATAACCAATGGATATATAAATCTAATATTACAGCGGATGAATATGCACAGGCAATTGGCGAAGTGCCTGTTGTTTCTATTTCAATGAATTCCGAACCTACGGCAACATGGACGGAGGCTTCCGTAGAATATATAGATAATAATGTATACGCCGGAAGAAAAAATTTCTTCAGCAATTCTATGACGAAAAGATTCGGACAGGAAAGTTTAGGGTTTTATAATCCAAACATAAAATTTAAATTTAATTCTGATTCCGGAGTTAAAAAAGCAAAGTATCCGTTTTTCGACTCTTATCCTAATGATGCTTTTGAGGTTCCGGAAAAAACGCAGACCATTGAATTAAAACAAGGGCAGGATAACGCTTCCAGAAATGTTTTCAATTTAGGTTTTATGCGGTACAGTGAAAAAGTTTCTATGGAACTTCAGAAAGAAATGGGAAAATACACCCTGAATACACGCTTCATCCATCTTTTCATTAATGGTAAATATCGTGGTTTAAAAACAATGCGCAATGATTTCAATACCAATAATCTTGAAGAAACTTTTGGGGATGATGATGATAACTACACAAAGGTGAATCTGCAGGATGGCTATTTTACCAACGGAATTGTAGAGACAGGAGATGGAAATCAGGCGATATGGGATAACATCAGAAATTTAGCTTCTGCCAAAAAATTTCAGGAGTTTAAAAAATTTGTAGATGTTGATGATCTTATCAAATTCCAGATTATGTTTATGTTTACCGATACCGAAAACGAAGCCGTTGCAATTACCCATAATGATCCGAACATCATGAAAGCCAAGTTCATGATTAACGATACAGACGGCTCTTTCTTCGGAGGAATTACTTACTCTTCGGCAGATACAGCCATGCCTGCAAGATCATTTGCCGGAGGCGGCGGCAATTATAAATATAAATGGATCCTTAATGAAAGCAAAAACGGTCCCGGAGGAATTTTCGGACAGTTTATGGGATCCAACACCAATGCCGCAACAGGGAATTTAGAATTTAAGACATTAGTAAAAGATGCCGTTCTGAAATACATTGGAGCTGCCTCCGGAAATTTCGCCGGAGCTTCAGGAGCGCCATTATCCGTACTTCGGGTACAGCAGAAAATACAGTCTGTGATGATTGAGCTGGACAGGCTTTATAAATTAGACGCAGCATACATGGGATACACCTCAAATGTTTACAACCAGTGGAAAAATATAGACGGACCAAGAATTATTGCACAGGTTCCGGAAAGGGTTTCGTTCAGTTTACAGAAATGGATGGAGTATAATATGGCGCATACTCTTAACGCTGCCGATATTCCTACCGCCGGAATAATTAAAACAACCGAAACTATTAAAATGGTTAATCCCAATGCAAACACTCTGCTTTATTATACAACAAACGGAACAGATCCTATGGGAAATGACGGTACTATATCTTCCGCGGCATTATTGTACAATGGAGAATTTAATTTACCAACAGGAACTTATGCCGTCGTAACCCGTCCGTTCACCACCAATAACTGGGGACCAAAATTCTCAAAAACGATAAAAATTGAAGAATTGAATGAAGGCAAATTCATGATTACAGGAATCAATTACAAGCCGCAATCTAACAGTGATGCAGAATTTATTTTAATTTCAAATCCCGGAGGCTCAGAAATCGATGTTTCCGGATATACTATTTCCGATGCAGTTAGTTATACATTTCCACAAGGTTTCAAAATAGCACAAAACCAAACCATTATGCTTGCAAAAAATCCGGCTCTCATTTCTGGGTTTGATTTAATAAATAAATATCAATGGACAAGTGGAAGCCTTAGTAATTCAGGAGAACCGATTATCTTCAAAGATGTATCCGGAAATATTATGGATTATGTGTATTACGGAGTAAATTCTCCCTGGCCAACTCAGGCAAACGGTTTAGGTTCTTATCTTAAACTGATCTCTGAAGATATGGACAACAGTCTGCCGGAAAGCTGGAAGGATGATTCTCTTCTAAATCCTGCCTCCAGATTATACACTCAGAAAGAAAATTCACAAAAGAAATCTCCCCATGACATTTCTGCTGAAAATTTAAAGGAGATTAAAGTATATCCTAATCCGATGAAAGAAAAACTATTGGTAATCTTAAACGAAAAATCTACCGTTTCTGTTTACAATATAGCCGGTCAAACCATCAAAACGCAGGTTTTAGAAGCAGGAACAAATACCATTAATGTTTCCGGGCTTTCTTCTGGCGGATATATAATTAGAATTCAGGGAGAAAAAGAAAACAAAACTTTTAAAATGATTAAAGAATAGAATTTTTGAAAATAACAAAAAAAACAGCCTTCAGATTTTACCGAAGGCTGTTTTCTTTGCTTAAAACATTACATTATTTTTTGATAAACTGATAGATTTTATCATCAATTTTCAACAAATAGGTTCCTGTAGATAAATTTTGAACAGAAATGCCTTTTTTGTTCTTAAATGGATTTTGTTCAGTGTAAATCACTTTTCCTGAAAGATCTAAAATCTGTGCTGTTTTTATATTTTCTGTTTTTCCACTTACAAAAACATGATCGTTCACAGGATTCGGGTAAATTTTAAATTCATTATTCTGGGCAAGAATCGCTTCTGCCGTTGCCAAGGTTCCTAAACTCTGACAGTAATTGCTCGCGTAAGAATCCCATTCCGAAATAGTAAACGTTGTTGTCGGCTGGGCGATATTGGATTTTCTGTATAAAGAAACATTCCCCAAAACCGAAGAATTATTTGTCCCCGAAGCTCCAATCGCATCAACGGTTGAAGATTTATATCTCAGTTCAAGATACTGACTTCCGGAATACGTCATCTGTGGAGCCGCCGTTACAAACTTTGCCTGATTGATCGTGTAGCAGGAGAAATTGGCATCCGGATTCAATACCACAAAAGTTTCGTTATTCTGGACAGTTCCTTCCAGTTCATAAGGATCTACAAAATAATAATTTGTTCCGCTGCTAAACTGAATAGACAATCTGTAATCACTTAAATTTACAGGGTGTCCTGTTTTATTGGTGATTTCAATGCCTTTATTATTCGAAGTCCCTTCAAGATATTTTGTTACCATTAAATCTTTGGCATAAACATCTGAAGCTAAAGTGGTAACAGAAGCGGTATTACTGTCCGGAGAAAGTAAGTATCCGTTGTCATAAGCTTTCACCGTAAACGTATACGCTGTAGAAGGCGTAAGATGATCTGCCGTGAACGTTGAATTCTTTGTTGCGCCTACCAACGTTCCGTTCTGATAAATTTTATACCCGATTACATCTGTACTCGTACTTGGAGTCCAGCTTAGTGTCGCAAAATAAGCACTGTTTTGCGCTACTGTTAAATTTGTGGGAGTTTGCGGCACCACTGCATCTGGAGTCTGTCCCCATATCGTATTTACCCACGAAGGATTATCAATAAAAGGATTCCTGTTTTTCTGTATCCCATAAACCGCATTGTTTCTGTCGATCTCCCTTTGAGAAACAGGATCTTGCTGATGCCACTGAAGCAGCATGGCGATATAAGCAGGATCAAAAGCCCTTTCTTCCGTTCCGTCCAAAGGATTGGTATCGGAAGCCGGATTGGCGTTATTATTAAAATTAAACGTTCCTAACTTGCCTTCATACCGTACTGCAAAGTATAGCAGACTTCTCGCAACATCTCCTTTAAATTCATTAATTGGCTCATACACTCTTCCGGTATAAGTAATTCCCGGAATCGCACAGTTCCCGATTCTTGAACTGTTGGTAAAGGTATAATAGATCGTAGAACCCACAATTCCGTAAGGATAATTACTTCTCAACTGATTGATTCTTGCATCCGTAGGAACTACATAAAACAGATCAGAATACATCGGATAATTGCTGTAAAAAGTACTCTGCGGCATCATATGTTCACGGTTCCAGCCCTGTCCTTCCGCAGAAGCACTTCCGATAATATTTGCCGTAGTATATTCATAAGCATCCGGACCGGTAGGGATTTCAGAATACATATCAAGCAGAATTGTCGTATTGCTTGGTCCGTAATCGTAATATTTATCTAAATCTGTCTGATTATAATAATTGGTTAGATCACCATAATGCCAGTTTATATTTTTCGCCGAAATGATATCATGAAGCTTTGATTTTAAGGCGTAACCCGTCAAACCTGTGGTTCCGTCGTAATATCCTGCAGGAGCCTGAGCTGCGAAATACGATGAAATCAGAATAATAGGCAGTAGAATTTTTTTCATGCTTTAAAAATTGGGTGGCTAAAATAGTAAATTAATCTGCTTAAAGTTCGGAAAATTTTATTAAAATATCATTAATTTTAAGAATATAAAAAATTGAAAACTAGATTTTTGCAGTTACCGCCTTATGTCATAAATAATTTTTTTGAGCGTTACAGCAATTTAATTATCTTTGGGAACTAACTATTATCTATATAAATACAGATATCTATATGAATACAGAGACTATTGACAACATCAAAATGATAGCGGAAACGGCAAGAGAATTTGCTGAAAAGAATATCAGACCTAATATTATGGAGTGGGACGAAAGCCAGACTTTCCCTAAAGATTTATTTCATGAGTTAGGAGAAATGGGGTTCATGGGAATCGTTATTCCGGAACAGTACGGAGGTTCAGGTCTTGGTTATCATGAATATGTAACGATTTTGGACGAGATTTCGCAGGTAGATCCATCCATCGGTCTTTCTGTGGCAGCACACAATTCACTTTGTACCAACCACATTTATGAATTCGGAAACGAAGAGCAGAGAAACAAATGGCTTCCTCAGCTGGCTTCCGGTAAAGTAATCGGAGCTTGGGGACTTACAGAACACAATACAGGTTCAGATTCAGGAGGAATGTCTACCACTGCAGTGAAGGATGGAGACGAATGGATCATTAACGGGGCAAAAAACTTCATTACCCACGCTATTTCAGGAGACATCGCTGTTGTAATGACAAGAACAGGAGAAAAAGGAGCTAAAAATAATTCTACCGCTTTCGTTTTAGAAAAAGGAATGACCGGTTTTTCTTCCGGTAAAAAAGAAAACAAACTGGGAATGAGAGCTTCTGAAACCGCTGAATTAATCTTTGATAACGTTCGTGTACCGGATTCTCACAGATTAGGTGAAGTAGGTGAAGGTTTCAAACAGGCAATGAAAATACTGGACGGAGGAAGAATTTCTATCGCCGCTTTAAGTTTAGGAACAGCAAGAGGAGCTTACAAAGCTGCTTTAAAATACGCTAAAGAAAGACAGCAGTTCGGAAAATCTATTTCAGAATTTCAGGCAGTTAACTTCATGTTGGCAGACATGGCAACAGAAATTGATGCAGCGGAACTATTGATC
Organism: Chryseobacterium sp. C3; assembly: GCF_014218905.1. NCBI lineage: Bacteria > Pseudomonadati > Bacteroidota > Flavobacteriia > Flavobacteriales > Weeksellaceae > Chryseobacterium > Chryseobacterium sp. C3. Next base: position 244,024 of record NZ_JACLCU010000001.1, on the reverse strand, counting down.
CAAAGAGCTTCAACGTTGAAAAACGCTAAGCAAAAAATGACAAAAGAAGGAGCAATGGCAAAACTATATGCTTCTGAAGCCTGCGTAAGAATTTCAAACAATGCAGTACAGATTTTCGGAGGATACGGATATACAAAAGATTTCCCGGTAGAAAAATTCTACAGAGATTCTAAACTTTGCACCATCGGAGAAGGAACTTCCGAGATCCAGAGACTGGTTATCGGAAGAGATATTACAAAATAAATTTTAACTAAATTATTTCAAAAAAACATCCACAAATGATTAAACAGGCATTATTAGGTGAATTTTTGCATGAAGCAGAAAATACCCGCAAACTTTTACAGGCAATTCCGGACAGCGCTTTGGATTATAAACCGTCTGAAATTAACTGGACAACAGCCCAGTTGGCTTCCCACGTAGTCGAAGTTTATAATTGGTATGACGCGACATTCAATCAGGATGTATTCGATATGGGAACCTATCAATACGACAAAGGCGATATTTCCAAAGCAGAAAATATTGTTGCCAAATTTGAAGAAAATGTTGCGAAAGCTCAGAAAGCCATTGAAAGTTGGGATGAAAACACCATGACGAACGAATGGACAATGGAAATGGACGGAAATTCCATCTTCCCGCCAATGCCGAAGATTCAGGTTATCCGCTCGTTTCTGTATAATCATTTGTATCATCACCGCGGAGAACTTGTGGTTTATTTAAGATCTACAGGAAACAAAGTTCCGGGACTGTACGGACCGACCGCAGATAACAAGTTTTAAAAATTAGAATTAAACTATTAATAATTCAATAGCATCCGTATTTTGCGGGTGCTATTTTCTTTTTTTGAGAAATTCACCATCTGATGATATTTAATGTATTGCATAATTGTTTATATATATTATCAAAAATTTTCTTAAAAAATTTTGTTTTTCGTAACATATTTTTCATTAGCTTTGATATTCCACAATCAAATAGAAAACTTGTATGAGAAAACAACTATTGGTGATTGGAATGCTTGCATCAGGTATTTCATTCGCTCAGACCGACCGACTTTGGTCTGAAACGTCAAGAAAATCAACTACTGAAATTTTTGAAAACAAATTAACTATTAACAATCCGAAAATCTACAGTCTGGATATTAATGGTTTAAAAAATGCTCTTGCAAAAGCTCCCAAAAGACTAGCTGCAGGAGAAAAGTCTGAAATTATTATCTCTTTCCCGAATTCTGAGGGAAAAATGGAAAATTTTAAAGTAAGAGAAAATTCTAATTTCGATCCTCAACTGGCAGCAAAATATCCGGACATCAAATCGTATATCGGTGAAGGATTAGGAGACTCAGGTTCCACTGTTTATTTTAGCGTTTCGCCTCTGGGATTGTCATCCATGGAAATCTACGGAGATAAATCAGCGGTTTTCATCGAGCCTTATTCAAAAGACCTTTCGACCTATGTTGTTTATAAAAAATCTGATAAAAAAGACGATTTAAGCAAGTTTGAATGTACCGTAATCGACGTTGCGCAGAAAGGCGTTGCAAACACAACCAATCTGGTAGCAAGACCAAATGCCGATGATGCAAAACTGAGAACATTCAGGTTAGCACTTTCCTGTACCGGGGAATACGCAACGTATTTCGGAGGAACAAAAGCCAATGCTTTAGCGGCAATGAACAACACAATGACCCGCGTAAACGGTGTTTTTGAAAAAGATTTTGCAGCGAGAATGGTTTTAATCGCAAATAACGATTCAGTAATCTATACCAATGCTTCTACAGACCCTTATTCTCCTGCTTCCAGCTTAAGCAACTGGAACTCACAGCTTCAGTCTACATTAACTTCGGTTATTGGCGAAGCAAATTATGACGTCGGTCACTTATTCGGAGCTTCCGGAGGTGGCGGAAATGCAGGATGTATCGGCTGTGTTTGTACAAACGGCTCAAAAGGAAGCGGTTATACTTCTCCGGCAGATGCAATTCCTTCAGGAGATAACTTCGATATCGACTATGTAGCACACGAATTAGGACATCAGTTCGGCGGAAACCACACCTTCTCTATGAATAATGAAGGAACAGGAGCCAATATGGAGCCGGGTTCAGGATCAACCATCATGGGATATGCGGGAATTACTTCTCAGGATATTCAGCCGCATTCGGATGCTTTCTTCCACGCAATCAGTATTCAGCAGATTACCAATAATATCAAAGCTAAAACCTGCCCTACAAGCACAAGTACAGGAAATTCTATTCCTACGGCAAATGCAGGTTTAGATTATACCATTCCGAAAGGAACACCGTTTATGTTAACAGGATCAGGAACAGATGCAAACGGAGATTCTTTAACGTACATCTGGGAACAAATGGACAATGCATCCTCTTCACAAACTGGAGCAAGTTCTGCGGCAAGTGCTACAAAAGCAACCGGACCAACGTTCAGATCATGGACACCACAAACTACTCCGGTAAGATACTTCCCAAGAATGGCTTCAGTTCTGGCAGGAGCTACCACAACAGCAGGATCTGAGATTACTGTTGAAGCACTATCCAATGTAGCAAGAACGTACAATTTCAGATTTACAGTTCGCGACAACAGAGCCGGAGGTTCTGGAAATAACTCGGATGATGCAGTGATCACGGTAAATGGAACAGCAGGACCTTTCAGTGTAAGCTCTCAAAATACCGCAACAACAGTTACAGGAGGAACTTCCCAAACCGTAACATGGAATGTGGCAGGAACAACAGCGAATGGTGTAAATGCAGCCAACGTAGATATTCTTTGGTCTACAGACGGAGGAAATACATGGACTACTCTATTGGCGGGAACTCCAAACGACGGAACACAGGCGGTAACCATCCCGAATACGTCTACCACAACAGGAAGAATTATGGTAAAAGGTTCCAACCACATTTTCTTTGATGTGAATAATGCCAACATTACGGTAAATGCAGGTTCCGGAACTTCCGATACGACCGCTCCTACTGCTCCAACTCTTGCAGCTTCCGGAACAACTTCTACAAGTACCAATCTTTCATGGTCCGGAGCAACAGATAACGTAGGGGTTACAGGCTATGATGTTTATCAGGGCGCTTCATTAATAGGCTCTACCGCTTCTACTTCTTATACGGTATCCAGTTTATCTCCTTCTACTACATACAGCTTCACTGTTAGAGCTAAAGACGCAGCAGGAAATGCTTCAGTTTCCAGCAACACGGTTTCTGTAACCACTTTAGCAGGAACAGCGGTTTCTTACTGTTCTGCTTCAGCGAACAATACTGCTGATGAAAGAATAGGAAATGTAACATTTGGAAGCATTAACAATACTTCAACAGGAACGGCAGGCTACGAAAACTTCACTTCAGTTTCTACGAACGTAACAAGAGGTTCTGCTTACTCACTTTCCATTACTCCGGTTTGGACATCAACCAAATATAATGAAGCTTATGCTGTTTATATTGATTATAACAGAGACGGAGATTTCGCAGACAGCGGAGAATTGGCTTGGTCTAAAACAGGATCTACCACAAGTCCGGTAACAGGATCTATCACGATTCCTTCAACAGCGACTGTAGGAACTACAAGAATGAGAGTGATGATGCAGTACAGCTCTGTACCTACATCTTCTTGTGGAACGTATACGTACGGTCAGGTAGAAGACTATACTTTAAATATTGTATCATCAGGAAGAGGAAATATTTTAGATACAAAAGATATGATTACAGATATCCGAGTGTATCCGAATCCTGTAAAAGATGTTTTAAATGTTTCAAATACGACGAACGAAGACTATAAAATCTTCGATATGGGTGGAAAACTAATCAATTCAGGAAAACTTGAAAGAGGCGCGGTAAATGTAAGCGGTCTTATTAAAGGTGCTTACATGATCCAGATTGGAGAAGTCTCTAAGAGATTCATCAAAAACTAATTGCTTCACTCAATTAAGCTTTGAGGTAAAAGGCTGTCCGGAAACGGACAGTCTTTTTTTCTGAGTCCGCCAAATAAAACACTTCCACTCTCTGCATAAATTCTAAATAGGATTGAGCTCTTAAAAATCATTTAATCACAAATCCCAAAAACATTTTCACCAATATTCACAATCATTGAAAATCTGAAAGATTTATGAAAGAAAAAGCATGATCTATTTCTTGACTTTTGAGATTCTTCACTTCATTTTTTAACGATGTTCGTAGATTTTCAGTCTATGTTCAGAATAATACCATTGTGTAAAAAACCTAAGTCCCAATTCTTAAAATCTAAAACCCAATTGTTATCTTTGCGTAAATAAAAAATATACATGGATAAAATTGATAGTCTGAACCAGGTAGCAGAATTCCACACCACTTTTAAAGCCCCTATTTTAGATACCCCTCAAATTCCTTCACCGGAAAGATGCAACCTGAGAGTTGAACTTCTTCAGGAAGAACTGAACGAACTGAAACAGGCAATTGCAGATAATAATATCGTAGAAATTGCAGATGCTTTATGCGATTTGCAGTATGTTTTAAGCGGAGCGGTTCTGGAATTCGGACTTGGCAGCAAATTTGTAGAGTTGTTCAACGAAGTTCAGCGTTCTAATATGTCGAAAGCCTGCGATAATGAAGAACAGGCACAGGAAACCGTTGAATTTTACAAAGCAAAAGACGTAGAATCATTTTATGAAAAATCCGGCGAGAAGTTTAATGTGTACAGACAGGCAGATCACAAAGTCCTGAAAAACAAATACTACTCTCCTGCCGATTTAAAGACAATTATTGAAAAATAGTATGAAAAAATTTATTACGAATTGTATGGCTGTTTCAGCTCTATTCATGGCAACTCAACAGCTTACTGCACAAAAAGTGGTTGTAGGACGTGAGGTTGAAACTACTGCCGACGGAAAAATGCTTTTGGGAAATCAGCTTAAAAGTAAATTTCTTGAAGCTCCCTATTCCGACTGGTATGTGAAAGAGCATGATGAATATGCCTTGGATCAGAAAGCCATCGGAGAGCTTAAAAAAAGTAAAATCAACACGTATAATATCACGGTTTTCATGGGAACATGGTGCGAAGATTCTCACAGAGATTTTCCGAGACTGATGAAAATCCTTGAAGAGATAAAATATCCGGAAGGCAAACTCACCATTATTGCGGTAAACCGTAAAAAGGAATCCCCGAACGGAGAAGAAAGTCTTTTCAACATCCAGAAAGTTCCTACGATTATTGTTGAGAAATACGGAAAAGAATTGGGAAGAATTATCGAAATGCCTACATCAGGATACATCGAAAGAGATTTGGTGGAAATTCTGAAAAAAGATGACAGTTCTGTAATTAAAGAAATTTTTGGTAAATAAGGTTTGAGAAATAGTAAAGTTTTAATATCGTTTTTGGCGGGAGCTGCACTGGTAACGGTTTTGTTTTTCAGCTTAAAGTCATGCTTTAATCTTAGTGAAAAAACCGAGAAATCAGACTATTATATTCTGACCAACCAGATTTCGAAAATGAACAAAATGGTGGTACTTGAGCAGAATACTTCTTCCATTCAGAAAACCAAAATGGGCTACGAATTTTTAGGCAAAGAAGTTTCCAGCAACAGCATCATTACCTACACCAAAACGAACGCACAGGTTTCTTATGATCTTAACAAGATGAAAATGGAGGTAGATTCGATCAATAAAAAATTAGTGATTACCGAACTGCCCGATGCAGACATCAGAATTACGCCAAGTGTGGAAATCCAGTCGATGGACGATTCTTTTTTCAACAGAATTTCCGAAAAAGACATTAAAAACGTAACGCAGAAAGCGAAAGATACCGCTGTAAAATCCATCGATCAGAACAAGCTGAGAACAGAAGGAAGACAACAGTTGATGGAAAATCTTAATAATATTTTTGTTTTGGCAAAGGCTTTGAATTACACCATAGAAGACCAGACCGGAAAACTGGGCATTTTAGGACTATAAAATTCAAAAGCTATGCATTCAGAAGAAAAAGAAAAACAGGAATCTGCAAATTCTGCGGAAACCAAAAAGCAAAATCAGGATTTCCCCGACATTCCTGCTTCATCAGAAAAGACAAATCCGTCGGACGTGGACAAAGAAGACGTTCAGAAATCTTCTCAAAACAATAAATCCGGAAAAACGGATAATACCGACAAAAAATAAAAAGGTTCTGCTCAATGAGCGGAACCTTTTTTAAAAAAAAACACAAATAAAAGTCAAATATGTAATATGAACTACAACCGTCAATCTGCCCCGCTTGTCAACTACCGTAACTATTTGGCTGTTGACTTACGAAGCAAAACTGACATATTTTTCAATGATTATTTATTATTAATCATAATTTTAACACAAAGTCCGCAAGGCTATTTTAAATACTAAATGCTTTTAAGATATACAAAGGCGTAAAACTTATCAAAGTAATACCATTTTTGTCTTTTTTAAATAAACGAAGTTCCTTTGTTTAGCTTGCAAACTTTCAATAAATAAAAAAATCTTTTGTTTTTCTTTGCGATATTTTTAAACAATAGTTGATTTTCCGAGCTTCACATTTTCAAAATTGTAATACGATTTCTCGGAATATTTAATATAATCTGCGATAAAACTTCCCACTTCGCTGGTGGAATAAGGCTGTTCAGAATTCAGATCCACCGTAACGTATTTATTCTCAATAGCATATTCTACAGATTGTCTCAATTTTTCCGCTGCCTGCTCAAGCTTTAAATAATCAAGCATCATTGCCGTACTTAAAATGGAAGCAACAGGATTCGCAATTCCTTTTCCTTTTGCCTGCGGATAAGAACCGTGAATAGGCTCAAACAAAGCATTTTCATTTCCAATGGAAGCCGAAGGAAGCAGACCGATAGAACCGCCGATCACACTCGCTTCATCTGAAATAATATCTCCGAACATATTTTCGGTAACAATTACATCAAAATGTTTCGGGTTTAAAATTAACTGCATCGCTGCATTGTCCACAAACATAAAATCAAGTGCTACATCAGGATATTCTGCCGCAATTTCTTTACAGACCTTTCTCCACAATCTTGAAGTATCCAAAACGTTCGCTTTATCAATTAAAGTTAACTTTTTTCTTCTTTTCTGAGCCTCCTGAAAAGCCATGTGAACGATTGGAGCGATTTCATCACGGTTGTATTTACAGATATCATACGCATAACCTGCTTCCTCATCCGTAAATTTTTCGCCAAAATAAATTCCACTCACCAGTTCCCTGAAAATCTGAACATCCGTTCCTTCAATAATTTCCCTTTTCAAAGGACTTTTCTCAATTAAAGAAGCATACGTTTTCAAAGGTCGGATATTCGCAAAAAGACCCAGTTCTTTACGAAGTTTTAACAACCCCTGCTCCGGACGTACTTTGGCATCCGGATTATTATCGAAAGAAGGATCTCCGATCGCCCCGAAAAGCACCGCATCTGATGCTTTGCAGATTTCCAGTGTTTCATCCGGCAGAGGATTTCCAGTCTTATAAATCGCTTCCGCCCCCATCAATCCGTATTTAAAATCAAACTGATATTGGAATGCTTCCGCAATGGAATCTAAAATTTTAATACTTTCTGCAACTACTTCCGGCCCGATTCCGTCTCCCGGAAGCACTGCAATTTTAAAATTAGTTTTCATACACTTTTTGTGTTTTTAGTTCGAATTGTTCGATCGCCTGTTTTCTGCTGATTAAAAAATCAATATCATCATACCCATTCAGCAGACATATTTTTTTATAAGAATCTATTTCAAAACCTTCCGTTTTATCATTAAAGGTAACGGTTTGTTTTTCAACATCCACCAAAATTTCTTTTTCAGGATTTTCAGTAATCTCAGTTAAAATTTCTTTCAAAAATTCCTCAGAAACTTTTACAGGCAATAATCCGTTGTTTAAAGCATTACCCTTAAAAATATCCGCAAAAAAACTTGAAACAACCACCTTAAAGCCATAATCCGTTAAAGACCATGCAGCGTGTTCCCGACTGCTTCCGCAACCGAAATTGTTTCCGGCAACCAGAATTTCACCGCTGTATTTTCCGTTATTCAGGACAAAATCAGGATTCGGTTCATTCGTATGAACATCGTATCTCCAGTCTCTGAAAAGATTTTCGCCAAAACCTTTTTTATCAATACTCTTTAAAAATCTCGCCGGAATAATCTGATCCGTATCTATATTTTCTACAGGCAAAGGAATTGCTCTGGATTGTATAATGACTAATTTTTGCATTTTTTTTGAGCCAAAATAGTTTTAATTATTGTTTTTTTTCTTTTTCAGGAGCTATTTCCCGCTATCCACTCATACTCCTCGCTCCCTTGCTTTTGCCTTCGCTTGCTCCGGGGTAACCGTTTCTATCAGGGCTAAAAAGTGAACGGTTAATTTCACTTTGTGAGTCAATAGTCAATTTCTAAAATTCACTATTGACAATTCACTTTTAAACTTATGTGCTCTTTTTTCTATTTAAGTAGTAAGCTTAAAAAACTAAAGTGTTTAAATCTTTTGCGTCTTTTGTGGTAAAAAAGTTTAGACAAGTTTTAAGTAAATTCATCTCCATCAGTTTTCAAAGACGGAAATTCTTCCTTCCACAGCAACTTTTGCAGCCGTTAACGGACTTGCCAGAATCGTTCTCGCACCTTGTCCCTGTCTTCCCTCAAAATTCCTGTTCGAAGTAGAAACACAATATTCTCCTTCCGGAATTTTATCATCATTCATCGCTAAACACGCCGAACATCCCGGTTGCCTGATCTGGAAACCCGCTTCATTAAAAACCGTATCTAAACCTTCTTCAAAGATCTGTTTGGCAACCTGTTGAGAACCCGGAACAAGCCACGCATGAACATGATCCGACTTCCTTTTTCCTTTAACATAATTTGCCGCAGAACGGAAATCTTCAATTCTCGCATTCGTACAGCTTCCGATGAAGACATAATTCACTTTAATATCAGAAAGAGCCTGTCCCGCTTTTAAACCCATGTATTTTAAAGCCTTCTCTTCAGATTCGTTCTGAGGATTCGGGATATTCTGACTGATGGAAATTCCCATCCCCGGATTGGTTCCATAGGTTACCATCGGATAAATTTCCGAAGCATCGAAAGAAAATTCAGCATCAAAAACTGCTCCTTCATCGGTTTTTAAAGTTTTCCAGTATTCCAGTTTTTCTTCCCATTCCTCGCCTTTCGGTGCGAAAGTTCTTCCTTTTACGTACTCAAAAGTCGTTTCATCGGGAGCAATCATTCCTCCGCGGGCGCCCATTTCGATGCTCATATTACAAACCGTCATTCTTCCCTCCATCGACATTTCTTCGAAGACATTTCCGGCATATTCGCAGAAATAACCTGTTCCGCCGTCAGTTCCCACTTTTGAAATGATATACAAAATCACATCTTTGGGCTGAACATTTTTATTTAACTTACCATTTACGGTAATTCTCATCGATTTTGGCTTATTCAGCAGTAAACACTGGCTCGCAAAAACCTGCGCCACCTGACTTGTTCCTATCCCGAAAGCAATCGAGCCGAAAGCGCCGTGTGTAGAAGTATGGCTGTCTCCGCAAACGATGCTCATTCCCGGCTGTGTAACACCTAATTCCGGAGCAATGATGTGAACAATTCCCTGATATTGGTGTCCCAAACCATACAATTCTATGTTGTTTTTCTTACAGTTTTCCGTTAACTGCTCCACCTGATTTCTGGATGATGCATCGCGAATCGGCTGATCCTGATCCAGAGTCGGAACATTATGATCCGCAGTCGCTACAATCTGTTTCGGTCTGAAAACCTCAAGATTTCTCGCTTCCAGTTCCGCAAAAGCCTGTGGACTGGTTACTTCATGGATGAGATGTTTATCAATATAAATAATCTGAGGTCCGTCCGGAATCGTCTCTACAACGTGCGCATCCCAGACTTTATCAAACAGTGTCATTTTTGTATTCATTCTAATTTATGTAATGGAGAATCAATTCTTTTACCCTATTTTTCTTGTCACTTTTTCAATCATTGAGCTTAAATCGTCATTATTGACTTCTTTTTTACCGTCAGCAATTTTCAAAAACTCCTGATACAGAAAATCAAGTTCATTTTTAGTAACTTCAAAACCAATATGTTTAAATCTGTATGCCAAAGCAGAACGTCCGCTTCTTGCTGTTAAAACAATGGTAGAAGCATTCACGCCCACTTCCGCAGGATCAATAATTTCGTAAGTCTCCCTGTTTTTAATGACTCCGTCCTGATGAATTCCGGAACTGTGCGCAAAAGCATTCGCTCCCACAATCGCTTTGTTCGGCTGAACCGGCATTCCCATCAATTCAGAAACCAAAACACTCATGGGATTGAGCATTTTGGACTGAACGTCAGTATATAATTCTAAATATGGATGCTGTTTTAAAATCATCACCACTTCTTCCAGCGCCGTATTTCCGGCTCTTTCTCCCAATCCGTTGATGGTGCATTCTATCTGTCTTGCTCCGTTGATGACTCCTGCGATAGAATTGGCGGTTGCCATTCCCAGATCGTTGTGGCAGTGACAGGATAAGATCACGCGATCAATGCCTTTTACATTATCTTTCAGGTATTTTATTTTTGCACCATACTCTTCAGGAAGACAATATCCCGTTGTGTCCGGAATATTAAGCACGGTTGCCCCTGCTTTTATCACTTCTTCGCAAACTCTTGCCAGATAATCGTTGTCTGTTCTTCCTGCATCTTCCGCATAAAATTCTACATCTTCCACATACGATTTGGCATATTTTACCGCCTGAACCGCTCTTTCAACAATATCTTCCCTGTTTGAATTGAATTTAAATCTGATATGAGAATCCGAAGTTCCGATTCCGGTGTGAATTCTCGGTCTTTTGGCGTATTTTAATGCTTCGGCTGCGGTATCAATATCTTTCTGATTGGCTCTTGTCAATCCACAGACTTTCGCATTTTTCACTAATTTTGAAATCTCCGAAACCGAATGAAAATCTCCGGGACTGGAAATCGGGAAACCGGCTTCAATGACATCTACTCCCAGTTCATCCAGTTTTTCGGCTATAATTAATTTTTGCTCAGTATTTAACTTACAGCCGGGAACCTGCTCTCCATCACGCAGGGTTGTATCAAAAATTTCGACTTTTTCGGATTTCATAATGAAGTTTTTACTTAATTTTGATTCAAAACTAAAAAGATGAAACGTTTATTCAGTTTCGGTTTTTATAAAAAATACAATACTCGAAATATTGTATTTTAATTTCAATTATTTGATTATCATTATTTTAAATTTTAAAAATTTACAATGGCAGAATTGCATAAAGATTTTTTATTCGTACTCATTAAATCACTGACAACTTCAGAAAAAAGGCAATTCACCTTGTATGTAAACCGTCTCGGAATTAACGCGGATGCCAAATTTCTTCTTCTTTTTTCAGAACTGGATAAGATGAAGGAATACGATGAACATATCATCATCAACAAAAAAATTTCGACCAAACAACAGTTGTCGAACCTGAAAGCGCATCTTTACAAGCAGATTCTGGTAAGTTTACGGATGAACCCGAGTCATCAGAATTACAGAATTCAGCTGCGTGAACAGCTTGATTTTGCGAATATTTTATACCAAAAAGGGCTCTATAAACAGGCTTTAAAAATTTTAGATAAAGCAAAACAGACCGCATTGGAATTGGATGAAAAAAGTATTGCTTCGGAAATTATCGATCTGGAAAAAGTAATTGAATCCCAGTTCATTACCCGGAGTATTGAAGGTCGTGCCGATGAACTGATCAGACAGTCTACAGAAATCAGCAAACAGAATCATTATGCAACGGAACTATCCAATCTTTCGCTTAAACTGTACAGTGAAATGCTGACAAAAGGTTATGTAAAAAACGATGAAGACCGTGCCGAAATCATGCAGATATTCAATTCGCAGATTCAGAAAATTAATTTCAAAAAGCTGAATTTCACAGAGAAATTGTGGTATTTTAAAGCGCACGTCTGGAAAAACCAATTGCTTCAGGAATATAAATATACGTTGAAATATGCTTTTCAATGGGTGGATTTATTTCACAAAAATCCTGAAATGATCGTGAGTCATCCCGTTTGGTACATTAAAGGAAATACCTACCTGCTGAAAATCTTATTTCTTTACGGAAATATTGACATTCTTGAGGAAAGTTTCAAGGATTTCAATGAGGTTGTTCATTCTTCAAGTTTTGCTCAAAATGAAAACCTGCAATCGCTTATTTTTCTGACGCATTACAATACTTTAATGAACATTCACTTTGTAAAAGGGGAATTCTTCTCCGGCTCGAAATTAATTCCTGAAATCGAGCTGAAAATGGAAAAGCTCCGTGATAAAATTGATGAGCATCATTTCATGATTCTTTATTTAAAAATGGCAGCGATGTTCTTTGGAAGCAAAAAATTTGAAGAATCCATCAGTTATTCTTTGAAAGTGATCGAATCCAAAGGAAATGTTCAGGAAGATTTACTGTTCCACACCCGAATTTTGATCCTGATGGCGAAACACGAATCCGGAAACGATGAAGATTATGATGAATTTATCAAAGCAACTTTAAAATTCACCAAAAAGATGAAAAAGCCGGATGAATTTCACTTTGAAAGCATTCATTTTTTCAAAAACCTGAATAATATAACACCGGACAAACAATTGGAATCTTTCAAAAAATTTGATGAAAAATTAACTCTTTTTTCTGAAAATGAATACTACAGAAGGTCTTTGCTGTACATAGATATTCACGGTTGGGTACAGTCTAAAGTGAGAAATGTGGATGTTATTGAGATTATTAAAGAAAAAGTACGGTACAAAAGAAAGCATCAGTCTTAATTTAACCTATTCATAATTAGACCGTTGGTTAAACGTTAATTATTTATGACGGTATTCTGAGATTTTTCGTATTAAATCTCATCTCAAAAATGCGTGAAAGTAGTATTTTAAATAAAAAATCCGTATTTTTGCATCTTAAAATTTCTTAGTAAACAATGATAAAAATTACACTTCCAGACAATAGTGTCAGAGAATTCGAGGCGGGAGTTACTCCGCTAGATGTGGCAAAATCTATAAGCGAGGGATTGGCTAGAAATACCATTTCCGCAGTTGTAAACGACAAACAAGTAGAGACGACCACACCTATAACCACGGATGCTACGGTACAATTGCTAACCTGGAATGATGATCTTGGAAAGAAGGCTTTCTGGCATTCTTCTGCCCACCTTTTGGCGCAGGCGATCCTTGAGTTTTATCCTAATGCTAAGTTAACGATCGGTCCTGCCATCGAAAAAGGATTCTATTATGACGTAGATTTCGGGGACGAAAGTTTATCTGATAAAGATTTCGAAAAGATCGAAAAGAAGGTTTTAGAAAATGCTAAAAAGGGATCTACATTCTCTTTATATCCGGTTTCTAAAGAAGAAGCTTTAAAAGTATATGCAGACAATCCTTATAAAGTGGAACTGATCTCTAATCTTAATGATGGAGAAATCACTTTCGTAACGCATGATGACTTCACAGATCTTTGTCGTGGTGGACACATTCCGAACACAAGTATTGTAAAGGCAATGAAAATTTTGAATGCTGCCGGAGCATACTGGAGAGGAAACGAAAAAAATCCTCAGTTAACAAGAGTTTATGGTATTTCTTTCCCAAAACAGAAAGATTTAACAGAATATCTTGAACTTTTAGAGGAAGCTAAAAAAAGAGACCACAGAAAACTGGGTAAAGAACTTGGAATTTTCGCTTTCTCTGAAAAAGTAGGTCAGGGATTGCCGTTATGGTTACCAAAAGGAGCTGCTTTAAGAAAAAAATTAGAGAATTTCCTTTCTGAAGCTCAGAAAAAAGCAGGTTACGAGTTTGTAATTTCTCCGCATATCGGTGCAAAGGAATTGTACGTAACTTCCGGTCACTGGGACAAATATGGAGCAGACAGCTTCCAGCCGATTAAAACGCCGAATGAAGGAGAAGAATTCATGCTGAAACCGATGAACTGTCCGCATCACTGTGAAATCTACAAAACTTCACAATGGAGCTACAGAGATTTGCCTAAAAGATATGCAGAATTTGGTACCGTTTACAGATATGAGCAAAGTGGTGAGCTTCACGGTTTAACGAGAGTTCGCGGATTTACGCAGGATGATGCGCATTTATTCTGTACTCCGGATCAGCTGATGGACGAATTTAAGAAAACAATTGATTTGGTTCTATATGTTTTCGGTTCATTAGGTTTTGCTGATTTTACCGCTCAGATTTCTTTAAGAGATTCTGAAAATAAGGAAAAATACATCGGAACCGACGAAAACTGGGAGAAAGCAGAAAATGCAATCGTAACAGCAGCAACGGAAAAAGGGTTGAATACAGTAACTGAATACGGTGAAGCCGCATTCTACGGTCCTAAACTGGATTTCATGGTGAAAGATGCTTTAGGCAGAAAATGGCAGCTTGGAACGATTCAGGTGGATTATAACTTACCGGAAAGATTCGATCTTTGGTATACAGGAAGCGACGGCGAAAAGCACAGACCGGTAATGATTCACAGAGCGCCATTTGGTTCTATGGAAAGATTCATTGCGATTCTTATTGAGAATACAGCGGGAGATTTCCCATTGTGGCTGGCTCCTGATCAGTTTATCATTCTTCCGATCAGTGAAAAATACGTAGATTATGCTAAAAAAGTTTCTCAATTACTGGAAAATCACGATATTAGCGGATTAATTGACGACAGAAACGAAAAAACGGGTAAAAAGATCCGCGATGCCGAATTAAAGAAGATTCCATTCATGATTGTAGTGGGAGAAAATGAAGAAAAGGATGGCACAATTTCTGTAAGAAGACGTAGTGAAGGCGATTTAGGAGTAATGAAGATTGAAGATTTTGTTTCTTATTTTAAAGAACAGTCAAAAACAGGATTTGAGTTTAACGCTTAAATCTTAAAAATATCATTCTGAATGATTAAAAATTACTTTTTATTCAGAATAATTGATAAAAATAGAAGTTAACCAATAAAATTATAATACAATAGCACAAAGATTTAACAACAGGGGCCCACAGAGACGTCCGGTACAGGAGGACGCACACTTAATCAACGATAAAATTCGTGTGAGAGAGCTTCGTTTGGTGGGCGATAACGTAGAGCCGGGAGTTTATCCTACTGATAAGGCAAGACAGATTGCGCAGGAGCAGGAACTTGATCTTGTAGTAATCTCCGATAAGGCTGAACCGTTTATTGCAAGGATTCTGGACTATAAAAAGTTCTTATACGAGCAAAAGAAAAAGCAGAAGGAATTAAAAGCTAAGCAGGTAAAAGTAGTTGTGAAAGAAATCCGTTTCGGACCTCAGACAGATGAGCACGATTACGAATTCAAAAAGAAACATGCTGAGAAATTCCTTGAAGAAGGTTCAAAATTAAAGACCTACGTATTTTTTAAAGGACGTTCGATTATCTTTAAAGACCAGGGAGAAATCTTACTTTTAAAGCTTGCTCAGGAATTGGAGCACGTTGGAAAAGTAGACCAGCTTCCTAAGCTTGAAGGAAAAAGAATGATTATGATGATGAGTCCTAAAAAACCAGCTAAATAATCTACAGCCGGATCTACGGATCTGAAACTAAAATATACAGCCTCAAATTATTTTTGAGGCTTTTTTTATGTATTATGATTGTTAAATCCGAGATTAATTAAAATTCAGAATTTTATATTAATTATTAAATATTTTTTAATTTTTAACATAGATCAAGATTATCGATTTAATTTACGACTACATTTGCTTTAGAAAAATAAGACAATAATAAGCTTATTTAAAAATTAAAATTGAATAACAAATTAAACAACAAAGCAATGAGTACATTAAAATTAAAAGACGGAACAGAAATTTTTTACAAAGATCAGGGAGAAGGACCAGTATTGATGTTTCACCATGGATGGCCTTTATCTTCTGATGACTGGGATGCACAGGTGATCTTCTTTTTGCAGAGAGGTTACAGGGTAATTGCTCACGACAGAAGAGGTCACGGACGTTCCAGCCAGAATATTTATAATCATACGATTGAACAATATGCTTCTGATGCCGCAGAATTGGTAGAATTTCTGGATCTGAAAGATGTTATCCATATCGGACATTCTACCGGTGGCGGTGAAGTGATCCGTTATGTAAACAAATATGCCAACGGAAGAGCAAAAAAAGCAGTATTGATAAGCGCAGTTCCTCCGGTAATGGTAAAAAGCGAAAACAATCCGGATGGCGTTCCGATGGAGGTTTTTGACAACATCAGAGATCAGACTTTAAATAACAGAAATCAGTTTTTTATGGATTTAACGGTTCCTTTCTACGGTTACAACAGAGAAGGTGCCGTAGTGAAGCAAGGTGTACAGACCAACTGGTGGAGACAGGGAATGATGGGAGGAATTGTGGCTCATTATGACGGAATCAAAGCTTTTTCTGAGACAGATTTTACAGAAGACCTGAAAGCTGTTGATATTCCGGTACTGTTGCTGCACGGTGAAGACGACCAGATTGTGCCTATTGAAAATTCCGCTATAAAATCTGCTAAATTATTGAAAAACGGTAAGCTGATTACTTATCCGGGATTCCCTCACGGAATGCCTACTACTGAACATCAGACGATTAATAAGGATCTTCTGGAATTTATTGAGGCTTAATTTTTTCGACATACATATAAGTAAAAGCAGCAATCAGAGTATTTTGGTTGCTGTTTTTATTTCAAGCGGTTTTGCCGGAACTTTTCAGTAATTTTTGTTCAAAAATATTTACAAAGTTTGTCATCCTGAAAAGGGTTTCAAAAATACATTAAATACTTTGTTTAGATGCTTTCAGCATGACAAATAGTATGGATATTCGTTTACTATTTATATTGGGAACTGCCACTCTAGCCCTGATTGGAACGACATCCTTTTTGGTTGCGGGCGGAGCTAAGCGCAGTCCGAAACCAAAAAGATACAGTGGAAAGCAGGAAACAGCTTCAAATAAAATTTACCTCACAAAAACGGTAACACCTAAAGCTTCATCCACTTCCCTATTTCATTCAAAAAATCTTTTTTAAATCTCGAAATTTTTCTGTAATTTTGCAGACTATTATTCCGGGCAATCGGAAATAGCCAAAACAGATATTGATAACAAAACAATAAAAAGCAAAACAATGCCAAAATTAAAAACGAAATCAGGTGCTAAGAAACGTTTTGCTCTTACCGGATCTGGTAAGATCAAAAGAAAGAACGCTTACAAAAGCCACATCTTAACGAAGAAAGAAACGAAGCAGAAGAGAAATCTTACTACGACTTCTTACGTTGCTGCTGTGGACGAGAAAAGCGTATTGCGTCAATTAGCAATTAAGTAGTTTTTATAAATCTATAGTCGGTTTATAAGAATTCAAACAAATTCAACATTTTAACCCTGAAATGGAGCCACTAAGAGTAATGAAATAATTACCGCACATTTCAAAAAAACAATTTAAATTATGCCAAGATCAGTAAATTCGGTAGCTTCAAGAGCTAGAAGAAAGAAAATTTTTAAGCACGCTAAAGGTTATTTCGGAAGAAGAAAGAACGTTTGGACAGTAGCTAAAAACGCGGTAGAAAAAGCAATGCAATATGCTTACCGTGGTAGAAAAGAGAAGAAAAGAAACTTCAGAGCACTTTGGATCACTCGTATCAACGCGGGAACCAGAGAGCACGGAATGTCTTACTCTCAGTTTATGGGAGCTCTTAAAAAGAACAACATTGAGCTTAACAGAAAAGTTTTAGCAGATTTAGCAATGAATCACCCTGAAGCTTTCAAAGCAGTTGTAGATCAAGTAAAATAATGTAAAATTTTTGTTATCAATATAAGTCCCAGGTTTTTTGCTTGGGATTTTTTTATTATTTACATTTGCGTAATATTATTAAATTTATAAAATTTTCCTTTAAAGTGAAAAAAATAACTACTCTTCTGCTGTTTTCATTAGGAACATATGCATTTCAGGCTCAAAGTTTTATTCAGGCTTATCAGAACAGAGCCAATTTGGTTACCCAGACCAATATAACAACGTTACTTCAGGAATTTGGGAATCTTGGCATAAAAACAACGGGTTCTACTGCCAATACCAATGCTTTGAACTGGCTTAAAGCAAAATATCAGTCTTACGGTTATACAGCAAGTCAGATCGTAGAAGATCCTTTCACATTTGGCTCTACAAGTTCTAAAAATTTAATTATTACCAAAACAGGAACCGTTTATCCGAATACGTACGTTATTATTTGCGGACATTACGACACCATTACCGGTCCCGGAGTAAGCGATAACGGAAGCGGAACTTCTATTATTCTGGAAGCGGCAAGAATTTTAAAAGATGTTCCGACAGAATATTCTATTAAATTCATCCACTTTTCCGGTGAAGAACAGGGATTACAGGGAAGTGCACATTATGTAAACAGTGTGGTTTTCCAGAACAGTGTCCGTCAGTTAAACATCAAACTGGTCTTTAATTTAGATCAGGTGGGTGGAAAAATAGGCAATTCGAATGTTGCTATCAACTGCGAAAGTGATCAAAGCGGGCAAACAGGAAACAATGCTGCCTCTCTTTCCGTTACGCAGCAGCTTGCGGCGTGTACAACGCTGTATTCACCATTACAGACGGTAATGTCGAACGCCTACTCTTCCGATTATATGCCTTTTGAAGCGAAAGGAGACATTATTACAGGCTTTTATGAAACAGTAAGAAGTTATAACGAACACACCGTAAATGATACTTTTGCGAATGTAGATCCTACGTATGTTTTCAACGTAGGAAAGGCGGCTGTAGGAGCTTTACAGCATTTTGCAACGGCTTCTACAAGTTTATTGGCGACGGATGAAAAGACAGTTAATAATCTGGAAACCGTAAAGATTTATCCCAATCCGGCGAAAGATCTTTTACATGTTGAACTTCCTAAAGACGTTAAAAACTTCAGTCTTGAGATTTCGGATATGAACGGCAGACTTGTTTTAAACAAACAAAATGAAGTTAAAGTTAATATTTCAGGATTAGCAAACGGTGTTTATATGGCAACTGTTAAAACAAAAGACCAAAAAGCGGTAAGAAAAATAATTATCGGTAAATAATTTTTATTTTTCTATAAAATTAAAATCCTGAACTTTTGTTTAGGATTTTTTTATTATTACATTTGTATACCAATCAAATTACAAAAATTAATAACAAAATGAAAAAGACATCTACATTTCTGCTTTTTTCTTTATCTGCTTTAAGTTTCAATGCACAATCTTTTATTCAGGCTTATCAGGACAGAGCTAATATGGTAACACAGACCAATATTACAACAAACTTACAGAGTTTTGCCAATTTAGGGATTAAAACCACCGGCTCAACAGCGAATAATAACACTTTCAACTGGCTTAAAAATAAATATCTGGCTTTCGGATATTCTTCAAACCAGATTTCGGAAGATGCCTTCACTTACAACGGCAAAAGTTCAAAAAATTTAATCATCACTAAAACAGGAACCGTTTATCCTAATAAATACGTTATCATTTGCGGACATTTCGACACTATAAACGGTCCCGGAGTAAACGATAACGGTAGCGGAACATCCATCATTCTGGAAGCGGCAAGAATTTTAAAAGACGTTCCTACAGAATATTCAATTAAATTCATCCATTTTTCAGGTGAAGAACAAGGGCTTATTGGAAGTTCACATTACGTAAATAACGTTGTTTATCAAAATAATATTAAGAAAGTAGATATTAAATTAGTCTTCAATCTGGATCAGGTTGGCGGAAAAATGGGGAATAATAACAATACGATCTATTGTGATGAAGATCAGGGAGGTCTGTCCAGCAATAATGCAGCTTCAGCAAACGTTACACAGCAATTGCGAAACTGTACCGCTTTGTATTCTCCTCTTTTAACGGCGGTGGATCCGGCTGAAGCTACAGATTATATTCCTTTTGAAAGAAAAGGCGAAATTATTACAGGCTTTTTTGAAAAAATAAGAAGTAATTATCCTCATACTTCAAACGATACATTTGCTAATACAGATCCTGTTTATATTTATAATGTAGCAAAAGCTTCTTTGGGAGCTTTACAGCACTTTGCAGTAGCAGCAAATTCTTTACAGAAAAAAGAAGTGTTACTTTCCGGAAATTCTATAGAATCTATAAAAATCTATCCTAATCCTGCGAAAGATTATTTAAATGTCGAACTTCCGGAAGATGTTAAAGATTTCACTCTTGAAATTTCAGATATAAACGGCAGGCTTATTTTAAATAAGGAAAATGAAACGAAAGTAAATGTTTCAGAATTACCAAACGGAACGTATATCGCAACAGTTAAAACAAAAGACCAAAAAGCGGTAAGAAAAATAATTATTGGAAAATAATCAACGGTCAAGCAAAATCCTGAGTTTCTTTCTCGGGATTTTTTATTTCTATATTTGTAAAATAGTAAACTAATTACCAATATGAATTTCAAAAAAATAATAGCCATTCTTCTTTTTTCGGTAACAGCAGTTGGATTTCAGGCACAAAGTTTTATCCAGGCTTATCAGGACAGAGTTAACTTATTAAAAAAAGAGGACATCGTATCCCATTTAAAGGAATTTGAGAAACTGGGTGTTAAAACCACAGGTTCTATAGAAAATGAAAATGCCCTGAACTGGATCAAAAATAAATATTTATCTTTCGGATATTCCGAAAACCAAATGGAAGAAGATCCTTTTTCTATTGGAAAATTAAAATCTAAAAACCTGATCATTACTAAGAAAGGAACTTTATATCCGGATAAATATATCATTATTTGCGGACATTTCGACAGTATAAACGGACCCGGAGTAAACGACAACGGCAGCGGAACATCCATCATTCTGGAAGCCGCAAAAATCCTGAAAGATATCCCAACTGAATATTCCATAAAATTCATTCATTTTTCAGGAGAAGAACAGGGATTGTACGGAAGCAGACATTATGTAAATGAAGTCGTTTATCAGAACAAAACCAGGCAGATTGATATAAAAATGGTCTTCAATCTGGATCAGGTCGGTGGTAAAAAAGGAATGTTCAACGACACTGTTTTTTGTGATGAAGATCAGGGAGGAAATTCCAAAAACAATGAAACTTCTAAACAGGTTACCAAAGAACTGATGACCTGCACAACTCTTTATTCTCCATTACAGGCAAAAATCGATCCCGCAGAAGATACCGACTACATCTCTTTTGAGAAGAAAGGTGAAGTAATCACCGGATTTTTTGAATATCTCAGAAGCGATCTTCCTCATACTGCGGATGATACTTTTGCGAATACTGATGTACAATATGTTTTTAATATTGGTAAAGCGGCAATCGGAGCATTGCAGCATTTCGCTGTCGCTTCGAAAAAATAGAGATAATCGAAATAATTATTAAAAAAAGCCAGCCGAAAAATCCGACTGGCTTCTAATTTATCCGGCTCTTGTACCGCCTTTTGCAGCATCAGAATTAGGACGTTTTACTTCTTTTACTTTTCCCTTTTCAGGGTTAATTTTTCCTTTACTTTCCGGTTCGGTTTTGGATTGCTGATTTTCTTTGTTGTCTTCTTTCATGGGATAATTTTTAATGAATTGTATTTAAAACACATAAGTCACAAAAATAAGCTGAAATTTCATTTAAAACAGTTTAAAAAATCTTCGATTTTATTCTTCTGATAGCTTTGAATATTCTAATTCTTCCAACATAATGGTTTTTTGCCTCTTTTGCGGTTGATTCTTAATGAGTTTAGAGATAAAAATACAACTTTATCGGTTTCGGGAAAGCAAAATTTCTTCAATATCTTCTAAAGTAAAATTCTTAGCTTTCAGTAAAATTAAAAGGTGATACAGCAGATCTGCCGCTTCATTTTTAAACAGGTCATCATTGCTGTCTTTGGCTTCAATCACCACTTCTACGGCTTCCTCTCCCACTTTCTGAGCCATTTTATTGATGCCTCTCTGAAATAATGAATACGTATAGGAACCTTCGGTTTTTTCATCAATTCTTTGACCTATTTTTTCTTCCAGCTCATACAGAAAACCTTTAGAATCTTTATCCCCGAAACAACTGAAACTTCCGGTGTGGCAAACAACATTCGTAGGAATTGCCTTAATTAAAACCGTATCCTGATCGCAGTCTACGGCAATATTTTTAACGGTTAAAAAATTTCCGGACTCCTCACCTTTTGTCCAAAGTCGATTTTTGGAACGGCTGAAAAACGTTACAATTCCTTCTTTTTGAGTTCTTTCAAAAGCTTCTTCATTCATGTAACCCAACATTAAAACTTGCAACGTTCTGTCGTCCTGAATAATCACCGGAACCAAGCCTTCACTTTTATTAAAATCGATATTCATCGTACTGCAATTTTTTTAATTTTCAAATTATTTTTAAGATCCTGAATCTGCACTTCTCCAAAATGGAAAATACTTGCCGCCAAAGCTCCTGTTGCTTTTGTCTGATTAAAAACGGCTTCAAAATCTTCCATTTTTCCGGCACCTCCGGAAGCTATGATGGGAATATTTACACTTTCGGAAATTAACTTCGTTATTCTGAGATCAAATCCGTTTTTGGTTCCATCGCCATCCATTGAAGTAAGAAGAATGTCTCCTGCTCCCAGTTCTTCTGCTTTCTTTGCCCAGTCTAATGTTTTCAGATCCGTTATTTCCCTTCCTCCTTTTACGTGAACCCAGTCCGATCCGTTTACCAATCTTGTATCAATTGCAACCACAACACACTGACTTCCAAACTCTTTTGATAACTCCGAAATTAAAGCCGGATTTTTAACTGCTGAAGAATTGATACTGATCTTGTCTGCTCCTGCTTCCAAGAGTCTTCTTACATCTTCCACTGTTGAAATTCCGCCACCGACAGTAAAAGGAATGCTTAATTCTGCTGCGATTTTCTGTACCAGTCCGGCAAAAGTTTTCCGTTCTTCTATCGTTGCGGTAATATCCAGAAAAACCAATTCGTCTGCGCCTTCTCTTTCATATCTTTTGGCAAGTTCTACAGGATCTCCCGCATTTCTTAATCCTTCAAAATTAATTCCTTTTACCGTAGTTCCGTCTTTGATATCCAGACACGGAATGATTCTTTTTTTAAGCATTTTCAATAAAATTTTGGAGTTGCTGCAAACTTATTCTGCCTTCATAAATTGCCTTTCCGATAATCGTTCCGGAACAGCCGATGTTTTTCATCTGTTCAACATCTTCAATACACGAAATTCCGCCGCTTGCAATTAACTGAACTGCTGTCTTTTCTACAATTTCTCTGTACAGTTCATCCGATGCGCCCTGAAGCATTCCGTCTTTGGAAATATCCGTACAGATCACGTTTTTAATTCCTTTATTTTTATATTTGAGAATAAAATCAATCACATCCAGTTGACTTTCTTCCAGCCAGCCCGAAGTTTTTATCTTGCGGTTTTCGCAATCGGCTCCGAGAATAATTTTTTCCGGACCGTATTTTTCAATTAAATCAAAACAGAAATCAGGATTCTGAACCGCAATACTTCCGATGGTAATCTCCTTTGCTCCAGAATTAAAGGCAATTTCAATGTCTTCCAGAGTTTTCAGTCCGCCCCCGAAATCAATTTCCAGAGAAGTCTCTTTTGCAATGGTTTCCAAAATCTTTTGGTTAACAATATGCTTCGATTTTGCACCGTCAAGATCCACCAGATGAAGATATTGTATGCCAAAACTTTCAAATTCTTTGGCAACTTCAAGCGGATTTTCATTATAGATTTTTTTAGTATCATAATCTCCTTTCGACAAACGGACGCATTTTCCGTCGATGATGTCTATAGCGGGAATAATTTTCATATTCAGTTTTATTGTTTTAAAAAGTTTTCCAGTAAACGGCTTCCTATATCTCCTGATTTTTCGGGGTGAAACTGCATCGCGTAAAAATTATCCTTTTGCAGAGATGCACTGAACGGCAGAATGTAATCGCACACCGATGTCGTATTTTCCGATAATTCGCAGTAGAAACTGTGAACGAAATACACATCACTGTTTTCTTCAATGTCTGAAAATATCCCGGATTTAAAATCTGAAATCGTATTCCATCCCATGTGCGGAACAATATTCTTTGCAGGAAACTTTTTAACATTGATATCAAAAATTCCCATCCCGACTGTATTTCCCTCTTCATTATTTTTACACATGAGCTGCATGCCCAGACAAACGCCTAAAACCGGCTGTTTTAAAGTAGGAATTAACTGATCCAGACCTTTTTCCTTTAATAATTTCATGGTGGAAGACGCTTCACCCACTCCCGGAAAAATAACTTTGTCGGCTTTTCTTATCAGGTCAAAATCATCAGTTACCACAGATTCTACATGTAATCTGTTCAATGAATTCTGCACGGAACTGACATTTCCGCCGTTGTATTTGATGATGGCAATCATTATAAACTTCCTTTGGTTGATGGTAAATTAAAATTCTTATCGGTCTGTTTTACTGCCATTTTTACCGCTTTGGCAAATGCTTTAAAAATAGATTCGATCTTGTGGTGTTCGTTATCACCTTCCACTTTAATGTTGAGATTACACTTTGAAGAATCGGTGAAGGATTTAAAAAAGTGATAAAACATTTCAGTCGGAACATCGCCAATTTTCTCACGTTTGAAATCTGCTTCCCACATTAACCACGGTCTTCCTCCGAAATCGATGGCGACCTGCGCCAAACAATCATCCATCGGAAGCAGGAACCCGTAACGTTCAATTCCTTTTTTCTTTCCCAAAGCTTTTAAAACAGCTTCTCCAAGAACAATTCCTGTATCTTCAATCGTATGGTGTTCATCAACCTGCAAATCTCCTTTCACGTTAATTTTCAAATCTAAATTTCCGTGTTTGGAAATCTGTTCGAGCATATGATCAAAAAAGTGTAATCCGGTTGAAATTTCAGAGGCTCCGCTTCCATCAAGATTAACTTCAATTTCAATTTCTGTTTCATTGGTTTTTCTGGATACTTTTGCTTTTCTCGGAATATTCGTTAAAAACTGTGCGATTTCGCTCCAGCTTTCCGTCGTTAAATCGGCTTCATCATTCTGAACTTTATTGATCAATATAGATTTTGCTCCTAAATTTTTTGCCAACTGAATATCTGTAAGCCGGTCTCCAATCACAAATGAATTTTCCAGATCGTAGTCTCCATAAATATATTTTCCCAACATTCCGGTTCCCGGTTTTCTTGTAGGCAGGTTTTCACTTTCAAAACTTCTGTCAATCAGAATATCACTGAAAACAATTCCTTCATTTTCAAAAGCTTTTAACATTTTTTCCTGTGGTTTGATGAAATCCTCATAAGGAAAACTTTCGGTTCCCAAACCATCCTGATTGGTTACCATTACCAGTTCAAAATCAAGTTCTCTGGCAATCCGGGAAAGATTCTGGAAAACTCCGGGATAATATTCTAGCTTTTCAAGAGAATCAACCTGAAAATCAATGGGCGGTTCTAAGATTAAAGTTCCGTCACGGTCTATAAATAATACTTTTTTCATTTTACTTTTCTTTTACTTTTTCTACACCCCACAGGTTTTAAAAAATCTGTTAGGTTTCAGATTTAATTAAATACTTTTTAAGACGTTAATCAGCTTATTGTTTTCTTCTCTATTGCCCACATTAATTCTAATGCAATCCGGAATCTGCGGACTTCTTTTGCTCGTCAGAATCTCATTTTCCAGCAATTTCTGGTACACCTTATTTACGTTTTCAAACTGAATCAGGAAGAAATTTGCGTCGCTTGGAAATATTTTTTTGATGCAATTTATTGTCTCTAATTTATTTCTTAACCAAGAGATCTCATTTAAAGTATTTTCTATATTGGATTTTATAAATTCTTTATTAATAATAAGTTCTGATATTTTATTTAAACTTAAAGAATTAACATTATACGGAGATTTTACTGTATTGATCAGTTGAATAATCTCTTCTGAAGCATATGCAATTCCGACTCTTGCTCCTGCCATTCCCCAAGCTTTGGAAAATGTCTGAAGAACGATAAGATTAGGAAATTTTTTCAATAGTTCAATACACGATTTCTTTCCTGAAAATTCAATATAAGCTTCATCCACCACAACAATTCCTTCAAAATTCTGAATGTAAAATTCAATATCTTCGATTGAATTTCCGGTAGGATTATTGGGCGAACATAAAAAGAAAACTTTTGGTTTTTCTTCGTTTGAGATTTTTAAAAACTCTTCTTTATCGATTTCAAAATTTTCATTCAGATTCAGTTTAGCCACTTTATTTTCATTCACCGAAGCATAAAATCCGTACATCGCAAAAGAAGGATTCATCATCAAAATAGCATCTTTTTTCGGTTCACAAAAAACTTTCACGATAAGATCGATCAGTTCGTCGCTTCCGTTTCCGACTGCAATCTGTTTTGCTGAAACATTTTTCAGTGCAGCCAATTTCTCTTTCAATTCTTTCTGGGTAGAATCCGGATAGCGGTTCAGTTCTCCGAATGCGCTTTCATTCGCATCCAGAAAAACAGGATTTTCAAATGTATTGTTGTCCCTGAAACTCACATAAGGCTGCAGTTCCAAAATATTTTTTCGTACTAAATCTTTGATATTAAATTCTTTCATTCTGTTCTTTTAATCTGATACTTACTGCATTTTTGTGAGCGAATAATCCTTCCGCTTCAGCCATTATTTCAATGGTTTTTCCTAAATTTTTCAATCCCTGTTCCGACAGATTCTGGAAAGTAATTTTCTTCACAAAACTGTCAAGAGAAACACCGCTGTAATTTTTCGCAAAACCGTTCGTAGGAAGGGTGTGATTGGTTCCGCTCGCGTAATCTCCTGCACTCTCGCAAGAATAATTTCCTAAGAACACAGAACCGGCATTCTGAATTTTCGGAATATAATTTTTAAAATCATTGACTGCTAAAATCAAGTGTTCCGGAGCGTACAAATTGCTGAATTCCAAAGCTTCATCAATTGAATTCAGCAAAATAAAGTAGCTGTTTTTCAAAGATTCTGCTGCCATTTCATTTCTTGGAAGTGCTTCAAGCTGTTTTTGGGTTTCCAGAATGGTTTCATTAAGAATTTTCTCGTCTGTGGAAAGGAAAATCACCTGACTGTCGCTTCCGTGTTCTGCCTGAGAAAGCAAATCTGCTGCACAGAATTCAGGAATCGCTTTTTCATCGGCAATCACAAGAACTTCACTCGGTCCGGCAGGCATATCAATGGCAATATTGTAGTTTTGCGCATATTCTTTAGCGGCTACAACATACTGATTTCCCGGCCCGAAAATCTTGTAGACATTGGGAATACTTTCGGTTCCGAAAGTCATTGCTGCAATCGCCTGAGCGCCTCCCGTTTTGAAAATCTGCGTTACTCCGCACAATTTTGCCGTATATAAAATGGCAGGATTTACATTGCCGTTTTTATCGGGCGGCGTACACAGAATAATTTCTTTACAACCCGCTAACTGAGCCGGAATGGCAAGCATTAAAACTGTAGAAAACAACGGTGCTGTTCCTCCCGGAATATAAATTCCTACTTTTTCAATGGCCCGGTTTTCTCTCCAGCAAACTATTCCTTTTGTCGTTTCTATTTTTTCGATTGCAGGAATTTGTGAAGCGTGAAACTTGGTAATATTTGATTTTGCTTCCTGAATGGCTGTTTTCAGTTCTTCACTGATCAGATTTTCAGCGGTTTCAACTTCTTCTTCAGAAATTTTAATATTATTTATTTCTGCGGAATCAAATTTTTTAGCAAAATCAATCAGCGCCTGATCTCCGTTGTTCTTTACTTCATCGAAAATTCCGGCAACGATTTCTGTTAATCTTTCTCTTTTTATAACGGGTCTTTTTGTTAATTCAGACCATTTTTCCCTTTCAGGATATCTTTCTATTTGCATATTAAATCACCATTTTATCGATTGGAATTATTAAAATATCCTGCGCTCCTTTGTCTTTCAGTTCATCAATCACTTCCCAGAAACGCGCTTCGTCTATCACCGAATGAATACTGCTCCATCCTTCTTCCGCCAACGGAATTACCGTAGGACTTTTCAGCACAGGAAGCGCTTTTGAAACTTCTCCGATCTTGTCGTTCGGAACATTCATGAGAATATATTTTGAATTTTTTGCTTTAAGAACGGCTTTAATTCTGAAGAGAAATTTTTCAAGAATTCTGGTTTTTTCTTCATCCAGTCTGAATGTTTTTGCCAGAACGGCTTCAGAAGCAAGTATAGTAACGGTTTCTCTTAATCCGTTTTTGAAAAGGGTGCTTCCTGAGCTTACAATATCGCAGATTCCGTCGGCAAGACCAATGTTCGGTGCGATTTCTACAGAACCTGAAATGATGTGAATGTCTGCGGAAATATTGTTATTATCCAAAAAGTTTTTCAGGGTATTCGGATAAGAAGTGGCAATTTTTTTTCCCTGAAAATAGGTGATGTCGTCGGTTTCAATTTCTTTCGGAACTGCCAGAGAAACCCTGCATTTTGAAAATCCTAAAGGCTGAACGATTTCAATTTTTTTCTGTTTTTCCACCAGAAGATTTTCTCCCACAATGGCAATATCTACCACTCCATCTTCAAGATACTGAGGAATATCCGAATTTCTGAGATACATGATTTCCATCGGAAAATTTTCTACGGAAACTTTTAGTTGGTCTTTTCCGTTGTTAACAAAAATACCGCAGTCTTTTAAAAGCTGAAGAGATTCTTCGTAAAGACGACCGCTTTTCTGTATGGCTATTTTTAATTTACTCATTTCACTTTTTTGTTGTGCCTGAGTAAAAAGATGGTTTGGAAATAAATTGCCCGGGATGAATTTAGAAACAAAAAACCGCCTGTTTACTCAGACGGTTTTAATTATTTTGATTTTTAACATAAGTACATATCAATCAATTCCGTCTTAGCAGAGATGATGATGATAATGATGTACTGTTAAAAAATTCGGTTTCATTTGTTTGAATTGTATGATGCAAATTTAAGCCAATAAATTTTAATAATGCAAATATTATTTTAAAATATTTTCATAAAGTTTTATTAATTCCTGAGTAATGGGCTGATCATTAAACTTTTGTACAAACTCAAAACCCTTTTCAGCACGGCGTTTACGTTCGGATTCGTTGTCCCATAAAAATTTAATTTTAGACTGAATATCGAGATAATTTTCCGGATCTACATAGACGGAATCGGGACCGCCCGCTTCGGGAAGACAGCTTGTATTGCTTGTAATAACTACTGTTTTTGAAAATAATGCTTCGATGACGGGAATTCCGAAACCTTCGAAAAAGCTTGGATAAACGAAGATATCGGCAAGTTTGTAGATTGCCGCGAGTTCATCCATGGAAACTCCTTCGAGAAACTGCACGCTGATTTTATGCTGCTGAACAAACTGTTCTACTTTCCTGAAGTATTTTGTTTTTTTTCCGACAACCACCAGCGGAATATTCGTGTCTTTCAGCGCTTTTACCACATTGAGAAGATTTTTACGTTCTTCGATGGTTCCGACATTGAGAATGAATTTTTCCGGAAGACTGTATTTTTCTTTGGTTTTCTGAATGAATTCTTCGGATTGCTGTTCTTTAAACGCTTTATGACATCCCTGATAAATGACTTCGATCTTCGATTCGGGAACTTTTAAGAACTGGATAATATCGCGCTTGGTCTGTTCTGAAATGGCAATGATTTTATCGGCAGCATTTGCGGCTTTTCTGAATTTCCAGAAGTGAATTTTACGGTCGAAAAAAGAATAATATTGCGGATATCTTTCAAAAATAAGGTCGTGAATGGTGACAATTTTTTTGATGGGTTTTTTATCCCATTTCAAAGGCAATTCGCCGGATAATCCATGAAAAATATCGGCGTTCTGTTTTTGGGCATCCTTCCCCATTTTAAACTGTCGGGACATTTTTCCTTTGGAAGTTTCCACAAAATGAACGTTGGAATTTTCTAAAATATCCGAACCTCTTTCCGATTTGTTTTTGTTGAGCAGAATATATTCGTTTTCAGGGAAATACTGTGCTAAAATTCTAACGAGATCGCGGGAATAATTCCCTAAACCGGAAGTGTTGTGAAAAAATCTTTTGGCATCAAATGCTATCTTCATGGCTGTATTTGTTTTTGAAATTCCTGAAATGTTCCGAATGAATAATTTTTACTTTTTAACCATGTAAGAAATTCATCGAACCTTTTTACCATCTCTATTCCTGAATTTTTCACGGTAAAACCGGGTAATTTAAAGGCTTCATCTTTTATTTCTGTAAATTCCCACGGATGAAAGTAGATGTTGAGATATTTGTCTTTTTTCAAAACGTTTGAGGCTAGTTTTTTGTAGAAAAACAATGGAAAATTGTGAAAACTCAGCCAAAACAACGGGATTCTGAAGTTGGGTGAAACGGAAGCCGGAATCTGCACGACTTTTCCCTCGTTAAAATAAGTTCTCGATATTTTTAAATTATTGTATCTTCCGGGAAGATAGGTGGGATTGATGGACGAATTGTAAGAATATCCTGCGTTTTCCACAGCATTTTTGCTGACAGGCATCATTCTGGGCATTCGAAGTCCTGTAACCTGTGTTGAAAACAGTTCTTCGAGTCGTTCTTTGGATTCTTTAAGGTGTTTTTCTTCAAAATCTGAATGAAACCATGTGTGAGAAGCCAATTCGTGCCCTTCATTTAACAGTCTTCTGATGAGTTCTTTGCTGTTTTCTGCAAAAACTACGGTTGAAAAGAACGTTGCTTTTGCATGGTGTTTTTTGAGAATATCTAAAATTCTTTCGACGCCTTTCTGAGAAATTGAGATTTGCTGTTCAAAGGAAATTTCTCCTTTGTATTCCAATGGCATATCAAATTCCTCGATGTCAAAACTTAATAAAACCATTTAAAAATTTTTATTTTTGATGATATAATTGGGTCTTTCTTTTACCTGTTTGAAAATTTTACCTAAATAAATTCCCATAATTCCTAAAATAATCAGTTGCAGACCGCCAAAAAATACGATGGTCATAATTAATGAAGCCCAACCTGAAATTTCGGTTTTTGCAACGAAGGAATAAATGACATACAAACCGTATCCGACAATTGAAAATGCGGAAAAAAGAAATCCTAAATAGGCTGCAATATATAGCGGTTTTACACTGAAAGCCGTAATCCCTGTAAATGCAAAAGTGATCATTTTCTTGAGGTTATAGCTGCTTTCGCCTGAAAGTCTTTCATTGGCTGTAAATTCGATTCCGGTCTGTTTAAAGCCCATCCAGCTTGTTAAACCCCGTAAAAAGAGATCATCCTCGTTGAAAGTTCTCATCACTTCTACCGCATTCGCATCCATCAGTCTGAAATCTGATCCGCCTCCTTTTGTTAAATTAACATCGGATAAACTCGACAGGATTTTATAAAAAAAGTCAGATGTTTTTCTTTTAAAATAAGAAATCTGCTTCGGATAGGTTCGAATCGTAAAAACAATATCGTAGCCTTCTTCCCACTTTTTAATCATTTCAGGAATCATTTCGGGTGGATGCTGCAGATCGCCGTCCATGGAAATGACTGCATTTCCGAAGGCATTATCCATTCCTGCTTTTACGGCGGGTTGATGTCCGAAATTACGTGAAAATTCAATGAATTTTACTTCGTCATATTTTGCGGAAAGTTCTTCGAGCTTCTGCTGGGTTTTGTCGCGGCTTCCGTCGTTCACGAAAATAATTTCAAAGCCGTAATCATCCAGTCCATCAAAAACTTCTTTAATTTTCTGATGAACCAAAGCCACGTTTCCTTCTTCGTTATGCGCAGGAATTACAATTGAAATTTTTTTCATAATCAGTTCAGGCTGTAGTCTTTTTCGAAGTCTTTTGTTACCAGTTCATAAATGATCCTGAACCAGACAACGATGCAAGGTAAAGCTTTTAGGGAATATTTAACAATATAATTCTGTTTTATAAATTTTGGAAATAAGTCTGATGGTGAAAAACAGGTGAGAATAATTACAAAAATCAACATAGCATAAACAATCGGTGTTCTTTTTTTCTGAAGGAAAAACCAGATCATCACTCCCGCTACTGCAATAATGTATGTTGGAGATTCTGATCCTGAACTGAACAATACTAAAAAAAGTAAGGTTGAAGCCAGAATCATCAATTGATATGCGTAATGTTTGTACTGTTTAATTCTTACATACGGCAAAAAGAACAAAGGCGCTCCGAAAGCCATAAAAGTAAGGTTGGAAATTGAAGCATCCTGCAAAATTCTTCTTACAAATCCCATTAAAGAAATGTCCTGATAAGAATCCAGACTTTGATTGAGTCCGTTTTTTTCAGCCAGAGAATGGAACCAGTCTGTATAGCTCTGTACAACAAACTGCGGGCTGGAAATTGCCATCGGTAATACAAAAAATAAAACCGCAATTGCAATTCCGGACAGAATAAATTTGAGCTTGTTTTTGATGAAGAAAAACTGCGAAAGTCCCAAAATTCCGTACAGTTTTACAAATACTCCCACTAAAATGGCTGTAGCAGACTGTACTTCTTTTTTTTCATAAATAAAAATGGCAGACAGCATAAGCAGTCCCACCAAAGCGATATTGAACTGAAGACTTACTGCTGCCGTAATATATTCCTGAAGACAAAGCAGTGCAAAAAGTGCCTTTTTAGCGTCTGAAAACGGAAGTTTGTAAATGGCAAACAGGAAAATGGCTGCGTTGGCAACGTTCCATAAAGAGATTCCAAGCCAATCGGGAATCAAAGCAAAAGGAGCAATCAGAATACTGAAAAATATTCCATAATGATTGGCATCTAAGTATCTTTCGGGATACTGCAAGTAGAGATTTTTCTGCTCGATGGTATTCACGAAAACATTTTTGAAGATCAGATAATTGTTAATCGCCTGTGGTCCTCTGAAATATTTAGATAACGCCGTTGCAACAGCTATAATAAGATAAACCCCAAATATGTATTTAGGGTTTAGCAATATTTTAAGAATTTTTTCTTTCAAGATGTGAGGTTTTAGTTTAAAATATTAATCTTAAACAGCAACATTATTCTCTCTCAACGCATCATTTAAAGACGTTTTTTTGTCTGTAGATTCCTTTCTTTTTCCGATAATCAATGCACATGGAACCTGATATTCTCCCGCAGGAAAGGTTTTGGTATAACTTCCCGGAATAACTACTGATCTCGCAGGAACTCTTCCTTTGATCTCAACCGGAGTTTCACCTGTTACATCAATAATTTTTGTAGATGCCGTTAAAACTACATTAGCTCCCAAAACAGCTTCTTTTTCAACATGAACTCCTTCTACAACGATGCATCTTGATCCTACGAAACAATCGTCCTCGATAATTACCGGAGCAGCCTGAAGCGGTTCTAAAACACCACCGATACCAACACCACCACTCAGGTGAACGTTTTTACCGATCTGCGCGCAGCTTCCAACTGTTGCCCATGTATCCACCATGGTTCCGGAATCTACATAAGCACCGATATTTACGTAAGACGGCATCATAATAACTCCAGGCGCAATATAAGCTCCTTCTCTTGCGATTGCATGCGGAACAACTCTTACTCCTTTTTCAGCGTAGTTTCTCTTCAAAGGCATTTTATCATGAAATTCGAACGGACCGACTTCAATCGTTTCCATTTTCTGAATCGGGAAGTACATTACTACTGCTTTTTTCACCCACTCGTTTACCTGCCATCCGTTTTCTGTAGGTTCTGCGGTACGAAGCTCTCCTTTATCCACCAAAGAAATCACCTCTCTAATCGCCTTCTGGCTGTCTTCATTCTGCAATAGTTCTCTGTTTTCCCAGATATTTTCAATAGTTTGTTGTAACGACATGTTTATTATTTAATATTAAATTGAAAAATTATACGCTGCCAAAGATACAAAAAAGATCAGCAAAACCTTTTGAAAGTATTTTGTTTAAAATGAAACTTGTTTAAACTTTTTTACCGCAAAAGATTTGAACACTTTAGTTTTTTAAGTTCAGTTTAATCGTTAAATAGAAAAAAAGTGCACCTAAGTTTTAAAAAATCAAAGATTTTTTCTCTTTGCAGACTTTTGAAATATTTTAAATATATCCAATAAAATCTAAAGTTAAAATTAGTTTAAACAACTTCATGATTTTAATATTCAGGATGCTTTAAACAATGTTTTAATTTAATTGTATAAGCCAGATGCGATTTAAGCAAATCAAAATTGGCTAAAGCAGAAATTTATGATACGTTTTGGCTAAAGCCAATTGTATTCTTAATTATTAAAAATGGGCTAAAGCCCATTTCTATTGATATATTTAAATAATATGTTTAGTGTGTCACAGAAACGCTTATGTTTAAAATATTGTCGCATTAAAGATATCAATCCTACGGATTGATGGTTGGTCTTTTTATTACTATTTCTACACAGATTCTGCTCCTAAAGGAGCAAAACTCTTTTACTTTAAAAATCTTATGTTTTTAAGTTATACAATGCCTTTTTGTTTATTAAGGCAACACAAAAAACAAATGTAATGTTTTGATTATCAGAAGGTATTTAAATATTCTTTGTTTAACAAAACAGCTAAACAACTTAAACTACAGAACTCTCTGCGCGTGAAGATAGGCTTTGTTCCAGTAGGTTTCATTTAAGGAAGAAATGATAACGCCTTTTGATGTGGAAGCGTGAATAAATTTTACTTCGCCGTCACTTCCGATGTCATGAACGATTCCGACGTGTGAAACTCTGCTTCCTCCCGCTGTCGCAAAAAACAGAAGATCTCCCGGCTTTACATCTTTGATGTCAATCTGAGATCCTGCTTCTGCCTGATCTGCTGATCTTCTCGGAAGTTTGAAGTCATTTTCCTCAAAAACTTTTACGGTAAATCCGGAACAGTCGAAACCTGAAGAAGTATTTCCGCCGAATTTATAAGGCGCACCCAAATATTTTTCTGCGTCTTTCAGGAGCTCGTTGATGGATTTTGAAATTTTCCCGTCAAATCTGGAATCAAGTTTTCTGAGGTTTTCAGATTTGGCAACGGTTTTGGTAACCGGAGCTTTTTTTACTACGTTTTTTGAACTTCCGCAGGAAATGATAAATACGGAAAACAGTGATACAATAAATATGTTTTTAACAAACTTTTTTTTGCCTAAAAATCTATCCATCATATTTCCCTGAATTTTACAATCTATACAAATATAATAAAATTATGCTTTCGCAGAGCTTAAGTAAGAAATACCACAAAAATTTTAAGACTGTTTATTTGAATGATATTATTTTTTTAAACTCAAAGAATGCGAAGTTTTCTTTTTAAAATTGTCTGTTGATTTTTTAGCCTAACAAAGACATTAGATGTTTAAACTTTTTTACCACAAAAGATTTAAACACTTTAGTTTTTTAAGTTTAATACTTAAGTGGAAGAGTACATAAGTTAAAAAATTAAAGATTTTTTCTCTTTGCAGGCTTTTGAAATAGTTTAAATAAATTTTGATTGTCCGTTTATTAACCTAAAGCTTCGACAGGCTCAGCTTGACATCGCTAGAAATCAAGCGTTTAGTATTAGAGGTGTCACACTGAGCTTGTCGAAGTGCCTGTTATAAATAATTGATTTTCATATCAGTGCAAAGTAATAGGTTGTTTAACGGATATTCAAAAAATAAATCCAATAAAGTCTTTTTCATATAACCGCTGCTTAAAACTTAATAAAAAAAGCTATCCCAGAAGGATAGCTTTATTATATTGTATGTAAAAATCTTTTTATTTTGAAGTTTTAGCACCTTTCCATGTTCCGGCTCTTGTAGGCGTAGGAACGGCATTAGACCATGTTCCCGTAGCTTTTTTGTCTTCTCTTGTGAAAGTTCCTCTGAATTCGCCATCTTCAGGAAAACCGATCGTTGCAACAAGATCTCCGGATTCGCTAAGATGTCCTGAAATATAATAGTTTTCTGTCGTCTGATCAGAATGTAATGTTCCGGTTACTTTTCCGTCGGTAGCTACCACTACATTCCAGTCGCCTTTTTCGGTTCCTTCGTACGTTCCCGCCCAGGTTCCGATGAAATCATAAATCGTATCTTCATCTTTGCCACAACCAACGAATAAGAAAGCTGTTAATAAAAGTAAAAATATTTTCTTCATAGTTTACAAATAGTTAAACAATTTTTGTGGAGGATATGGGACTCGAACCCACCACCTTTAGACTGCCAGTCTAACGCTCTAGCCAGATGAGCTAATCCCCCTCTCGTTTTCTTCAAAATTCCGAAGCCGTACAAAAGTAAGTATTTAAACCACATATACAAACATTTTATTACATTTTCTTTAAAAACTGATGGAAATATCTGTAAATATTTTAGCAGAAATGATTTTTTTAAGACCAAATAAAAAACGCATACAGAAATAAATCCGTATGCGCTTTTCTTTTTACTTTTATTGTCAGAATTTATTTCCAACCGCCGCCGAGAGCCTGATAAAGCTCTATTCCGGCCTTCATTTTACTGTACTGTGCATTGGCAATATTCAATTCTGCATTTAAAGAATTAACACTGGCATTCAGTACCTCAAGATAATTTGCCATTCCGTAGTTTACTAATTCCTGAGAATAGTTTACAGAATTTTTATAATTCACCAGTTCTTTCTGTTTTAAATCGATGTACTGATCCTGAACGGAATACACTCTTATGGCATCAGAAACTTCTTTTCCTGCGGTAAGAATGGCTTTTCGGAAATTCAGATAAGCGGTTTCCTGATTGGCAAGACTTACTTCGTAATTGGTTCTGATGGCTCTTTTGTTCAGCAACGGCTGTGCAAGACCTGCAACAACATTCGCAAATAAAGAATTAACGCTGAAAAGATGATCGATATCCACCGACTGAACGCCTCCGCTTCCTGTTAATTTTAAAGTCGGATAAAACTGTGCTTTTGCAGAATTTGTCAGTTCAAAAGCATTCATCAGATTATATTCCGCTCTTTTTACATCCGGTCTGTTGGATAATAGTTGTACAGGATATCCTAATTTAAGATCAATCGGAACGTTCTGATTTTCCAAAGATGAACGTTCAATGGTATGAGATGGCTCTCCCATCAGAAGACTCATGGTGTTCTCCAGCAACTGAATCTGTGTATCAATATCAATCAACAAAGATTTTGCGTTGTACACCAAAGCTTCACTCTGCTGAACTGCAACTTCTGTTAAAGTTCCCGCCGTCTTCAAAGCTTTTGTCGTCTCTAAATTCTGCTCACGTACTTTAATGGTTTCTGTGATGATTCTTTTCTGGGCATCGTAGGTAAGCAACTGATAATATGATGAAGCCACAGAAGCAATAAGGTCTGTTTTTACAGCTTTGTGAGCTTCCACAGTCCCTAAATATGTTGCTAACTGCGCTTTTTCCTGTGCTCTGAGTTTTCCCCAAATATCGGCTTCCCAACCAAGACTTGCCGTAATATCGAACTGATTTACATATCGTCTTTCTCCGATAATCTGCCCAAACTGGGTATTGATAGACTGGGTCTGGAATGTGTAATTCGGTCCTATTGATAAGGTTGGCTCATACGCTGCCTTGCTTTGTTTTAAATAAGATTCTGCTGAAGAAATACTCTGCAAAGCAATTCTGATGTCCAGATTATTTTCCAAAGCCTTTGTAATATGTCCCTGAAGAACAGGATCTGTGAAAATTTCTTTCCAGGAAACATTCGCGATATTGGTGCTGTCTGTAGGAAGCATATCTGTACGGTAGAGTTTTTCGTCTACCACATTATCCGGTCTCTGGTATTCTTTCCTCGCCATACACGATGATATGGCGGCAAGAACAGCGACTGAAAATGTTATTCCTTTTATGATGTTTAAAATACTCTTCATTATTTGAAGTTTAAGGTTTAAAGATCAGGGCTTTTCAGTTTTTAGTTATTATTTAAACTTTACATCAAAAACCCCGAACTCACTTAATTTTATTCTGCTAAATTGATTTCTTTCGGTTTGATCGGTTTTACTTTCTCCTGTAAATATTCAAAAATGACATATAAAACAGGGATCACGAAAAGTCCTAAAATAGTTCCTATCAACAAACCGATTGCTGCTCCTGTTGCGATGGATCTGTTTCCTACCGCCCCGATTCCGCTTGCCAAAACCAATGGCAATAAACCGAAGATGAAGGCAAATGAAGTCATCAGAATCGGTCTTAATCTCGCTTTAGCCGCATTAATTGCCGACATAACGATGGTTTCACCATGATGTCTTCTCTGAACGGCAAATTCCACAATCAAAATCGCATTCTTTGCTAATAAACCGACCAACATAATCAGGGCGATCTGGAAATAAATGTTATTTTCCAAGCCCATGATTTTCTGCCCGAAATAAGCGCCCATCACTCCAAGAGGAAGAGAAATCACTACAATTAAAGGAAGAATATAACTTTCATACTGTGCAGAAAGGATGAAATAAACGAAGATCAAACTCAATCCGAAGATCAAAACTGTCTGAGATCCGGAATTTAACTCCTCTCTTGAAAGCCCTGTAAATTCTACATCATAATTCTGGTTCAGGGTTTCTTTCGCTACCTGCTGCACTGCTGAAATGGCATCTCCGGAACTGAATCCCACAGAGTTTGCTCCTGTAATTTTCACCGAAGTAAAAAGGTTATAACGGCTTACTGACTGTGGTCCGTAAGCTTTGGTAAGCGTTACAAACTGTGAGATCGGCGACATGGCTCCGGAACCTGTTTTTACATACAGTTCGTTCAGGTTTTCAATATTCTGTCTGTTTTCAGGAAGTGCCTGAACCATTACCCTGAACTGTTTTCCGTATTTTGTAAAATCGGCTGTATAAACTCCTCCGATGTATCCCTGCATCGTTGCTAAGATATCACTTACAGAAACTCCCAACTGTTTAGCCAAAGGAACATTGATCTTCATTTCATACTGAGGATATTTTGTATTGAATGAAGTCTGGGCAAAATCGATTTCCGGTCTTTCGATCAGTTTTCCGATAAATTCATTGGTTTTTGAATCTAAATCTGCATATTCTCCTCCTGATTTGTCTAAAAGTACCATTTCAAAACCGGCACTGCTACCAAAACCGGGTACACTCGGCGGCTGGAAGAAAACCACTTTTGCATCCGGAACTTTTCCTGAAATTCCGAATAGTCTTTTCGTAATATCTTCAGAAGTCTGCCCGTCTTTTTTACGTTCTTCAAAAGGTTTTAATTTAATGAAAGCCAAACCGTTGTTGCTTCCGTTTCCGGATAAGAATCCTCTACCGGTGGAAATTGTAACGTTTTGTACTC
Organism: Chryseobacterium sp. C3; assembly: GCF_014218905.1. Taxonomy (NCBI): domain Bacteria; kingdom Pseudomonadati; phylum Bacteroidota; class Flavobacteriia; order Flavobacteriales; family Weeksellaceae; genus Chryseobacterium; species Chryseobacterium sp. C3. The sequence continues at coordinate 204,876 of NZ_JACLCU010000001.1, read as the reverse complement.
CCGGAACTTTTAAAGCATTTGCCTGAAGCGTCTTCAATGCATTGTAGGTTCTTTCCATAGACGCTCCCGGAGGAAGCTGAACATCGGTAAAGATAATTCCGCGGTCTTCCGTAGGTACGAAACCTTTTTTCATGGTAGAACTCGCCCAGTATAAAATTCCGCCTGTTACAGCAAAAATAATCAGCGTAACCCATTTGTGTCTCAGTAAGAAGATAAATCCTCTTCCGTAACGTTCTGTTGTTGTTTTAAAAGCAATATTGAATTTATAGAAAAACTTCTGAATGAAATTTAAATTTTTATATTCTTTATGGTGCGCATCGTGAGGTTTTAAGAATAATGAACATAAAACCGGACTCAACGTTAATGCATTGATCGCAGAAATAATGATCGCTACAATAAGAGTGATCCCGAACTGCTGATAAAAAACTCCGGTAGGACCTGTAATGAATGTTACCGGAATAAATACAGATGCCATTACCAAAGTAATTGAAATAATAGCTCCTGTAATTTCGTCCATTGCTTCCACGGTTGCTTTTTTGGCATCCGAAATACCGTGTTCCATTTTGGCATGAACGGCTTCGACGACGACAATCGCATCATCCACTACAATACCGATCGCAAGAACCAAAGCAAATAATGTTAACAGGTTTAATGAATATCCGAATAAATTCAGGAAGAAAAAGGCTCCCACAATAGAAACCGGAACTGCAATTGCCGGAATTAAAGTGGATCTGAAATCCTGTAAGAAAATATATACCACGATGAAAACCAAAATAAACGCTTCAATTAAGGTATGCACTACCTTTTCAATAGAAGCATCCAAAAATTCGTTCGTATCAAAATTGAAAGTATATTTAATTCCCTGCGGAAAACTTCCTTCTGCCGATTTCAGGTAAGACTTGATATTTTTAATAATTTCCTGCGCATTGGAACCCGGTGTCTGGAAAATCCCCATACTGATGGAAGGGTTATTTCCGTTTTCCCCGATTCCCGTGTAAGACTGTCCTGCAAGTTCTACTTTGGCAACATCTTTTAACATTAAATTCTGTCCGTCTGCTAAAGATTTAATGATGATATTATCGTACTGTTCCTTATCGTTGAATTTCCCTACATATTTAATGATATATTCGAAAGAACTTCCGCTGTTTTGTCCGATAGAACCTGCGGCAGCTTCTCTACTCTGCTCATTGATGGCATTGGTAACATCGGTAGGCGTTAATCCGTAAGCTGCCATTTTAGCGGGATCCAGCCAGATTCTCATCGAGTAATTTTTACCTCCGAAAACATTGGCATCTCCTACTCCGTTAATCCTTTTTAAATTCGGAATAACATTGATGTTCAAAAAGTTCTGAAGATAGACATCATCCAGATCTTTATTTTCAGAATAGAAAGACATATACATCAAAGCACTCGTCTGCTGTTTCTGGGTAACCACTCCGGAACGCGTTACTTCACTTGGAAGTAAAGGAGTTGCTCTTGCGACACGGTTTTGTACATTTACCGCTGCAATGTCCGGATCAATTCCCTGCTTAAAAAACACCTGAATCTGTGCAGAACCGTCATTTCCGGCAGATGAAGTAATATAATCCATTCCTTCCACCCCGTTGATCTGTTCTTCCAGAGGAACAACCACACTTTTCATTACGGTTTCTGCGTTCGCTCCGGTGTAGTTTGCCGAGACACTTACCGTCGGCGGCGCAATATCAGGATACTGCGTTACGGGTAACGAGATCAGTCCTAAAACACCGAGAATCACAATTAAAATTGAGATTACGGTAGATAAAACCGGTCTGTTGATAAAATTTTTAATCATTAGAATTTCGGTTTTATAGATTGAACAAGACTATCCATTTTCACAGGTTTCTTTATCACGGCAGTTCCCGGTTTCAGACCTCCGATTCCTGCTGCAATTACGGTTTCCCCTTTGTTAACTCCGGATTTTATCAATGCCATATTGTCGATTCTATCAATAACATTAATCACCACATTTTTCGCAGTGTCTTTATCCACTTTATATACGTAAACAATTCCCTGTTGTTCGTAAGTGGCACTTTCCGGAACTACCAGAACATTGTCGTAACGTTGAGGGAATCTTATGGTTCCGCTATTTCCGTTGCTTAAAAGCTTCTGCGCATTGGTAAACGCAACTCTGAACTGGATGGTTCCCGTTGTTGGATCGATCTGTCCTGTAATGGCTTCTATTCTTCCTTTTTCAGGATAAAGACTTCCGTTGGCAAGCTGTAATTCCACCATCGGAAGGTTTTTTATTTTTTCGGGCATGGATGCACCCGGAGATTTTTCAAGGAAATCAAAATATTCTTTTTCGTTCATTGAAAAATAGGCGTAAATCTGAGAAGTATCTGAAATAGTGGTTAAAGGAGTCTGATCTGAAGGTCCTACCAGACTTCCTACTTTTAAAGGAAGCTTTCCGATTACTCCGGAAATAGGCGCACGAATAACAGAATATTCGATATTGGCTTCTACTCCTTTATAATTGGCAACTGCCTGACTTTTTGCAGCCTGTGCCTGTTTTAGCTGCGCCTGAGCCTGTGCTAAATTTGCCTGTGCGGTCTGTAACTGAACATTGCTGATGATGTTTTTCTGAACCAGCGGTTTAAGTTTGTTCACTTCAACATTTGCCGCCGCAACAGCAGCCTGAGCTGCCGCAATATTGGATTCTGCAGCACTGATTCCTGCTTTTGAAGCCGCCGCATTTTCATTCAGGATATTGGTTTCCAGACGGAAAAGCGGCTGTCCTTTGGTTACATACTGCCCTTCATCTACCAAAACCTGTGTGATATATCCCTGAATTTTAGCACGGACATCATTATTAACTTTACCCTGAATGGTAGCCGGAAAAGTCTGATAGCCCACTATATTTTTCGCCTCCACCTTTACCACAGGATACGGTTTCGGACCGTCCTGCTTCGGAGCTTCTTTTTTGCAAGCCACTAAAGAGAGAGCTGCAACAGAAAGTATAACTAGCTTATTATTCATTTTTATAGTTTATTAAGAGATTCCTGAATATTTTTAATGTTCCTGTTTAAAAGAGCTTTATAAGCTTCCATCTTTTCATTGTAATCGTCATGATTTTTTTTAAAATTGTCTAAATCATCCAGTAGTTGTAATTCGTCTTGCATTTTTTGAACTATTTTTTCAAATCTTATCTTCTTATAACCGTCATTGATGAAAAAATACCGTTTCCTCTCGTCCATTTTGTTGTGATCTACGATGAGCTCTGCGTTCAGCAGTAAAGAAATACTTGTAGAGACCGAACTTTTGCTCGCGGAAAGCACTTCCACAAATTCATCAAAAGTAATGCCCACTTTATCATAATCGAATAAAAGGTACGCGTAAATCTTTGAAGCTAACGGCGGAAGGCTGAAAATGGTACCGTAGAACTTTACGGCATTCTGAAAAATTTTTTCATCAATTTCTATACTCTTATGCATTGTATATAAATTTGAAACAAAAATAGAAATTAGTTCTGAACTAAACGAACAAACCTGATAGAGTTTATAAATATCAGGCTTTTTAAAATTTCAATGAAAACGGATTTAACTTTTGGACTAAAAAATAATCTTCTCAAAGGCTTTTCTTACGCCTCCTGCGAGAACTACTTCGCCGCAGTAGCTGTAGCCTTTGTTCTCAAGAATTTTCAGCATCGGAATATTATCATAGTTGGTATCGACCTTAATGCTCTGAATTCCATGAGATCTGGTGAATTCTTCAATGTGGTTGAAAAGAATTTTTACCATTCCCTGTCCTGCAAATTTTTCATCAACAGCAACTCTGTGTACCACGACGAATTCTCCGTTGCTCAGCCAGGCTCCTTCAATGGTGCTGTATGCGGGTTCATCATTCAGGATTAAAGCAACGTAAACAGAAATTTCCCCATCTACCGTCATTACATATCCGAAACCTTTTGCAATATCGCTTTCCACGGTTCCCAAATTCGGGTAACCTTCCTGCCATTGGGTACTTCCGTCTTTTCTTCTTCTTTCGATTGCCTGCTGCAGAATATTCCAGATTATATCTCTGTCTTCAATTTCTGCTCTTCTCAGCTTAATTTCCTGTGCCACGTTTATTCTATTGATTTTAAGTTTGTTTATTAAGAATCAGTTTTATTATTTCTGTATTTTATTTTTAGAAATATCATCACAATCAGCATAATTAGCATTAAAACGTTTGTAATCCAAAGAGGTTTTGCATCCTTCATCATTCCGTAAACAGCCCAAAGCAAAGCGTTTAAAGTAAGAAATGATAAAGTAACCATGGAAAGGTCTTTTCCGGATTTTGTCTTCCACAATTTGATTACCTGCGGTAAAAAAGAAATGGATGAAATTAATGCTCCCGAATAACCAATTATCTGCTCTATCATATTTTTGTTTTTTGAATTATCATCTAATATACTAAAAATAAAACAAAGGTTAAACGTTAAACCATATTTGTTTTGTTAAAATATGACAGTTATTTATGTTCATTATTTCATACAAATGTATGATTATCAGATAAATAAAAAACCGAAAACTAATAATATTAATTTTCGGTTCGAAGTAGTAAAATTTAAAATTATGAAATTGTTTTTGTTAATTTTCACTTTGCTGAAGATATGCATCGATAATTTCGAATGCTTTTTTCTCATCTTCAAGTTTCACCATTACTTTCAGCGATGTCGCCGTGGGCGTGGTTGTAAAAGTAAGGTAATTGTTTTCTACTGAATTTTTAATCTGCGCATCATCCAGTTTAGACTTTATCAATTGGATTTCTGCAGGTTTGTCACTTTCAAAAACTGATACTCTTGTACTTCTTTCCATATTCTATCTCGTTTGAGTATCTAAATATATAACGTTTTTTTGAAAATCACAAATTTCAGCTTTTAAATTTTATGAATATTATTTTCGATTTTATCTAAAGCGATCTGAATTTCTTCTTTCGTAACGTTCAGATGCGGTCTGAAGCGAAGTGACTGATCTCCACATGAAAGGATAATCATTCCGTCGTTCCAAAGCTCGTCTCTTAATGCATTTCTCTGTTCAGAAGTCGGAAGATCGATGGCGCACATCAGTCCTCTTCCTCTTGCATTGGATAGTTTTTCAGGATATTTTTCTGCAAGACCGATTAATCCGTTAAGCAAATATTCTCCTACCACTCTTGCATTTTCCACAAGGTTTTCTTTTTCGATAACTTCCATTACCAACTGGAAACGTAGCATATCGATAAAATTACCTCCGAAAGTGGAATTAATTCTTGAGCTTTCTCTGAAAACATTGTTCGGAACTTCATCAAATTTTTCTTTATTGGCTAAAACTCCGCAAACCTGCGCTTTTTTACCGAAAGAAATAATATCCGGTTTTGCTGTAAAATGTTCAAATGCCCACATTTTACCTGTAATTCCGATACCGGTCTGAACTTCATCAAAAATTAAAAGAATGTCATGCTGATCGCAAATCTTTCTCAATCCCATTAAAAATTCGTCTCTGAAATGGTTGTCTCCGCCTTCAGCCTGAATCGGCTCGATGATGATACACGCCACTTTATCAGGATTCATTAAAATCGCTTCTTCAATATTTAATAAAGCCAGTCTTTCGTTTTTAATGGTTTCTTCCAAATTCTCTTCCGTGATCGGGAAAGTAAGTTTAGGATTTAGGATTCTTGGCCAGTCGAACATCGGGAAATACTGATATTTTCTGGGATCTGAAGTATTTGTTAAACTTAACGTATACCCGCTTCTTCCGTGGAATGCCTGTTTGAAATGAATGCAGATTCCCGCTTCCAGATTAAGACCTTTTTCAAAATTTTTACGCGTTTTCCAGTCGAAACACGCTTTCAGGGCATTTTCTACTCCTAAAGTTCCGCCTTCGATAAAGAAAGCATACTGCAGTTCTTCAGGAATTACCACTCTTTCAAAAACTTCTAAGAAATGCGCATATTCTTCAGAATATACATCTGCCAAAGTGGGTTTGTTGACTGCCATTTTTCCCAGCCATGCCGATTTCTCAACGATATAGGGATGATTGTAACCGATGGATGCCGAAGCAAACATGGAAAACATATCTAAATATTCTCTGTCTGTAAGTTTATCGTACAGCCATGAACCGTGGGATTTTTCAATATCCATCACGAAATCGAAACCATCTGCCAAAACGTGTCTTCCAACGGTTTCTTTTACTTTATTTGCTTTTATTTCAATTGTCTGTTCCATTTTTAAATAAAAATCTTAGGGGTGATTAAAATTTAATAATAATTTGAGACTTAAAAATCTGTTTCCAAATTTTTAAACTCATGATGTTAGTTTTTAAAGGTCAAACTTAATTCCCTGTGCTAAAGGTAAGTTTGTGGTATAATTGATGGTGTTGGTCTGTCTTCTCATGTAATACTTCCAAACATCTGATCCGGATTCTCTTCCGCCTCCGGTTTCTTTTTCTCCACCGAAAGCTCCGCCGATTTCCGCACCTGAAGTTCCGATGTTTACATTGGCAATTCCACAGTCTGAACCTGCATGAGAAAGGAATAATTCTGCCTCTCTTAAGTTCTGCGTCATGATTGCAGACGACAATCCTTGAGGAACATCATTCTGAATAGCAATTGCTTCTTCTAAAGTTTTGTATTTGATTAAATATAAAATAGGTGCGAAAGTTTCATGCTGAACGATTTCATAAGAATTCTTTACTTCAGCGATACATGGTTTTACGTAACAACCGGATTCGTATCCTTTTCCTTTCAGGACTTCACCTTCCACGATGAATTTTGCGCCTTCTTTTTTACCTTTTTTGATGGCTTCCTGATACATATTTACCGCATCGATATCAATAAGCGGACCTACATGATTTGTTTCATCCAGAGGATTTCCGATTTTCAGTTGTCCGTACGCTTTTACCAGTCTGTTCTTTACTTCATCATAAACACTTTCGTGGATAATCAGTCTTCTTGTGGAAGTACATCTCTGTCCTGCTGTTCCTACAGCTCCGAAAACTGCTCCGATGATCGACATATCAATATCTGCATCTTTAGAAATGATGATGGCATTATTTCCACCTAATTCAAGGATCGATTTCCCGAATCTCTGCGCAACATTTGCTGAAACCATTCTTCCGACTCTTGTAGAACCGGTAAAAGAAACTAAAGCGACTCTCTTGTCATCCACTAATTTCTGCCCGATTTCATGATCTGCAACCAATACGCTGGAAATACCTTCGGAAAGGTTATTTTCCTTTAACACTTCGTTCATGATGTTTTGGCAGGCAATGGCGCAAAGCGGTGTTTTTTCTGACGGTTTCCAGATCGTAACGTTACCGCAGATCCATGCTAAAGCTGTGTTCCAAGCCCAAACCGCTACCGGAAAGTTGAACGCGGTGATGATCCCCACGATTCCCAGCGGATGATACTGCTCATACATTCTGTGTCCCGGTCTTTCCGAGTGCATTGTGTACCCGTGAAGCTGTCTTGAAACCCCTACTGCAAAATCGCAGATATCAATCATTTCCTGAACTTCTCCAAGACCTTCCTGCAGGGATTTTCCCATTTCATAGGAAACCAGTTTCCCCAAATCGTCTTTGTACTGTCTTAATTTCTGACCTAACTGTCTTACAATTTCCCCTCTTTTAGGAGCCGGAATCAATCTGAACTCTTTAAAAGCTTTTTCAGCCGTCTCAATTACCTTGTCATAATCAGATTCTCCGGAAGTCTTCACTTTAGCAATCAGATTTCCGTCTACAGGAGAGTAACTTTCGATGGTTTTCCCTGATGCAAAGTATTTTCCGCCTACTGAAGTTCCCTTATTTTCATCCTTAATTCCTAGATTTTTGAGTGTTTTTTCGATCCCAAAATCCTTTACTTTTTTAGACATAAAAATTTTACTTTTCGTTTCCTCTAAAGATAGAAATATTATGCGAATCCCAAAATTTTAATTTTTTAACAATTTTTTATTTGGACTAATTATAAACATAGTTATCTTTGTATAGGAATCATTTTATTTCAGGAATGGAAAATAATAAGATTAATAACGAACCTGCCACAGAGGAAAAAAAATCCTCCAGATGGAAAAGTCTGGTAAAGAAATTCGGGATCGGCGGAATTATATTTTTTACCGTCAAAGGAATTATTACTTCTACGCTGATTTATTTTCTGGGGAAAAATTTCTGGACGGTGATCTCCGATTATATTACCGGAATTTTTGATTAATTAATTGATATATAGATACAAAAAGCTGAGAAATTTCTCAGCTTTTGTTTTGGATTCAAGGTCATTAGTAATGACGATATTTTATTCTTTCTTTTTCCTTCCTGAATTAATCAGGCTCTGATGCAGCAAATACTCAATCTGTCCGTTTACACTCCGGAATTCGTCATTTGCCCATTTTTCCAGAAGCTTAAATGTAGACTCATCAATCCTTAAAACAAAAGATTTTTTGCCTTTATTTTCGGAAGGATCCTGAGCTTTTTCTGATTTCATTTTTTCTATTTTTCTTTTGCTTAATTTGTATTTAACGCAAAGTGCACAAAGATTTTTCTGAACTACTTTATGTTTTTATGTTCGCCAAGGCGTTTCACTCAGCAAAGATGTAAGGTTATATAGTCATTCAGAACAGAGCACAGTAGAGTGAAAATCTTTTAAATATAAATTTTCTATTTCGCTCAAATTGACGTTTCTAATGCTATTCTTCTAAATACACAGCTTTCCTACGGAATGACAAATATTGCGAAAATTTTAATTATCAATTATACAAAGTTCCGGCATTTAAAATTGGTTGTGCAGCTTTTTCCCCGCAAAGAACCACCATTAAATTGCTCACCATGGCTGCTTTTCTTTCGTCATCCAATTCTACGATATTTTCTTCCGAAAGCTTTTTCAGGGCTAAATCCACCATTCCTACAGCTCCTTCTACGATCTTTGTTCTTGCGGCTACAATTGCCGTTGCCTGCTGTCTCTGCAACATCGCTCCTGCGATTTCTGATGCGTAAGCCAAGTGTGAAATTCTTGCTTCCTGAATGGTAATTCCTGCCTTTGAAAGTCTTTCGGTAAGCTCCTGCTCTAAGATTGCATTGATCTTTTCACCGCCTTCTCTTAAAGTAATCGGCGCATGATCGTCTTCTAAATTGTCGTAAGGAAAACTCATCGCCAGATGACGTACCGCGGCTTCACTCTGCATTTTCACAAAATCTGAATACCGTTCAACGTCAAAAGCCGCTTTGTAGGTATCTCCCACTTTCCAGACAATCACAACTGCAATTTCAATCGGATTCCCCAACTTGTCATTCACTTTAAGAGTCTGTCCCTGTAAATTTTCTGAACGGAGACTGATTTTCTGTGAGGAATATAAAGGATTGATAAAAAATAAACCGTTGTCTTTTACGGTTCCGACATATTTTCCGAAAAAGTTCAGCACTCTTGAATGATTAGGCTGAATAATCATTAACCCTTTCATAAAAAAGCAAAACAGAATAAATGACAATAATGATAAAACGACAAGCGTAACACTGTTATCGACACCGATTGCAAATAAATAAACGGAAACGGCAAACAATCCAAGACAAATGACCAAAGTAAAGTATCCCGACATTGGTTTTAAGATTTTTTCCATGATATTGATTTTTTAATTTGATATTATTTTGATATCATAAAGGTATGACTTTTTTCACATGAAAAATCATTTATTTTAAAATTTCTTTTGACTTGTCGGTTAAATTCTAAGCACAAAAAAATCCCTGAAAAATTAATTTCAGGGATCGTATATATGATAAATCTTAAATTTATTTTTTATTTAAAATTCTGAACTTGTAATAAGATGCGGCTGATAAAAGTGCCATTGTTGCAAGTCCGATATAAACCCAAGCCGGAACCGGAACCGGATCTCCCGCTGCGTAAGAGTGAAGTCCGCTCAGGTAATAATTTACTCCGAAATACGTCATGACCATCGAGCAAAATGCAAACATCGTCGCAACGTGAAATGCCCATCTGCTTCTTAATCCCGGAACCAGTCTCATGTGAAGAACAAATGCATATACCATAATGGAAATGAATGCCCATGTTTCCTTCGGATCCCAGCTCCAGTATCTTCCCCATGATTCGTTTGCCCAGATTCCTCCTAAGAAGTTTCCTACGGTTAATGCAAACAAACCTATGGTTAAAGACATTTCAGAAACGATTACCAGTTCTTTCAATGTTGTATCGTGATGCAATTTATATGTTTCTTTATTGGAAATGATATAAAATACCAAACTGATTACTGCAATGATCATCGACAGTGCAAAGAACCCATAACTTGAGGTAATAATTGCAACGTGAACAATCAGCCAATACGATTTCAATACAGGAACCAAAGGTGTAATCTGCGGATCAAGAGCAGAACCTCCGTGCGCAAATCCCATCATAATTACAGCTACCATAAATCCGGCTGCCGGAATTAAGGCATTGGAATTTCTGTAAAGTAATAAACCTGCTGTAATACCTACCCAAGAAATGAAAATAATGGCTTCATACCCGTTACTCCACGGAGCGTGACCGGAAATATACCATCTTGCCACTAAACCAAGGAAATGGAAAAGATATCCTACAATTCCTAAAACAATGATAACTTTAATTGCTTTGTTTAAAACTTTTTTAGACTTAAATAATTCAACAAAACCTAAGATTAATAACAATCCTCCGATTAATGTGTAGAAGATCAACAATTTGAAGTTGATATTCACTTTATTCATGAACACCTCAAGATCAACTTTAGATTTTGCAGGAACGACAGCTTTGCCCCATTTTTGCTGATATTCTGAAAGTTTCGCCAGTTGCGCATCTGCTTTTGCCCAATTTCCTGATTGCTGAGCCTGCAAAACTTCTGCAAAGTATGGTCCCATAACCTGTTGAGACTCCATATCCGGTTCCATTTTCTGATCCAGCCATGAATGCCATGTGTGATTGGCGTCGTTCTTTACCGGAACAATTCTCATGAACTGACCGCTAAAAAATTCGTTGAAGATCTGAACTCTTTCGTTTACCGCAATCACTTCTTTATCATAATTGGTCTGTTCAGCCGGTTTTTTACGGAACGCAGTGTTGTAATCGCTTTCAAGGATATATCTTAAATTTCCGTTGGCATCTGCCGGGAAAAGATTCATTAAAGAAGTATATCCATCTTCGTCTGCTTTGGTTTTATTTTTCAGTTCGTCTCCGCCTTTTGTTCCTACTTTAATCATCGGAACCATTGTCCAGCTTGGCGTATCGATATTCACCGATAAAAACCATTGGTTTGCTGTTAAAGATTTTCCGTCTGTTCCTTTAAACTCGTCCTTTTTATAAAGCTTTCTTAAAACATCCAAAGCTTCGGTATTAATCGGAACGATTCTTCCTTCAAAATTCTGCACCAAAAGATATCCGAATTTATCAGCATGTTCTGCGCTGATTTTATTTCTTGCAATAATTTCATCGGCAGAAACCACTTTCATTTTTGTAAACGGCTGCGCTCCCTGTGGTTTTAATGTTTCTGAGCCCTGAGCGTGACTGTGATTATCCCCTTCTACATGGATATGTTCCCTGCTTCCGTCGGTTGTGCCATGTGTCTCAATTTTCTGGGCATTTAAGCCGAAACTCAACAATAATAAAATTACTGCTGCTGCTTTCTTTTTGTTAACGTCTTTCAGCATTTTGTTTAATTTCCAGAAGTGGGTTCCTTTCCAGAAGAACATAAAGAACATTCCCCCGAATAAGAATGTATACCCGATATAGGAAATCAAAGTTCCCCAATAATCGTGGTTTACGGAAAGAACCGTTCCCATTCTGTCCGGATCGAAGCTCGACTGGAAAAAACGGTATCCTTTATGGTTCAGAACGTGGTTCATATAGATTTTAAAAGGAGTCTGTTTTCCTTCATCAATAATTTTAATGTGGCTTTCGTACGCACTCGGAGAAGAACTTCCCGGATAAGTTTCCATGATGAAATCATCCAGTTTAAGCGAGAAAGGTGTATTGTAAATTTTAGGACCAAAACCGATCATAATGTTCAAACCGTCCATTGTTACCTGTTTGTAAGCATTCGGATTTCCTTTTTCTACCGAAAGATCTACCATTTGCTTTGTTTTAGGCCCCTGAAGTTCTACGGTTAACATATCCGGAACATTCTGATCTTTCTTTCTGTCGCCTTCAATCGCCATCAGTTTTCCTTTTTTAAGACCTTCCGGAACTACTAATTTTAATTCGTTGATGGAATATAAACTTCTTAAAGCCAAAGGCTGGAATTCATCTTTCACCGTTGTTCCGGTTGCCTGAGTTGCCATCGTCATATAACTTGCATCCACAGGAGTTTTGATGAACAGTTTTCCGCCTTCGTTTTTAAATTCAACCGCACCTTCAATAGCTCTGTTGAACGTTACCAAAGTTCCGTTGATTGATTTTGTTTCGCCCGGCTTGATGAAAATATTCTGTCTTCCGGTTTGTCCTGTGGAAACCAAATGAAGATATTCTGCCCCATTCTGATCAGCCAGAAGACTGTCTTTTTTTCGCTGAACATATTCTTTAGCAACTACTTTCACCTGCTTTCCGTGGAAATCGTAGGTTGCTTCCAGATCCTTGTGCAAAGGAGACATTAAGTAAGGAATATCTTTATAGTTAAGAACATCACCTTTCTCTTCAATCTGTACTTTGAGGAAGTTTTTATCCGTTACGATTTCATTGGATGTTTCCCCTTCACGGATGTGCATAGTCCCTTCGAAACTGATGTACCTTGTGATTGCACCACCGATGAAGATGAGTATAAAAGCAAGGTGAAACACCAGAACCGGCCATTTTTCTCTCTTCCAAAGTCGGTATCTTCCGATGTTTCCGATGAAGTTGAGAATGAGCAGGAACATGATAAGTTCGAACCATTTTGCTTCGTAAATTAATGCTTTTGCTGTAGGAGTACCGTAGTCGTTTTCCAAGAACGTTGCATAAGCCATCGCAAATGCATACACCAGTAACAATACAGCCATTGTCCTGGTCGAGATAAGAATATCTTGCAGCTTCTTCATGATTTATATACTTGACATGCAAAAATAAGGATGATAAACCATAAAGACTCCAAAAAAAACTGTCATTTATCAGTTGAGACTGCTTTTAATCTTATTTTTATTGATTCTTAATAAGCAAATTTCCTTTGAGGAAAATTTAAAACGAAAAAATCATCAGAATTGAATTCATAAAAGCTATAAAACTGATTGACAAGCTCTATCTTTCCCAAATTTTTAATCTTTATTTGATTCAAATTTTTAAAACAGTAAAAAATGATCGAATATTTTTTCCCAGTTCATTTTATTTTAAATATTTTTAATCATTAAAACCAAATCAATCTAAATTTCTTTTAAAATAAGGGAAAAATTAGTTACTTTTTTAAGCTTATGCGCATCCGTTTAATGTAAGAAAAACATTAAATTTGCCAATTGACATTATGAATAAAAACACACAAAACAAACCGACTGAATCGCCTGATAAGGGCAAATTTCTATCTAAGCCAAGAGTATTTTTCGGGCTTACTTTCATCCTTTTTTCTGTAGTGCTTACTTTTTCGTTCGTTTCTTACCTGATGAACTGGAAGGCAGATCAGAGTCAGGCAGGAACGATGCTCGATAAAAGTATAAAATCTTCCAATCTTTTCGGAAAACTGGGCGACTGGCTCGGAAATATTTTTATTTTCGAAAGCATCGGAGTGGCTTCATTCATCATTGCCTTTTTATTTCTGGTTTTCGGAACCGTTATCCTGAAAAAGAAAATGTTCAAACCTTGGAAAACGGTGGGGCATTCCCTGTTTTTCATTTGCTGGCTTCCGATTCTGTTTGGAGCGATTACTAAAGGACAGGGTGTTTTAAGCGGAGTTTACGGATATCAGATCATGGAGTCTCTGAATACGATTATTGGTTCTTATGGTCTTTGGCTGGTTTTAATTGCAAGTATTGCTTTGTATTTTATTTTAGAGTTTAATCTTCGTCCGAGTTCTATCAAGTCTAAATTAAATGACATCAATGAAAATACCATCGGAAAAGTAAGATCGATGATGCCGAGTTCTGATGAAAATTTTGAAGCGGATGAAGAACTGATTGAGGAAATAGAAACGGCAGAACAGGAAGAAGAACAACCTAAAATAAAAGTAACGGAAGTTGCAGAAAAACCAGCTCCCAAAATGGCGGAGCCTGAACCTGTAAAAGTTCCGAAAGGTTTTCCGGAAGTTCCGGTATCAAGCAATCTGGATCCGATTGTAACGCCGAATAAAACTTCTTTTGATGAGGAACCTAAGAATGATTTTTCAAACTCCATCAATTTAAATCTTGACTCCAGACCTAAAGTTCCTACTACAAGTCCGGAACAGGCTTTTGATATGACACCTTCTATTCCGGTAAGTACAGTTATTGCGGCTGCACCTCAGGAAAATATTAAATTTAATGTAGAAGTAGCTCCGGTTATCGATATTCTTGATGATTCCGAAAGACAGTCTCAGGAATTGGTAGATAAACATGGATTGTACGATCATAAACTGGATCTTGCCAAATTCCAGATGCCGCCTGTTGAATTGCTGAAAGATTACGGAAACGAAGAAATTTCGATCAACAAAGACGAACTGGAAGAAAACAAAAATAAAATTGTCGGATTGCTGAAAAACTTTAACGTAGGAATTGCCGAAATTAAAGCAACGATAGGACCGACTGTAACTTTATATGAAATTGTACCGGAAGCAGGAATTCGTGTAGCAGCGATTAAAAAACTGCAGGATGATATTGCCCTGAATCTTTCCGCTTTGGGAATCCGTATTATTGCACCAATGCCTGGAAAAGGGACAATCGGGATTGAAGTTCCGAGAAAAAATCCGACGATGGTTTCTATGCGTTCGGTGATTGCTTCGCAAAAATTCCAGAATACAGATATGGATCTTCCGGTTGTTTTCGGTAAAACCATTTCCAATGAAATTTTTATGGCAGATTTATCCAAAATGCCTCACTTACTGATGGCAGGAGCAACAGGACAGGGTAAATCGGTCGGTATTAATGCAATTCTTACTTCACTATTATACAAAAAGCATCCGAGCGAACTGAAATTTGTAATGGTAGATCCTAAGAAAGTGGAACTTTCATTGTATTCAAAAATCGAAAGACATTATCTTGCCAAACTTCCGGATGCAGAAGAGGCAATTATTACAGACACGAATAAAGTAATCAACACGCTGAATTCTCTCTGTATCGAAATGGATACGAGATATGATCTGCTTAAAAATGCATTTTGTAAAAATTTAAAGGAATACAATAAAAAATTTGCGGAAAGAAAATTAAATCCTGAAAACGGTCACCGTTACTTACCATACATTGTTTTGGTGGTGGACGAATTTGCCGATTTAATTATGACTGCCGGAAAAGAGGTTGAATTACCGATTGCCAGATTGGCTCAGTTGGCAAGAGCGGTGGGAATCCACTTAATTGTTGCAACACAAAGACCTTCCGTAAATGTAATTACAGGTATGATTAAAGCGAACTTCCCTGCAAGAGCAGCGTTCAGGGTAATTTCCAGTGTAGATTCCAGAACGATTCTGGATTCTCCGGGAGCAGATCAGCTTATTGGGAAAGGAGATATGCTTTATTTTAACGGAAATGAAATTTTAAGACTTCAGTGTGCATTTGTAGACACTCCGGAAGTGGAAAGACTTGCAGAATTTATCGGGGAACAAAAAGGATACGCTTCCGCATTCATTCTTCCGGAATATGTTTCTGAAGATTCTACCAGTACAGTGGGAGCTTTTGATCCGAATGAAAAAGATGCTTTGTTCGAAGATGCAGCGAGAATTATTGTTTCTACTCAGCAAGGTTCTACCTCAATGCTTCAAAGACAACTGAAACTGGGCTACAACAGAGCCGGAAGAATTATGGATCAACTGGAAGCCAGCGGAATTGTCGGCGGATTTAACGGGGCAAAAGCAAGAGAGGTTCTCATCAGTGACCTTCATTCTTTGGAACAGTTTTTGGAAGATCTGCGCAGTTAAAGCGAAATTTCAGTTTAACTTTTAACATTAAAGAAAGTCTAAAGATTAAAGAATTTAATAAAATGAAAAATATTATTTCAAAAGTTATAGTAAGCAGTTTGGTAGTTGGAGCGGTCGGATTTACGAATGCACAGAAGATTGATGCAAAGGCAAAAAAAATTCTTGATGATATTACAGCTAATTATAACTCTAAGAAAAATTCGTATTTCAAGTTTTCTTTCGGAAGCGGAACCAACGGAAAAGTAGATAAATCGGAACCAGGAATTTATTACGCTGCGGGAGATAAATACAAACTGAAGATCATGGAAACGGAGCAGATCTTCGACGGAAGTAAAATCTATAACATCAATACAGAAGATATGGAAGTTACGGTAGCGAAACCTAACGGAAGCAGCTCCATGTTCTCCCCTATCAATTACCTTTCTACCTACAGAAAAGATTATAATGTAACGTACGGAGGAAAGAAAAATGTAGATGGTGTAAATGCGGATTTCATTAAATTAACTCCGGTAAAATCCAACGGAATTAAATATGTGTATCTTTTTGTAGATTCTGCTAAAAAACAGATGGTAAAACTGGAACAGCACGGAAACAATAAAGACCTTGCCGTAATTGCGATTAAAGAATACAAGGAAAACCAGACTTTGGATCCGGGAATGTTTACATTTGATAAAAACAAATACAAAAATTACCTGATCACAGAACTTTAAAAATAATCAGCAGATAAGCGAATACGCGGATTTGCTTTTAATTAAACTTGTCTAAACTTTTTTACCGCAAAAGATGCAAAAGATTGTAACACTTTAGTCATTAAGTTTAATACTTAAATGTAAAAAGAGCACATAAGTTAAAAAAATCAAAGATTTTTCTCTTTGCAGACTTTTGAAATACTTTAAATAAACTCAACAAAGTCTTTCGTCTCTTTTGCGGTTACATTTAAAATTAGTTTAAAGAAACTTATTATAAAAATTTCATAAAATATAAGAGCTGCAAAGAAAACTTTGTGGCTTTTTGTTTAATTTTGGCGAATGTTAAAAATACTAGACCGATATATTATAAAAACCTTCTTCGGACCGTTTTTCTTTATATTCAGCGTATTGTTTTTCATCTTTATTGTGAACATTATCTGGATTCAGCTAGGTCAGTTTATGGGAAAAGGACTGAGCTACTGGCAAATCATGAAACTTCTTTTTTACCTCGGGGTAAGTGTAATCAGTATGGTTTTACCGCTCACGATTCTTCTTGCGAGCATTATGTCTTTCGGGGAATTCGGGGAACGATATGAACTTGCTGCCATGAAAGCCGCAGGAATTTCGCTCACCAGAGTAATGATGCCACTTTTGGGAGTAACCGTTGTACTTTCCATCATGCTGTATTTTTTCTCCAATAATATCATTCCGGATTTTCAGAGGAAGGCGAAAAATATGCTTTTCAATATTGCGCAAACCAAACCTGCCCTGAATTTCACACCGGGACAGTTTATCGATCAGATTCCCGGAAACATGGTGAAGTTCGATAAAATTTATGGTAAAAATGATGAAAATATAGAAGGCGTTTTTGTTCATAAGAAAGCAAGTTCCTATGAAAATCAGCAGACTGTAATTGCCCAGAAAGGTGTTTTTGCTCCGGCAGAAAATACGAATTATCTGAAACTTAAATTGTTTAACGGATTTGTTTATGAAGATAATTTTGCCGGAAAAGGAGAAAATGTCCGTTTAAAACAGCCCGATCAGGTAATTAAATTTGATACTCTAACGCTCCACTTCGACGTAAGTGAGATCATTAACAAAGCCATTGAAGAAGAAAAAATCACGGATGATTACCGTTTTCAGACCTTCAATGAACTGAATACAACGATTGATAAAACAAAGAAAGACAATCAGAAATTCTTCACCAATGTAAGCAATGATGTTTTGGGACAGACCAATTCTGTGGTAAGTTATATGGACACCAAACAGAACAGTGCAAAGGCAAAACCGAAACAGAGCATTAAGCTTGATACGGTGAAAGGTGAGAAAAAACTGGAGATTATTAATAATGCTTACAGTCGTCTTGATAACCTGAAAAGTACGCTTGAAGGAAAAAATAACGAGATTGATCCAGGCGTAAAATATTACAGCAAAGTCGTGATTTATCAGCAAAGAATCGTGACGTATTCTTTCACCTGCATCATTTTCTTTCTGATCGGTGCGAGTTTGGGTTCCATTATCCGAAAAGGAGGAATGGGACTTCCTGTGGTAATTGCAATTGTTATTTTCATTATTTTCTACGTGATTAATGTAGGCTTTGAAAACATGGCGTGGTCCGGAAAGATCAACCCTTATCTTGCAGCGTGGGTTCCGAATCTGGTTCTGTTTCCTTTCGGAGTATGGATGACGTACAAAGCTCTTACGGATTCTCAACTGTTTGATGCCGAAAAATACAAAGCGGCTTTCAAGCCTGTTATCAAACTTTTTGTAAAGAATGAAGAACACAAAAGGTATCAATAATAAGCTGTACCTTATACAATATAAAAAGATCCGGAATTTTTCCGGATTTTTTTGTGGTATGTTAAAAAATGAATTTCAATTTCATTTTAGCTGTAAAAAATTATCTTTGTCAAAAATTATAACAATTCTATATGAGAAAATTATTATTGATTGGCTTATTCAGTATTGTTTCTTTCAATGCTTATGCGCAGGAAGACAATACGGAATATGAAATGAGAATCGGGGAAAAGCCGGGATACATTATTGATAAAAGCGGGAAAAAGATCGAAGGTATTGTAAGACTTGCCGGAGACGAAATGAATCCGTGGACGAATCAGAAAAAAGTGAAATTCATTGCAACTTCGGACATTGACAACTCAAAGAAAAAGCAAAAATTCAAAACGTATGATGTTGATGATCTTAAAGGTTATATGGCGATCGACAACAATACGGAAAGAGTTTTTGAAACCATAAAATACACCAATACCAAAGAAGCATACAACACCCAAAACGGAGGTTTAAGCGGTGGTTTAAAAGCTTTCAACAACCTTACAAAAAGCAATCAGTTTGCAGAAGTTGTGGCAGACGGAAAAATTAAAGTGTACAAGGTATACGGTTTCCCGACTACTTTCTCAGCAGGCGGACAAATCGCTGTTGCAGACGAGGAAAACAAAAGAATGAGAGAAAATCCGGCTTATGTTTATTCCAAAAAAGGCGGAAAACCTGAAGAACTTAATGTTGCAAAAGCAAAAATCATTACCGCAGACTGTCCTGTTGTGAAAGCTAAAATAACAAAAGGAGAATACGGTTCTTTGAAAAATGACACCAAAAAGAGATCAGGTTTAGGAAAATTCATCCGAAATGAAATCGACAATGCAATGGCTGATAATCTTTCGATCGTGAATGAAGTGATCTACGATTATAACGAAAATTGTAAATAATCAATTAAAATATTTTTTACGGCAGTTTCAGTTTGGAGCTGCTTTTTTATTTTAGTTTTTTATTAATGGAAATATTCTTGTCAAAAAGTACAAAAAAGCAAGATTTTTATTAATCTCAAATCTTTAAGGCGCAAGAAAATCAAAGATTTTCAATAACGATGATGCTTAATTTTATTTTAGATACAATCTTTGTGCTTTCGCGATGGTTAAAGCTATTAAGTTTAAATAAGTTTTGCGCATATTTTTTGCAGTACGATGTATCAAAATCATTTTTATGAAAATACTTCTTTTCAGTTTAGGTTTTCTTGCTATTGTTTCCTGTAAGAAAGAAAATACAGAAACCATTCAAAATAATTCAGTGGCTGATAATACAACCATGAATACAGTTTCTGAAAAATTGAGTGATTCCATTACTTCCGTTGAAGATATAAAGAAAGAATATGCAGCTATAAATAATCTTTTGTCTGCGAAACAATTGGACTCAACTAAATTCACCTATAACTGCGACGAAAAAGAAGGTGAAGTTGTTTTGTATTATGAAAACAAAGATCTTAGAATGGTTAAAGATTCTTATGCAGAACACAGTCATTTTTCTTCATTCACAAAATATTATGTAAAAAACAACAGCGTATTTTTCATTTTTAAAGAGGAAACGGCATGGAATTTTGATGAAGGCGGAACGCCCGAAAAACCCGAAACGAAAGATGATATCAATGAAAAAAGAATCTACGTTTTAAACAATAAAGCCATTCAATGTCTCGAAAAAAATTATACGATCCGTTCAAAAGGCAATAATAAAAATCCTGATTCGGTTCCGAATAAAGAAACAAAATGCAACATTTCCGATCTGATGAAAAACTATCATTTAATCCTTAAAAATAAAGACCGAAAAGAAGAAATCAATTGTCTTTAAACTCTACCCAAAACAAAAGCGGCTTCAAAATGAAACCGCTTTTTATATTTTCAGGAGCCGAAAATTATACTTTCATAATTTCAGCTTCTTTTACTTTAAGATGCTCATCGCAAGCTTTTACATATTTGTCGGTAAGCGTCTGAATATCTGCTTCAATACCTTTAATGATGTCTTCAGAAACTCCTTCCAGTCTTTTAAGCTCTTTCAGACCGTTTTGTCTTGCGTTTCTTACAACTACTTTCGTGTCTTCTGTTTCAGACTTAGCCTGTTTTGCCAGTTCACGTCTTCTTTCCTCCGTTAAAGGCGGTACATTAAGGATAATGTTGATCCCGTTATTAGAAGGGGCAAAACCTAAATTGGAATTGATGATCGCTTTTTCAATATCATTAATCGCTTTTGAGTCCCAAGGTTGAATAGAAATCGTCATTGCATCGGGAATAGAAACATTGGCAACCTGATTAATTGGAGTTAATGCTCCGTAATATTCCACCATCACATCCTGAACCATTGTTGTAGACGCACGTCCCGCTCTGATTCTCTGAAATGCATGATCCAGGTGCTTAATAGCTGCTTCCATGTCCTGCTGTACAGACTCTACTATAAGATCTAATTCTTCCATTACTATAATAAAATTTGATAAGTTACACATATGTTAATGATAAGTAATAAATAATTGGTAATGAGTAATCTTTAAAACTTTAAACTCAAAACCCTGAACTTACTATTACAAATCAACTAAAGTACCAACATTTTCGCCATCAACAATTTTTTCCAGATTTCCGTCTTTGTTCATATCAAAAACAATAATCGGCAGTTTGTTTTCGTGGCTTAAAGTAAATGCCGTCATATCCATTACCTTTAGATTCTTCGCATAAACTTCGTCGAAAGATAGTGAATTATATTTTACCGCATCTGCATTTTTTTCAGGATCGCTGTCGTAGATTCCGTCTACTCTTGTTCCTTTCAAAATAACATCTGCCCCGATTTCGATGGCTCTTAACGTTGCGGCAGTATCTGTTGTGAAATATGGATTTCCTGTTCCGGCTCCGAAGATCACTACTCTGCCCTTTTCAAGATGTCTTACTGCTCTTCTTTTGATGAATGGTTCCGCCACTTTATCCATTTCGATGGCAGACTGCAGTCTTGTTTTAATTCCCGCATCTTCCAGAGCACCCTGCAAAGCCATCCCGTTGATTACCGTTGCAAGCATTCCCATATAATCTCCCTGTACTCTGTCCATTCCTTTTGCAGCTCCTGCTACTCCGCGGAAAATATTTCCTCCTCCGATTACGATGGCAACTTCACAGCCTTTTTCTACCACTTTCTTAATTTCTGCAGCATATTCCTGTAGCCTTTCATTATCAATACCATATTGTCTGTTTCCCATTAAGGCTTCACCACTCAGTTTCAGAAGGATTCTTTTATATTTCATTGTATGTAAATAACTTTTTTTCGTTAGATATATCTGTCTAAAATTTGACTTTGCAAATATAATCATTAATAAGGTTGATTTTTCATTATACATTATAAATTTTAAAAGTGATGTTTTATGGGATCAACGAAGCATTTTTCCGGATAAATAAAGTCCCTGTTTTTATAATTTGAGTGAATACATGGCTGTTTAATTAAATTACAAAACATGAAGATTTACAATAGATACAATCTTTTGGCTAATCCTTCGTTAAAAAATTAACTTCAATAAAATGGAATGAAACCTAAAAGAAAACCACGATTTTCACAAAACTTAAATATTTAAATATAAATAATGTGAGAAATATTTTGAAAAGTACGAAAAAGAATTATTTTTGCATTACTAATAAACTGAGTTGAAGAAAATTGTCATTTTTTCATTATTTCTGTCAGGAATTGTTTCTTATGCACAAACAGGAACAAACGTTTATCCATTCTTAAATATCCCTGTTTCAGCGAGACAGGCAGCTTTGGGAGGAGATGCAATTTCTGTGAGAGATCGTGATGTTTCCTTTGCTATTGCAAACCCCTCACTACTGAATAAAGATTCCGACAACCAACTGTCTGTAAACGCAACTGCCTATCTTGCAGATTCTAAATACGGAACGATTGCCTATGCAAAAGACTTTGATAACGGTCACATGGCGACCATCAATGCAAGATACATGAGCTACGGAGATATTCCGCGAACAGACGACAGCGGTTTCGAAAACGGAACTTTCAAAGCTTCGGATGTTGCCATTGGAGCAGGATATGCCTATCAGTTTGAAGAAGACTGGACGATCGGAGGTGGATTGAATTTCATTACTTCGAAAATTGATACCTATACTTCTTCTGCCATTTCAGGAAATGCAGGAATTACCTACCACAACAAAAAAAATAAGGAAACAGCATCTGTTGTTTTCAGAAATTTCGGATATCAGTTCAATTCTTTCAACGGAACAAGGGAAAACCTTCCGTTTCGTGTAGATTTGGGATATACAAGAATTTTAAAAGTAATTCCTTTGGCGGTTACCATTACAGCGCACGATTTACAGGAATTTAATATCTCTTCCCAGTACAATGTAAACGGACAGGAAGTAAATACAGGCAGAAAAATCGCCGATCATTTTTCGATAGGCGCAGAACTGTTTCCGGAAAAAGGCTTCAACATCAGATTGGGGTACAATGTAAAAAGAGGAAATGAATTAGCCGTTGCAGATCAGAGAAATTTCTCAGGACTTTCGGCAGGATTCGGGATTAAAATCTCCAGATTCCGTGTAGATTACGCACATGTAAGATATCATAATTCTTCGAATGTCAATCAGATAGGAGTTTCTATTGACCTTACAAGCCATGCAGGATACTAATCGTTAATCATTTTTCAAAACGAAATAAATATCAGAAACCTCAAGAAAATCTCTTGAGGTTTCTTGATTTTTAAGAAAAAATCTTGAAATTTGCAGTATGAAAAAACCTGTAATAGCTATCGACGGGTACTCGTCTACCGGAAAAAGTTCAATTTCTAAAGTCATTGCTGCAAAGCTGGGACTTATTCATCTGGATACAGGTGCGCTTTACAGAGGAGTAACATGGTTTGCTCTTCAGAACTGTTTAAATGACAGCGGAACCATTGATCTTGAGAAATTATTTTCTTCGTTTGATCAGATCGAGCTTGAATTTAAAAATCTTGATGGAGAACTGGTTCTTTTCCTGAATCATATTGATATTTCCAAAGCAATACGTACGAATGAAGTCTCGGAGAATGTAAGTTTTGTTGCCAAACAAAAAGAAATAAGAGATTTTCTTCTTCAGTCTCAGCGCAATTTGGCAGAAAAAGGCGGCATTATTATGGACGGACGTGACATCGGGACAGTAGTTCTGCCAAATGCGGAATATAAATTTTTTCTTACCGCAAGTATCGACGAAAGAACCAGAAGACGTTATCAGGAACTGATTTCTTTAGGAATTGAAGCAGATGAACAGCAGGTGAAAGAAAACCTTATAGAACGCGACAGAATAGACAGCGAACGCGAGATCGCCCCGTTAAAGCAGGCTGAAGATGCCATTGTTATTGATAATACCAACATTTCTAAAAAAGAAACTATTGATGAGATTTTATCTCACATCCAAAAGATTTAACATTTTTTAATAGATGTCTTTCTCCTTTGGTATGTTAATTGTACATTTCATCATAAGTAAAAAGCTAATATTATTAACTATTAAAAAAAACGAAAATGTCTAAAAAAAACAATACAGCGGGTATTTTGGCAGGACTTCTTGCAGGTGCTGCAGCGGGTGTTATCTTAGGAATGCTTTATGCTCCTGAAGAAGGTAAAGAAACAAGAAAGAAAATTAAAACAAAAGCGAACGATCTTAAAGATCAGGCTAAAAATAAATACGGAGAAGTTTCTGAAAAAGTAAAAGACCAGTATGGTAACATCTCTTCTACTTTTAAAGAAACAGCAAACAGTGTTGCAAACACTGTAAAAGACGGATATGATAAATACAAAGATCAGATCGTTTCTAAAACTGCAGACGTAGTAAAAAATGTAGAATCTGAACTAAATGATCTAAAATAATAATATAGTTTATTTTTTTAGGTAAATTATGAGAAGGAACTTTATAAACGAAAGTTCCTTTTTTTGTAACTTTAAAGAAAAACAATGATTGAAACTATTAAAGAATACGCTTTGAAAAGGATCGATCTCCTGAAAATTGAAGCTACCGAAAAATCCTCTCTTTCGGCAGGAATGATCACCTATTTCGTGGTTTTACTGGTCGCTTTTGGTTTTTTCATCATTCTGTTCAACTTCGGAATTGCCTTTCTTATCGGTAAAGCATTGGGCGACCAATCTTACGGATTCCTTATTGTAGCCGCATTCTATCTTTTAACCATGATTCTTATCGTGCTGTTTAAAAAGAAAATCGTAAATTATGTGGCAGATCAGGTAATTAAATTTTTAAATCATTAAACTATGAGCAGAAAATATGAAAGCTTAGAGGAACTAAGAAGAAAGAAAAAGCTGCTGAAGCAGGAAATAGACGGTCTGGAAGATCTCCTTACCTTCAAAAATACCAAGGAAAGCCTTAGTGCTTTTACCAATGGCTTAACAGACCAGTACCTTCAGGAAAAAGTAGATGAAGACGGTGATGAAAAAGTAGTCCTGCGAAAAGATGTTATTGCTAAACAGATTACTTCCGAAATTAAAGGAGCCCTGATCAATAAAAATACAGCAATGGGAATCGCCAATTCTGCCTTCAAAGGAGATGCGGCGGATATTATGATAAACCTTGCAGTCACAACATTTGTCGGAAATTATGCCAGAAAAAACTTTAAAAGTTCAAACTGGAAGAATAAATTAATTGGCGCTGCGATGATCTATCTCGCTCCTGTCGCCTTAAGATATGTAAGAAAGAAACTTGAAACGTATCAGAAAAACAAAAGTGTTTCCAGTATGGAACAGCTTATCTAATTTTGTTTTAGAGTTTTAGAGTCGGAGATTTTTTAAGGGTTATAAAAAAACTCAAACACTCCCACTCTAAAACTCTACTACTCAAACTTACTCACTTCCTCCAAACAACTGTCCTAAAATAATCCCTGCTGCCATTGAAACATTAAGACTTTCTGTAGACTGCGATTTTCCGAATCTAGGAATCATCACACTTTTATGAAGCAGTTTTTCCGTTTCCGGACGCATCCCGTTGCCTTCATTTCCTAAAATTAAATTCATTTTTTCAGGTCTTTCGAAAGTGTAGATATTTTCACCGTCCATATCGGTTCCGATGTTGATATTTTCTGTTTCGGATAAATATTCAGTCAGGTTTGTATAAACGATATTTACCCTCGTAAAAGAACCCATACTTGCCATAATAACTTTAGGATTATAGAAATCTACGGTATCTTCACTGCAGACAATCTGCTCGATACCGAACCAGTCTGCAAGACGGATCATCGTTCCCAGATTTCCGGGATCCTGAATCCCATCCAAAACCAACTGGAGATTTTTATCCTCTGTTTTTTCTTCAGGATGAAGATAACAGACCGCCACAGAATCTTTTGGATTTTGCAGAAAACTGATTTTTTTCAACTCATTTTCAGAGATATGAGTTACCGGAGCTTCCATACGGTCTAATTTTTGCGGATCCGTAGAAAATATTTCTTTAATTTTAAATCTGGAATCAGGAAGTTCACGAATGATTTTATTACCTTCAACCAAAAACAAATTGTATTTTTGCCTGAACTTCTTTTTATCTAAAGACTGTAAAATTTTTATTGTATGAGCTGTAAGCATTATAAGAATTCTCCTCAAAAGTATTATAAAATTATATCATTTGCAACATTTGTAGGTCTCCTTTATGCTTGTAGTACCACTAAAAAAGTTCCGGACGGCGAATATTTGCTGGTAAAAAACAATTTTCAGTTTGAAGATAAGAAAGAACCTTTCGATGGCGAACTGAAAGATTACGTACAGCAAAAGCCCAATAAAAGACAGCTTCTTTTCATGCCTTTAAGCCTTTGGCTTTACAATGCTGCCAATCCCAAATACGACACGCTTCTTAACGAGTACATGACGTACCCTAATGAACTGAGAAATCAAAAACTGAGAGATTCTCTTTTCATTAAATACAACATGAAAAACAGTGTGGGTAAAAGTCTGTTTTTCGACAGGTTATACCACAACTGGGGTTCCGCACCGGTGATTCTCGACCAGACAAAAACTTCAAAAAGTGCTGAATCTATCCAAAAAAGGATGACGTACCGCGGCTATTGGGATGCAGAAGTGAAATTTAAGCATGAACTTGATTCCGCTGCAAAAAAAGCTGCCGTTAATTATTTTATTACCCACAATCAGCCTACTTATATTAAGGATTATTATTACAATATATCAGATCCAAATATCAAAAGCCTTTATCAGCAGAAAATCCGTGAAACTCTTATAAAGAAAGGACAAATTCTGGATCAGACTGTTTTGGAAAAAGAAGTTGGAAGGATTAATGATCTTATGAGGGAATATGGATATTACCGTTTTAACAGTTTGGGCGATGAGGTAGGTTTTGTGGCAGATTCTCTAAAAAGCACAAAACAGGTTCCGCTGGTTATGGAAATCCGCAAAGATTCTCTTGATAGTCCTTATAAACAGGCAACCATCGGAAATATTGATGTTGCTATTGTAGACGAAGCAAAAGATTTTCCGAATAACACAAAAAAAGACAGCTTAAGAGGTATCCGTTTTCATAAAACAGACAACAGCTACGATTCCCGTGCGATCTGGAGAGCCATTATCGTAGGAAATAAGCAGGTTTACGATCAGAAAAAGCTCGATCTCACCAAAAGAAATATTCTGGCAATGAATAATTTCAGCATTCTGAAAGCCAGAGATTCTTTAAGAAGAGGTGGCGGTACAAGCCCGAATGACAGCATCGTAGATGTAACATACGTGTTAAAACCGCTTCCGAAATACGACCTGAAAGTGGGAACAGATTTAAACTATTCCGAAGTCCTGAATTTCGGGGTTTCTCCTTCCATCGATCTTACCACGAGAAATATTTTTGGAGGGGCGGAAAACCTTACAACCAGTCTTTCCGGAACTTTCGGGCGAATCGTAAATCCTAAAAATATCGATAACAGGATCTGGGCTTACGAAATCTCGGCGCAGGCTTCATTGAATTTTCCCAGATTGCTTTTGCCTTTCGATTACTACAAATTAATTCCGAAAAGATACAGCCCAACCTCCTCTATTACTCTGGGAGTTTCAGACCAAAGCAATATCGGTTTGGGAAGACTTAACTTTAATACCGGACTGAATTATCTGGCAACGGTAAATGATAAAGTAACGCACAGACTTACCTTATTTAATACGCAACTGAGTTTAACGAAGAACAAAGATGCGTATTATGATTATTTCGTTAACGATAATGCTATCCGTGAAGAGTTTTTCGCAGATTATTTTGCTTACAACTCATCAGTTTATCAGGATTTTAAAGCCGGATTATTGACAATTGATCAGGTTTCACAACGTATTATTGAAGATACAACCTATCTTCAGGGATTAGATCAACAGGGAGTTGACCGGTTTGTAGCTTTTGTGGGAACTTTGGTAAATAAAGACCGACAGACTCAGGATGTATTGATTTCTTCTTTCATTTATAATTTTATTTACAATGAGATAGGGAAAAAAGATTATCCAAATGCTTTTTATTTTAACGGAAAAATAGAATTGGCGGGAAATATCTTCAGTATTTTTAATCAGAAAAGAAATGACGGAGGAGTTGTTACCAGTCCGGAAAGAACCATTTTCAATATTCCTTATGCGCAGTTTGTGAAATTTGATCTTGATTTTAGAAAATATTTTAAATTCGGAAACAATACTTTAGCGCTTCGTCAGTTTATCGGAGTCGGAATTCCGTACGGAAACTCCTCCAATATGCCCGTCATCCGTTCTTATTTCAACGGTGGACCGAATGACATCAGAGCATGGGTTCCTTTCGGAGGATTGGGTCCTGCAGATTCGCAGGTGGATGAAAGAGTTCGAACGTATATGACTGATAATTTAAAACTGACTACGAATATCGAATTCAGGATGCCTTTTAATGATATGTATGAAGGCGCTCTTTTTACGGACATTGGTAACATCTGGAGTCTTAAAAATTATAACAACGGATACGGCGATGAGTTTAAATTCAACAAATTCATCAGACAGGTTGGTGTAGGAAGCGGTTTCGGATTAAGGGTAAATATTGCCTACATCAAACTGAGACTGGATTTAGCGTATAAAATGTACGAGCCCAACAGACCGGAAGGTGAAAGATGGAGACTGAAATACATTCAGCCGTTTAAACCTACTCTGAATATTGCATTCGGATATCCTTTCTAAAAATTTACAGGTGGTATTTCTCATAAATGCCACCTTTTCTTTTAATCCGGCGAAATTCCCAAAGCGAAATACACCACCGCGACCGTTCTTGCAAGGATCTCTCTAAACTGATTTCTGTAATAACTTTCAGGTTTTGTAACATCCTGCGCATCAAAACCAAGCGCATTCATACTGTTGTTTCTGGCAAATAATAAAGCCCGAAGATTATGAAATCCCTGAGAAACAATAATTACATTATCTTTTCTATACACATCTTTACAGCGGAGAATACTTTGATAGGTATTAAAGCCTTTCGGATCTTCCATAATAATTTCCTCAGGAACTCCTTCCTGATAAATAAGATAGTTTTTCATGGCAGCAGGCTCATCATATCCTTTGCTTTTTTCACCGCTTACAAGAATTTTCCGGATTTTACCGTGATGATAAAGCAAGGCTGCCGCATCCATTCTTTTCGTAAAATAAGGATTGGATACACCTGATCTCATTTTGGGTGAAGTTCCCAAAACCAGAGCTACTTCTCTTGGAGGAATTTTTGAAATTTTGGTATAGGTTCTTCCGTCTGTAAGCGCAAAAACCCACGCATTGGCAAGACATATCAACAGAATTCCCATTTCTATTGATATGAATACCAGGTTAAATATGTTTTTTATTATTCTCAACTAAGGTCAAAGTTAAGCTTTATTTTTTTGCTTTTAGCAATCGACATACAAGCTAAAATATGTCCTCTCTCCTCTTCATTTACCGTTAAATATTCATTTTCAAGCAATTCCACTTCTCCTTCTTCCAGAATACATTCACAGCTTCCGCAAATTCCCGATTTACAGGAATACGGAACCTGAAATTTCTGTATAAGAAGCTGCTGCAAAATCCTTTCCTCGTTGGTTGGAAGCATAGTATTATATTCCTTTCCAAGCATTTTAAAAGAAAGTTCCACATTTTCTAATAACGGAAATTCTTTTTCTATAGGATAAATATCGTCATTAAATTCTTCAAAAAGCTCAAAATGAATATTTTTTTTCGGAATTCCGTGATGATAGCAAGCATTGGCAAGAGTTTTAATCATCTCTCCTTTTCCACAGATCAGCACTTCATCTACCGTATCCCAAATGGTAGATTCTTCATCCGTATCATCCAGATGAAGGATCTGGTTGATGATGAGACTTAATTTTTTATCATCCAGTCTTCCATGGAAAAAACTATTGGCGGTTTTCTCTCTGGAGAAAAAATAAAAAATTTGCAATCTTTCTCCGTGCATTGTAGCGAGCCGATCCAGTTCATCTCTGTAAATCAGATCTTCAGAACTTTTATTTCCAAAAAATAAAAATAATCTTGTTCTCGGTTCGTTGTGGAGAATATTTTTAAAATGACTTAAAATCGGGGTAATTCCTATTCCTGCCGCAAATCCTACAATGGTTCTGAATTCGCTGGGTTTTGAAATTAAAGTAAATCTTCCGCTCGGTTCGCTTACCAATAACTCATCACCTTCATGATAATTTTTAAATAACTGTGAAGAGGCTCCGTCGGGAGAATTTACCTTTATACCTAAAGTAATTTTTTGTTCATACGGAGCAGAAGTCATCGAATAATCATTGATGATTTCCTTACCGTGAGCATGAAATTGTATGCTGACAAAATGACCGGCATCAAACCTGAAATTTTCTTTCAGATTCTCCGGAATCTCGAATTCCAGAGAAAAAGTATTTTTGGTCAGTTCTTCCTTTTTCGCTATTTTTAACCAATGAAACTGTGTAAGTTTCCCTTTATAGATTTGTTGTTCCATAACTTCAACTCAAAAATAGATAAAAAATAATTTATGAAGAAGATAATTTTATCCACGCTTGTAGTTTTTTCATTGGCAAGCTGTAAAAAGGAAAATCAACAAAGTGAAGAAACTTCCACGGTTACGGATTCTGTTGCAGTTTCTGAACCAAAAGTCTCTCAATCTGCTTTAAAGACATTTACAAATGAGCAGGCAACTGAATTTTTAGGCAAAAAAAATGACACGCTGTATGTCACGAATTTTTTTGCAACATGGTGCGGTCCATGTGTAAAGGAAATTCCTCACTTTAAAAGTAAGATTGAAGAGCTTAAAGGCAAACCGGTAAAAATTACTTTTATTAGTCTGGATAGTAAAGAAGAGTGGAATACAAAAGTTCCGCAGTTTGTACAAGAACAGGGAATTGAAAAAAACACAATTCTTTTGGACGGTGCTTCGCTTGACGGTAATTTTTTTACTTCTAATTTTAAAGAGTGGACAGGAAATGCAATTCCATTTACATTCATGAGAAAAGGGGATAAAACTGATGAAACTTTAGGGATGATCAGTGAAGAGCAACTTAACCAAAAAATCAATTCTTTATTAAAATAAACTTCAGACTTTATGTCAGACAAGTTTAAAATCCTGTGTTTGGTGCTATTGATAGCCATTGTATTGGCAGCGGTTATTAATCTGAATACAGGATTTTTAAGTTTACATTTTCAGGACTTTTGGGGAGAATCTTCCAACAGTCAGATTGCGGAAATACGCGTGAACCGTGTTTTGGTAATGCTTTTGGCAGGAATTTCGATCCCCACTTCCGGTTTTCTCATGCAGGAATATTTTCAGAATCCTCTTGCCGGACCGGATATCTTAGGAATTACTTCCATTGCCAGTTTATCTGTCGCATTTTACATCTTTTTTTCGCACGATCTTCTCATCCCGGAATTTCTTCAGAACAGTTTTTTAAGCTTTGCAGCCATCGGCGGAAGTCTTTTACTGATGCTGATTCTTCTTTCCATTTCCAAAAAATTTCAGGATAAATCGTACCTCATTATTTTTGGGTTTCTGGTTTCGGCTTTTGCAGGAGCTATTGTTTCTCTGTTGCAGTTTTATGGAGAAGATCAGAGTCTTAAAAACTATATTTTATGGTCTTTCGGAGCGAATAATATGGTTTCAAGAAATCAGATTTATGTTTTATCTGTTTTAATAATAATCGGACTATTTGTTTGCTTTAAAACCATAAAACCATTGATTGGAAATTCTTTGGGAACTTCATACGCACAAAGTTTGGGAGTTAATCTCAATCAGCTTAAACTCTTTATTATTGCTGCTTCTTCCCTTCTTTCTGCTTCTGTCACCGCTTTTTTAGGTCCTATCTTATTTATCGGAATCATTGTTCCGCATTTCAGCAGACTGATTTATAATCCGGCAAAGCTTTGGCAGCAATGGATTTTAAACATGATGCTGGGAATGTTGATGATGCTTTTTTTCTCCATCATCGCAGAAAAAACACAGATTCCTATAAATGTAATAAGCTCCGTTTTCGGAATTCCCGTAATTTTACTGATGCTTTTGAAGCAGAATAAAGTGTAAATAGTGAATAAAGTCAATAAGAAAATTGTCAATTTTTAAGGAGCAAATAACAATGCATTATAATTTTTATCAATAACGAATCTAACTAACTTTGTAGAGATGCTTTGATTCCATCGAATCTAAAAGTTTCAGCATAACAGATCTATAAATAAAATATGAATATAAGAATAACACAAAAACAATTAATAATTGCGAACATAGTCATGTTTGCATTAAGTTA
Organism: Chryseobacterium sp. C3; assembly: GCF_014218905.1. Classification (NCBI taxonomy): domain Bacteria; kingdom Pseudomonadati; phylum Bacteroidota; class Flavobacteriia; order Flavobacteriales; family Weeksellaceae; genus Chryseobacterium; species Chryseobacterium sp. C3. The sequence goes on along the minus strand of NZ_JACLCU010000001.1, from coordinate 172,667 downwards.
TTTATTCTTAGAGTATTCGAAAATGTTTAGAATGAGTAGGGAAAAGCATTGGATATATTCATCCGGACACAGCTGGTGGATAACAATCGCAGTACCATTAACATTTTTTGGATCGTTAATCTTAGGATTTTATAGCTTGTGGATAACTAAAGAGCATAAATTTTTATATTTTATTTCCAGTTTAATTCCTCTTATCTTATTAATAATATTTATTTCTCTTTAAAAAAATGCACCTACAGATCAAACAAGCAAACATTGGCTATCATAAAACCTTAATTTCAAATGCAACAGCTCATCTGAAATTAGGCGAAGTCTGCCTTTTGATTGGAAATAATGGTGTCGGGAAAACTACTCTTATTAAATCTATTTTGCATCAGATCCCTGTTTTAAGAGGTGAAATTTTCATCAATAACAGGAATGTGAAAAATCTTTCCGTAAAGGAAATTGCAGAACAGATTGCGATTGTTTTCTCCAGTTCGGTAATTCCGCAGAATTATACGGTGGAAGATCTAATTTCGTTGGGGAAATACATTTATTATCCTTTTTATTTTGAGCTGAAAAAAGAAGACAGAGAAGAAGTTGCACATATTATTCAAGAACTTGATCTTGGGCAGTACAAAAACACGCTGCTTAAAAATCTGTCGGACGGAAATCTTCAGAAAGCATTTATCGGAAGGGCCATTACACAGAATGCTCCCATCATTATTCTGGATGAACCCACGACTCATCTGGATGAAAAAAATAAAATTATCATTCTCAAAACACTCCGGAAATTAGCAAAAGAACAGAACAAATTAATTCTTTTTTCATCTCACGACTGGCGTCTTGCCAAGGAATTTGCAGACAAAATCTGGTATGTAAAAGATGGTAATCTATTCTCGGGAATCGTAGAGGATGTCCTGCTTCAGCATGATGAACTGATCAATCCTTCATTGTTTCAGATCAATGAAAAATTTGTGGCACCTAAAATCATCGCTTCGGACGCTTGCAAAGAAATGCTGTATTCTTTGCTGCAAAAAAACTTTCAAAAAGATCTTTCTTCTCTGAAATTTGAGTTTCAGGACAATTTTTGGCACATCAATGACGGTTTACAAAACTTCAAATGCGAATCTTTTGAAGAAATCGTTAATTTAGTGAAAACCATTCATTAATACCGCGTTTTCCTTATATAAACAATATACTATGCATGCATAGTATTATGCTTATCATATAATTTAACTTTCTGATTTCCATTTATTTAACAAAATTTAACGTAAATAAATATTATGCATGCATAATATTTACTAAATTTGGATTATAACCATTCGGATAAAATGATGGATAACAATAAAGAAAAAATAGAAAACGTAGATCTTATTTTAAAACAGACATGGTTAGCTGTTTCTAAAATGTACACCGAATTAGCTCAGGAGCACGATTCGACGGCGGTTCAGGCGCTTACTCTTCTAAAAATTGATCCTAAAGAAGGTACAAGAAGTACAAATCTGGGTCCGAAAATGGCAATTGAACCTACTTCCCTTACAAGAATTATTAAACTTCTGGAAGATAACGGATATATCTATAAGGAAAAAACAACAACTGATAAAAGAGAAGTCATTATAAAGCTTACAGATAAAGGTCTGAACTCCAGAAATCTTTCCAAGGAAGTTGTGGTAAATTTCAACAAGAGAGTGATGGAAAAAATCTCTCCTGAAAAGCTTGATACCTTCAAGGAAGTGATGAGCGAAATCATGAAAATTGCAACCGACTTAAACAACAAAAAATAAAATCTGCAAGATGTCATTCTGACGAAGAAAGAATCTATTCATATCATTTAGAATGACCAAACAAAATAATTAATACAATTACAAATAATAAATCAAATGAAAAGAAGAATCAAACACGTTACAGTTCTTGGTTCAGGAATTATGGGAAGCGGTATTGCAGCACACTTTGCCAATATTGGTGTAGAAGTTTCGTTGCTGGATATTGTTCCTTTTGAACTTTCTGAAGCAGAACAGAAAAAAGGTTTGACCAAAGAAGACAAAGCGGTAAGAAACAGAATCGCTTCGGAAAACTTTGAAAAACTCAAAAAAGCAAGTCCGGCACTGCTCTATTCTCCAAAATTTGCAGACAGAATAAAGGTTGGAAACTTTGATGATGATTTACCAAAAATAAAAAATACAGACTGGATTATTGAGGTTGTGGTTGAAAGACTGGACATCAAAAAATCCGTTTACGAAAAAATCGAGCAGTTCAGAAAACCGGGAACATTGATTTCTTCCAATACTTCCGGAATTCCGATTCATCTTTTAACAGAAGGAAGAAGCGAGGATTTCAAACATTATTTTGCAGGAACACACTTCTTTAATCCTGTAAGATATCTTCCTCTTTTAGAGATCATTCCGACAAACGATACGGCTCCTGAAGTTATAGACTTCTACATGAATTACGGAGCAAAATTCTTAGGAAAAACAACCGTTTTAGCAAAAGATACTCCAGCATTTATCGCCAACAGAATCGGCGTTTTCTCTATGATGGATCTGCTTCACAATGTTCAGAAATTAGGATTAACCGTTTCTGAAGTTGATAAATTAACAGGTCCGGTAATTGGGCGTCCGAAATCTGCGACCTTCAGAACAGCGGATGTTGTAGGTCTTGATACATTGGTAATGGTGGCAAACGGTGTTCGCCAAAGCGGAGCTGAAGCCAATAATTTCAATGATGTTTTTGCCCTTCCGGATTACATCCAGAAAATGGTTGATAACAAATGGTTAGGATCCAAAACAGATGGAGGTTTCTATAAAAAAGTGAAAAATGCAGAAGGAAAATCTGAAATTCACGGATTAAACCTTGATACTTTAGAATACGAACTTCAGGGAAAATCTTCTTTTGCAACTTTAGAATTAACTAAAAATATCGACAAGCCGATTGACAGATTTAAAGTGTTAATTGGTGGAAAAGATAAAGCGGGAGAATTGTACAGAAAATCTTTGGGTGCATTATTCGCTTACGTTTCTCACAAAGTTCCTGAGATTTCCGATGAGGTTTACAAAATCGACGATGCGATGAGAGCCGGTTTCGGCTGGGAAAACGGTCCGTTTGAAATCTGGGATGCTGTAGGCGTTCAAAAAGGTATCGAACTGGCAAAAGAAGCAGGTTATGAAGTTTCGGACTGGGTGAAAAATGTTGAGACTTTCTATAAAGTGAATGAAGAAGGACAAAGTATTTATGTGGACAAAAACTCAGGATCATACAATACCATTCCGGGACAGGACTCTTTCATTATTCTGGATAATATCAGAAAAAATAAAACGCTTTGGAGCAACTCCGGTTCTGCCATCGAAGATTTAGGCGACGGAATTATCAACTTTGAAATCCGTTCCAAAATGAATTCTTTAGGAGGGGAAGTTCTGGATGGCTTAAACAGAGCGATTGATTTAGCTGAAAAAGAATATGACGGACTGGTTGTCGGAAATCAGGGTACGAATTTCTCTGTCGGAGCGAATTTAGCGATGATTTTAATGATGGCTATCGAACAGGACTGGGATGATCTGAATATGGCAATTGCGTATTTCCAGAAATCAATGATGAGAGTTCGTTACTCCTCTATTCCTGTGGTGGTTGCTCCTCACGGAATGACACTTGGTGGAGGTTGCGAAATGACAATGCACGCCGACAGAGTGGTTGCCGCAGCAGAAACGTATATCGGATTGGTAGAAACCGGAGTGGGAGTAATTCCAGGCGGTGGAGGAACCAAGGAATTAACTTTAAGAACTTCAAGAGAATTCCACAGCGACGACGTTAAAAACAACAGACTTCGTGAGGCTTTCATGAATATTGCGATGGGTAAAGTGGCAACTTCGGCTTACGAAGCCTACGATATGGGAATTTTGGAACATGGTAAAGATATTGTTTCCGTAGATAAGAGAACCCAGATTAAAACCGCTAAAATGCTGGCAAAAAGCTTAGCAGAACACGGTTACACACAGCCTATCGAGCAAAAAGTAAAAGTTTTAGGTAAAGACGCTTTAGGAATGTTCTACGTAGGAACAGACCAGATGTTAACCGGAAATTATATTTCTGAGCACGATAAGAAAATTGCAGATAAGTTAGCCAACGTAATGGTGGGCGGAAATCTTTCTGAACCAACGGTTGTAACGGAGCAGTATCTATTGAATCTTGAAAGAGAAACGTTTTTACAGCTTTGCGGGGAAAGAAAAACACTGGAGAGAATTCAGTATATGTTACAGAATGGTAAACCGTTGAGAAATTAATAGGGAGCTCCGTAGGAGCGAACTGATAATAGCAGAATAATTTTAGAAAGACATTGAGCCTCGTAGAGGCGGCCTGTTAGTTTTATGGCAAACACGTATACCCAAATTTATATTCAAATTGTTTTTGCGGTTAAAGGAAGACAAAATCTGATTCCAAAAGAAAACAGAGAAGAATTACATAAATTTATTACAGGTATTGTTTCCAACAGAAATCAAAAATTATTCGCAGTTTTTGCAATGCCGGATCATATACACATTCTTGTAAGTATAAGTCCTACGATTACAATTTCAGATTTGGTAAGAGATATTAAAGCAGGTTCATCAAAATTGATTAATGAGAAAGGATGGATGAATGGAAAATTTAACTGGCAGGAAGGATACGGAGCTTTTTCCTACTCTAAAAGCAGTATAGATTCAGTTGTGAAATATATTTTAAACCAAGAAGAACATCATAAAAAGAAAACATTCAAAGAAGAATATCTGGATTTTATGGAAAAATTTGAAATTAAATATGATCCTGAATATTTATTTGAATGGATTGAAATTTAACAGGTCGCTCCTACGGAGCTCCGCAAAGCAAAAACAACAACTATTAACAGTTTACCTCTATGAGGCAAAAAATTCTCAAAAAAATTTAATTAAATAAAACATATGAAAACAGCATATATAGTAAAAGGGTTCAGAACTGCCGTTGGAAAAGCTCCAAAAGGAAGTTTAAGATTCACAAGACCCGATGTCATGGCGGCAACCGTAATTGAAAAATTAATGGCTGAACTTCCGCAATTAGACAAAAACAGAATCGATGACCTTATCGTTGGAAATGCAATGCCGGAAGCTGAACAGGGCTTAAATGTGGCACGTCTGATTTCTTTAATGGGGCTTAACACTGACAAAGTTCCCGGAGTTACGGTAAACAGATATTGCGCTTCCGGAAGTGAGGCTATTGCAATTGCTTCTGCAAAAATTCAGGCAGGAATGGCAGACTGCATTATTGCAGGAGGTACGGAATCGATGTCTTACATTCCGATGGGGGGTTACAAACCGGTTCCTGAAACTCAGATTGCCAAAACAAACCCTGATTATTACTGGGGAATGGGTTACACGGCGGAAGAAGTTGCCAAACAATATAAAATTACAAGAGAAGAACAGGATCAGTTTGCATTTGAATCTCACTTGAAAGCTTTAAAAGCAAATCAGGAAGGAAAATTTAAAAATCAGATTGTTCCAATCCCTGTTGAATATAATTTTTTGGATGAAAACCAGAAAATGCAGACTAAAAAGTTTGATTTTTCAATAGACGAAGGTCCAAGAGCGGATACATCACTTGAAGGTCTTGCGAAATTAAGACCTGTATTTGCCAACGGAGGAAGTGTAACTGCCGGAAACTCATCCCAGATGAGCGACGGAGCAGCTTTCGTAATGGTCATGAGCGAAGAAATGGTAAAAGAATTGGGACTTGAACCTGAAGCAAGACTTGTTGCTTATGCCGCAGCAGGATTGGAACCAAGAATTATGGGAATGGGACCAATTTATGCAATCCCGAAAGCTTTAAAACAGGCAGGTCTGGAATTAAAAGATATTGAGCTTATCGAACTGAACGAAGCATTTGCCTCTCAATCGGTAGCGATCAAAAAGGAATTAGGCTTAAATCCGGATATTTTAAATGTAAACGGAGGTGCGATTGCTTTAGGTCACCCTCTTGGATGTACCGGAACAAAATTAACGGTTCAGCTTCTTGACGAAATGAGAAAACGCGGAAATAAATATGGTTTGGTTTCAATGTGCATTGGAACAGGACAGGGAGCAGCTTCAATCTTTGAACTTCTTTAATTAATTATAGATTTTAAATTATAAATTTTAGATGAAATGAGTTTTAAGGAAGACAATTTGATTCAGATTAAAACATTTGAATTTGCATTGAAAATTATCAAGTTTTATATCGAATGCAAAGCTCAGAATGAATTTATTTTATCAAAACAAATTCTTCGTTGCGGAACGTCAATTGGAGCCAATGTTGAAGAAGGAATTGCTGCTCAATCTAAAAAAGACTTTATTTCCAAACTTTCAATTGCAAACAAAGAAGCACGGGAAACCAGATATTGGCTGAGACTTTATCAGTCTTCAAATTTAGTTCAAATCGAAATTGATTCCTATTTAAAAGAAATTGAAAGTATCATTAATATTTTAACGAAGATCATTAAAACTTCATCTGAAAATTTATAACTGAAATCTAATTTAAAATTTATAATCTAAAATTTAAAATAAACAACAATGAGCAATATAGTAAAAGGAGGAGAATTCTTAATTAAAGAAATTCCTGCAAACGAAATTTTCAGTCTTGAAGAACTGAATGAAGAACAAAAAATGCTTCGCGATTCTGCGAAAGAATTTATAGACAGAGAAGTAGTTCCGCAAAAAGAACGTTTCGAAAAAAAAGATTATGCATTTACCGAAGAAGTAATGCGTAAACTTGGAGAAATGGGACTATTGGGAATTGCTGTTCCTGAGAATTACGGAGGTCTTGGAATGGGATTCGTAACAACCATGCTTGCCTGCGATTACATTTCCGGAGTTACAGGTTCATTGGCAACAGCTTACGGAGCGCATACCGGAATCGGTACCCTTCCGATCGTTCTTTACGGAACAGAAGCTCAGAAACAAAAATATCTTCCGGATTTAGCAGCCGGAACAAAATTCGGTGCTTATTGCTTGACTGAACCGGATGCAGGTTCTGATGCCAATTCAGGGAAAACAAGAGCAAAATTGTCTGAAGACGGAAAACATTACATCATCAACGGACAGAAAATGTGGATTTCCAATGCAGGATTTGCCGATACTTTTACTTTGTTTGCCAAAATTGATGATGATAAAAACATCACAGGTTTCGTGATCAACCGTTCAGAACTGGAAAATCCTGAAAGCCTTACTTTTGGTGAAGAAGAACACAAATTGGGTATTCGTGCCTCTTCTACGCGTCAGGTTTTCTTTAATGACATGAAAATTCCTGTTGAAAACCTATTAGGAGAAAGAAACAACGGATTTAAAATCGCTTTAAACGCGCTGAATGTTGGCCGTATCAAATTAGCGGCGGCTTGTCTGGATGCGCAGAGAAGAATTTTAAACCACTCTATTCAATATTCTAACGAGAGAAAACAATTCGGAGTTTCTATTTCGACTTTCGGAGCAATAAGAAAGAAACTGGCTGAAATGGCAACCGGAGTTTTCGTAAGTGAAGCAGGATCTTACAGAGCAGCAAAAAATATTGAAGACAAAATCGAAGAACTTGTTGCAGGAGGACTGGATCATCAGGCTGCTGAATTGAAAGGAGTTGAAGAATTCGCTGTAGAATGTTCAATTCTTAAAGTTTTCGTTTCAGATTTATCTCAGCATTCAGCAGATGAAGGAATTCAGGTGTACGGAGGAATGGGATTCTCTGAAGATACTCCGATGGAAGCGGCGTGGAGAGATTCAAGAATCTCAAGAATTTATGAAGGAACCAATGAAATCAACAGATTATTAGCAGTTGGAATGCTTATCAAGAAAGCGATGAAAGGAGAATTGGATTTATTATCTCCGGCAATGGCAATCAGCAAAGAACTGATGGGAATTCCTTCATTCGAAGTTCCGGATTATTCAGCTTTCATGAGCGAAGAAAAAGCCATTATTGCGAATCTTAAAAAAGTATTCTTAATGGTTTCCGGAGCAGCGCTTCAGAAATACATGATGGATATTGAAAAACAGCAGCATTTACTGTTAAACGCTTCAGAAATTCTTAACCAGATTTATATGGCAGAATCTGCAGTTTTAAGAGTTGAAAAACATTTCTCTCCTGATTCTGTGGAAGCAGCAATGGCTCAGTTAAACCTATACAAAGCAGTTGAAAAAATCATCGTTGCAGCAAAAGAAGGAATTGTTTCTTTTGCAGAAGGTGACGAGCAGAGAATGATGCTTTCCGGATTAAGAAGATTCACGAAGTATACCAATCATCCTAATGTGGTTGCACTAACAGAAAAAGTGGCAGCTCATTTTATTGAGAAAGGACACTATTAAAATAGTTTGAATATAATAGAAAATCCCGAAATTACTTTCGGGATTTTTTTTATTAAAATTGTTTTTGTCCAATTTCGTTTATTTCGTTATAGTTTCCTTTAGGATCATCTCCATATTGATTTCTACCTTGTGTTCCTTCAGTCGCATACAACACTAAAAGCCATATTCCCCCGATAATTGGAATTAAGGAAATAAACAGGAACCACCCGCTTTTATCCACATCATGCAATCTCCTTACAGAAACAGCCAACCCCGGAAGAAAAGTTACCAGTGCATACAATAAATAAAGGTATCCATAAGGAATTTCAGGTGTAAATTTCAAACCAAGAATATTATCTAATACCGCAGCAATAACTGCAAAAATCAGATTAAATAAAAGATACATCCAATATTCAGTTCTTCTTGCTCTTCCGTTAAAATCAGCGTACTGTTTTAATACTTTTAAGTACCATTTCATAGTTATAATTTTTTTGTTGTTTTCAAAAGTAATGATTTTTCAATTAAAATTTTTCAGATGTAATAAAAAAGAAAATTCAATTGTCTTTGAAATATTACATTTAACCTTTTTTTAAATTCAATTATTTTTTATACTTTTAACGTAAATACAAAAAATGAGAATAACATTATTAGCCATTCTGCTGTTTTCAGCTTCACTTTCAGCACAGCAAAAAATCAGAAAACCTTTAATTCCGAGAACAGATTCTGTCGGGATTTATAAAATGGATTTCAAGAAAATTCAACCGCCGCAGAAATCGGATCAAAGAAACTTGTATAAAATGCCTTCTGCAAAACCGAAAGAAGGAACAGCGTATTCTGGTCTTAAAAACAACAAAACAGATCATCACGATTATAAAATGCTGAATTCTATTGCTCCGGAAGCACCAAAAAAAGAGGAGAAAGAGCTTCCTTCAACATCCAAATAAACAAATTTTAAAAAATTATTATACACATGGGAAAATTTATTATTTCTACAAGAAAAAACGGTGAGTTTCAATTTAATTTAAAGGCGGCAAACGGACAGGTAATTCTTTCCAGCGAAGGTTACAGTTCTAAAGCAGGATGCCAGAATGGTGTTGAGTCGGTAAGAAAAAACTCTCAGGACGACTCTAAATTTGAAAGACTTACCGCAAAAGACGATCGTTTTTATTTTAATCTGAAAGCTACCAACGGGCAGGTTATCGGAAGCAGCCAGATGTATGAATCTGACAACGGCATGGAAAAAGGCATTGAATCTGTAAAAAACAATGCGCCAAACGCCTCCGTGGAAGAAGAACTCGATTAAAAAGATATCCTAAAATAATTTTTGTAAAATGTCTCATAGTTTTGAGGCATTTTTTATTTTTGTAATCTACTTTACAAAAAATGACAAAAGAAGAAATGCTCCACCGGGCAATAAAAATAGCCGATAAGGCACATAAAGGACAAACCGACAAATATCACGCTCCATACATTGCACACGTTATGCGGGTAATGGAATACGGAAAAACAATGGACGAAAAAATTGTAGGCGTTTTACACGATGTTGTTGAAGATCATCCTCAGGAATTCAGCCTTGATTATTTAAGAGATCAGGGATTTCCGGAGTATATTATTTTTGCGATAAGCTGCCTCACAAAATTTGATCCTGATGAAGATTATGATGATTTCGTAAGAAGAACCGAACGTTCTCCTCTTGCGGTTGCCGTAAAATTAAACGATCTGCGCGATAATATGGATCTGAGAAGGGTAAACCGGGAACTTACTCCAAAAGACATCAAGAGATTTAACAAATACCTGAAAGCCTATCATTATCTGATTGAAAAATATTAGAAAAACATAAAAAACACACAATGACTAATAACCTTCCTCCTATTTCATCAACTTACCGTTCTAAGTTGATTTCTGCTGTTATTTCGGTATCTTTATTCTTTGTTATATACCTTATCCTGATTCTTATCTCTCTGCTGATGATTTTTCTGCTGGGCTATGGAGCGATAAGGCTTGTCGCATTATATGCAAATTATTTTACAGTCATTATTGCTTTGGGACTTATAAGTATAGGATTTATTGTTTTTTATTTCCTCATTAAATTTATTTTCAAAAAAAATACGTATACCACAAGACATTTAATAGAAATCGACAGAAAGAGTCAGCCGGAACTGTTTGGCATCATTGATGAAATTATCCGTGAGACAAAAGTAAGCACACCCGGAAAAGTTTTTTTGTCGCCGGAAGTTAACGCAAGTGTAAGTTACAGCTCTCCGTTCTGGAGTATGTTTTTACCCGTTAAAAAAAATCTTACCATCGGCATCGGACTGGTAAATTCTTTAACGGTTGGTGAGCTTAAAACCGTTCTTGCGCATGAGTTCGGACATTTCTCGCAGCGAAGCATGAAAATTGGAGGATACGTGAATCAGGCTGAAAAAATTATTTTTGATACGGTTTATAACAATAAAGATTTTGAAAATTCTATTAAGCACGGTTCAGGACATTGGGCATTTCAGATCACAGGAGTTATTTCGGTAGGATTTATAAACGTCTTTCAGTATATATTAAAGATGTTTTCAGATTTTCTGTTTAAAAACAATGCTTCTTTACGAAGAGAAATGGAATTTCATGCCGATGCAGTGGCGACGTACGTTACCAATCCCAAAGAACAGGCTTCTTCATTATTAAGACTGGAACTAAGCAATGCTGCGTTCAACAATGCATTTATGTTTTATGCAGACAGTAACAACCAATATTTGCCTGAAAATTTATTTGAAAACCAGACTTTGCTGATGAAGGTTTTCAGCGAAAGAAATAATCATCTTTTTGAACACGGTCTTCCGAAAGTTGATCTTGAAGATATAACCCGTAAAAATTGAAGATCAGTGGTCATATCATCCTGAAACGGATAAACGAATTGAAATGATCCGGAAAAATGAAACAAAAAATATTGCGGAAAACAATAATCTGGCAAAAAATATCATTCGCGGATATTCAGAAATATGCAAAATTTTAACGAGTAAATATCTGACTTTATACAATATCAAAAATACGGGTAAGATAATTGATGATAATGATCTATTTCTTCAGCTTTACAATGAAAAATACCCTTACAGGCTGATAAGTTCTGGGTTCAACGGATATTACGAAAGTCATAATCCCGTTCTGGAAAATATTGATGAGCTTATAAATGATACTGAAGGTACAGAAAAGCGGGATTTTTTCAGTGATAAAAAAGTTACTTTGGTTTATGAAAAAGCAGGAGCAGAAAGCGATCTGTATACATTGGATTATCTGGTTGCCAATCCGAAAGCTATTAAAACCTTTACCTACAAAGGAAGATTATACAAATCAAAAGAAGCCGGATTTTTAATTCCGAAAATTAAAGAAGAACTTGAAATCCTTAAAAAGCAGCTACTCGAAAATGACATTCTTGTCTTCAGATACTTTTACAGTCTCGCCGATGATCACGAAAAAGAAATTTTAGCCGATAAATACAGAAAATTTGCTTTACTGGATACAGAATTTGATGTCTTTCAAAATTCTATCAATAATTTCACTCCTCATCTGGAATTTATGATGGTAACTTTGCCATTGGAAGAAATTCGTAAGCACAGAGCTGTTTTACTAAAGAATGAAAAACCGTTTAAAGATATCCTGACACATTTTACGGAAGAATCTGCATACAAAGACTTTTTAACGATTGAAAATAAACAGCTTATGAAAGATTTCATCAGTTCTGAATATATTTATTTCAATCATGACAAATATATTCAGAAGGAAGTGGATGTTTTATTTTCTTTGATTAATGAATATCAGATCACAATCAATAAAATCTATACCGATTTTAAAGAAGAGCTTATTGAATATCAGAAAAGGTTAGAGAAAGCTTATTAATCCGCTCCGGGATATTCAAATGTTTTAACAGGATGTTTCGTTCCGTCGATATTAATGTTTAAAGCAACATACAGGAAATGAAAATTCTGGTTTGAGGAAGCATTGAATTCTCTCTGCCAAAGATATCCTGCAACAACTCCCACACTATTATCGATCTGATAACCACCGCCAACGTACACTCTGTTTCTTGCAAAAGTCGGTTTCATAGGACTTACAAAGAAAACCTCATCGTATGCATTGGCAAACACAGTTCCTTTCTTTACTTCTTTTGCATTAAGGGGAACACTTACATTCAGACGGTAACGGTAACGCATTCTTTCGGAATTTTTGTCAGACTGAGGTTCGTAAAACCATGATTTTTCTGCACGGATTCTGTTTTCGAACTTTACAATTCCTTTTTTAAAATCGATTACGTCCTGTAACCATACCCGGAACTCTTCTTTGTTGATAGAGCGATCTTTATAAGTCGCATATCTTCCCAAACCGATAAAAGGTTTATGATTTTTGGTAAGATTATACCCCAATCCTCCTTTAATTTCGTAGTAATCGGGGTATGTATATTCTTCAATTCCTCTTGACTGTCCTTCCAGATAAAGGAAAAATTTAGGATGAAATTTATAAGTGATGGTGAGTGCGTTGAAGCTGGAAATATGTTCCTGTGCTTTAAAAAATGTAACCCCTAAAAGTAAACCCAAACTCACAAATAGTTTCATCTAAAAAAATTTTTGCAAATGTAAATGAATTAACAATTTCGTAATATTAACTTTAATTCATCATTAATTAACATTTACTTAATATTAATAGTATACGATAAACCAATATGGAACCATCTTTGCGGCATTGGAACTCCAAAAGTTTCTGTATATGAAGTATTTGTTAAATTATTGATCAAAATGTACACTGAAAAATCTTTTTTGGTAAAACTTAATTTTTCATCCAGAAGATTATAGCTTCCGTTATTCAGTCTTTCGTTGTAACGGTAAACGACTTCATTGGTAAAGTTTTTCAGGAACTTTGTTTCCAGTTTTGCAATGAACTGATGTTTTAAATTATCCAGTACATATCTCGCTACGAAATTACCCGGCTGATTCAGTTTATTATCCAGATAAGTATAGCCTACTGTATATTTCAGCCATTCGTTCAGCCTATGATTCACCTCAGCTTCAATTCCTTTTATAGTGGTATCTCCAATGTTCTGCGCATACCAGACTGCATCATTCGGTTTAATTTTTGTCCAGTCGATCGCATCCCCCGAATCACGAAGGAATCCGCTCACTTTCGCCAGAATATTTTTTGTCTGATATTGGTATCCTACTTCTGCATAAACCGCACTTTCAGGTTTAAGATTAGGGTTTCCAACCTCGGTTTTGCTTACATAATACAGATCTGTGAAGGTAGGAACCCTGTGAACTTTTGCAATATTTCCGTAGATTTTATTGTTTTGATTAAAGGTAAATCCTACATCTAAACCGGGATAGAAAAAGTTTCCTTCTTTGGAATAATTTGCCCAGGAAATTCCGGGAGTGATATTTAACTTTTTATCCAGTAAAGAAAAATGATGTTCAAAGAAAACCTGTGAAACAAAACGGTTTCTTTCTCCTAAATTGTTGCTTACCAGAAATTCTTTTCGAAGCTCTACCCCTATTCCTGTTGTTCCCAATCCCCATTCGTAAGTAGAATTAACTTCTCCTCCTACATTGTTCCCGATGTGCATATTTCGGTAAATTTCTGGCTTCTGTCTGTTGAAAAGATACATATCCTGCCCTCTTCTCCAATATACATTTGAACTGAGCTTCATCTTGCCAAATCTTTGCTGATGTGCTAAACTTACAATTGAAGCCTGCGTTTCTTCATACTGTTCCGTAGCTGCTTTCGATGCATAAAAACCGTTTGCCCCGAATTTTTTCTCAGAAAAACCGGCCTGAAGTCTGATGTCACCGTCTTTTATATTCAGTTTACTCTGATAAAATACATTCCTGATCTCATAATCTGTATTGTACATATATCCCTGTGAACCGGCAGAATTTGCCTGTAAAGAATTGGAGAATTTTTCATTTCCAAGCTGAGCGTTTACACCAAAGCCATACGTTTCATAATCTCCGCCTTCTGCACTTATTTTTACTCTTTTTCCGGGATTCGTTTTGGTGATCACATTAATTACTCCGGCATAGGCGTTCTGCCCGAATCGTCTTGCTGCAGGACCTTTGATTACTTCAATTCTCTCCACATCATCAAGATCTACCGGAAGATTCATGGAGTTATGCCCGGTTTGAGAATCATTCACTCTGATTCCGTTAAGAAGAAGCAGAACCTGCTCAAAAGAACTTCCCCGAAAACCGATATCACTCTGTACTCCATTGGCTCCTCTCCTTCTGATATCCATTCCCGGAACCTGCTGAAGAATTTCATCGATGCTTTTTGCAGGAGAATTGATGATTTCTTCTCTTGTAATGATGGTAATATTCTGGTTTGCCGTTTTGTAAGGGGTTGAAATAAGTTTTCCCTGAACCTCAATTGTTTCAATATCGGTAGATTTTTCCTGTGCGTGCGTAAAGCAGAAAGTTCCTACAAGAAAAACAGGAAGTATTCTTTTAATCATAATCAGTTTTTATTCTCAGTTAGTTTCGTGAGCGCAAAAGTACTGGAGATCATGAAGAAAGACAAATGATAGTTGTCATAAAAAAAGATGCGACTGAAAAATCGCATCTTGGGAAGTAATTTCGTTATCTTTTTCTCATTAAATGTGTAATAAGATCTCTGAACAGCTTTCTCATTTCTATATTACATATTTATGGGTACAATTTTAACAAATTTTAAAATAAAAAACAATACTTTGAACTTAAAAATACTTAAAAAATTCACCAGACTGTTAAATACTTATTACGGTGGTTATTAGCTTAGGTAAGTATATACAATTCTACACTAAGTGACTTTATTATTCCTTTTTAAAGATTCCTTTTATACTCTTATCAAAGTCTGTACATTCTGAAATATACTTCGCTTTGATAACTTTTACATCATGTATTGATATTATTTTCTCTGTATCAACCTTTAAGTCCGGATGATTTTCTTTTATATCTGCTATATCAAAATAGATACTTCCTTTATCGGTTATATTTTTAACATTTTTGTGTTTTAATTGTTTTGGTGTCATTTTTTTAGTTATTAGATATTATCGGCTATATTAAATTAAAACTTTTTTATCACATAGCTTTAGCCATTAACTACAAAAATGAAAAAAATTATATTATTAATTTATGATTCAAATATATATTATTATTTATTACTCAAATAATTAAATATTTAAACTAAAAAACAATATAACGTAGTAAATAAATTAGTTTTTATCCTGAACTAAATCTTTATATTTCGTCCTCACTTCACTGTTTGTAAGAAAATACCTGAATTTATCACCATCTGATATTTCCCTTAAATTAAATTTATATACGAATTCGTCTACATACTTCTGAAGATGCTTTTTAGAAACATGGTTATAAGTTCCGTTCAGAGAATTTTTTAAAATTTTCCACGAACCTTCAATAGTATTGGTATGAATACTACTGTCTGCAGAATTTACATATTCTTTTTTAGAGTGATCCACTATTTTATGATCGTACGTCTTACATAATCTGCTATAACCCCACCATTCATCACTGATTAGTCTGGTATTTTCAGGAATTATAAATTTATAAATCAGGGGCTGAATACTCAGTTTCTTGGTATCATCTACTACAAAAGCATTCATTTTGCCTCCTCTCTGCAACATTCCCATTACCGGCACTTTGTCTTTATAATTTCTTCCCTGCGAATTTTTTACTTTTTTATTTTTATGTCTGTTTTTATTTTTTCCACCGATAAAAGTTTCATCACACTCTACAGTTCCTTCCAATTCATTATGATTTTCAATTCCAAAGCAGGCGCGTATTCTTTGCAGCATAAACCAGGCTGTTTTTTGTGTTACATCAATATCTTTTGCAAGCTGTAGAGAACTTATTCCTTTTTTGTGGGAAGTTATCAGCCAGATCGCCAGAAACCACTTCTGTAGGCTAATTTTGGAATTTTCAAACATAGAGCCGGTTTTGGCATTGAAATATTTTCCTGTATTTTTACATTTATATCGATTTTTACTACATTTATATACTTGAGATTCAGAATCGAAAGGACTCTCTATTATTCCTCCCCATCTCATCTGTTCAAGATAATCGATACATTTTTCCTCCGTTGAAAAAGTCTGCAGCAATTCAAGTACAGACTTTATATTAGTGTTTATCATGGTATAGTAAATATTAAGTTTACATTATGAAAGATGCAATCTATTTAGTAATGGTTCACTCATAAGAGAAAAATTAACATTTTTTTATATTTTTCCCTTTATAGTGTAAAAACGTAAGTAATTACCAAAAATTATATCAGCCTGTAATCCGCCAAAAATTCGTAATTTTGTTAGTCTTAATTTTACTATGGCTTATACAACAGATATAGATATTAAAAAACAGATTTTCGTTAAGAATGCACATCTTAATAATCTGAAACACATAGATGTTCTTATCCCGAAAAACAAACTCATTGTTATTACAGGAGTTTCCGGAAGCGGAAAATCTTCATTAGCGTTTGATACCATTTACGCGGAAGGACAGCGAAGATATGTAGAGAGTTTAAGCTCTTACGCACGTCAGTTTTTAGGAAAATTAGAAAAACCTAAAGTTGACGATATCAAAGGTTTGGCACCTTCTATTGCCATTCAGCAGAAAGTAATTTCTTCGAATCCCAGATCTACGGTAGGAACTTCTACGGAGATCTACGATTACATGAAGCTTCTTTTCGCAAGAATCGGGAAAACATTTTCTCCGGTTTCAGGTGAAGAGGTGAAAAAAGATTCAGTTTCCGATGTCGTGGATTTTATCAAATCTTCAAAAAAAGAAACTTCGTTTTTATTAACGGCTCCTTATGATTACGATGCTGCAAATTTTGGTGAAAATTTAAACGTTCTGAAATTAGCTGGTTTTACAAGACTCGAAATCAATGGCAATGTTGCAGGAATTGAAGATCTCGAAAGTTTTGGTTTTACTCCCGAAAAAGGAATGGAAATCAATCTGGTTATCGACCGTTTTACTTACGAGGAAGATGAAAGTTTTCTTCAGCGTTTGGCAGATTCTATTCAGATGGCTTTCTATGAAGGTCGCGGATATTGTTCATTGAAAAACGTAGATACCGGAAAGATCAAAGAATTTTCAAATAAATTTGAATTGGATGGAATCGAATTTTTAGAGCCGAATGTCCATTTTTTCAGTTTTAACAATCCTTACGGAGCCTGTCCGACTTGTGAAGGATACGGAAAAGTCATCGGAATTGATGAAGATCTTGTAATTCCCAACAAAACATTGTCCGTTTTCGAAGATGCGGTTGCTTCATGGAAAGGCGAAAGCATGAGCGAATGGAAAAAAGATTTCATTAAAAAAGCAAAAGATTTCCCGATTCATAAGCCTTATCATCAGTTAACCAAAGAACAGAAAAAATATCTTTGGAAAGGAGACGGAAAAAGCACGTTCCCATCGATTGACAATTTCTTTAAAATGCTTGAGGAAAACCTCTATAAAATTCAGTATCGTGTAATGCTTTCCCGTTATCGCGGAAAAACACTCTGCCCGACTTGCGAAGGTTTGAGACTTCGTGAAGAAACGAGCTGGGTGAAAATCGACGGACACAATATCCAATCGATGATCGAGCTTCCTCTGGATGAGCTTTTCCCTTTAATTAAAAGTTTAAAATTATCCGAACACGATCAGGAAGTTGCCAAAAGATTATTGTACGAAATTACAACCCGACTGGAGTTCTTGTTAAAAGTTGGTTTAGGCTATTTAACCTTAAACAGAACATCCAATACACTTTCCGGTGGTGAAAGTCAGAGAATTAATCTTGCAACAAGTTTAGGAAGTTCTTTGGTGGGTTCCATTTATATTCTGGATGAGCCTTCAATCGGACTTCACTCAAGAGATACGGAAAATTTAATTGAAGTTTTACAGAATCTGCGTGACCTTGGCAATACGGTAATCGTTGTGGAACATGACGAAGACGTGATGAAAGCAGCGGATTACATTATTGATATTGGTCCTGAAGCAGGTTATCTTGGCGGAGAATTGGTTTTCGCAGGAGATTACAAAGAGCTGAAAGATGCAGATACGTTAACTTCAAAATATCTTACCGGAAGACTGGAAATTGAAGTTCCCAAAAAGCGGAGAAAAGGTAAAGAATGGATTCACATAAAAGGAGCAAGACAAAATAATCTTAAGAATATTGATGTTGATGTTCCTCTGGAAAATCTTGTTGTAATTTCGGGGGTTTCAGGAAGCGGAAAATCAACTTTAATGAAGGAAATTCTTACCAATGATATCCAGATTCAGCTTGGAATGGGCGGTAAAAAAGGAGATTATGATTCTGTTGAATTTCCCAAAAAACTGATCCAGCATATTGAACTCATCGACCAGAATCCTATCGGAAAGTCTTCAAGATCCAATCCTGTAACGTATCTGAAAGCATACGACGACATCCGAGATCTTTTCGCCAAGCAGAAAGTGGCAAAAATGATGGGCTACAAACCGAAACATTTTTCCTTCAACGTAGATGGCGGAAGATGTGATGAATGTAAAGGAGAAGGTGTCATCAACGTTTCCATGCAGTTTATGGCAGATATTGAGCTTGAATGTGAAGTTTGTAAAGGAACCCGCTTCAAAAGCGAAATTCTGGAAGTAAAGTACGATGAAAAAAACATTTCAGATATTCTTCACATGACCGTGGATGAAGCTTTGGAATTTTTCAAAGATAATAAGGAAGAAAAGATCGCAACCAAATTAAAACCTTTACAGGATGTAGGTTTAGGATATTTGCAGTTGGGACAGAGCTCTTCTACCCTTTCCGGTGGTGAAGCACAGCGTGTAAAACTGGCATCCTTCCTTGTAAAAGGGGTTACAACAGATAAGACGTTATTTATTTTTGACGAACCTTCAACGGGACTTCATTTCCATGATATTCAGAAATTGCTGAAGTCTTTACAGGCTTTGATTGATCTGGGACATTCTGTAATCGTGATTGAACATCAACCCGATATCATTAAATCCGCAGATTACATCATCGACATCGGTCCTGAAGCCGGAAAACACGGCGGTGAGGTTGTCTTCACCGGAACTCCCGAAGAACTGGCAAAAAATAAGAAATCTCATACAGCGAAGTATATTAAAGAAAAGCTGGAAAACTAAATAAAAACAGCGAGTACAATTGCTCTCTGTTTTATATATTAAAATTGAGTCTGTTTAAACTTTTTATTTAACCACAAAAGTCACAAAAGATGACTAAACTTTTATTTAAATTTGATCATTATCAATGAAAAAGTTCACAATAGTTTTTAAAAATCTTTGATTTTTATTCTTTTGAGCGCTTTGATTATTAATGAAATTCGCTTTAACATTGTCTTTTGTGCCTTTTGTGGTTAATTCTGAAATTATTTTAAACAACTTTAATTGTTTAAAATAAAATATCAGAAAGCTCTATGGAGTTTTATCTGTGTAAACAACATATAATGATGACGTTTGGCGTTCCGTAGGAACGCTATCTTTAGCTTATTTATCGTAATATAGATATCATTTCTTGTTTCTTCTGCTTTTGAAGGAGCAAAAATTCTTACTTTAAAAACAACTTCACACATTTAACTTTACCATGAAATATAATTCCTTTTTTTTATTTTTAACTGGTTAGATAATGCTGAGCTGTTCAACGAAAAAAAATACAAATCCGAACAGCATTTATCCTATAAAATTAGATACTCTGACTATGTTTGATAAATCAAGAAACAGGAAAATTCCGGTCGCTTATTTCAGTCCCAAAACATCAGAAAAAATTTCAAAACAACAGATTGTCATTTTCAGTCACGGTTATGGTGCCAATACTGGGGGAGATTATTTAAAGTATTCCTACTTAACAAAGAATATGGCTTCAAAAGGATATTTTGTGGTAAGCATTCAGCATGAGCTTCCAACAGATCAGCTCATTCCTTCAGAAGGAAAACCTCAAATCGTAAGAATGCCTTTCTGGAAACGTGGTGCAGAAAATATTCTGTTTGTTTTGAATGAGCTTAAAAAGATACAACCGGAGCTTGATTATAAACATCTTACTTTAATAGGACATTCGAACGGCGGAGATATAACGGCTCTTTTCGCCAATAAGTATCCTAATTTTGTATATAAAATCATCACAATGGATAATCGCAGAATGTATCTGCCAAAAACTTTGATTCCGAAAATTTATACTTTACGCTCAAACTACTATCCTGCCGATGAAGGCGTTTTACCCACAATGGAAGAGCAAAAAAAATTTCATATTACGGTTCAGGCAACCACGATTAATCATGGAAAAATGGATGATAAGGCAAATGACAATGAAAAAGCAACTTTAAATCTTTTTATCGAACAATTTTTGCGTGAAAAATAACCTTGAGATTTATTAACACAAAGATAACACACAGTTGTAAATTTTAACATTAAGTGTATTGTTTGGCATAAAATTTATTCCTACATTTACTATGAAATACAACTGAAGTGGAAACATATTTTGCTTTTTTCAACTCTGAAATCGCAATTAAATTTATAAAAATTTAAGCACAGCATTGTCGGCTGTGCTTTTTTATTGTTGTCTAATTAAAAAAATGAGATGTATTTATCTACTGGATCTGCTCCTAAAGAGCAGATTCTTTTATTTTTAATCTGGTTTTCAAAAGCACCATAAAAATAAAAAACCGGAAATTCAATGAATTTCCGGTTGTTAAAAAAACTTGCTAAATATTAATGAAATTAATTACGATTTCAGGGTCCAGATTGAACCATTTTTGGTGGTAAGCTTTTCAAGCGTTCCTTTGTCGGAAAGCTCATTTAATAATCTTTCGCTTTCTTTTCTCGGCGTTCCCGATAATTCTGAAAATTCTTTTGCGGTAAGCGAATTATACTTTGCAAAAAGACTTTCCCAGTTTTTGTAATATTCAGATTTCTTGGTGTCAGAATTTACTCTCAGAACAGCAGTTTCGTAGAATGCATACGGTTTTGAGCCGTAAACAATCTCTCTCTTTCCGGCATTATTGGTAAAAAACATCGTAGGAAATCCACGAACCCCCATTTCTCTTGCCAGTTTCAGATCTTCCTGAAAAAGCTCTTTTCCTCTTCCTTCAAAGTCTTTTTTCAACTGATCTGTATTTAATCCTACTTTTTGGGCAGCTGTTGCAATATGTTCCCATTTTGCAATATTTTTCTTCTTTAAAAACACCATTTCACGAAGTTCTCTCATGAAATCCAGTGCTTTTTCTATGTCCTGCATCTGTGCTGCTTTAAAGGCAATGGAAGGCGGATAAGAAGAATCCAGCGGATCCTGTAACCATATATCTCCGTCAATCGGCATATCGTAGTACAAGCTTACTTCATCCCAATGATGTGCTACGTCCGAAGGTTTGCTTATTCCTCCGCTGTTATAGCTCCAGTCCGGAAGAAGACCTCCCATTCTGTATTCTATATCTACATTATCTCCGTATTCCAGTTTTAGTTTTCTGAGTTGAGGTTCAATTCCCCAGCAAGAAGAACAGATAGGGTCTGTAAAATAAATAACTTTTACAGATTTTTCGTCAGTTTTTACATCAATATTCCCAATATCAAATTTCTCTCCGGGAACTTCACAAACTCCTGTTGCCGGATCGCATAATAGCGGATTTGCAGATCTGTTTTCCATTTTTTTACTTTTATCACTTTGTCCGTTACAACTGCTTAAAGCCGCCGTGAGGAACACAAATGTTAGTATTTTATTATTTATCATTTTTTGTGATGATAAAGGTTTCACACTTTTTAATGTTACCACAAATCTAATATTTAATCATCATACTTTTGTAATTGATTTCCTTTTAGAAACTGGTTTCCTCGAGGAAACTACCTTACTGTTTTTTTATTATCTTTACAGGAATATAATTTATTTTAAAATCATGAAAAAAGAAGCTAACCTGAACATCACTCCTATCTGCAAAAACCGTATGAATGCCATCAAAGATTCAATGGAAATTTTATCGGGAAAATGGAAGTTTCATATTCTGGGAACTTTAATGCAAAGCGAAAAAATGCGTTTTATGGATCTTTTAAGAGAAATTGACGGAATTGCTGCCAAAATGCTTTCAAAAGAACTTCAGGATATGGAAATCAATCATCTCATCAAACGTACTGTTTTAGACACAAAACCTGTAACTGTGGAATATGAAATCACAGAATACGGAAAAACCATTGAGCCGATTATTGATGAGATTGCCAAATGGGGAATTGAGTACCGAAAGTCTCTATATCAAAAAACCGACAAATAGATTTTGCCGGTTGAAAAAACAAAAATTGATATGGATATGATTGATATGTGTTTTAGTACTTAACTTTTTAATTGAAACAAATTTATATTTATTTAGACTTAATAAAAATAATATTTGAATGACATTTGTCACTTTAAAGAAATTTGCAATCAAAAAAGTCTAAAAGAAACTTAGGCGTTGGAAATTAAATGATTTTAACTTCGGGAAAGCTGATCTAATTTTTTAAGCAAGGTCGGAATTCTGAAATTTCCGTGCATTTGTTCAACTTTTTGTTTTATTTCATCTACATCTGCTCCTTTTGCAGTGACGAATAAAGGTGTTTTACTTTCTCCGCGATAAACTGTTCTTCTCCGTGAATCTGGTGTATTAAAACCGTTCTTTGCAATTCCGACCACCGTAAATTTTTGGTCTAAAGCTTCGTAAAGATGCCCTCCAAGTCCTATTTTTCCTTCTTCATCCAAAGTTACGTAGCCATCAATAATGATAACATCGCCTTGCTGAAGTTGAATTTTATTTAAAAGACTGAGAATACACGGCAATTCTCTCTTGTAAAAGGCTCCGCTTTCGTAATCGGAAGTAATTGATGTTTTTTCTGTAAAAATTTCTGCTTCCTGTTCAGAATTCCAATCCTGAAAGACTAAACAGACTGTATGGGCATAATCGTCGTAATAATAGGTATCGAAAGCGTAAATCATTTTTCGTTTTGTCGTTGATTAATTGTTTTTAAATGATGGTAATGTATTTTTCTCTTAGTTACAATTGATTAAAAAAATTCTCCGAAATGCCACAAAACTCCGCAAGGATCATAAACAAAACATTCTTTGCCCCAATCCATCGTTCTCACAGGAACTATTTTTACTTTTTCGTATTTCTCCTGAAGATTTAAACTGATAAGTTCCTGATAAAATTCGTCTGTATTTTCAACTTCCACAAAAAGCATGGTATTATCAATCCAGTCTTTTACATAGGCATCCTGAAGATAAAAAGCAGTCTCATTCCATTTAAACAGAGACATTTTAGCATTCAGAATCACTTCTTCAAAACCCAGATCACGGTAAAAACGCCTGCTGGTTTCAAAGTTTTCAGAGCCTATAAAAGGACGCATTGATTTTATATTCTGTTTCATATTATCTGTTTTTCCAGTAATTATAAGTCATTTCAAATTTTATTTCATTCTTTCCGTGAACTCCGTTTGCTGTCCATCCGGATTTTCTGTAAAATGTTTCAGCTCTTGTATCTGGAGAAGTTCCCAGCCAGATTTTATCATTCGTCTGGTCAAAATACCAGTTCAGCATCGTATCATGAAGTTTTCTTCCGATTCCTCTGTTTTCAAATTCCGGATGAACAAAAAGCGCCCAGATGCTTTTCTCTTTCATATCTACAATTCCGAATCCCACAATTCTGTCGTTATCTTCACAAACCCAGCCTTTTCCTCTGTTAAAGAGAAAATCCTCACAATCCTGATCTGTCACAAGGTTGGGATCAGATAAAATGTTTTCTTTAACCGAATTTCTTACGATCTGGATCTGCGGAATATCTTTCCACTCAGCTTCACGGATTTTCATGTAAATTTTAATTTAACTAAAAAGGCAAACCGCTGATCTGCTAATTTGCCTTTTGTTCTGTATTTTTTGATTCAATTATTTCTTATCAACAACGATTCTTTCTGGTCTGTTGGCAATTTCCCAAGCGGTTGTGAAAACTAACTGAGTTCTTTTTGCCAGCAGATTATAATCTATTTTCTCTACATCATCCGTTGGTTTGTGGTAATCTTCGTGGATGCCATCAAAGAAAAATGCTACCGGAACATTATTTTTAGCAAAATTATAGTGATCTGATCTGTAATACAGTCTTTCCGTATCATTCGGATCGTCATACTTATAATTCAGCTCAAGATTGTTGGTCTTTTTGTTTGCCGCTTCATTAATTACTTTTAACTGAGAACTCAGCATTTCAGAACCAATAACGTAAACATACTGTTTTCCTCTGTTTTCCGGATCATCACGACCGATCATATCAATATTCAAATCTACAACCGTATTTGCCAGAGGAAAAACCGGATTGTCAGTATAAAATTCAGAACCAAATAAACCATGCTCCTCTCCTGTTACATGAAGGAATAAAATGGATCTTTTAGGACCGTTTCCTGCTTTTTTAGCTGCCTGAAAAGCCTTTGCAATCTCCATTACAGCTACCGTTCCGCTTCCGTCATCATCTGCTCCGTTGTAAACCACTCCGTTTCTCGTTCCCACGTGATCATAATGACCGGAGATCACCACAATTTCTTCTGGTTTTTCAGATCCTTCGATAAAGGCTAAAATATTTTCGGAGTCAGGAAGATTTCCGCCACCTCTTTTCTTCATAAAATCTGCCGGAACCTTTTGATAGTAAGATCCCAAAGCTTTAGGATAAGAAATTCCCAAGCCTTTATAGTAATTCACCATGTATTCTCCTGCTCTTTTCTGTCCCGGACTTCCCGTATCTCTTCCCTCCATTTCATCGGAAGCAATAACGTATAAGTTTTTCTTTAGATCTTCTGCTTTAATTTCCTTATAGGCAGATAGAAAAGCTTTATCACCTTTGGATGAAGATGAAGTCTGGACTGCTCCTGCATCGGCTGCATTTTTTGCCGTTCCGCAGCTTACCAGTACAGCAAGTGAAAATAGTGGAATGAATAATTTTCTCATTATGGAATAATTTGCCTAAAAATAACAAAAAATATTTAATCTTTTACGGATTGCTATTTTTCTTATATTTGAAATAAATGCAAAAAGCATGGAGAATATCTACGGATTCAATCATTACTCTTTTTTTACCGAAATGTCTGAACTTGCTGTGAAAAACAATAGCTTTGACCTGTCTTTGGGCTTGCCGGATTTTGATATTGATTACCGTCTGAGAGAATACCTTAAAGAAGCTGCTGATCTCAATATTCATCATTATGAACCACTTGCAGGAAATCCGCTGTTGATAAAAAATATAATCTCTTTTAATCTTAACAGAAAAAACAGCATCCGATTACAGGAAAATGAAGTAACCGTTGTCCCCTGTGCAACCTTTGCTTTATATACTTCCCTTAAATCTATTCTGAATCAGGGAGATGAAGTTATTGTCATTCAGCCTTCTTATTATACGTATGGTCCATCCATTTTCCTGAATGGAGGCATTCCTGTTTATTATGATCTTGATAATAATTTTTCGGTAAATTGGGAAAAACTGAAAAATTGTATTTCTGAAAAAACAAAAGCCATTATTGTAAATTCTCCACAAAATCCAACCGGAAAAATATGGTCTGAACAGGATTGGAATCAATTATACAGCATTATTAAACATCAGGAAATTTATCTGATTTCAGAAGAAATTTACGATACGTATTGTTTTGACGGAAAGGAACATTACAGTTCGTTTCTTCATCCTGAACTGAAAAAAAGAACTTTCTGTATTTTTTCTTTTGGAAAAATGTTTCATTCTACCGGATGGAAAGTCGGCTATCTTTTAGCACCTGAAGAATTAACGGCAAAATTCCGCTGTCATCAGCAATACATTTCTTATAGCGCAAATGCGCCCTGTCAGTACGCAATAGCCAAATATCTGGAAGTTTTTGATGCTTCGGAAAATCATACTGTAATGCAAAAAAAGCGTGATCTTTTTAATGAACTGATTAAAGAAACACCTTTCACTGTGGAACAAAAAGCAGAAGGTGCCGTTTTTCAAATCGTGAATTTCAGAACCGTTTCGAAAACAATGACGGATGTAGAATTCTCAAAATGGCTGACCATCGAAAAGAAAGTCGCATGTCTGCCTTTATCCGCATTTTACAATTCCAGACAGAATTCAGATTATATCCGTTTCAGTTTTGCTAAAAATGATGATCTGATTACTAATGCGCTTGAGTATTTGAAAAAGAATCTTTAAAATTACTGTCAGTGTAAAGATCTTCATTTCTTTATTTTTAGATTTCTCCTTTGTCAAAATGACATCAGGAAATATTTTATTTTGTTGATTGAACAGATTTCTTGGCAGGAAAATTTAAATGATATTTAAAACAAAAGCACCGCATTACGCAGTGCTTTCTATATTTAAGGTTGATTTTTTAAAGAGATAATACTCTCACATCAATTCTTCTGTTTTTTGCCATACATTCGTCCGTATCGTTGGCTGCGCAAACAGGATGCTGAGAACCGTATCCTTCTGCTTCTACCCTGTCTCCGGAAATTCCCAATTCAAGCAGTTTCAGTTTTGCAGTCTGAGCTCTCAGATTGGAAAGCTTCTGGTTGCTCTCTTCATTTCCTGAATTATCGGTATAGCCTCCCAATTTAATTTTTAAAGTTGGATAGGCATTCATAATTTCAACTAAATTTAATAGCTGGACTTCAGAACCCGCTTTTAAATCACTGGAACCTGTCTCAAAGTAAAGATTTTCTATCGTAAACCATTTATTCGGATCCAAAATTCCCTGATCTTTATTTTTAACCGAATTGTACATCTGATACAACTGGCTTCGTTCTCCTATTTTTATTTTTTTTCCGCCTTTTAGTTCTATCTCCTGAATATTTCCTGTGTCATAAACAAAATCTCCGCTTTCATTAACATAGCCTTTTATTTCCTGCGGAACAACGGCTGTTGATCCTGTCTGATTAGTTAATGAAACTGCTGAAACTCCTGTTAAAGCTTCAATTTTAGCTTTTCTGTTAGCCTCAATTTTGTCTTTATGCATTACTGCCAATGTAGGAGCAATTACGAGAGAAACAATAGACATCAGTTTGATCAGAATATTCATTGAAGGTCCTGAAGTATCTTTGAACGGATCTCCCACCGTATCTCCCGTTACGGAAGCTTTATGGGGTTCAGAACCTTTGTAATAAGTCTTTCCGTTGATATCTACTCCTTTTTCGAAAGATTTTTTAGCATTGTCCCAAGCTCCGCCTGCATTATTCTGGAACATTCCCATTAAAACACCGCTTACTGTAGCTCCGGCAAGAAAACCTCCCAAAACTTCAGGTCCGAAAATAAACCCGATGAGCAAAGGGGAAACGATGGCAATAGCTCCGGGAAGCATCATTTTTCTGATGGAAGCATCGGTTGAAATAGCTACACATTTTTCGTATTCCGGTTGCGCTTTTCCTTCCAGAATTCCCGGAATTTCGCGAAATTGTCTTCTAACTTCTTCTACCATTGCCATTGCAGCCTGTCCAACCGCAGTGATTGCCAGAGATGAAAAGATAAAAGGTATCATTCCGCCGACAAATAATCCGGCAAGAACATCGGCTCTGTAAATATCAATTCCGTCGATTCCTGCAATCCCAACAAAAGCCGCGAATAAAGCTAAAGCCGTTAAAGCAGCAGAAGCAATCGCAAAACCTTTTCCTGTGGCTGCCGTTGTATTGCCTACTGCATCCAAAATATCTGTTTTTTCACGTACTTCTTTTGGAAGTTCGCTCATTTCGGCAATTCCTCCTGCGTTGTCTGCAATCGGCCCGAAGGCGTCAATAGCGAGTTGCATTGCTGTTGTCGCCATCATTCCGGCCGCTGCGATGGCAACGCCGTACAATCCGGCGCAAAGATATGAACCATAAATTCCTCCTGCCAAAACAATAATCGGAAGCAATGTAGATTCCATTCCTACAGAAAGACCTCCGATAATATTGGTGGCATGACCTGTTGAAGATTGTCTAACGATGCTCGAAACCGGTCTTTTACCCATTGCGGTATAATATTCTGTGATGATGCTCATTAAAGTACCGACAACCAGTCCTACCATAATCGCCCCAAAAACACCCATTTTAGAGAATTCATGTCCTCGGAGAACCATCTTGTCCGGTAGAATATAATTTACCAAAAAATAAGAAGCTATTGCCGTAATTACAATGCTTCCCCAGTTTCCAAGGTTTAAAGCATTCTGTACGCTTGAAGTGGAAGAGTCTTCATTATCATTAATTCTTACAAACAGGGTTCCTATTATTGAAAAAATAATTCCTGTTCCGGCAATCAGCATTGGGAGAAGAATCGGGGCAAAACCACCGAAAGAATCTTCAGAAATGGTTTCTCTTCCCAAAACCATGGTTGCTAAAACTGTTGCTACGTAAGAACCGAATAAATCGGCTCCCATTCCGGCAACATCTCCTACGTTGTCTCCTACGTTATCTGCGATAGTTGCAGGATTTCGAGGATCGTCCTCGGGAATTCCGGCTTCTACTTTTCCTACCAGATCGGCACCTACATCTGCTGCTTTGGTATAAATTCCGCCACCCACTCTTGCAAAAAGGGCAATGGATTCAGCTCCCAGAGAAAATCCTGTAAGAATCTCAATCGTCCTTTCCATTTCGTGGGAATCCACGGTTGCGTCGGGTGCAAAAATCTGTTTGATGATTAAAAATAAAGCTCCCAATCCTAAAACAGCCAAACCGGCAACGCCCATTCCCATAACGGAACCTCCGGTAAAAGAAACTTTTAAAGCTTTTGAAAGTGATGTTTTGGCAGCCTGTGCGGTTCTTACGTTGGCTTTTGTAGCGATTTTCATCCCAATGAAACCCGCAGATGCGGAAAATATTGCTCCGACTACAAAGGCAATCCCGATACTCCAGTGGGAGTTGGCATTGCTCATCCCCATCACTGCTAAAAGAATCGCTACCACGACTACGAAATAGGTTAAAATCTTGTACTCAGCTTTCAGGAAAGCCATTGCACCGTCAGCAATATGTCCGCTGATAATTTTCATTTTTTCATTTCCGGCATCCTGCTTACTTACCCAGTTACTTTGAAAAAAAGTATACAGTAAAGCAATGACACCAAAAATTGGTACTAACACAAATAGATCCATAGTTTAATATTTTTTTGGTAATAGATTATTAAATATAACGAATAATTTCTATGGATTATGTTAAAATCTTTATAAGTGTTTCAAAATTAGCAGTTAAACGATTAAACGGATTGAATTTAATATGCTTGAAGCAACTGATGTAAAATATATGGCTGATTAGAGAAATCAAAAGAACAATGTTACAAAAATTTTTGATGGAATGAAAATCTCTGAGGTTTTGGTTAGCAATCTATTAAGAGTGGCAATTACTAGCCCTGATTGGAACGACATCCTTTTTTGTTGCGGGCGAAGCATAAACTGGAGGTTTACGAACGTAGTTCAGGAGCCCGTAACAAAAAAGATACAGTGGAAAGCAGGAAACAGCTCCTAAAAAAATTAAAAATTGACAATATCACTCTCTTTATTATTATCGAAAGTAGTGATTGCGGAATTTTCAGTAAAAATAAAAAACGATCAAAAAGAAAAAGGATAAACGAAAACCGTCTATCCTTTAATTTATCCGAAATAAAGAGAATTTATCTATCCTCCGTATTTGTTTGAATAATCTTCCTGAGAAGCTTTGATTACTTTCTTAGCATGTTCTGCTCCGTAAACTTCCTGAATTCTGCATTTTGCAGGCTCATCCGGTAAGTTCTTGTAAGTAAGGAAGTAGTGCATTAATCGTTTCACTTCTGCTTCCGGCAGTTCTGAAATATCTCTGAAATGTCCGAATGCGTGATCTCCGATCATTACGGCAACAATTTTATCGTCTGCTTCTCCTCCGTCGATCATTTTGAAACCTCCGATTGGAATAGCTTCCATTAACAAACCTCCTGCGTGAATGTTGTGAGAACTTAAAACGCAGATGTCTAATGGATCATGATCTCCCATCGTAACGTCTGTAGCTCCTCTTTCAACTGCTAAATTCATTACTGCGCTGTCGCAATAGGTTCTTGGAACAAAACCGTATAATGCCGGAATAATATTTGAGAATTTCTGAGGCCTGTCTACCTTTAAAAATCCTGTTTCTTTATCTACTTCGTATTTAATAGTGTCTGAAGGAACGATCTCCACGAAAACATTTACAACATTTGGCGCATCTTCTCCTGCAGAAATTCCGTGCCATGGATGTGCTTTAAAATTTGGAATCATTATTTAAAATTTATTTTTTTAGTTAAGCTATTATTAAAATTTCTTTTCTTAAATCTTCAATGGTCATAGAAATATAATCTTCTCCTTCCATATAGTTCATCAGAAAAATAGTTTTGAATTCATCAAGGTTTGCGTTTCCGTTGATTCCTTCGTAGGTTCTGTGAAGAAGTTCTATAACTGCGTTTTTGGAATCGACAATGTTTTTCCATGAATTTTTGGTGATGTACAATTGCTGGGAAGCATTATAGTCAAATTCTTCATTGATCGCTTTTTCAGTCAGAAAAATAAATTCATGGGCTGCAAGACCTTTATCAAATCTCTGGATAAGATTGGAAGGTTTTAATCTTTCCATAAAAAGCGTCATTCTTTCGTAAGACTGGGTTTTATTTTCGGAATTGGACTTTACAGAAAGTAATCTGATTTCCTGTTCTTTAAGTTTAATGTAAGTAAATACAAACTGTCTCAGCAAAACCAAAAAAGGTATTGCAATAATCAATGCAAAAGCATAGGGTAAATATCCTGAAAAACTTGTCATAATTTGAGGTAGCAAAATTAGTAATTATTTGGCTATTTTTCTATAGTATGAGCTAATATTTGCTTTTTCGAATTCTGATACGCAATTAACGACAAAATTATAATTAAGTAAAACCCAACCATCATTCTGTTTACTAATGTAGGAAACATTATAAAACGTAATGATACAGTAAGATAAACAACAACATACAGACCTAAAAAAATTAAGCTTTTTCTGTTCTTACTGATGATTAATCTATAATCTAAAATAATAATGATAAAAATTAATAGTAATGGAAAGTAAGATGTATTCCATTCAAACAATATTTTTCCTTTCACACAGTTTACATATTCGCGAAAATTAAATTCATCGGGATTTGAAATCGGGAACAACTGCACTTTTGTAAATTGGTTCATAAACAAAACAGACCACGGGATCTGGTTAAAATACTGTATGATTGCGAAAGTTAATGTAAAATAGCCAAATGAAAATAAAATTTCTTTAGTTTGAAATTTAAAATCCTTTCTGAAAAAGTATACTAGTAAAGATAAAAATGCATAAAAAATAAAATATTCAGGTCTTGTAAGAATACATAAAATTCCAAATATTGTAGAAACAAAAAGATTTCTTTTCATTATTGCAAAATAAAAACTAAGTAATAAAAGTAATGTAGAAAAGCCATCCGGAGTAGCATGTCTTGAGGTATCTAAGAGAGGTTTGAATATTGAGATTAAAATGGTTAAAATAAAAGCCAGATAATTATTTCTAAGTATTTTTATTAAAAAACTAAAAATCAGAATGACGATTAAGACATAGGAAATAATAGTAATAAGAAAAGTAGATGTTGAAGCAGAAAATCCAAATTTAAAAAAGACTGAGTTTATTAAATTGTAAAACGGTTTTACTGTAAATAACTGAAGTTCTTCCTCATACATTTTAGGATTTTCAGATAAATTCTTATAATAACTGTTATCTCCGATGGCTTCCTCTTTCCTTTCCATATTTACCTTACCTACATCTGGATCTTTTTCTCTAAGTTCACTATAAACTTTTTTATGGATCTCTTCAATTTTCATATCAGGGAAATTAGTTTTATATACTAATCCCATGTAAGCTTCAATATCTGAATTGTAATATTGATGAGTATAGAGATAATATGTCATTAAACATAAATAAAGTGATAGTAGAAATTTAATGATTTTATTATTTTTAATTAACATTTTACTTTTGTTTAGTAATTTAATTTTTATAGATTTACAAAACTATAACAAAATAAAAAAATAATCTTTTAATCATGAAAAAAACAATTATTTTAATTGCTCTTGCAGTTAATGGAATCTTCACAGCTCAATCTTGGAATTTAAATGGTAACTCTGGAACTACACCTGGAACAAACTACATTGGAACTTCTGACAATCAGGATTTCGTATTAAAAACCAACAATCAAGAAAGATTAAGAATAAACTCTAGCGGAAATATTGGATTAGCCGGAGCTCCTGCAAACGATATTGCCCTAAAAGTATCGGGGCGAACCCAAGTTTTAACTAATATTTTAAGCGATACCTTTTATGTGGGAAATGAAGGTGCGAATCATGATAATGGAAATTCTCTTGTTTTTCTTCGATACACACAATATCAGCCAAATAATCCAGGAATTATTGACGTAGCAGGATGGGGAACTTCTGCAGCATATGGATGGATCATGTCATTAAGAGCAAACGGAAAACTTTTCTTGGGTACTAATCCAAATAGTTCTTGTACAGATTGTAATGATTATCGTCTTTTTGTAAAAGATGGAATTAGAACCGAAAAAGTAAAAGTAGATATAGCATCATCAAATGGATGGGCAGATTATGTTTTTGATGACACTTATAAATTAATGGATTTAAACAGTTTAGAAGATTATATTAAAACCAATAAACATCTTCCAGAAGTTCCATCAACTGATGAAGCAATAAAAAATGGTATTGAATTAAAAGAAATGAACATTCTTTTGTTAAAAAAAGTAGAAGAATTAACTCTTTATGTAATACAGCAACAAAAGGAGATTCAAAAACTTAAAAATACTGTTAAAAATGATGAAAAATAAAGTACTTCCAATATTATTATTTGCAACATCGTTTTTATTTGGACAGAATAAACTTTATTATGTTGAAATACCTGATGAAAACAATGTTCCAAAAATAACAACAATTGATGGAAAAACGTTTATATCACATAATGATATACAAGTAAGAGATATGCTTTCCAAACATGGAGTCATCAATTTAGAGAAGGCTTTCCCTACATCAAAAATGCCTTATCTAAGAACTATCTATTTATTAGAAACTAAAAGTACAGATTTAATTAGTGACTTAAATAAGTATAAACAATATTTTCCTTACACTGAAGAAACTTATAAAGGAGAAACCTTACTTTATACACCCAATGACTATGATTTGATAGATCCTGTTTATCATCATAGAAATTTTGATTTGATTAATCTCAGAACAGCATGGGATTATAGTACCGGGGATCCAAATTTTAATATTGGGATTTCTGATAGCGGAATTAATACTGCACATGAAGACTTACAAAGTAAAGTAACGATGCTTACAAATGTAAGCGATTGGCATGGAACTTCGGTTGCAGGAATTGCAGCTGCTGCAACTGATAACAATGTTGGTATGGCTGGAATTGGCTTTAATTCAAAAGTGTTATTCAAATATATGTACGATGGTGCTATGATGAATACATTACTTGTTTTATCACAAAATGGAGCAAGAGTAGTAAATGCAAGTTGGTATAACTCATGTTCTTACAGCTCAATAGACCAACTTGTTATTGATGAAGTTCATCAGAATGGAACAGTTATCGTTGTCGCGGCCGGAAATGGAGGAACCTGTGGAGGTCCTGATAATTACGTTTATCCTGCAAGTTACAATCATGTGATAAGTGTTTCATCGGTAGGTTTTGCAAAAGTCGGAAATGTTGCCTGTTGTGGACCTGGTGCAGGACTCCCTTTCAATTGGGAAGATCGTGTAGGAATTGGCCCAGGTGTGAACAATGACAGACATCAAACAAACGATATGGTAGATTTGAGAGCTCCAGGTTATGATGTGGTTTCACTGTTTGATCCCAATTACAATAATCAAGGAACAAAATATACCCATATTTACGGAACATCAATTGCAGCACCACAAGTTTCAGGAGTCGTTAGTTTGATGTTAACTGCAAATAGTTGTTTAAATACTGAAGAGGTTGAAACAATCTTAAAACTTACCTCAGCCCGACTAGATAACATTCAGGAGAATCAACCATACCTAGGAAAACTTGGTGCAGGAAGAATTGATGCGGGTGAAGCTACAAAAATTGCATGGCAAATGAATCCTGCAAACGGAGGTGAAGTATTAATAAAGAATAGAAACTTTGAAAAATGGGACTTTGAGCTTACAAATTCACCCGAATCTATAAGAATTCAAAACGAAAGTTTTACAGAGAATGCAAATGTTAAATTTAAAGCTAAAAAAAGTATAATTTTAGATACAAATACACTTTTGGAGCCAGGAAATGGAAAAAGTCATTATTTCTATATAGAAGATACAAACACTTGTTTTAATTTTAATCCTAATCAAAATAAATCTGTTAATTCGGGAGCAAATGTATCAAAAAATAATTCTTCTAGCATAATCGAAATTAAGAATGAAGATATTACACTTTATCCAATCCCGGCTAAGGATAATCTATTCATTAAAGCTAATAAAGAATTGAAAAATAGCACGATTAAAATATTTGATATGAGTAACAGATTAGTGTTTGAAAGCAATATTTCTATTATAAATACTGCTTCAATAGATATCTCAAAATTATTAAAAGGCACTTATTTTATTGATATTACTAATGATAATTCTAAGTTAAAGTATTTCAAAAAATTCGTTAAGGAATAAAAATATAATTTTATAAACAGAAAGATCGCTTCTTGAATTTGAAGCGATTTTTTTACTGCCTGAAAAAACTCTTTATAACTTGCTTTTTTGAGTTAAAGATAACAGGATAGCTCTTCAATTCCGGACGAAAACCGCTGAAAAACTCTTCAATAGCGGGAATATCACTTCCTTCAAAATCAAAGATTTTAGTCTGTATATTTTCACAAATTACTTTGTCTATAATAAATGAGGAACCTGATAATTTAATATAATCTTTATCATTAAATGTACCTAATAAGACAACAGTCTTATGATCAGTAAAGACAGCTATAAGATTAATAATCTCAGTATCATAAAAAAATGCTTTTAACTTTAAGTAGCCTGCTTTTTCCAGATCTGTAAAAATTTGCAGAAAGCTATTTTTATCCTTTCCATTTTTTGCACCAATCAGATTTTTTGAAATAAATTCCCAAGCATTAAATATAGAAACCTCTCTTACTTCAGATTTTTGTAAAATATCATCATCAAGCCTTAATTTTCTCTTTCTCTTAGGAGAGTATTTCTGTCTTACAATTTCATAATTATCCGGATAAATAAGAAAATTTTTTCTCCTTTTTAATAATTTACTAAAGGTATTTTTATCATTAAAACCATAATACCAGATATTATATTTTTTTTCTAAAAAACTTAAAAAAAGATCGTTAATTTTAACATCATCGATATGCGAAAAAATACCTAATTGCTGACAAAGTTTAGGATTAATTACAATTTTAAATCCTATTTTTTTTACAAAAGGAACAGGCATTACTGCTTCATAGTCATTATAAACAAGCAATTCCCACTGTTTTCCAGAAGTAATATCTAAAAAATCTTTGGTAGCCGAATATTTCCGTTGTGCAGAATTCTCGAGACACTTAGAATATTTCTCAAAATCTATTTCATTGTATTTCAATCTTCTAATCATAATAATCCGTCGTCTGAGAAACTAAAGTATGAATTCTGTGTCACAATAAGATGATCCAGGAGCTGAATTCCTAACATTTTTCCTGCTTCCTTTATTTTTTGAGTGATTTCTATATCTTCTCTGCTTGGCTTCAGATTTCCCGAAGGATGATTGTGTGCCACGATAATTCCTGTTGAAAAATGATCTAATGCTGTTTTAAACAAGACTCTTACATCCACAATTGATTGATTAATTCCTCCCTGTGTAAGCTGAGCAAGATGAATGACTCTATTGCTCTGATTCAGAAAAATTGCCCAAAATGCTTCAGTCCGAAGATCCGACAAATGATTTCTGAAAATCTGATACGCTCCATCGCTTCCTGAAATCACAGGTTTCTCAGGAATTTCCTGACTTGCTCTTCTTCTCCCGATCTCCAAAGCCGTAATAATGGAAATAGCTTTTACCACTCCCACTCCTTTAAACTTCATTAAATCTTTTAAAGACAACAGGCTTAACTGATGCCAGTTGTTATTAACAGATGCTAAAATTTTTCTTGCCAGTTCAATTGCCGTTTCGTCCCTGCTTCCGCTTCCCATAATAATGGCAAGCAGTTCAGAATCAGAAAGCGAACTTTTACCTTTCCGTAAAAATTTTTCTCTCGGTCTGTCGTCTTCGGCAAGAAATTTAATAGGCATTTGTTAAGTTTTGAAAATAAAATTAGTAAAAAGCATACAAAATAATGGTTTTATTTGAACCGTCAATAAATTTTGAAGTTTCGTTGAATGCACTTTTAGAAAGCATAGGACATCCAAAACTTAAACAGGCAGGATTTGCAGATTCTTTGTCGGGAATACAATAATAAGAATGCAGTACAATTGCTCTGGCTCTTGCATTGCTGTTCGTTTCGTCCAGACCATCCAGTCGATAGGCTTTTCCGAATTTTCCGGAATAACTTTCCCGGATTTCGTATTTTCCTAAAGAAGACTGGTGAGAACCATCAATATTGCTGAATTTCAAAGCAGAGGAATTTTTCACAACAGATCCGTCACCATGAGAAACAATTGCTTTCTGCAAAATTTTATTATTCTTCAGATCGTAAACAAAATAACGGTACTTCCCTGAATGAATTTTAAAATTAATAAAAACAGCAAGGTTCTGATTATAATTTTTTCCTTTAATAAAATTCTTTACTTCCAAAATTTTAGATTTAGGCAAATCTTCAACAGTATTTGAAGCCTGAGAATCAAATTTGGTGTACGAAATAAGGAAAAGAAATAAAAAAATAAAGGGTTTCATCATTTGCGGAAGTTTTATTCGATAATCATTCCGTCTTTCATCACGAGCTTTCGGTCTGTAATTTCCGCTAAATTCGGGTTATGCGTAACGATCACAAAAGTCTGATTGTATTTATCTCTCAGATCAAAAAACAATCTGTGAAGATCATCCGCATTTTTCGAATCTAAATTTCCCGTTGGTTCATCAGCAAAAATGATTTTCGGTGAGTTGATTAAAGCTCTTGCCACCGCTACTCTTTGCGCTTCACCACCTGAAAGCTGGTTGGGCTTATGATGCAATCGTTGTTCAATTTTTAAGTCTTCAAACAGAGCATATGCCTTTTCTATAGCTTCTTTTTCGTTGGCACCTGCGATTTTTGTCGGCAACAGAACATTTTCTAAAGCTGTAAATTCCGGCAATAATTGATGGAACTGAAATACAAAACCGATATTCTGATTTCTGAATTTAGAAAGCTGCTTATCATTCATATTGATGAAAGATTTTCCGGCAATTTCAATTTCCGTATCAAACTTATTGGAAGTCGTTGGCTGATCCAGTGTTCCTAAAATCTGCAAAAGTGTAGACTTTCCTGCTCCGGATTCTCCCACAATTGAAACCACCTCTCCTGTTTTGATGTGAATATCAACACCTTTCAGTACTTCTAAATTCCCATAAAATTTATGGATATTCCTTGCTTTAATCATGATTCAAAAATAGTGAATTGATTTAAATCTGAAAAGCAATAAAAATATAATTTACAGCGACTATCCATTTTCCAGTCGATATTTTTTCTCAATTTTATTGGCAAGCCAGCTCACATAAAACAACTGAAAACTGTGATAAATCATTACAGGAAGCAGAAAAAGCACTTTCTGATCTTCGGGAATCCCCAAAACCATAATAAAAAGACTTCCGTGAACCAGAGATTTTTTAGATCCGCAGAAAGTGGCTGTAATCATATCTTCTCTTTTAAAATGAAGCTTTCCGGAAATTAATTTTAAAATTCCGTATACCGAGAAAAATAAAGTAGTGACGCTGATTGCAATAATCAGGAATACCGAAGAAGGAACTGAGGCAAACACATTTTGTGAAAAAGCTTCGGAAAAACTTTCGTAGACGATGAGTAAAATAATCATTTTATCAAATTCCGCAATAATTTTCGCATACTTTGTCACCCAGTTTTTCAATAACGGGTTTAAAATTAATCCTAGAATAATCGGCAGTAAAACTTTAAGTAAAAGCTGCTGGATAATTTCTGCATTATTAATGTTTTCCTGATCGGGCTGTATAAAAAAACTCATCAGTAAAGGAGTCATTACAATTCCGATACTTCCTGAAATGGAGGCATTGAAAATAGCCGAAGTTACGTTTCCTTTCGCGATAGAAACCATAACGACTGAAGAAGAGACTGTTGAAGGCAGACTTGCCAGAAAAAATATGGAAAGCCACGTCACAAAAAATTCGGTATCTTTTACAAAACCATAAAACAAAAAGACGAGCAGCGGAAAAATAATAAATGTTCCTGCCTGAACCAGAAGATGCAGTTTCCAGTTGGAAATATCTTTGATGATTTCTTTGATATTCAGCTTTAATCCATACAGAAGAAAGATTGCAGCAATTCCCCAGTCTATAAATGCTGATAGATTAAAATACTGATTGTATTCGCTTCTGAAAGGAATCAGTTTGCCTGCTGCAACCATTACGATCAGCAATAAAAGAAAAATATTTTGTTTGTCTAATTTTATTCTGCTCAATTTCATTTTTTAAAAGTAGCAAGGATCATTCTAAAATCTTTGTGACCATATTAAAATCACCTTAAAATTATCTTAAAAGCAAAAAAGGTCTACCGAATTTCTTCCGGTAAACCTTAAATTGTATATCTAAACAGAAAATTACAGTAACAATGTTAAAGGACTTTCCAGATATGTTTTTAAAGTCTGTAAGAACTGTGCTCCTGTAGCACCGTCTACTACTCTGTGATCACAAGCCAATGAAAGCTTCATGATATTTCCAACCACGATTTGTCCGTTTTTCACAACAGGTTTCTCGATGATGGCTCCTACTGAAAGGATCGCAGCGTTTGGCTGATTGATGATACTTGTAAATGTTTCGATTCCGAACATCCCTAAGTTTGAGATAGAGAAGGTAGAACCTTCCATTTCGTTCGCTTTAAGACCTTTGTTTTTCGCTCTTGAGGCCATATCTTTTACCGCAGCAGAAATCTGCGTGTA
The DNA here is from genome assembly GCF_014218905.1 of Chryseobacterium sp. C3. NCBI lineage: Bacteria > Pseudomonadati > Bacteroidota > Flavobacteriia > Flavobacteriales > Weeksellaceae > Chryseobacterium > Chryseobacterium sp. C3. Next base: position 133,300 of record NZ_JACLCU010000001.1, on the reverse strand, counting down.
ATTCATCTGGTCTGTATTCTTAAGAACAGGAACTACCAATCCGTCAGGAATTGCAACTGCTACCCCAATGTTGATGTTTCCTCTGTGAATGATCTTATCTCCTGCCCAGCTTGAATTTACCTGTGGATGTTTTCTTAAAGCAACAGCAGTCGCCTTAATAATCATATCGTTGAAAGAAATTTTGGTATCCGGTAAAGAATTGATCTCTTTTCTTGCCTCGATCGCTTTATCCATGTTGATTTCCACCATCAGATAATAGTGAGGCGCAGAGAACTTACTTTCAGAAAGACGTTTTGCAATTACGTTTCTTACCTGTGAGTTCGGAGTTTCCGTATCTTCACCCTGTACGAAGCTTAATGCAACCTGAGCCGCCGCAGGACTTGCAGATGGAGCTGAAGCCGCTGGTTTAGCAGCAGAAGGCTGATAATTTTCAATATCTTTTTTAACGATTCTTCCGTTTTCTCCTGAACCCTGAATACTGTTGATGTCTACGCCTTTATCCTGAGCCATTTTTTTCGCTAACGGAGAAATGGCAACCCTGTCTGTAGATGAATGATCTGCAGCCGGTGCCGCTTTTTCTTCTGCTTTAGCTTCTGTTTTTTGTTCAGCAGGTTTTTCTGATGATGAAGCAGCCGCTTTCGGAGCGCCAACTCCTGAAACATCTGTCCCTTCTGGTCCTATAATTGCCAAAACCGAATCTACCGGAGCTGCTCCTCCTTCTTCAACGCCTTGTTTCAACAACACTCCGTTGAATTCAGATTCGAAATCCTGAACGGCTTTATCTGTTTCGATTTCAGCAAGAAGATCTCCTTCTTTTACGGTATCTCCAACGTTTTTGTGCCATTTCGCAACCTTACCTTCCGTCATTGTATCCGAAAGTCTTGGCATGGTAATTACTTCCACCCCTGCAGGAACTTCCGCAGAAGTCTGTTCCACAGTGGTAGAACTGTTTTCAGTTTTAGATTCTTCTTCTGTTTTTTTCTCTTCAGAACCACCTTGAGCCGGAGCTGCTGCACCACCAGTAAGTCCTGAAATATCTTCTCCTTCATTACCGATAATTGCCAGAACAGAATCTACCGCTGCTGCATTACCTTCTTCCACACCAACATATAAAAGAGTTCCTTCCATTTCAGATTCAAAATCCTGAACCGCCTTATCTGTTTCGATTTCAGCTAAGATATCGCCTTCCTTTACTTTATCACCTACTTTTTTATGCCATTTTGCCACTTTTCCTTCCGTCATTGTATCGGAAAGACGCGGCATTGTAATTACTTCTGCCATAATTTTTTATAATTTGAAAATTTGGGATTTTATGAATTTGAAAATTAAAAAAGATATGATAATAAATCATTTTCAAATTTTCAAACTTTCAAACCGATTTATTATCTTTTAGTTTTCTAATTTGTCTAAGAACGGATAGTCTTCCTGAGCATATACATACTCGTAGATCTTCTCTGCATCCGGATAAGGAGAGTTTTCCATGAATTCGATACACTCTTCCACAAAATCTCTCGATTTGTTATCCATCGCTTCCAGTTCTTCTTCTGTTGCCCAATTGTTAGCCAAAATTCTTTGTTTGATCAGCTCGATAGGGTCATCATTTTTATGAAGAGCCACTTCGTCTTTAGATCTGTATGGTTCTGCATCAGACATAGAGTGTCCTCTGTAACGGTAAGTTCTTGCTTCAATAAAAGTAGGTCCGTCTCCTCTTCTTGCTCTTTCAATCGCTTCATAAGCTGCTTCAGCCACTTTTTCAGGATCCATTGCATCTACTGCAAGACAAGGCATTTCATATCCTAAACCTAATTTATAGATATCTTCGTGGTTGGCTGTTCTTTTAACAGAAGTTCCCATTGCATATTGGTTGTTCTCTACAACAAAAATTACAGGAAGCTTCCAGTTCATCGCCATGTTAAACGTTTCATGTAATGAACCCTGTCTAGCCGCTCCGTCTCCGAAGAAACAGATATTTACCGCTTTTCTGTCGAAATACTGATCTGCAAAAGCAATACCTGCTCCCAAAGGAATCTGTCCTCCTACGATACCGTGACCTCCGTAAAATCTGTGCTCTTTGCTGAAAATGTGCATAGATCCACCCATACCTCCGGAAGTACCTGTAGCTTTACCACAAAGTTCTGCCATGATTCTTTTAGGATCTACTCCCATCGCCATCGGATGGATGTGGCATCTGTAAGCAGTGATCATACTATCTTTAGTTAAATCCATTGCATGCGTAAAACCTGCAGGGATCGCTTCCTGACCGTTATACAAATGTAAAAAACCTCTGATTTTTTGTTTTAGATAAAGAGAACGGCATTTGTCTTCAAACCTTCTCCACATTGTCATATCTTCATACCACTTCAGGTATACCTCTTTAGAAAATTCTTTCATGTGTTGAGCTCTTGCTAATTTATTATGAAATAGTTGAGCAAAATTATAAAAAAAACTTCATTTTTATTGTATACCTACCTATTGTTTTTTTGGTTATAGTATTATATTTACATCATTAAACCTTTATATGGAAGAAAAACAGCCTTCATTATTACATAAAATATCAAGAATTATATCAGATTTTTTCAATCCTCTGCTCTCTCTGTTTATATTTTTCGTTTACATGAGTTTTCTAAAATACTCTCTGAAAGAAGCCATTACCTCATTTCTCCCTATATTAATAATAGTCATTGCTCCTGTCATCATCTGGCTGGTCTGGAATGTAAAAACGGGAAGATATACCAATATGGATGTATCCAACAGGGTACAGCGAAAAACTTTATATATTTTTATTGCAGCTTCTGTGATATCGTATATCGGCTTTAATTATTTCAGAAACGGGCAGATCGATTGGGTAATGCTCTTTATTCTGATATTGCTTTTTGCATTACAGATCAGCAATTATTTCATCAAAAGTTCGATGCATACTGCATTCAATATATTTGTTGCTGCTTTATTTTTTGCATTGAATACTACAATGGGAATCATTTGGTTAGGCATTGCGGCAATCGTAGGAATTACAAGAATAATTCTGAAGCGACATACTCCAAAAGAAGTGTTCATGGGAGCCGGAATTGCTTTTATAGTATCTTTTCTTTACCTTTATTGCAATATTCAGTTTCAACATTAAGAATTTATATGAAAATCAATCATCTTACATCTGCGGAAGAAAATTTAATGAAGCTGTTCTGGAAGCTGGAATCATTTTATTTAAAGGATATTATGGAACAGCATTCTGAACCCAAACCCCATCAGAATACCGTTTCCACTTACCTTAAAATATTAGTTGAAAAAGGATACCTTTCTACAGAAAAGGAAGGAAGGATCTTTAAATACTCCGTGATCGTACCTTTGGAAGATTACCGTAAATTTTTATTAAAAGAACTTTCGCATAATTTTTTTGATAATTCGGGTAAGGAAATTTTAAATCTTCTGCTTCAGGAAAAATTAATTTCTCAGGAAGATCTGAAGGAACTTAATCCTGCAATAGAGATAAAACCTCTGAAAGTAAAAGAAGAATTTGAGTATGCCAATGAAATTCTGAATCCTAAAAAGGAGAAAAAGAAAAACAAGGATAAGGATAAGGAAAAAGACAAAGACAGGAAAAAGAAAAAAAAGAAGGAAAAAGAATAATTCCTTTAAAAAAGATCATAAAAAAAGCGGTTCCAAAAGAACCGCTTATATTTTTTACCAACGTTTTCCACCGCCGTTTCCGCCGCGATCTCCTCCACCGTAGCCACCGCCACCGCTTCTGTTACCGCCACCGTAGCCACCGCCACCTCTGTTGTTACCTCCGTAACCGCCACCTCTGTTACCTCCACCATTGTTGCTGAAAGTTCTTCTTGGCTTTTCTTCTCTTGGTTTAGCTTCCGAAACGTTAAGTTCTTTTCCGTTGAATTCTTTCTGGTTAAGAGCTTCAATAGCCTGTTGTCCTTCTGCGTCCTCCATTTCGACAAATCCGAAACCTCTAGAACGACCAGTTTCTTTATCTGTAATGATTTTTACAGAAGAAACTTCTCCAAATTCTGAAAATAAATCCTGCAACTCATAATCTTTAGTTGCGTAGTTGATGTTTGAAACAAAAATGTTCATCTTGATTAATAAAATTAAAATAAGTTAAAAATGATTTGGTTTATAAAAGAAAAACAACATAAAGAATGAACAAATATTGATTCCAGATATAATACAGGTGCAAGATACGATTATTAATTTCATATCAAAGCTTTTTTTGAAATTATTTCAATAAATTTTTCAATCAAAATATTATTTCGTTAAAAAGTATTAATTTATCATGAAATATTTATGAATAATCATTAAAAAGAGTGACATCTATAAAATAACGGAACACCGTGACATTCTACTTTGGATAAATTTAAACCCAAAACATGAATTTCAAAAGTAAAAACCATACGCTCCCAAAGAAATAATTGAGAATATAAATATTTCTTTTCGGATTACTGAATCTAAATCTTTTGACAAAGCCGGTTATAAAAGCTAAATTTGTGCAGTAAAATTTCAGATATGAACTATCACACAAGAAAATGGGTAAAACCGGAAGACCTTAATCCCAATCAGTCTCTTTTCGGAGGAAGACTGTTGCAGTGGATCGATGAAGAAGCTGCGTTGTATGCCGTTATTCAGCTTGAAAACAAAAAAGTAGTCACCAAATTTATCTCAGAAATCAATTTCGTAAGCTCTGCAAAACAGGGCGATATCATTGAAATCGGGATCGAAGTTTCGGCGTTCGGCTCAACTTCTCTTACTTTAAGATGTGAAGTGCGAAACAAAATGACCCATCAAACCATCATCACCGTCGACAGAATCGTGATGGTAAATCTCGACGAAAACGGAAATCCTGCTCCTCACGGAAAAACGAAAGTGGAATTTGTGAAAGACAGATTGAACAACCAAAGCTCCTTATGAAAATTTTCATAAAAAATATGGTCTGCGGCAGATGTATTTCTGCTGTGGAAGCTATATTTGCTGAAGCAGGTATTCCCTTAACATCAATCACTCTCGGAGAAGTGGAAACCCAGCAAGATATTTCAGTTAATGATATGGAAAAACTGGAAAATCTTCTCCTAAAAACAGGCTTTGAAAGAATTAAAGACTCTGCCCATCAGTTAATTGAGAAAATTAAAAATTTAATTATTGTAAAAATCAGCGAACTGGATATCGCTGAAAATTTTCTTTTGTCTGAATTTTTAACCTCCAGACTCCATAAAGAGTATAGCTCTCTTTCAAAAACCTTCTCTCAGAACGAAAACATCACGCTTGAACAGTTTTTCATTCTTCAAAAAATTGAAAAAGTAAAAGAACTTCTTTTATATAATGAATTTACTTTAACAGAAATCGCGGGAAAACTCGGCTATAAAAGTGTTCAGCATTTATCTTCCCAGTTCCGAAACAGCACCGGCTTCACTCCTACTGAATTTAAAAAACTGAAAATTCACAACAGAAAACCGCTGGACCAGATTTAAGTTGGAGGGTTTGAGAATTGGAGAGTTTTTTTGAGTTTAAAATCGTTTGGATTCTCACTTCTACACTAAAACTCTAATACCCTCAAACACAAAAAACCTCCCACTCATAAGACAGAATTCTGTAAAAATTATCCTTAAATTTATAACAGGCTTCCGATTGCTTTTTAGAAATTTGTACCATAAATCAGAAGGAGCATGGAAAAGCAATATAAAATTCTCGGAATGACCTGTTCCGGATGTCAGAAAAAAATTTCTGAGAAACTGAACAGTTTAGAAAACATAAAAGCTGATATAAATCTCGAAAACAATACAGCAATCATTATCTCCGACAATGAATTTGAGCTGCATACTTTAAATAAAGCACTCGAAGAAATCGGCAACTACAAACTGGAAGATCCGGACAATCCTGAAAAAACCTTCATTAAACCACAGGACAGAGTTTCTCCGTCTTCGGTTTACTATTGCCCAATGGAATGTGAAGGAGAAAAAGTTTATTTTCAGCAAGGAAAAAGATGTCCGACTTGCAATATGTATCTGGTTCCAATTGAGGAAAAACACGCTAAAGATCCGAATTTTAAACCTGCTTATTCCCAAACAAGTCTACCTGAAAATTTCAAAGACAAAATCGGAAAATACTACTGTCCGATGTTCTGCGAAAGCGATAAAATTTATCCTGAAAAGGGAGACTGCCCTGTCTGTAATATGCATCTGGAAGAAATTACAGAAGATTTAGTTAAAAATTCCACTTCAAATTCACATCAACATTCTCAAGATCACACCCATCATCAAGAAGCACCGAAAGTAACCGATGCAATGGCTGGAAAATACTATTGTCCGATGTATTGCGAAGGCGATAAAGTCTACGACAGCAATGTCGGATGCCCCGTTTGCGGAATGGATCTCGTAAAATATCCTGAGAAAAAAGTGGCAAAATACACCTGTCCGATGCATCCTGAAATCATTCGTGATGAGCCAGGAGACTGCCCCATCTGCGGAATGGACCTCGTAAGAATGCCCGACAAAAACGAAGAAGAAGATGAAACCTACAACATCTTAAAAAATAAGTTCATCATTTCACTGGCTTTTACCATTCCTGTTTTCATTCTTTCGATGGGCGGGATGTTTTTTGATTTTCCTTTTTCTCGTCAAATTCAGGGAATTTTTGAATTGATTTTAACGCTTCCTGTTGTCTTGTATTCAGGGTGGTTTTTAATGAAAAGAGGATTTGTTTCTTTCAAAACAGGGAACTTAAATATGTTCAGCCTGATTGTTCTGGGAGTTGCAGCCGCATTTATTTTCAGTATTGTCGCCTTAATTTTTCCTGATATAATTCCGCATGAAATTCGTGGCAGCCATCATGAAACTCCATTATATTTCGAAGCAGTCTGTGTTATTTTAACGCTGGTTATTTTGGGACAGTTAATGGAAGCTGCGGCGCACAAAAAAACAGGAAACGCCATCCGTGAACTGATGAACTTGTCTCCCGATGAAGCCAATCTTATCGTTAACGGAGAAGAGAAAAAAGTACTGCTTTCACAGATTAAAATCGGCGATTTATTAAAAGTAAAACCGGGGGAGAAAATTCCGGTAGACGGGAAAATAACGGAAGGAATTTCTGTAGTTGACGAAAGTATGATTACTGGAGAGCCAATTCCCGTTGAGAAAAACGTTAATGATAAAGTTTCTTCCGGAACCATCAACGGAAATCAGGTTTTCATCATGAAAGCGGAAAAAGTCGGCGACGAAACCCTGCTTTCCCAAGTTATCAGGATGGTAAATGAAGCAAGCCGAAGCAAAGCCCCGATTCAGAAACTTACAGATAAAGTTTCTAAAATATTTGTTCCGACTGTCATTTTAATAGCCGTTTTAACTTTTATTCTGTGGCAAATTTTCGGTCCGGAAGGTCAGAAAACGCTGTTTGCCTTCGTTAATGCGGTGGCAGTTTTAATTGTTGCCTGTCCTTGCGCATTAGGTTTAGCAACACCAATGTCTCTAATGGTGGGAATCGGAAAAGGTGCAAAAAACGGAATTCTGATTAAAAATGCAGAAGCTCTTGAACAGATGAATAAGGTAAATGTGCTGATTACCGATAAAACAGGAACTTTAACCGAAGGGAAACCGTCCTTAGAACATATTGAAACGGCTGATAAAGACGAAAAATTCATTTTAAAATTAGCCTATTCATTAAATCAGAATTCGGAACATCCGCTTTCAAATGCAGTGATTAAAAAGGCAAAAGCTGAAAGTATAACTCCTGAAAAAGTAGAAAAATTTGAAAATATTTCCGGAAAAGGAATCAAAGGAAACATCAACGGAAAAACAATTTTCCTTGGAAACGAAGGTCTTTTAACCTCACATCAGATTTTTATTCCTCAAAATATAAAACAAAAGGCAGAAGAAATCCAGGCGAAAGCACATACCATTTCTTATGTCGCTCAGGAAAACGAAGTTTTAGGATTTATCAGTTTTACCGATAAAATTAAAAAAAGTTCTAAAAAAGCGGTTCAGCAGTTATTAAATGAAGGAATTGACGTCATTATGATGACCGGAGACAATGAAAACACGGCAAAAGCCGTTGCAGACGAATTGGGAATCCGACATTTTAAAGCAAACTGTCTTCCTGAAGATAAATTAAATGAAGTAAAAAAACTTCAGAAACAAGGGAAAATTGTTGCAATGACCGGCGACGGAATCAACGACTCTCCCGCTTTAGCTCAGGCAAATATAGGAATTGCGATGGGAACAGGAACCGATGTTGCCATCGAAAGTGCAGAAATTACTTTGCTGAAAGGTGATATTTTAGGCGTTGCAAAAGCCAGATTGTTAAGTGAAAAATTACTGAAAAATATTAAGGAAAATCTGTTTTTTGCTTTTATATACAATATTTTGGGAGTTCCCGTTGCGGCAGGATTATTGTATCCGTTTTTTGGAATCCTGTTATCTCCGATGATTGCAGCAGCGGCGATGAGTTTTAGTTCTCTTTCCGTTATTCTGAACTCTCTGCGACTGAATTCGGTGGATCTGGACATTGAGTAAATTTTTCTCGCAGATTTGGAGACTAAAATCACTGATTATCAACAAAAAAGTTCACAATAGCTTTTAAAAATCTTTGATTTTTATTGTTTTGAGAACTTTAAAAATTCTGATAATCGCTGTATGAATGTCTTTTGCAACTTTTGCGGTTAAATCTGAATTTGCTTAAACAGGTTTCATTAATAAACGTAAATGATTACAGCACAATCATCTACTAAATCTGCGAGAGTAAAAAAAGTAACAATATGAAAAAAGAAGATCTATACATTGGCTGTTCGGGATTCTACAATAATGACTGGAAAGGATCATTGTATCCTGAAGACGCGAAAAGTAAAGATTTTCTAATCCTTTATTCAAAGGAGTTTAACTGTGTGGAAATTAATTCTACTTTTTACAGAAGACCTACTGCAAAAACGTTATTGAAATGGTATGACGAAACGCCCAGTGATTTTAAGTTTTTTATTAAAATTCCGAAAACCATTTCCCATGAAAAGCGACTGAAAGACTGTATAGAAGAAATTGCGGAATTCTGTCATCATATTGAATCTCATTTGAAGGAAAAACTTTCCGGATTTCTGTATCAGTTTCCTCCATCTTTTAAAAATACTCAGGAAAATATTGATTTAATCCTTAATAATCTTGATTTTAGTTATCTGAATTTCATTGAATTCCGTCACGAATCGTGGTGGAATGAAGAGGTATTTAAAATTTTGGAAGAAAATAAGGTCATTTTTTCCGGTGTCAGTTTTCCCGGAAATCTACCGGAAGATGTCATTATCAACGATTCTGAAGTTTTATATTATCGGCTTCACGGAAAACCTGTGCTTTACAAATCTGAATACAGCAATGAATTCCTTGAAAATTTAGCCAAAAAGATTAAAAATTTACAACATAAATCATTTATCTTTTTCAATAATACGTGGGGAAATGCTGCCATTAAAAATTCGCTGTATTTAAAGAGAATTCTCGAGTAAAAATATTTTATTAAAATAAGCTTAAAAAGTCAAAATTAAGTAAAATTTGGCGTAATTTTTGTTAAGAATAATTTGGGAAAATTAACAATTTTTAACAAAAAAATTCCATTAAATTTTATGACAAAAACTTTTGCGGAAAAGTCTAGAAACAAGACTTTTCTTGGGATGCTTGCATTGGTGAGTGCAACTTCAATCTTATTCAACAACTGTAATCAAAAAAAAGACAAGAAAGAATCTGAAAAACTGATTCCGAAAGACCATCCCGTCGCAAAAATTGTCCCCAAACTTGATGATGAAAATGTTCCCACAGATAAAAGAGTAATTTATCTGACCTTTGATGACGGTCCCAATCGGGGAACAGAAAATCTCCTTAAAATTTTACATAAAAGAAATATCTGCGCCACCGCATTTCTTGTGGGCAAACACGCTTATGGAAGCAAAAAGCAGCAGGAAGATCTGGAACTGTTAAGAAAAGATCATTTAATAGAACTTGCGAATCACAGTTTCACGCACGCGCACAACAAATACACCGATTTTTACAAAAATCCGGCGGGTGTTGTTGAAGATTTCAATGCGGCAAAAGACAGTCTGAAACTGTATGATAAAATCGCGAGAACTCCCGGAAGAAACATCTGGAGACTGAATAACATTACCGTGACCGACCTTAAAAGTTCAACGGAAGCCGCAGATAAGCTAAAACAGGCAGGTTACAAAGTAATCGGTTGGGATCTTGAGTGGAAACCGACCAATAAAATGGCATTAAAAGGAAAACATGAAGAAATGCTGAAAAAAGTAGACAGCATTTTCTTTAACGACCTTGAAAAAACTTCAAGACATCTGGTTTTTCTTACGCATGACCAGTATTTAACCGATGCAGATTCCATAAATGAGCTCGATCTTTTTATTGAAAAACTTCAGAAAAGCAACCGTTTTGTTTTCAGAAAAATCTCAGAATATCCTAAAATTAATGAGGTTTTGAATTAAATTTAATATACATTTTTAACCATTGTGTTTGTCATTCTGACGAAGGAAGAATCTAAGTTATAGTATTGGAGATTCTTCACTCCACTTCGTTTCGATCAGAATGACAAACACATTTTTTTAACTCAAAACAAAAATCTCACGTCTAAAAATTTCAATATTCATTAGCTTTTCGTCTTTAAAATTCGGAAATTTGCCATTATGAGTATTCAGGAAAATTATAATCATATTAAAAGTCAGCTTCCTTCTGATGTGCAGTTGGTTGCTGTTTCAAAAACACATCCTGTTTCGGCGATTCAGGAAGTTTATGATCTTGGACAGAGAGTTTTTGGTGAAAATAAAGTGCAGGAAGTCACAGAAAAGTACCCTTTCCTTCCCAAAGATATTCAGTGGCATCTGATCGGGCATCTTCAGACGAATAAAGTAAAATATATCGCTGAATTTGTGGATACGATCCAAAGTGTTGATTCTGAAAAGCTGATCCGTGAGATCAACAAAGAAGCAGCAAAGCACAACCGAACCATCAAAGTGTTGCTTCAGGTGAAAATTGCCGAAGAAGAAAGCAAATTCGGATTGGATATTAATGAAGCTAAAGATATATTTGAACAGTATCTCAGCGGAGAATTTCAGAATATCGAAATTACCGGATTGATGGGAATGGCAACTTTCACGGACGATAAAGATCAGGTAAAAAAGGAATTTTTAAACCTGAAAAATCTTTTTGATGAATTAAATCAATTAAAAAAGCTCGAAACATTATCAATGGGAATGAGTGATGATTTTCCGATTGCCATTGAATGTGGTGCCAATTCCGTAAGAGTGGGATCTGCCATTTTCGGGAGAAGAGATTATTCCAACTAAACGATTAGGTATAGTTTTTGCTAATAATTCAATCAAAAAAATCTAAATTTGCAACTATGCAAAAAATCCTTATTGTAGAAGACGAAAAAGCAATCTCAGGAGTACTCCACAGTATTCTTTCTGACGAACTAACCGACTATGAATTTGTAATCGCCGAAGACGGACTTGAAGGCTATAAACAGGTAGAAAAAGAAGATTTCGCACTGGTGATTTCCGATATCAAAATGCCTAAACTTTCAGGAACTGAACTTTTAAAGCAAAGTTTATCGCTGAAGCCGGAATCTACCTTCATCATGATTTCAGGACACGCAGACATCGATTCTGCGGTTTCATGCCTTAGAGACGGTGCTTATGATTTTATTTCCAAGCCAATCGACATCAACAGACTGATTACCAGCGTTAAAAATGCTTTAGCTAAAGAAACGCTGAAAAAAGAAAATAAAAATCTTCAGACAGAAAATAAAACGCTGAAGAAAAAGGTAAATAAAAAATACCAGATGATCGGCGAATCGGCAGGCTTGAAGAAAATTCAGGATATGATCGAAAAGGTGGCTGTTTCTGATGCAAGGGTTTTAATTACAGGACCAAACGGAGCCGGAAAAGAGCTGGTTGCACATGCGATTCATAATCAAAGTGACAGAGCAAGAGGTCCGATGGTAGAAGTTAACTGTGCGGCGATTCCTTCTGAACTGATTGAATCTGAATTATTCGGTCACGTAAAGGGATCTTTTACAGGGGCTATTAAGGATAAGCAGGGAAAATTTGAGCAGGCAAACGGTGGAACAATCTTCCTTGACGAGATTGGAGATATGAGCTTAATTGCTCAGGCAAAAGTGTTGAGAGCATTACAGGAAAGCAAAGTTTCGCCTGTAGGAAGCGATAAGGAGATTAAGGTGGATGTAAGAGTTCTTGCAGCAACCAACAAAAATATGCAGAAGGAAATCGAGGCGGGAAGATTTAGGGAAGATCTTTACCACAGACTTTCTGTTATTGAAATCTATGTTCCGCCATTGGATGAAAGAAAAGAAGACATAAGATTACTGGTTGAGCATTTCTCCGGAATGATTGCTGATGAACACGGTACGGCTGTAAAAAAATTCGATGATAAGGCGATTGATGCTTTAAAAGCGCTTTCATGGACTGGAAATATCAGAGAATTAAGAAACGTTGTGGAAAGATTGATTATTTTAGGAGGAAACACGGTTTCTGCCGAAGACGTTGCAAGTTTTGTAAGGAAGTAATATAATGTAATGGTTACTTTAAAATAAATTATGAAAATTGCAGTATCATTTGTTACTGCAATTTTTTTTGAATAAAACTATATGAATTGTAAACAATTATGAACTTTTTAAATAAAAACTATACGAAAGAATGCCTGACTCTGGCTCTTCCTGTGATGTTGACGCAGGTTGGGCAGGTTTCGGTGAATCTTTTTGATAATATTATTGTAGGAAATCTTCTGGGAGCCGATGCACTGGCTTCAGTTTCATTGGGAAATGCTGTGTTTTTCTCGATGTTTGTATTGGCTTTGGGATTTTCTTTTGCGATTCCGCCTTTGGTTTCGGAGGCGCATTCGAAGCATGACCACAAAACGATCAATTCCGTTTTCAGTCATGGTTTTGTGATTAATATGACGGTGGGGATTTTGCTGATGGCCATTTTACTTCTGGGAATGCCGCTGCTTTACAAATCCGGACAGCCGGAGAAGATCATTCCGGATACGGTTGATTTTTTAACGATTATGGCAATCAGCATTGTTCCGTTTATGGCTTTTCAGACACTGAGAGAAGTTTCGGAAGGGCTTTCTTACACCATTGGAGTTACTAAAGCGACCATTATTGCCAATGTCATTAATATTGTTTTAAATTATGTTTTCATTAAAGGGCTTTGGATTTTTCCTGAAATGGGGGTAAAAGGTTCTGCCCTTGCAAGTTTAATCGCCAGAATTTTTATGGTGGTTTTTCTGTATTTTGTGCTTTCGAATGAGAATAAAACGAAACAGTACATCAAAGATTTTTCATTAAAAGTTGAAGTTTTTTCAAAGAAAATGTTTGAAAAGATGATCAGACTCGGTTTTCCGACGGCTTTACAGATGTTCTTTGAAGTGACTGCTTTTGCGGGAGCCGCTTTTATCTGCGGACTGATTTCGGCGCACGACATTGCTTCTCACCAGATTGCCTTAAGTATGGCATCTTTTACCTTTAATTTATGCATCGGTTTCAGTGTGGCTTCAACGGTGATGATCGGGAGAAAACTGGGAGAACAGAATTTTATTGAATTAAGAAAGGTAGGAATCAACAATCTGAAAATTGCGTTTATTTTTATGTGCATCTGCGGAATTGTCTTCATTTTGGGACGAAATATTCTTCCGACATTCTTTACCAAAAAAGAAGAGATTGAAGTTATTGCTTTAGCTTCCAAATTAATGATTATCGCTGCGTTGTTCCAGTTATCAGATGGAATTCAGGTGACAGCTTTAGGAATGCTGAGAGGATTGCAGGATGTGAAAATTCCTTCTATTTATACTTTCATTGCATATTGGGTAATCACAATTCCTTTAGGATATTTCCTTTGCGTAACCATGAAAATGGGAGCTTTCGGAATGTGGATCGCTTTAGGTTTGGGATTAACGGTTTCCGCTGTAATGCTCGTCAAACGATTTATGAATATGTCTGCAAAGAGAATTAAGCAGAATTTGTAATAGGAAAGCGGTCTTTTGGGATCGCTTTTTTATTTAAATTTGTTTTTAAGAATATTATTTTAAATGGAATTGACAAACCGCGACCTGAGAAGACATTTATTATTTTTTGATCCTGCTTTTTCAAGACTGGAAAATATTCTTGAAGGCTTAGATACTGGCATTAAACATCTTTATAATTCTGAATTATGTATTGATTGGTACGGTACAATGGATGAAAAACATGAATGTGAAACTATTTACAGATTGGCTATTCTGGCTTTTGAAACTTATATTACTTCAAGCGCTATTTCCTTGTGTAAGGAGAATGAAAATCCTCAGCAGTTTTACGACCTCTCATCAGAAATTATTTTAATTTCAGCTCTCGCAAATTATCTTACTTCTACAACAAAAAATTATGATACCATTTTTGAGAAATATTCTTTAGAAATTAATAATTATCCTCTTTACAATGGAATCAAGATTTTAAATAACGAAAGAGATTTACTTCAGATTGGTAAAATTTTGAAATCGTGGAGAAATCAAATTGTATATATTCAATATCCTAGCCCCGATTGAACGGCGTGTTTGAGCTCTTTTTAGTTTTCGGCGGCAGCTTCGCTGCCGCCGAAAACTAAAAAAGCGAGTAGTGAAAGCGGGAACCAGCTCCTAAAAATTAAACATTTTGGTTCGAATGACAAGCTACCCTACTCTTTTTCCCAAAATCACCAAAGTTCTTTCAACGCCGTCCAAAACAGCAACATTCGGAAAAACACCCCAGTCTTCAAAACCAAAGTGTCGGAATAATTTCAGGCTGGGTTCATTATGTAAAAAGATGAATCCCAATAGTGTTTTTACTTCAAATTTTGGTGCGTTATCAATGCAGTATTGCAGTACTTTTTTTCCGTAGCCTTTTCCGCGCGAACTTTCGTCCATGTAAATGCTGAGTTCCACGGTTCCGTTGTATGCCGGTCTTCCGTAAAATGATGAAAAACTAACCCAGCCTAAGACTTCGTTCTGTTCATTTTCAATGATCCAGAGTGGTCTTTTTTCAGGATTGTGGTCATGAAACCATTCGATTCTGCTTTCTACAGAGATATTTTCTGTATCGGCAGTTACCATTCTTGAAGGAATGGTTGAGTTGTAAATTTCTACAATTTTGGGTAAATCTTTCAGTTCAGCATTCCTGAATTTCAGTTCTTCCATTGATTTCAGTATATTTCTGCAAAGATAAAAGAAGTGTTTAAATTCGTTGAGTTTATTCTTCAGAATTATTCTCCTGAAGCTCTTCTAAAGCACGGTTCAGACTTTCCACGGTAGTTCCGAGATAGGTTGCCATATCTTCTTTTGAAATTTCCATTTCTCTGGACTTAACTTCCAACAATTGAGAAAGTGTATGTTCTGTCTTGTGAAGCTGCTGATAAGAAGCGCGGCTTGAAGTATTGAAAATACGCTCTGCAAAAACATCCAACAATAAATTATTGAGGGTAAGATCTTTTTTGATCAATGCCTGAAAATAGGGCATCGACATCGAATAAACGGTAACTTCCGTAATCGCTTCAATACTGCAGATGCAGGGAACATTTTTAATGACTTCGATTTCACCGATGATCTCTCCTTTTCCCATAAATTCCACAATATATTCTTTTCCGTTTTCTTCCACGAAATAGCATTTGGTGATGCCGCTTTTAACGAGCATGATCTTTGTGGAGATCTGATTTTGAATTAATATTTTATCACCTTTTTCAAAAGATTCTAAAACAATATTTCCTTTATGTTCTTCACTGCTGTACAGTCCTTCAAGGTAGTCTAAAAATGTCTGATTGGTTCGTAACATATCTTTTCGGAATCAATGTCCCCTTTTTTTATTTTTTACTGAATTTTGCGGGCTGAAAATTACAAAAACTAAAGTAAACAGAATATGAATAATGTAACTAATCAAATTGTTTTTTGATGTTCCGGTAAAGTCTTCCTTAATCTAATTGTCTGTAATTTTTAGCATTATTTTTCTTAACATATTCTCCGATTGAATTAAATCTGCATTATCAGCAAAATCAGCGAGAAATAAATCTAATACAAAATGGGAACAGTTTTTTAAAACAAATTTTAGATGATTTTCTGAAAATTCATCAGTTCTAAATTATCTTTCCAACCACCAGATTCCATCATAGAAATGATAATCATCTTTTTAAACTCTTCAAATTGTGTCGTTTCACCTTTTACAACAGCATTTTTCCACGGACTTTTATGTTCCGGAATGAAATACTGTACCGAAAATACCTCGTGAGATTCTGATTTAAATCCTATAATTTCAACATAATGTCGATCCTCTTCATCATTACTGAATAAAAGCAAATGTGCATGTGAAGTCAAACCATAAATGAAGGTATCTTTAAAAGTATCATTCATAAAATCCAAAATTTTAAGCATCGGAATTCCTGCATTTCCAAATGTATCACTTGGTTTGGGTAGAAATTCTCTGTAAAAATCCTGAAGCGACTGTTGATTTTGTTCTGAACGTCTTAAGATTGGCATTTGAATTTTTTGACAAAGAAAATAAAAACCCGTCCAAAATTGAACGAGTTTTTATGTAAACTATTATTTTTTCAAACATTTCTCCAGAAACTGATCCTGTTCCCAAAGCAAATGAAGAATATTCTCTTTCGCTGCATATCCATGAGCTTCTTTTGGCAGAAGAACCATTTTTACTGGTGCGCCAAGATTTTTAAGCGCCTGAAAATATCTTTCTGTCTGTAAAGTGAACGTTCCGGGATTGTTGTCTGCATCTCCATGAACCAGTAAAAGCGGTGTTTTCATCTTATCTGCATTCATGAAAGGTGACATGGTGTTATAGATTTCCGGAACATCCCAGTAATTTCTCTGTTCGCTCTGAAAACCAAAAGGCGTCAGAGTTCTGTTGTAAGCCCCGCTTCTAGCAATTCCGCAAGCATAATCTTTAGAATGGGTCAAAAGGTTTGCCGTCATAAAAGCGCCGTAAGAATGTCCTCCAACTGCTACTTTCGTTCTGTCGATATAGCCTAATTGATCTACCGCATCGATCGCAGCTCTTCCGTTCGCTACCAATTGAGGAATAAATGTATCATTCGGTTCTGTTTTTCCTTCTCCGATGATCGGGAATGCAGCATCATCCAAAACAGCATATCCTTTCGTTGTCCAATACACGAAAGAACCGTAGTAAGGGAAAGTGAAATCGTTTGGATTCTGCGTATTCTGTCCTGCCGTATTTTTATCTTTATATTCTGTAGGATAAGCCCAGATCAGCAACGGTAATTTTTCTGTTTTTGCCTTTCTGTCGTAATTGGCAGGAAGATAAAGTGTTCCGGTAAGTGTAACGCCGTCGTTTCTTTTATACGTAATTACTTCTTTGTAGACATCTTTAATGCTTTCAAAAGGATTCGCAAAATTGGTTACCGCTTCTGTTTTATTGGATTTAATGCTCTTTTTAAAATAGTTCGGATATTGGCTGGAAGATTGCTGAATCGTAAGAACTTCTCCTTTGGCAGGATTTAAAATATCAATAATTTCTTCCTTTGCATTTTTAAGATTGGAAGTATACAGCCTTTTCTTTTTCATGGTTTTCACATCCATCTCATCAATGAAAGGATGCTGTCCGTCTTTTGTAAATCCGGCTCCGATGAGGTAAGACTTTCCTCCTTTCATGTCGACAACGTATCTTCCGTACTGGTTTTTTGTGGTGTTGAAATTTCCGGGATCGCTGTACACATCCTGATAATTTCTGTCATCAATGACTTTGGATTCTCCGTTATTTAAATCAACTAAGAAAGATTTTGTATTTCTTGTATCGTACCAACCTTCGGAAACAATGGCATAATGATCATTTGTCCAGCTTACATCAGAATATCTCTGCTTTGTTTTAAAGAAAGATTTCGGAGCATTGCTGAAAGGAGCTTCCCATGTAAAAATTTCATCTCTGAATTCGGCATTTTTATATTGATCTCCTCCGTCCAGAGCTTCTGCATATACCAAAGTTGCAGGCATATCGCTTCTCCATCCCATATCTCTTTTCCCGGTTCTTACGGAAGAGAATCCTTTAGGCATAATTTCGTTCAGAGGCGTTTCGTTTACAACTTTTACTACATTTCCGTTCATGTCATACACCGTAGTGGTCATCGGAAATCTGCTTAGTGGAACAATGTAAGAAAACGGTTTTTTAATGGTTGTTGCCATCAGATAATTTCCGTCCGGCGAAAAGCTTAATCCGGAATACATATCCTGATCTTTTACTTTCTTTAAAGTTCCGTTCAGATCAACATTATAAATTTCTGAAGCGGTTAAAACCTCAAAATTCTTTTCATCCTGCGGATTTTTCAGAAGATCCTGATACGTTCTGTTCTGCGAAACTTTTCCGTCTGCCGTAGAAACAATGGGACCTGTCGGAAGATCTTTGCTCGAATCTATTAAAGCAGGTCTGTTTTGCGGAAGGGTTTTGATCAATAAATTCTGAGAATCTTTGTACCAGATGTAAGGACTTCCCAAATTTGCATTTAAATTATCTGAAGTTATTTTCTTTGCGGTAGCGGTTTCAAGGTCTACAATCCAAAGCTCCACACCTTTATTGGTGGTATTGGTAAACGCCAGTTTTTTTTCGTCCGGAGAGAATGAAGTATTGGTGATTTTTGGATTGGAAGGTAAATTTTTAACCTGAACTTCCGTTTTATCGTTCATTTTTCTCACTTTCAGGTTATTCGCATACGTTGCTGAACTTGAAATATTGGTTACCGGATTTATTCTTAATCCTCCCAGTTTCATTTCCTGCTGACTTAAATCTTCCAGTGTTTTATAAGTCGGACGGTAGGTAAAAACAATCCAGTCTTTTTTACTGTTCATCAAAACACTTGGTGGTCTTTCATAATCAGCAAGTTTCAGGATTTCAGGTGACGGCTTTTGGTACGTAATATTTTCCTGCGCTTCATAGAAATTGAGGAACGCAAGAAGGCATATCGTCAGTTTTATCTTCATAATAATTTCAATTTCCACGAAATTAATGAAAATTAGAGAATATGCAAGAATATATTAAAACACCTCTACGTGATTCAACAAAATAATATTATCTTTAGTATTCATCAAATTCAGAATCATTATGAAAAATCTAAGAAAATTAGAGCGAAAAGAACTTCGCGTCATGAATGGCGGAAATGCGCCGCAATGTCCTTCAGGATACAAACCCTGCATGAAAATCGATGAAACGAGTGAACTTCCGAAATGGAGCTGCATTCCGTCCAACCTTCCCTGCAACCCTTAGAAAAACAAAAAAGAGCGGTTGAAAACAACTGCTCTTTTTTAATTTATATTGTAAAAATCATTACCAATCATTGGCTCTTTTCCTTTTCTCAATCATATAATCGACAGAAAATTTTCCAGCTCCGAAAACCATCAGTAAAAGATAGATGGAAAGATAAATAAGGCTCATTTCCCGTTTTTCAAAAGGATCTGCTCCATGAACTACGAAACCTGCAATAATCATGGTAAACATCAGAAATCCTAATGAAATTCTTGAAAACAGTCCTAAAATAAGGAGAATTGAACAGACAAATTCTGCGAAAACCGTTAAGCCTAAAGTGATTTGCGATCCTAATCCTAAAAAATCGAAAAAGTCTGACTTACCTTCTAAAAGCATCTGAAGCTTGGGAAAACCGTGAGAGAGCATGGCAAAACCAATGAAAACCCGCACGATAAGCAATGCAACATCTTTTAAAACAGAATCTGAATTTGTTGTGTTCGAATAGTTCATTAAAAGCAATTTACATTTAAAGATAGTGAAAATTCTTCTAATAGAACGGTTTTTAGATGGTTTTTAGTCTATCTGTACCCGAAATTTTTCAAATCTCTGTCGTTTTTTCTCCAGTCTTTTTTTACTTTAACAAAAAGGTTCAGGTGAATTTTTTTATTGAAGAATTTTTCAAGATCCAGTCTGGATTCTGTCCCTACTTTTTTGATCGCTTCTCCTTTATGTCCGATGATAATTCCTTTCTGGGTATCTCTTTCCACGTAAATAATAGAATCGATGAAGATAATTCCTTCCTTTTCCTTGAACTGCTCCGTAACCACTTCCACAGAATATGGAATTTCTTTTTCGTAATTCAAGAGGATTTTCTCACGGATTGCTTCATTTACAAAGAATCTTTCGGGCTTATCCGTATACTGATCTTTATCGTAATAAGGCGGATTTTCCGGCAGTAAAGATTTAAGTTTCGGTAAAATAATGTCTGTATTAAAAGCATTTAATGCAGAAATAGGCAGAATTTCCGCTTTCGGAATTCTCTCATGCCATGTTTCAACCAGTTTTTCAAGACCTTCCTGATTGGTCTGGTCTACTTTATTCAGCAAAAGCAAAACAGGCACAGGAATTTTGTTCAGCTTATCAATCAGAAATTCCGAAGGTTCAGCTTTGTCGGTAACATCTACAATGAAAAGGAAAACATCGGCATCCTGCAAAGAATCCTTTACAAAATCCATCATTTTTTCCTGTAAACCGTATTTCGGATCCAGAACTCCGGGAGTGTCTGAAAATACGATCTGTAAGTCTTCTTCATTATAAATTCCGAAAATTCTGTGGCGTGTTGTCTGAGCCTTCTGGGTTACAATTGCCAGTTTCTCCCCCATCAGTTGGTTCAACAAGGTAGATTTTCCGGCATTGGGCTTTCCAACTATATTTACAAATCCTGCTTTGTGCATAAAAATTATATTAGGATTTGCAAAGTTACTAAACTTAATCGGTCTTTGGAATTAATTGGAAACTTTTACCGACAAAAAAAGACTTTTCCGGTCTGAAAAAGTCTTTGGTTTTATCGTAAAATTAAAATTTTGAGTCTTTAAAATTTTTAAATTCGGAGTACCTGTAATCCGGACACGCGCCTGATTTTGAAGTAATGAATGCTCCTAAAGCAATTCCTTCCTTAATGATTTCTTCAGGCTCCTGATTCTGAATCCTTTTGGAAATAAAACCGGCAAGAAAAGAATCGCCGCTTCCCACTGTATCTGCAATGGTGATGGGAACGGCAGGAAAACTGTAATTTTGATCTCCCACAAAATAACCCGCGCCTTTGCTTCCTTTGGTTAAAATAATTTCATTAACCTTAAATTTTTTCTGAATAAACGAAACACTTTCTTCTTCACTTCTATATTCTTCCCCAATAAATTCAAGAATCTGCTTCATTTCCGCTTTGTTCATCTTTACAATATCGGCTTTATTCAACAATATTTTAATGAATTCAAAATCGATGAAAGGCGGTCTGAAATTAACATCAAAAATTTTCAATTTTGCTAATTCAAGCAGTTGAAGTAATGTTTCTCTGGTCTTTTCATTTCTGGCAGAAAGGCTTCCGAATACAAAAGCTTCCGCATTGGCAACCAAATCTTTGTGTTCAGGAAGGAAATCTATAAAATCCCATGCTACATTTTCTACGATTTCGTAGCTCGCTTCATTGTGTTCATCAATTTTAGCGATTACTGTACTCGTAGGAAAAACTTCATCTACCTGAATAAAATCTGTGGTAATTCCCCAACTTTTAATTTTATCGGTTAATTTTTCTCCCAGTTCATCCTTTCCTGTTTTGCTCAGCATTTTTACATCAATGCCCATTTTATGAACATTATAGGCAACATTAAAAGGTGCACCTCCTGCTCTTGAACCTTCCGGGAAAATATCCCACAAAACTTCACCGAAACATACAATATAAGGCTTTTTTTCTGTCGTCATTACATCTTCTGTCATTATCATTTTTTATTATTTTACGGAGCTTCTTTCCATAAATTTAGCATGGAAGGTTACTCTTTTTCCGTTTGTTGTGTAATCATTAATCTGATTGTCTAGAAGTTTCACCGATTCTCTTGCCATATCATACAATGGCTGCTGTACAAATGAAACTTCCGTCGGGAAAAGATAATAGGCTTCTGTTTCGTCGAACGCCACCAATGAAACCTGTTCCGGAACACTGATACTATGATCGATTAAATATCTGAGTCCTGCAATTCCCAGTTTATTACTTGAAAAATAAATGGCCGTTTTTTTGGAAAGATCCAGATTTTCCTGCATTTTCTGATGCACTTCTTCCGTAATATTATGAATTCCGATTAAAATTCTTTTCGCCGAAATATCAGATTTTGCAATTCTCTGGTCAAAACCATCCTGTCTGTCCAGCAAATGAGGAAGTTCCGTATTGTAACCTACATAAATAATTTCATCAAAGTCTTTTTTCACCAGATGATCGCAGATCTGTTCTGAAATTTCTGAATTATTGATCATTACTCCCGGTAAACTTACATTTTTAAGATAACGGTCGATGGTTACAATCGGATATTCTTCCTGAATGAGCTTATTGATGGCTTCATCCGAATCCACAACCGGAGCGATAATCATTCCGTCAACCTGCTGTTCTGAGAAAAGCTCTGTTAATTTTTTAAATTTTTCAGGATTTTCATCGCAGCTTCCGATCAGAAGTGTATATCCCAATTTCATGGCTTCATCTTCAATATTTCTTGCGATGTTGGAGTAAAAGTCGTTTGAAATATCTGCAACAATCAACCCGATCAGCTTGGTCTTATTCATTTTCAGACTTTTGGCAATTTTATTCGGGGTATAATTGATGCTTTTTGCAACGTCAAGAATTCTGGTTTTGGTCGCTTCACTAATTCTGCTTCCTTCTTTTTTATTGAGAACATAGGAAACAGTAGCCACAGAAACTTCTGCAATTCTTGCTATGTCTTTAATAGAAGCTCTTTTCATAATTTTCTGACTTTGGTGCAAAAATATTTCATAAAAAATATAAAAAACAATAGACGATTTTTTTGGTCGTTTTGAAAATAATTGTAGATTGGCAGTTTTTCGAAACCGAAATAAAATAAAATCCAAAACATTAAAAATCAATTAATTAAAATTAATTTCAAATTTAAATTATTGGTATATCAATTCAATATCAATCATCGTTTACTTCCTGACTGTTATTTTGGTTAAACGTTTTACCTTCTAAATTTACTTAATTTTTAATTTAATTCAAAACACAGGAGAATAATTTTCTTGTTTTCTGTTGTTAAAACCAATATTTTAGACAAATTATCCACGACTTAATTATGGAAATTGACGAAATTCTCGACCGCATTTATTTACTTCCCGAAATCTCAAAAATAAAACTGAAACAATACATTACAGAAGTTTCTTATCCCAAGAATTTTTGTCTGATGGAAGCTGAAAAAGTAATTTCTCATATCTATCTGTTGAAAAAAGGAATTGTTCGTGCGTATGCATCTACAGAAGACAGAGACATCACCTTCTGGTTCGGAAGTGAGGGCGAACCTGTGGTTTCCATGAAAAGTTATGTGGAAAATAATCCCGGATACGAAAATATTGAATTGCTGGAAAACTGCGAATTCTACAAACTGGAAACAGAGCATCTTAAAAAATTATTCAACGAGGATATTCATATAGCGAATTGGGGAAGAAAGTTTGCAGAAAGAGAACTGGTAAAAACCGAAGAACTGATTATTTCAAGGCAGTATAAAACGGCTCTGGAAAGATATAAAGATTTAATTAAAAATAAGCCAGATCTCATCAGAAGGGTTCAGCTTGGGCATATTGCTTCTTATTTAGGGATTTCGCAAGTAAGCTTAAGTAGAATAAGGGCGGAGATTAAGTTGTAGTGTTTTTAGGGTTGGACGGTTGGAGCGTTTGAGATTTTAGGAGTTAGAGAGTGTGAGGGTTGTAGGGTTTGGATAGATGAAATTTAATCTTTACAGTAGATTTTTTAACAATTGTAAAATTTTATTCTTTCCAAATTACGGAACTTTGCATTTGAAAATTACAGAAAAATGAATTGGATCATCTTGATTATTGCAGGACTATTTGAAGTTGCCTTTGCTTCATGTTTGGGAAAAGTAAAAGAAACAAGCGGAACAACAATGTACTTTTGGTTTGCAGGTTTTCTGATCTCTTTAACGGTAAGTATGCTTTTACTGATTAAAGCCACCCAAACCTTACCTATTGGAACCGCTTATGCCGTCTGGACAGGAATTGGAGCGGTAGGAACTGTTTTAATGGGAATTTTCTTTTTTAAAGATCCGGTAAGCTTCTGGAGAATTTTCTTTATTGTAACTTTAATAGGATCTGTGGTTGGACTGAAAGCTGTTTCTGCACATTAAAAAATTAAAGAAAAATTTATAATCTTGTTAAATGCTTTATAGCAGAGCCGTTTTCAGAATTTGAAAGCGGTTTTTTTATTACAGAAAGTTTATAATTTTAATTATCTTTGAAAAAATTTCAACCATGAAAAAAACTTTACTATTGTTATTTACAAGCAGTCTTATCTTTGCACAGAATAGTTCCCAACTGTTTAATACAAACTGGTATATTTCACAAATGACCATTAGCGGACAGACCATTGTTACGCCGACTATGGATCAGTCTCTTCAGCCTTCTACATTTTCAAATTCATCCGGAAGTAACGTTTTTACTTCAAAGTATTTTAATGTTTCCGGAATACCGCTTACCTTTTCTACGATAGATGATTCCTTTATTAAAAACAATTCTGCAGGATGTACGTTGGCAGATTACTGGGGAAATAATTTGACGGCTGTACAAGGATATGATCAAAAAAACTGTGATTTTTACGTTAATCCGGCAATTGGTCAGGTTTATAATTATCAGGTGATTCCCAATGGTTCAGGAAAGACTTTAATCATAACAAATCCTTCTAATGGTAATAAAATCTATTACAACAGTTCCATTTTATCTACAAAAGAGAATACCCTCAAAGCAACCTTTTCTTTTCAAAATCCTGTAAAGGATAATTTAATTGTGATAAATCTGGAAAATGATCTTCCTGTAAAGGTTTTCAATATGCTTGGACAAATGATGTATGAAGGTAAGACATCCGACAAAAAAGTAAAAATTGACACTCAAAATTTTGAAAAAGGACAATATATTTTAATGATTGAAGGACAAAAACCTTTGAAGTTTATTAAAGAATAAATTGTTTGTTATCATTAATACAGCAAAAACGTCTTCGCAATGAAGACGTTTTTGTTATTTTTTATATACCAAAGGCAGAATTTCATTTTCTCTGAGCCCGTATTTTTTTATTTCCTCCTGGGTAAACTGTTTAGAATAAAAATTAATATCCGTTTCAAATCCAGCTTTTTTCAGTCGGTCGAAATAATCCATTCCGTACCAGCGAACGTGATCGTACTGCCCGAAATGCTTCTGACGTTCTTTCGGATCTTTAATCGTAAAATCTTCGTACGTTTTTTCCAGAGAATTTTTCATCGGAACCTGAAGAATTCCCCAACCTCCCGGTCTTAAAACACGGTATAGTTCGCTCATCGCTTTTGCATCATCTTCAATATGTTCCAGAACGTGGTTGCAAAAAATAATATCAAAGCTTTCATTTTCAAAAGGAAGATCAAGAATGTCTGCTTTTACATCTACAATCGGCGAAAAAAGATCGGCAGAAATGTAGTTTAAGTTTTTCATTCTTTTAAACTTTCGAAGGAATTCCTGCTCCGGAGCAATATGCAGAACTTTGTAATTTTTAATGAAAAAATCGGTCTCATTTTGCAGGTAAAGCCACATCTGGCGATGTCTTTCCAGACTCAACGTTCCGGGAGACAAGGCGTTTTCACGCTGACTTCCGTATCCGTAAGGAAGAAATTTACGGTAAGATTTTCCGTCAATAGGATCAAAAAACGTATCGCCTTTAAAAAACTGATAGATAAGCGGTCGTGCCCAAATGCTCATTTTAATAAGCATCGGACGCGGAATTTTATTCAGTAAAAGTTTAGTTACTTTTTTCATTAAAAATCCAATTGGAAGGCTTTTTCTTCATCGCTTACAATTCCCAAAGCTTCATAAATGTACTGGAATGTTGAAAGCAGCACCGGTTTACCGTTGACTACCGCAACATCGTGCTCGAAGTGCGCAGAAGGCTGATTGTCTAATGTTGTCACCGTCCATCCATCATTATGAAACTTCACTTTTTCAGTTCCCAGATTAATCATGGGTTCGATTGCAATCGTTAATCCGTCTTTAATTACTTTTCCACTGCCCTGTCTTCCGTAATTCGGAACCTGCGGATCTTCGTGCATCTGTCTTCCGACACCATGACCTACCAATTCTCTTACAACACCATATCCTTCTTTTTCACAGTGCGCCTGAATAGCGTGGGAAATATCCCCGATTCTCTTTCCTCTTACGCATTGCTCAATTCCTTTATAAAGAGATTCTTTAGCTACTTTTAAAAGTTTTTTGGTTTCAGGTTTTACTTCCCCGATCTCAAAAGTATAGGCATGATCTCCCACAAAACCGTTCAGAACTGCACCACAGTCTACCGAAAGCACATCTCCTTCTTTAATTTCTTCTTTACTCGGAAAACCGTGAACCACCTGCTCATTCGGAGAAATACACAAAGAGTACGGAAATCCTCCATATCCTAAAAATGCAGGTTCAGCACCGTGATCCTTAATGAAATCGTGTGCTAATTTATCCAGATATAAAGTGGTAATCCCAGGTTTGATTTCTTTCGCCAACATTCCTAATGTTCTGGAAACCAAACGGGCACTTTCTTTCATAAGACGTAGTTCGTCTATTGTTTTTAATTGAATCATTGTTTATATAGATGTTAGATATTAGATGCCAGAAATTAGATTTACAACTTAATGAATAAATTTTCTCATTCTAAACATCTTACTTTTCTGATAAATAATTAAAAGTGATCTCAGACTAATTTCTAACACCTGCCTTCTAATTTCTAAATTCTACCAGAATAATCCTTTTTTCTTTTCTTTTTTTAGTTTTGAATAGGCTAAAACCTCTTTTCCTTCCACACGGAATTCTATCCTTTCCTGAATAATATTGTAAATTTCGCCCCATCCCGGAAAACCTCCCAGATTTCGGTCATCAATAAACCAATCTGCATCCAGCTTTCTGGATTGTGTTTCCGGATCGAAAACTTCTCCTTCAAAACTTGAATTGACTGCATAAAATTCAATCCCGTTTTTTCTGCAGAATTCTACTGCTTCATCTAATGTTTTTCCGTGTCTGTATGTCCACAGAATCAATCTGAACCCCTCTGCCTGAAGTCTTCTAAGTGTCTCGAAAGCAAAAACCTTTGCCTTGCCGATTCCTGGGTACGCATCGTCTACAATGGTTCCGTCGAAATCAACAGCAATTTTCTTATTATTCATCATTATATTTAAGATTTAGAAATGCAAAGATACAAAATAAAAAGAGTGCTAAAAACACTTAGCACTCCTACTTTATAATTTATCCAATTATAGAACTAACTTTTCACCCAACTGAACTGAAACTGAAGATCCGGCGTTGAAATTCTGTCCGTGATTTTCTGAAGTCTTGCAGGAAGTTTCATTAAATATTCCTGTGCTTTTTCAGCTTTTTCATTAAGACCTTTTACGTGTTCGATTTTCCATTCGTCCAGAAGGTCTTTAAGGATATTGATGTAATCCTGTCCTGTATACACCATGCATCTTTGCGCAGCGTCTGAGAAATGTCCCCAAAGCTCTCCTGCTTTTTGTCCGGACTGTCTCATCATGTGAGCCGGCATTACGATTTTTTTACGCATCATATCTTCAAAAGCAAGGATCATTTCCGAAGGATCGATCTCAAGGATTTTTTCTACAAAATGTTTGTAAGCTTTCGCGTGTCTTGCTTCATCCGCCGCAATTACTCCGCACATTTTAGCTAATTTTCCGTTTCCGGACTGTTTTGCGAGAGTTCCTACTCTTCGGTGAGAAATGTTGGTCGCAGTTTCCTGAAAACTTGTATAGATGAAGTTTCTGTAAGGATCCATGCTTGTTCCCAGATCGAAACCGTCATTAATAAGATATTGAGTGGTAACCTCAACTTCTCTCATGTTCACTCTTCCGCACAGGTAAAGATATTTGCTTAAAAGATCTCCGTGTCTGTTTTCTTCAGCAGTCCAAGCTCTTACCCAGTTTGCCCAGCCAATTTCTTTCTGCTCCTGGTCTACTCCGTCTACTCCCATTAACCAGGATTCGTAAGAAGGCAGAGCTTCTTCTGTGATACAGTCGCCGATAAGCGTTACGAAAAGATCGTAAGGCATTTCGCGTGCGAAAGTCTGTATTTCTTCTAAATCATGTTTAAAATCTTCACTCGACGGATCCGGAAGATAATCGGAAGGCTGCCAGATTTTCTCGATTGGCGTTAAAAATTTATTCAGAAAAGAACCTACCTCCTTTTCCAAAATTCCCATTACTTCTTTCCTTACAAGCTTTTGATACATTTTTAGAATTTAGATTAAACTGCAAATTTATAGTTTTATTTATTATTTAGGACATAATATTTTGTTAATTATTTCTGATATTAGTCATAAAAAAATACCGCTATGTAAATAATAACGGCATTTTATCTTTATTATTTCTGAATTTTAAATAATATTTTAGATTAAAGTTCGTTAGGATTTTTTCTACTGTCCTTTTTTAAGTTTGAAAAGTCTGTCGCATTTAACAATGATTTAAAACTTTTATCTTTTAGCTGACTAAAATATCGCCTGTCATAATCTCAGGAATTTCCACTCCCATCACTTTTAAGATCGTAGGTGCCACATCGCCTAATTTTCCGGGCTTAAGATTCCATGTCTGATCTTTGTCCATTACGATGAAAGGAACCAGATTGATGGAATGCTGTGTATTTGGGGTTCCGTCCGGATTAATCATCACATCAGAATTTCCGTGGTCTGCCAAAATGAAAACGGCATAACCATGTTCGTAAGCAGTAGTTGCTACTCTTTCAATACATTTATCCACCGTTTCAGCCGCTTTAACGGCTGCTTCAAAAACTCCGGTATGACCTACCATGTCTGTGTTTGCAAAATTCAGACAGATAAAATCCGCGGTTTCGTTTTCCAGCTCGGGAACAATCGCGTTGGTAATATCGTATGCTGACATTTCGGGTTTTAAATCGTAGGTCGGAACATCTTTCGGACTTGGGCAAAGCAATCTTTTTTCGCCCACAAATTCAGC
This sequence comes from Chryseobacterium sp. C3, assembly GCF_014218905.1. Lineage (NCBI taxonomy): Bacteria > Pseudomonadati > Bacteroidota > Flavobacteriia > Flavobacteriales > Weeksellaceae > Chryseobacterium > Chryseobacterium sp. C3. The sequence goes on along the minus strand of NZ_JACLCU010000001.1, from coordinate 104,273 downwards.
TTCTCTCCCTCCTGAAAAGAAAAAGGTAACGTGAGGATATTTTTCTGTTTCCGCAATCCTGATCTGCGTCTTATGATTTTTTTCTAAAATCTCGCCCATCGTTTCGTGCAAAACTTCTTCATCGAAAACTACATGAACGTTCTGGAACGTTTTATCATAGTTTGTTAATGTAACATAGTAAAGCGACAGTTTTCTCATAAAAAACTCCGGGAAATCTTTCTGAGAAAGTACTTCAGTGATCTCTCGACCTCTGTCTGTACGGAAATTGAAGCAGATCACCACATCCTGATCTGTTATTTTAGCAATCGGAACCACATTTCCTGTCTGCGTGGAATCAATCATGATAATCGGCTTTATAAATTCATCCGTCACATGATTATCATAAGATTTCTGAATTGAAGCCAATGCATCCGTAGACTGTTCTCCCACTCCTTCTACCATCGCATCATAAGCGAGTTTTACACGCTCCCATCTTTTATCACGATCCATTGCGTAATATCTTCCGACTACGGTTGCCAGTTTTCCTACCGTTTTTTCCATGTGATTCTGAAGTTCTTCGATAAACCCTTTTCCTGAAAGCGGATCGCAGTCGCGCCCGTCTGTAAAGGCATGAACGAAAACATTTTCATTCAGTCCGAATTCGTGGGCTGCCGTTAAAAGTCCTTTTAAATGGTTGATATGTGAATGTACTCCTCCATTGGAAACCAAACCGATGAAATGTACTTTTTTGTTTTCTTTTTTAGCATAATCAAAAGCATCCTGAATGACTTTCTGCTGACCTAAAGATCCGTTTTCAACCGCCATATTCAGTTTAACCAGATTTTGGTACACTACTCTACCTGCTCCTAAGTTCATATGCCCAACTTCGGAATTTCCCATCTGTCCTGCAGGAAGTCCAACGGCTAAACCGCTCGCTTCGAGTGTTGTATGTGGAAAATTTTTAAGGCAGTTATCTATAAAAGGAGTGTTTGCTTTATCAATGGCTGAAACGTCCGGATTCATTCCCAATCCCCATCCGTCAAGGATCGCTAATATTGCTTTTTTCGACATTTTTATAAACTTTTGTCCTACAAATTTATTTATTTTGAAATGAAATCAACAATTGACGGACTTAAATTTCGTTTAAAATTTGTTTTTAGTATAAACGTATTTTACTTTTTAGTTAATAGCAAAAAAGTAAATATTTTATTAATTTTGCTGTATGGATTTAAGAGATCAACTGAAAAACCTTTTTCCTGATCATGAAGAGCAGGATTTTGAGATGCCTGAAGAACAGTTCAGACAAAAGGAACCTTTGGTGTGTAAATTTGAGAAAAAAGGCAGAAACGGAAAGCCCGTGACAATTGTTGAAGGTTGGGAAGGAAGTGAAGAAGACCTGAAAAACATTTCAAAAAAGATAAAAACCACACTGGGAATCGGTGGTTCTGAAAAGGATGGAACAATTATCATTCAGGGAGATAACCGTGATAAGATTATGAATATCCTTAAAGAAATGGGCTATAAAACCAAGAGAGTTGGCGGATAGTTTTTAATTTTAAATTCTTCAAACGCTATGACCGCGAAAGTTTTCTAATCTTACCTGAAAATATTCTCGTTCGCAACGGCACTTCGTTCAGCAAATGATAGTGGAAGCCTTGCAAATGTTACGTTATAATTTTAAGATTTTTAAAAATAAATCTGTGTTTGCGGCATCATGGTTTTTAACTTTTCGATGGTTGATTTTTCCATCGGATTACCTGTTAAGATCAGTGTTTTAAGATTCTTCAGTTGAGAAAACTCGGAAGGAAGATCTTTTAGCTGATTGTTTGCTAAATTCATGCTTACTATATTTTTCAGTCCTTTTACTTTGGGCGAAATTTCTTTGATATGGTTTTGGCTTACATTTAAAAACTCCAGATTTCCGGATTGAAATAATCCATCGGGAAGTTTTGAAATTGAATTCTGCTGTAATTCTATGTATTTTATGTCTTTAGGGAATTTTAAATCTCCCAAATCGTTAATCTGATTGGAAGCCAGATTTAATGATTTCAGGTTTTTAATCTGATCTAAATCTTTAGCAATAAAACTGATTTGATTTCCCTGTAAATTAATTTCCTCCAGACTCGGAATTTTTAGTAAAGCTTCCGGAAAAACGTTCAGACTATTGGCATCAAGATGAATCACCTTTAATTTCTGAAGTTTTGCCAAATTCGGATTTATCTTCGTTAAACTATTTAAATTAATGGAAAAGCTTTCCAGTTTCTGAAGTTCTGCGATTTCGTCCGGAATGTATTTGATGCTGTTTTCGTTTAAGTTTAAAATGGTAAGTTCTTTCAACCTGAAAATCGACTCATCCATTTTCTCAAACCTGTTTTCCATTAAATTCAGGAAAAAGATGGATGTTAACTTTTGGATTTCAACCGGAAGATTGTACATGATTTTTCCTCTGAAACTTATGCTGTAAATGGTTTGTCCGCTTTTTATTGCGTCATCCACATTTGTATACGTCGGATATTTTACAGGATCAATCTGTGCTTTTGCCTGTGAAAGTATTAAAAATGAAATAGAAAAAAAGAGCTTTTTCATACAAATAAAAAACTACCGGCAATATAAAATCACCGGCAGTTATGTAAATATTAATAATTTATTTTTTTAACAATTTTACCGTCTGCTGAAATCCTCCTTCTGCTTCGATATTCAGAACCAGTACTCTTGAAGCTTCAAGCTGTTTTGTAAAGTCTAAGTCTAAAACTTTATTCAATCCTGAATATTTCTGGGTGAAAACAATCTTCCCATCGATACTGTACGCTGTTACCATAATGTTTTTCAAGCCTTTAGGAGAATTGATCTTCACCAATCCTGAAGTCGGGTTCGGAGCAACAGTTACTGTATTTTCTGTCTGAGCATCAATTGTTCCTAATGAACCTGTAGTTCCTAAATTGTTTTTAAGAGCGATAACAACGGTTGCCGATTTTCCTCTGTAATCAACCGTATTTCCTGTCGCATCAATATCAGTTGAAATTGTAGAATCCGGATGCTGTACGGAGAAGAACCCGAATTTGTGATCCGGCGTAAAGGTAAGTCCGGTCGGTTCCGATCCTGCAGGCATGGAAGCGAATAGTTTCACTTTAGGATTTGCCTGAGTATGATCCGGAGCGATTACCCAGATGTAGTTTTTACCACCATCCTGAAGCACCCAAAGATTTCCAAGTTCATCGAACGTAAGGTTGTCGTTTCCGTCTCCCCAAGCTTCGGTTTTTGTTCCCTGCGCTGTGTCGAAAGAATAGTTTGTGGTAAGACCTCCTACGAAAGTTTCCACCTGAGAAGCTGTGGCTCCGTCATCTTTTAATCGGTACACTTTATTAAGACCTTTTGCCGTAAAATAGATTTTTCCGTCAAGCGGACTGATATCCACATCTTCGATTCCGTTGAAAGACGTTCCGCCAAGAGACTGTGCCAAAGCGGTAGTGTTATTCTGGTCTGCTTTTGTTTTATTAGGAACCTGAATCCAGGTTCCGGTTGTTGCAACAGGATCTCCTCCGCTTAATCCCTGATCCAGTTTCAGCACATAAAGATTTCCTGATGAAAGATTGTTCGGAGTATCCATCACATATTTATACACCATGTGTGTTCCGCCGTCTTCACCGTAATAAGCAATTGTTCCTGTATTATTAATCACTACATTTTCGTGATTCATGATTCCCATCTGCCAAAGTTTTCCTTTAGATCCGTCTGTATTCTGGGAAATGACCTGAGCGGTTGCCGGATCTATTTCTACCAGCCATCCGTAATCTTTCATTCCGTCTGCATTAACGTCGCTTGAAGTAGTCTGCTCTTCCGCAGTTACCACCGTTCCCCACGGAGTAACGCCTCCCGAACAGTTTCTGATGGTCTGAACCAGACTCGGAGCCGAAAAGCTCACTGCTCTTGATCGGGACAACTGCCAAAGTTTCGTGGTTGCATTATAATTGATTTCCGCCATGGTAACTCCTCCCGGATTTGTTTCGTGGTTTACAGAAAGATATCCGTTGGTACTGCTTGCATTTTTCGGAACATAAGCTGTGAAATCGTTCTGTCCTCCTACTAAACCTCCACCTTCTGTATAATTGTCACCTTCTTTAAGAATAAGCTGATATTTATGTTCTGTTGGAATGATTAGTTTATTTGTCTGTGCGGTAGGAACGATGGAAGTAAAACAACTGATGTGATTGGCGTTACAAGGAACCGGAGTTACGGTTGAAGTTGTTTTAAGATAAGCATCAATTCTTAAATCTGAACTTGAAGCGCCTCGGTTGTGCAATTCGATGGAGATTCTGTTGTTTCCGTTAACGAATTTGGATTTTGGAATAGAAAAAACATTGTAAACACTTTCTGCCGCTCCATCGATTGTTGTACTTGAGAGTGTATTGAAATCGATTGTTCCGGAAGGCATATTGTCTCTTACGACTTCTTCTCCATTAAGATAAACTACGATTCCGTCATCTCTCATCACTCCTAATTCCATAGTGGAAGAAAGATCGTTTAAGTTTACGGTAAAATCTTTAGCAAAATATGCTGTAATAAGTCCTGTAGCCGTTGTGGTCGTTACAGGATCACCATAACCAAGAGGTCCGTTTCCCTGAGACCATGTGGAAACATCATAAGTTGCTGTTTTCCATTGGGATGCCAAAGCAGTATTGCTATCGTTGTATTTCCATGCAGAATTTTTGTTAAAAATAAAAGTCTGTGCGTTCAGTAACGAACCCGTGACCATTGCAAGAGCTGCAACTGTTAGTAGTTTTCTTTTCATTTTAAAATTTCGATTTATTAAACAGTACAAAACTACCGGATTGAAGCAAAGTCCCTGTTAATAGGATTTTAAATAAATATTCTAAAATATTAACTAATGGAAAACCGAATGTTAATTACATGAATTTTATGTTAAGTCAGAACTTATAAGAACCAAAAAAAGCCATATAAAATATATGACTTTTAATTGTATTCAATTGGGTTAGGTTTTTAAGACAGGCTGTACCATTTTTTGAACAGACTATCGTATTCTTTCTGATCTGATTTTGTCTTAATCAGTGTAGCGAGATTAGACATCTGTGTTTCCGCATCTGCTTTTCGCTTGTTATAAATCAAAAAGTCGCAATAGTTCCACACATTGGTGTAGTACGGTTTAATACTAATACTTTTCTGGTAATTTGCTTCCGCCGAAACTATATCTTTATTCATAAAATGACATGATGCTAACTGATCGTACAGAAAAGCTTCATCCTGCTGATCCCAACTTTGGGTGAGTGCCTCATTATAAACATCAATCGCGTTCTGGTACTCTCCCTTCATTAAAAATTTCCCGCCGCGGTTGATAAATTCATTGGTTCTGTTGCTGATATCCGGTCCGGAATTATCATCACTGTAAACAACACCAATCTCACCCGACATTGCTGCTTTTTTCAGAAATTCCGCCAGTTTTTCATCAGATTCTGTATTTTCGAAGAAATCATTGATCGGTTTTAGCAAATATTCTTCAATCTGAATCGTTCCCGTAGCTTCATTCAGTCGCTTGTATAATTTGGCGGTTAATTTATCGGCTTTAACGTTCATTCCGTTTAAAATTTCTGTTAAAAGATCTAAAACAGCTAAAACATGAGTTCTGTATTCTAAGGTTACTTTATCTCCGAAAGGAAGAACAAAAGCTTCTCTTAATTCTTTTAAAGCGGCATTGTAGTCGCCGTTAGTATACAATTTTCTGGCATTAATTAATCTTCCGGGAGCGTTTTTTAAACTTTTTCGGCTGGAAATTACCGTGTAAATAATAAGCACAGCAAGAATCGCTGCAAAAATGATAACGTACTTCATGAATATAAATTTAAGTTTTTAGGTAAATAGTTTTATTAATCGTATTGTTTTAGCTTAAATAATCTGTCCTGTTTTACAGATATGGAAAAGCTAAGTTTTACGTTTTATTCTCAGCGCAATATAGTCATTTTAATAAAACTTTATCTATAAATTTTATCAATGTGGTACGTAAACTATTGAATATTTCATTGATCATTAACTATTTCCGGCTTACATCCGTTAAAGAATTCAAAAATGCAATAATCTGTTTAATCTCTGTTTGGGTTAAATTCAGCTTATCCGAAGCCAGCGTCTGATTTTTCACATGTAAGCCAAGACCTTCTCCTCCTCCTTCGTTGTAAAAATCCATAACTTCTTCCAGAGTATTAAAAGCACCGTTGTGAAAATAAGGTTTCGTCAGAGCTGCATTTCTTACCGTTACTGTTTTAAAAGACTTTTCATAGATCCATGAATTTTCCTTTTTCACTGGACTGTTGATTCTTCCCTGATCTGCATCTAATTCCAAAGGATTCTGGCTGATTGGTTTTGCGGTAATTCCTAAAACTTCAGATTCGTTTTCATTAAAGAACGGCGGAACTAAACCTGAAAAGTTCGGTGCAAAATGGCAGGTCGCGCAGTTTGCTTTTCCCATGAAAAGATTAAATCCTTTCTTCGCATCCGATGAAATTTCTTTTTCGTTTCTCATAAATTGATCAAAATCGCTTTCATAAGAATATAATGAAGCTACGTAAGAACTCAAAGCTTTGGAAAAATTTTCTTTATTGATTTCGCCATTTTTAAAGGCAGCTTTAAAAGCTTTTCTGTACTCCGGTTTTGTTTTTAATTTCTTAATGATGCTTTCATAGCTTGTGTTGAATTCATCTTTATTGTAAATGACGTGTTCTGCCTGCTGTTCAAGGTAAAAAGCCCTTAAATCATAGAAAAATCTTTTGGCAAAAACCGCATTATACAAAGACGGAGAATTTCTCAGCACAGTTTTTCCTTCTACATTACTTGGAGATTTTGCTTTTAAATCGGTGAATGCGTTTTCCGGTAAATGACAGGTTGCACAGCTCATTTTTCCGCTGTTACTCACATTCCGGTCATAAAAAATTTCTTTTCCTAGTTTTCTTAAATCTCCGTTATCTTCGTCTTTTTTTAATAATGTATAAAAATAGGGATTCAGAAAATCGCTGCTGAAAAAGTTTTTATTCCCCACATTCCAACCCGAAAATTCTTTCAGATCATCCGTTCTTCCATCCCAGCTTCCGAATTCTTCGTATAAAGGCTGAATGTATTTTTTATAAAACTCAATCCTGTCGAACGTTTCAAAATCTGTATTTTTTGTGAGATAATTAATTCCGTCTGTTAAAATAGCATCGGCTTTCTGAATATTATAATTTTTAAAGTAAAGATCATCATGAAGATATTTTTGCATCCCTGAAAAAGCATGAACGGTTTCATCGGAAACATTCAGCGAACCCGGAGTATCGAAACCTGTAACGCCTAAACTGTAGATTCTGATCAGTTCAATTCTTAACGGTAATGTTTTATTGTTTCCTTTGCTTAAACCGTTTTTTACGGTACTTAAATAAAAACTCGCGTAGCTGTTGTATAAAAAATCTGCAATTGTTTTAATATCATCCTTTTTTTCAAGTGCTTCATCCGAGAATATCATTCCGTCCAAAACCTGTAATCCTTCCGGAGGAAGTGTATAAGCGGAAGTTCCCGCTGCTTCAATATGAAAAAGCGGTGCTGCATTGAGGTGGGTTTTTGTAAATTCAGGATAGTGAAACGCGACGTAAAACTCGATTTCCTTGAAAGAATTTCTGGTATTTTTTAATGACTGCTGAAGTTCTTCAAGGGAAATTTTATCTTCCGAAAAACTTTTGGCATCCGATTTTAAGTTTTCAAGCTTACTTTTGAAATCCGACAAACCTTGATTGACGAATGTATCTTCACTTTTCACTCCTTTATCAACCGGATTGAAAGACATTGCAGAAAAAACAAGCAGAAAAAGGATCGCAGCAAAGGGATAAAATCTCATGAAATTTTTTGCGCAAATCTATTAACAGCGCACAATTCGGACGTTACCACAATTTTAAATCTGAATTAAATAATGTTTACATCTCTATTCGGGTATTTTTTATTAATTTTAAACCCCGAAATCAAATTCATTACCGAGCGGTCAATTTCCAATATTGACATTCTGAAAATAATGATGAGGATCTTGGGAGAGGATTTTTAAAGATTGGCGGAAACCAATCACAATTTCAATGTATTAAACTATAAAAACGAATTTATGCTGAATAAACTTGCTGCTTCAGAACTTGTTCTGAACGAAGACGGAAGTGTTTATCACCTGAACCTTTTACCGGAAGATATTGCTGAGAAAATTATTCTTGTAGGCGATCCGGATCGTGTTGCGAAGGTTTCAAAATATTTTGACAAGGTAGAAGTAAAGAAAAATAAAAGAGAATTTTACACGCATACAGGAACGTTAAGAGGCGAAAGAATCACTGTAATGTCTACCGGAATCGGGACTGAGAATATTGACATTGTGATGAACGAGCTTGATGCACTGGTAAATATCGATCTTAAAAATAAAGAATTTAAAACGGAGCATTCTGCTTTACAATTATTCAGAATGGGAACCTGCGGAAGTGTGAATCCAGAGGTTCAGGTAGACAATATGCTGGTTACACAAAATGTTGTGGGCTTGGACGGCTTAATGCATTTTTATCAGGATTATGCGTTTGAAAATGAATTTTCAAGAAATTTCATGGAAAAATTCCCTTATCCGAAAATTAAGCCGATGCTTTATTTCGCAGACTGGGCGGAAGAATTGGGAGAATTGTACAAGGATGCAAAATATCACGGAAACACAGCTACTTTCCCTGGTTTTTATGCTCCACAGGGAAGACAGTTGCGTTTAAAAGCAGTGGACGATAAATTTCTAGAAACTCTGAACGATCTGGGTGTAACCAATTTCGAAATGGAAACATCCGCAATTTATGCGTTGTCTAAACTTTTAGGACATAAAGCCATTACCGTAAATAATGTGATTGCCAACAGAAGACGTGGAGAATTCTCCGCCGATCATCATGCTTCGGAAAAAAATCTTATCGAGTGGGTTTTAGAAAGAGTCATTAAATAATTATACTTTCAACATTAATAAATCAAAAGGATCTCATAAGCGAGATCCTTTCTTTATAACCATTAAATTAAACTTCCTGAAGATTGATTAATCTGTCCTGAAGTGACGCATTATACTATTTTATCAATTCTATTAAAATTCATTAATAGTTACATAGAAATGCGCAGAGTATAAACTTTCTGCATTTCCTGAAATATTCGTAAGATTGATGGTAATATTTGAAGTAGAAGTCATTCTCGGATTCGAAATTGAGAAAGTTGCATTACCTGCAAAATCCGAAGCCGGAGTTACTACAATCGTCGCTTTCGTTGAAGTCGGAACCATAGCTGCCGGAATCGCGATATCCATTGTCGTGGATTTTCCTGAAGGAAGATTATTAATAGAAACACCCGGCCAAACCTCAAAACTGATCTGGTTTTTATTTACCGTTCCTTTGCTTCCCAATTTGTACTGTCCGTTAACGTCTAATCTTGCTGTCGTATTCGGTGTACTTGTTCCTATTCCTACGTTTGCACTGCTGTTTCCGATTGATATTGCATTATACTGGCTTGTCGTCGTGTTGTAACCGATTGCTGTGGAATTTTGTCCTGTTGCAGAAGCGCCGGAACCTATCGCTGTGGAATTCTGTCCGTTTGTTACCGTATTGAATCCAACCGCAGTTTCACTGTTGGAATTTGTTTTCGCATTGTAACCTAATGCTACTGATTGAAATCCTGCCGCAAATGAATTGTTTCCCAATGCGGAAGATTCGTTGGCTGTTGTTTTTGAGTTATATCCGATTGCGGTAGACTGAAATCCGTCTGCTAAAGAATTATTCCCGATTGCTGTGGATTCGTTTTTATTGGTTTTGGCATTATAGCCGATTGCATTTGATTTGAATGCCGCTGCTGTTGCTTTGTTTCCTACTGCCAAACCGTCATTTGCGCCTACAGAGGCTTCATTTCCGATAGAAACTCCCTGAAAAGCAGAACTTGAAGTTCCGATTGAAATACCGTTCTGTCCGGCGTTTGCCATTGGTCCTAAACTTACGGAATTGTCTACACCCAGTCTTCCCATTTTTACAGAATTCACTTTAAAAATAAGGTCATCGTAGGTATTGGTTCCTAAAGCGAGAGCAGTATTCGCTCCTGCATTGGTTCCACTGTTCGTTGCGGAATCATTCCAGCCTGAAGTAGTTCCGCCTCCTCCGGGAACAACTGGGGTTACCTGACTTCCTTCTACGGAAAGCATATTCCATTTTGCATTGTTCCAGTAAAAGAATCCAGTTTCTACCAATCCTGCCTGTCCGTTGTTCCAGACTATTAATCCTTCGGCAGGTGAAGGAATGGTAATGTTATCGGTTTCGGAATCTAAAGAGACACTTGGAAAAAGTACTCCTTTATTAGCGGAATTAATTTCAAGCATAGCCGAAGGATTAGGCGATGAAGTGCCTATCCCAACCTGAGCTGATGTAAAAGTAAAGCCTGAAAAAAGTAAAGCTGTAATAAGTATTTGAAGTTTCGTTTGTTTTTGCATTTCTAGTTTATTAAATAGCTATCAGTTTGATAATGCAAATATAATAATTTTTAATAAAACCTCATTTTTTTTAATAATTCTACAATTTAACACCAACAAGTGAATAATTTGCAATAAATACACCTATTAATCACTGTTTAATGATCAAAAACATAGAATTTATTCTATACAAAATCGGCTTTAAATTACAGTAAAACAGTGTTTTTATAATTTTATCCTTTTTTAAAAAATTTACCTATCAAAAAAAAATATCACGAAAAAATGAATAAAGCACAATTTATCACTGCTTATTGAAGAAAAACAGATATAAACATTGATGGTTTCAGGGGTGTATAACGTGTTAAAATACAATAATTGTAATAAAATAGAAAATATGAATATTAATTATTTATGAACTTAATAACAAAAAAAAGGACCTCAAATCATTGAATTATTAAAAATAAAAATTTATGATAATATATTAGATAATATGAGAGAAGTTTTTCAAAGTTTCATTTTACTCATTAAAATGATGATTTCAGTAGATATAAATCTGGTGTAATATATACACTGTAAATATTATAGAATAATTCTAAAACCTTTTCCTCTTCCGAAATAAAAGTTTATGAAAATTTTAACAATCAGAAAAAAATTTAGGAATGGTTCTTGTTTAATCATAATCACACAAACAAAATATCACATTATGAACAATTCAGAATACAACAAAGCAGAAAACGCAGTAGATAACACAAAAAACTCTTTAAAGGATGCGGCAGATAATGCAAAATGGAAGGTAGAGGAATTGGCAGACAGAGCCAAAGATTATATTAATGAAAAAAGAAATAATGATGAGGAAGCAAAGCATGAAGACTGGCTAGACAGAGTAAAAAATAATTTTGCCGATGCATGGGATGATGTGAAAGATAAAGCCAATGATGCATGGGAAAAAACGAAGGATGCAGCAGAAGATGTAAAAGCAGAATGGAATAAGAAAACGAATTAAAATTTCAGTCATATAAATATTTTCAAGAAAAACGGAGTCTTTTTACAGAAGGCTCCGTTTTTTATTATGTACTAAACACAAATATTGCTACATTTGTATAATAATAAACATTAAAAAATTATGTCATACGGTTTACTTAAAGGCAAAAAGGGAATTATTTTTGGAGCCCTTAATGAACAATCGATCGCATGGAAAGTTGCAGAAAGATGTCATGAAGAAGGTGCTGAATTTATTTTGTCTAATGCTCCTATTGCTTTGAGAATGGGAGAACTTAACGGTTTAGCAGAGAAAACAGGATCTGAAGTAATTGGTGCAGATGCTACTTCTATCGAGGATCTTGAAAAGCTTTTTGATGCTGCTGTTGCCAAATTCGGTAAAATCGATTTCATCCTTCACTCTATCGGAATGTCCATCAACGTGAGAAAAGGAAAACATTATACAGAAATGAACTACGACTGGTTAGAAAAAGGCTGGGATATCTCTGCGGTTTCTTTCCACAAAGTAATGAGAGTGGCTTGGGAAAAAGACTGCATGAACGAATGGGGAAGTATTTTGGCACTTACCTATATTGCAGCACAGAGAACATTCCCGGATTATAATGATATGTCTGATAACAAAGCCTATCTTGAAAGCATTGCAAGAACTTTCGGAAATTACTGGGGTGAAAGAAAAGTACGTGTAAACACGGTTTCTCAGTCTCCTACAATGACGACGGCGGGAAGCGGCGTGAAAGGTTTCGGAGGTTTCCTTGGATATGCAGAAGATATGTCTCCATTAGGAAATGCTACAGCTCTTGAATGTGCAGACTACTGTGTAACGTTATTCTCTGATCTTACGAAAAAAGTAACGATGCAGAATCTTTTCCATGACGGAGGTTTCAGCAGTTCGGGGGTTACTCAGAGAGTGATCAGTAAATATGATACTGAATAATTTAAATCATTATTCTTATATAAATTAAGCCGGATTATTGAATTCGGCTTTTTTATGTTTCAATGTAAAGAATTTGTAGATTATAATTGCTGCCAATTAATACATATTTTTGAATAAAACAATTTCGGCGGAGCCTTTGGCTCCGCCGAAACGTAATAAAAATGTTAATATGAAGTCTATAAAATTACAGTCTGTATAGAATGTGCTGGAGCAGATAATTTTGCGGCCATACCTTCGATCCAGAGATTTGTATCCATATCGTTATCCGTATCATTCATGATTACGGTTACCAACTGTCCATTTTCATTCATAAAAGTGGTTGAAGTTAATGCAGCTCTATTTGACGAAGTTCCGATTCTAACCGCTTTTGGTTTAATGAATTTCGAAACATGCCCTACATAATAATATTCATAGGTATAATGAACTTCACCGGTTTTGGTATCTGCAATGATTGGCGCAAAACAGAAATTTCCCACATGGTTTGGCCCGCCTGTTTCGTCCAGAAGAACATTCCAGTCTGTCCATAAAGCCGTACCTTTGTTGAAATCGTTAATCATATTCCTTCCGTATAATTCGCCTAAACTCACTTCATAAATTTTAGACATATCAAACTGCTCTTTGCAGCCTTCGGTAAAAGCTAAAAACTTATCCGGAAAAGCTCTCTGAGTTTCTGTCAGATTATCAAAAAGCTGGGTTTTGTTGTTCCATGTTTCATACCAGTGATAGCCGATTCCTGAAGCATATTTAGAAGTTTCAGGATCGCCGAGTGTGGTGGTTGCTCTCTGGTAAATCAAATCACGGTTATGATCCCAGATCATCACTTTTTTATCCTTGAAACCATTTTTCCAAAGAGTCGGACCTAAATTATTTTTAAGGAACTCCCCCTCTTCTTCCGCCGAATAAATACACGATTCCCAAGTTTGCGTTGCCATCGGTTCGTTCTGAACGGTAAGTCCCCAAACATTGATTCCTCTTTTTTCATATTCTTTAATGAATTTAATATAATAATCTGCCCATGTCTGGTAAAACGCGTTTTCCAGCCTTCCTCCTTTCAGCATACTTTTGTTTGATTTCATCCAAGCCGGCGGACTCCACGGTGAGAAATAGAAGGTAAAATCTTTTCCAATTAATTTTTGTGCTTCTTTGATCATCGGAATCTTATACTTTTCATCATGTGCAACAGTAAATGATTTTAACGAATTATCATTTTCCTGAACATAAGTGTAAGAATCGCTTGAGAAATCACACGAATTCATATTGGTACGGACAACGGTGTATCCCAAACCGTTTTTTCCGTAGTAGGCTTCAATAATTTCTTTCTGCTTATCTTTCGGAAGTTTATAAAAAGTTTCTGCGGAAGCATCTGTAATTGCACCGCCGATTCCTATTAATTTCTGATATTTAAAATCCGGATCTACAAAAATACACGCATCCGTTTCTTTTGGCTGACCAAATTTTTCGAATTTTACGGTGCCTTTGTCCACCATCTTTTCGTTGGTTGCCGAGTTGGTAAGAAAAACTTTTGCCGTTTTTCCTGTATTTTTCTTCCAGTAATTTTGTGCATTTGCATTGAAAGCCAAACCGACAACCAAGCAACTTACAATTAATCTCTTCATTATTATCTTTTCTTATTTTTTATATTAAACCACCCCGTCTAAATTTTCTTTGAAAATTTATCCACCGCTTCAAAGGAGGGGAATTTTAAGTGATTCTATTTATTTTCGTAAACCCTTACATAATCGATCTCATATTTCTGAGGAAAAATGGTATCATCAATGCCTTCTTTTCCACCCCAGAAACCTCCGACAGCAAGATTCAGTATGATGAAATATGGCTGATCAAAAGGCCATGCTTCATACGTTTTTTCTTTGTTTTCATAGGTGAAAAATTTCTGATCATCAATATAAACATCAATTTTCTCCGGCGTCCAGTCTGCTTTGTAAATATGAAACTTTTCACTTGCATCTTTTACAATCAAAGTGTCTGTTTTCTGAGTTCCGATGATGTGGTTATACTTTTTGGTATGAACTGAAGCATGGATATATCCCTGATTAAATCCTACATGTTCCATGATATCCAGCTCTCCGTCATCGGGCCATTTTTTCATATTTTCGCTCATCATCCAGATGGCAGGCCACGTTCCGCGACCTTTAGGAAGTTTGGCACGAACCTCAACAGTTCCGTACTGAAAGGAAAATTTACCCCTTGTCAGTAATCTTGCGGAAGTGTATTTATTCTTTTCCCAGTTTTCTTTTCTGGCTTCAATGATAAGATTTCCGTTTTCCACTCTTGCATTTTCCGGACGGTTTTTTGTGTAAAACTGAGCTTCATTATTGCCATAACCGTCGCCGCCGACATCATAGTTCCATTTTGAAGAATCGGGTAAGCCTTTGTAATTAAACTCATCGCTCCAGATTAGCTTTCTGTTAGAATCGGGTTTGTTTGAAGCACAATGTAGTGTTGAAAAAACCAAAGTTCCTCCGATGATGAAATGAAAAATATGTTGAAGTTTTATTTTCAAAGTTTAATGTTTTAGGTTTATATTTTAACGCAAAGATTTATTTAATTAAACAAAATGCTAATGAGCAAAGATTGCGACCAGTCGCTGATAAAGTATTATCATAAACGTTAGCTTCATCAAATCAGCTTTGCTGATTCTTCTTTGCCTCCTTAAAATCAATAATTCGTTTTCTTAATCTTTGCGTTAAAAAATTCTAGATTAAGATTTAATTATTATTTAATTTATTCTCAATACTTGTTATTCTGAGGAACGAAGAATCTATTTTAAATGTTGGTCATTTAGATTCTTCACTCCGCTTCTGAACTGCGTTCGTAGACTTTCTGTCTATGTTCTGAATGACAACAATATGTTTAAAAATTAATTTAATTATTTTCAAAGTCTGTCATGCTGGAAGCATCTCTGCAAAAATTATTTAGATTCTTTCGGAATGACAAATATTGTGTTTAATTAATATACTTCTAAAAACTGTTCAGCCTTCTACCGCCAAAAGCGGGTTTTATCCCGCTCTTAGTAAGTAAAAAATAATATTATTTTGTCCAATTAATTCTTTTTGTCTGAACATTTTTAGAATCGGTTCCGACCATAATATCGAATTCTCCGCCTTCCCAGTCGTAATTGAGCTGATCGTCATAGAACTTAAGATTTTCGGGAGTTAACGTAAAACTGATGGTTTTTGTTTCTCCTTTTTTAATGAAAACTTTCTGGAAACCTTTCAGTTCCTTTACTGGTCTTACCACTTTTCCGAACAAATCTCTGATGTATAACTGCACCACTTCTTCCCCGTCATAATTTCCACTGTTGGTAACATTTACGCTAATATTTAAAGTCTGATTTCTTTTAAGACTATTTGAGCTTAAATTCATATCAGAATATTTAAACTGGGTATAACTTAAACCATAACCAAAAGGAAATTTCGGATCATTATCCAAATCGATATACGCTGAAACGTAGTTTCTGTCGATATTGTTTTTTGCCGGTCTTCCGGTGTTGTAATGATTGTAATACACCGGAATCTGACCTTCCGTTCTCGGAAAAGTCATCGGAAGTTTTCCGCCCGGATTTACCGTTCCGAAAAGAACATCTGCAATGGAGTTTCCGGCTTCCGTTCCCAGCCACCAAGTATACATGATTGCCGGAATATTGTCTGCTGCCCAATCAAAGACAAGAGGTCTTCCTGCATTAATCATCAAAACAATAGGCTTTCCTGTTTTGGCAATTTCTTTCAAAAGATCTTCCTGAACTCCGGAAAAATGGATATTGCTTCTGCTCTTTGCTTCACCACTCATCGCGTGACCTTCTCCTAAAGTCATGATCACGACATCTGCTTTTTTTGCTGTTTCCACCGCTTCAGCAAACATCGATCTGTCCTGATCATCTAAATTTGCTCCTTTTGCATAAAGTAATGTTGAATTTTTATCCAATTGATTTTTAATTCCGTCAAACTGCGTTACAATTCTCTGGTTATCATCTTTAAAAGCCACCGACCAAAATCCGTGGTTGGCAGAAGTTTCCTTTCCGAAAGGACCAATTAAAGCAACCGTTTTTACAGATCTTGAAAGAGGTAAAATATTTTTTTCATTTTTAAGCAAAACAATGCTTTTTGAGCCAAATTCTCTTCCGAATTTTCTGTTTTCCTGATTGTTGGTCTGTTCCTGCTGTCTTTTTTCACTGCTGAACCGGTAAGGATCGTCAAACAACCCCATCTCGAATTTTTTAACCAAAATTCTTTTTGCGGCATCATCAATCAGCTTCGGATCTACTTTTCCTTCTTTAACCAGATTAGGAAGTTCTGCCATGTAAGCGCGGCTTTCCATATCCATGTCGCTTCCTGCAATAATTGCTCTTTCTGCAGCTTCTTTATTGTCTTTTGCGTACCCGTGAGGAACCATTTCGCCAATACTGCCCCAATCTGAAACCACAAAACCTTTATAATTCCATTTCCCTTTTAATAAGTCTCTTAAAATGTATTTGTTTGCTGTTGCCGGAATTCCGTTGATGTCATTAAAAGAGTTCATGAATGTTGCCACTCCGGCTTCAGCCGCTGCTTTAAAAGGAGGAAGATAGGTTTCGTTCAATTGTCTTAAACTCATATCAACAGAATTGTAATCTCTTCCGCCCACTGCTGCTCCATAGGCTGCAAAATGTTTTGCACAAGCCATGATGGCATCAAGATTTCCAAGACCTTTTCCCTGAAAACCACGGATTCTGGCTAGACCGATCTGGGTTCCCAAATAGGTATCTTCCCCAGAACCTTCCATTACTCTTCCCCATCTCGGATCTCTTGCGATGTCGACCATCGGTGCAAACGTCCAGTGAATTCCGTAAGCTGAAGCTTCTGTTGCTGCGATTCTTTCGGATTTTTCAATTAGTTTTAAATCCCAACTTGCTGCCTGACCTAAATTTACAGGAAAGGTTGTTCGGTATCCGTGAATGACATCCTGTCCGAATAATAAAGGAATTCTCAATCTCGATTTTAAAGCTAATTCCTGAAATTTTCTGGTTTCTTCTGCTCCTGCCACATTAAGCATTGAGCCTACTTTTCCCTGTTTTATTTCATTTAGAACACTTGCAGAATTGGAATTTTGCGGACCTGTTGCGTATTCAAATCCTGAATACTGAACGAGCTGTCCCACTTTTTCTTCTAACGTCATTTTCGACAAAAGTTCTGAAACTTTCTGATCAATTGTCTTTTGTGCGAATGTATTGATTCCAAATGCTGTAACTGCCAATAAGAAATAAACTCTCTTCATTTTAATCTAATTTTAATTATCTGTCCTTTTGTACTACTTCTTCTTAACCTGAAGTTCAGGATGAATTTATTTAACAAAGAACAAAAAGTTTTCAATCATTACAAATTTTAACAGATATATTTGTCTTAAAAAATATAAGTCGCTGTAGAAATTCCCGGCATACTTACCGAAGCTGTCTTCTGATTATATTTTATGTTGAATGCTTTATCTGTAGAGTTGCTGTTCTGAACAATTAATACTGTTTTTCCTGCCGGAGTTTTAAAAGCTACCGTGGAAAGGTTATCTGCCTGTGTAGAAGCAATTCTCTGAGAATTTGCCGGAACAAATTTTGAAGCGTGAGCAATAATATAATAGGCAACATTTTTGTCGTAACCCGTACTTCCGTTTACGGTAATTGCCCCTTTGCATTGGGTACATCCTCCCGGTGTGTGTGGTCCGAATGAAGCATCATTGGCTACATTCCACTCTAAAGCATTTCTGCTCCAGTTTCTCATGGATCCGATGATAACATTTTTCATGTGCCAGTCCAGATCTCCTGAAAAAGCACCGGTAGAACTTGTCCACTGTTCAGTAAAATAGACGTTTTTATTCGGGAATAGATTATGTACTGTTCCCAAAGCCGAAATATCTCCTGCATACAAATGGAAAGCCGATCCGTCTACATAAGGATTTGCCGCTGTATCATTTAATACCGCCAAAGGATACGCCGGATTGTCGCAATTGTGATCATAAGCTATGATCTTTGTATTAATATTTGCCGTCTGAAAAGCAGGACCTAAATTATTTTTGATAAAAGTTGCCTGATCTCCTGCTGACATATACATACTCGGATTGTTTCCGGGATGTAACGGTTCATTTTGTGGAGTGATGGCATCAATTTTAATTCCCTGAGCCTGCATTGCCTGAATGTATTTTACGAAATACTGTGCATACGCTGCATAATATTCAGGTTTCAGACTTCCCCCCATTGTGTTTCCGTTGTCTTTCATCCAGACAGGTGGCGACCAAGGTGTTGCTAAAATTTTGATATTCGGATTAATCATCAGAATATCTTTCAGCATCTGGATCAAAGCCTGATCTTTGGTTAAGCTGAATTGAGCCAATGTAGGATCAGTCTGTCCGGTCGGCATATCGTCATACGAAAAAACTTCGCTGTTGAGATCCGAAGCACCAATACTGATTCTTAAATAACTTACTCCAATTCCGGAAGCACTGAACAGATCATTTAACAATTCCTGTTTTTTTGTCGCACTCAGTTGATTGATTACCTGTACACTTCCTCCTGTAAGCGTATATCCGAATCCATCTATCGTCTGGAATATTTGCGAGCCGTCTACTTCAATGGTGGTTCCTGCTGCTGAAGTTCCTGAAAAATAAGAGGTTCCCTGCTGTTGTAGTTTCACTGTCTGATCTCCTTTCGTTAACCACACCTGTACCGGATCTCCGGAAGTGTTTCCGCTTCCGTTTCCGTTGTTTCCGGAATTATCTGTATTATTGGATAAATCCGAAGAGGTACTGCTGCAGTTTAAAAAAGAAAGAAGCGCTACACCGCAAAGTGCAGCACTTCTAAGTACGAAACTATATGAATATTGTAATTTCATATCAATTTAATTGTGTGAAGATTATTGAGTTCTACGGAATTCAACTTTGTCAATGCTTAAGCTATTAACAGTACCTCCTCCACACTTAATTTCCAAATAAACGGTTCCTGTTGTTGTAGCTGTGTAAATTCCGCCATTTTTCGATCCGTTGCATCCAACAGACGAAACTTTTCCTTTGAATTTGCCCGTTCCGCAACCGTCCCAGGTATTGATATTTCTGTAAACCGTTCCGCTTACATCCTGTCCCGTTACCGGAGCCGCATTTAGAACATAAACCTCGAACCATGTATTTACCAAAGGTGTATCTGAAGAAGCTACCATATCGATGGAATATTTCTGTCCTGCCACAACATTCACAGCCTGATAAATACCCTGCTGACTGCTTCCACTTGCAACAATTGTGGCTTTACCGTTAGCAAAAACCCATTGAGCCCCTGAAGCGCTGATTTTGTGAACAGACCATTTTGCAACTTCATCAGGTGTATCGAATCTTCCTCCCTGAATCATATTTCCGGAAATAGGATCTGAAGTAGGGACAACAATTGTTTCACTGGCTGTACCTCCAATAACTCCACCCATACCTACCGCCTGATGCTGAACCACATAAGTTCCTGCATCCGGAAGGAAAAGATTCTGTTCGCCTTTTCCATTATTATAACCGTCATCATCTATATTCCAACTTGAATTAATATAATTATTGTAATTTCTTTTCAACAAGTAATGATTCTCCGATGTTTTTGTAACTTTAAAAGAAGCGTCTAAAGTTCCCTGAGAAATACCGTTTCCATCACCATCTACGCTATCCGGTGTACAGCTTGCCAAGAAAAAAACTGACGAGGCTAATAAAAGGCTTTTATTAATATATTTAGTTATCATGTTGTTAATGTTTAAATTAATATCCAGGGTTTTGTTTCAAAATGGTTCCCGTAAGCTCACCAAGAGGTATCGGCATAATTTCATTTTTCCCTGCAACAAAACCTTTGGAAGCCAATTTTGTAGAAGCTTCTCCCCATCTTACAAGATCAAAAAACCGATGTCCTTCACCTGCAAGTTCTCTTCTTCTTTCGTCTTTAATTGCCTGCATAGAAACAGGAACTGAAGCTAAACCAACTCTTGCTCTTACCGCATCCAACAAAGCTTGTGCTCTTGAACCTGTACCGTTAAGTGCCTCTGCTTCCATTAGATAGGTATCTGCTAATCTTATCACCATATAATTTTGACGATAATTCAGTTCGGTAACACCTAAAGTTGATTTTTTATCAGATGTAGGCATAAATTTATTAAGAAAATATCCTGTATCTTTATAAGCCGGTGCATAATCTGCCTTACCTTGCGCTTTTAACGCATTCATATTTAGAATAGTAGCATTTACACGCGGATCACTCTGCATAAAGTTAAACAGATCTGTTGTAACTGTATTAAATGCCCAACCTGAGACGATATCCGGAGCATTATTAGCAGGATTTGTCTGACTAATTCTGTTATAAGATCTTGGTGCACTCATAACGCAGATAGAATTTCCTTCATCCTTGCCTTGTCCCCAAAAGCCCCAGTCGGATTTTCCCTGGTCGCTATGGGATGCTTCAATAATAGATTCTGACGTAAACTCATAAGGATCTGGAGTACCACCAAGTGCTACTCCTGCTTTCCAAAGATCATCATAACTTGCCAACAGTTTATATCCATATTGACTGGTTCCTCCCGGAGTTCCGTTTACATCTGCAAATTGTGCGGCAGCCTGAGCTTTTTTATTTTGATATAAATATACTTTACCTAAAAGAGCTTTTGCCGCGCCTTGCGTTAATCTACCTTTTTCCTCTCCAATTACTGTCATAGGAAGATTTGGCAAAGCTTCGGTCAGATCTTTTTCTATTTGAGCATAAACTTGTGCAGGTGCAACTTGCGGAACATTATAAAAATCGTCTGTTGCTTCAAAAGGTTTTAAAATAAGGGGAATGTTTCCGAAAACCCTCAACAAATCAAAATAATACATTGCCCGAAGAGTTTTTGCTTCCGAAATGAAACGTTGTTTCAAAGTTTCATCCATTGATGCATTGGGAGCATTTAAAATAAGGGCATTAGCTCTTGCAATACCTTGATAATAATCTCTCCAATAACTTGCAGGCATTGTAGTTGGGTTAATCTGAAAACTTGATGCACCCTGAATACCGGCTCCGTCTGTAGCACTACCACCTCCTGCATAGAAATCATCTGAAGCTGCATTGAAAAAAGTGACCATATTTTCAAATCCGCCTGCATATTTTCTCATTACATCGTACGTCCCCACAAGACCAAAAAAACATTCCTGCTCATTTCTGAAAAAGTTATCTCCGGCGAATGCACCTTTGTATTCTTTTTCTTCTAAAGTGTCGTTGTTACAGGCTACATTAAGAGTAGATACACTCACTAAAAATGAAGCTGCTATTGATATTTTTAAAAATTTATTTTTCATTGTACTAAAAATTAGAAAGTTATATTAGCTCCCAATATGAAAGTTCTTGCCTGCGGATAAAATGCTCTGTCTATTCCAAAAGAATCTCCTGCCGCAATTTCCGGATCGTACCCGGTATATTTTGTAAAAGTAACTAGGTTTTCGGCAGTTACATAAAATCTTAGCTTGTTAACTCCAAAGTTTTGGGTAACATTCTGAGGCAGCGTGTAGCCTAACTGAATTAATTTAATTCTGAAATAATCTCCTTTTTGCAAATACCAGTCAGATAGTCTTGAGTAGTTTTTATTTGCATCTGCTCGTGTTAGTCTCGGATTTTCATTTGTAGAACCTTCTCCCGTCCATCTATCTAAGATTTTTGTCTGATAATTAGCATCTAACATATCCAATCTTCTTAAACCCTGAAAGATTTTGTTTCCTCCCGCACCCTGTCCGAATACCATAAAATCCCAGTTTTTATAGCTTACATTTAAAGTAGCTCCATAATTATATTTAGGAATTGAACTTCCCAAATTCACTTTATCCAAATCATTGATTACCCCATCGCCATTAGAATCTGCCCAAATAAAATCTCCGGGTTTTGCCTCTGTTTGAAGCAATTGTCCTTTAGAATTTACATACGCATCAATCTGCGCCTGATTTTGGAAAACACCCAAAGTTTTAAAGCCGTAGAAAGAATTATAGGCATCACCTACTACAATTCTTTGGATCGATCCCATAGATTGGAAACCTGCTCCATCCAAAAATTTTGTTCCCTGTTCAAGCGATAAAACTTCGTTTTTATTGTAAGCGAAATTAGTATTTACAGAAACCGTGAAATCATTCCAGCTTTTTTTGTAGCCTAATTCTACTTCAACCCCCTTATTGCTCATGTCTCCAATATTGGCAACGTAAGATCCTGTAACTCCTACATAACCCGGAATTTGAACCGGTCTAAGAATATCTGACGTTTTCTTGTTATAAACATCAACTGTTAAAGTAAAGTTTTTGAAAAGTCGTAAATCTGCTGCAATATTTGTTTGTGTGGTCGTTTCCCATTTCAAATCTTTATTTTCAAGACCATTTTGCAAATACCCAATCAATACGCCTCCTGATCCACTGGTATAGTTTGCTCCAGGAATATAAAGTTTTGAAAATTTGTAAACTTCAATACCATCATTCCCTAAAGTTCCGTAGCCTCCACGGAATTTTAAACTATTTACCACATTATTTTCCGGCCAGAAGTTTTCTTTATCCACATTCCATCCTAAAGAGAATGAAGGGAATACACCCCAATGATGATTTGCCCCAAACAACGAAGAACCATCATATCTTAATGTACCAGTAAATAAGTATTTATTTTTAAAATCATAAATTAAACGTCCGAAATAAGAAGCTTTGTTCCATTCCTGATTATCCCATGCTGAAGAAGTTTGGTTTGCCAAAGGAACTTCAAAGTTGAAGGAAGCTTCTTCATAGCTGCTGATCGGAAGCCCCTTATGAGTAACGGTTTGTCCATTTCCAATATTATAGTCATAATATCCTGTTCCCAAAAGTACATTCAGGCTATGATCTCCAAATTTATTCTGGTAATTCAATGTATTTTCAAAACTCCATTCAAATTTCTTTTGAGTCGTACGGCTTAAGCTGTTTAGAACTAAATTACTGTATGTTGCACTTAAATAGAAAAGTGGAGTGAAATTCTGGCTTCCCCAATATGCTTTTTTACCGTTTAATGAAGACTTAAATGTAAAATGATTTAAAAATTTTACTTCTGCAAAAACATTAGCAATAAAATCGTCTGACCAGTTATTGTTTCCTAATTGTGTATACCTGAAAGCTCTAGGATTAGACATTTCCTGGTTTACATAAGGCGAAATTCCGTATGGATTTCCATTTTCATCTCTTACGATATATTGATTGGTGTATAAAGCAGGATTTACCTGTGACCAATCCGTTACCACAACAGGAGTAATGGGGTCCAAATTCACTGCAGAACTTAGAGGACCACCAAACTCACCATTAGCATTAATCCCTTGGTTTTTTTGGTTAGTATAAGCAAAAGTTTGTCCTAAAGTAAGCCAGTCTGTTACTTTATGAGTTGAATTTAAACGTCCTGTTAATCTTTTGTAATAAGAAATATCGCTCATTACGATACCTGTCTGATCGTAATATCCAAATGACGCAAAGTAAGTCGATTTTTCGTTTCCTCCCTGTATACTTACCTCGTGGTTCTGTCTTGCTCCGGTTCCGAAAATTTCATTCTGCCAGTCGGTTCCTTTTCCGAATGATGCAGGATTTTGAAATCTTACAGCTTGTCCGTCATTTGCAAAACCTTCATTAATAACAGTAGCATATTGTGTAGCATCTAAAAGATCTAATTTTCTTGCGGCATTGCTCACCCCGAAGAAACCGTTGTAGGATAAGGTAAGTTTTCCTTTTTTGCCCTTTTTGGTAGTCACCAAAATAACTCCTCTTGCAGCAGAAACTCCATAAATAGCAGAAGAAGCACCATCTTTCAATACTTCAATACTTTCAATATCGCTTTGGCTTAACCATCCAATTCCGTCTACCACAATCCCGTCAACAACCCAAAGCGGATCATTATTAGAGGAATAACTGGTAACCCCTCTTACACGAATTGTTGCACTGGATCCCGGTTGACCGGAGTTGGAAATTACGTTAACACCTGCGGCTCTACCCTGAAGAACCTGCTCAGGTTTTCCTGCAGGGATCGCTTCGATGTCACTTGCTTTGATACTCGAGATGGCTCCCGTCACATTACTCTTTTTCTGAGTACCATAACCAATCATGACTACTTCCTCAATTTTCTGTTCTTTTGGAAGGGTGTCGGTCTTTGTGTTTTGGGCATTAAAATTAGCAGTGAAATACAGCACCGCAACCATGCCTAAACTTCTAGATATTCTTACATTCATATACAGTTAGTTTTTTAATTCTCAAATTGAGACAATAAAAATATATTTTTTTTTAATTATTTAACATTTTATTAATAACTATTTTAATATTTCCTGTATTTTTGGGCATTTGAAGGCATAAATTTTTCTTCGAAAACCATAAATATTTCAAAAAAACAGATAAAATCAATCCCCAAAATGACGACCAAGCACTCCAAAATTTCACTTCCGCTCAGGCTTACATTTCTAATTTTCTCCATGGTTCTAAACTGCATGGGCATTGTAATTCTTCAGCTTTCGGAAGCCAAAATCACCTATGATAAGCTTGGTTTTTTAGAGTCTTTTAAAGATCTTCCCATTGCTTTTATTTCACTTTTTGCTGTTAATTTTATCAGCAAAACCGGAACAAAAAAATCCCTGATTCTGGCTTTAACAATTGTTGGGATATGTTCCCTTATTTTACCTTTTGTAGAAGTATTCTGGTTTTATAAAGTATGGTTTGCCATCATCGGAGCGTGTTTCGCGATCGGAAAAATCTGCGTTTTCGGAATCATCAGAAACAATATTTCGGATGAGAAATCTTTAGCCAAAACCATGAATAGTGTAGAAGCTTCATTTATGATCGGAATATTTGTTGTGAATATCGGATTTGGATGGGTCATTTCCAGTCAGTTTTCAGAATTCTGGAAATTCGGATTTTTATCCATCTCTGTATTATCGGCAATAACGATCTTTTTATTTTCAAAACTACCAGTTTCAGAACCTGAAAACATGGAGAATGAAAATATTTTTAAAGAAGTTGCCGGAATTGCCAATCCATTATTAATCATATTTTTAGCAGTTGTTTTTTCTATTGTTTTTGTAGAGCAAAGCTTTAATTCATGGCTGCCTTCTTTTTATAAAAACCATTTAAAGGTCAATTCTTTCTTTGCGCTTCAGGCATCTTCGTTTTTAGCTCTGTTTTCTTATGTTGGAAGAACTGTTACGGCTAATGTGATCCAGAGATTTTCCTTGTCGAAATATTATGTTCTGTGCTTATCATCCATTGTTGCAGTACTTTTAATCATCATCGGAATCCAATTTTCCGGATGGGACGATTCTAAAATTCTGCTGTTTCTTTTTCCTGTTATCGGATTGTTCTTATCTCCGCTTTATCCGGTCATCAACTCTAAGATGATTGCCACAATCGACAAATCGAAAGCCAACGTTTTAACGTCACTAATTGTTATTTTTTCATCATTGGGAAGCTCGGTTAGCTCCATCATCATGTCGGTTTTATTCGGAAATCAGCTTCTTAATTACTATTCTGTGTATATTTTATCTGCTGTTATTCTGTTGTTTACAATTAGTTTAATTTATTTTAGATTTGCAGATAAAAAAATTTAGAAAATAATTTTATTTTTATCCCATGAAAATCAAGAACGAAAAGAGTAAGGAAACCCTTCAGGAACTTATTGATACAAAAGACTTTGTAGCACACGTGTCTGTAGACTGTACTATATTTGGTTTTCATAACAACATCCTGAAAGTTTTACTCTTAAAATACCACGATCTGGATTTGTGGTCTCTTCCCGGAGGTTTTGTTTTTAATGACGAAGATCTTCGCGAAGCGGCGGAACGTGTTCTGTATGAAAGAACGCATCTCCAGAATATTTTCCTGAAACAGTTTCATACTTTTGGAAGAATCGACAGGACAGAAAATAATGTTCACCAGATTCTGCTTAAAAACAAAGGCGTTGAAGTGCCTAAAGATCACTGGATCTTCCAGCGTTTTATTACAGTAGGATACTGCAGCCTGATTGATTTTTCGATGGCAAATACCTTTCCGGATGCTTTTAATGAAAGCTGCGAATGGTTTGAGGTAGACAAACTGCCCAAAATGGCATTTGACCACGACAGAATCATAGAAACAGGACTGGAATATCTCAGAATGAACATCAATACCGAAGTAGCGGCGAGTAATCTTCTTCCGGAAAAATTCACCATGAAAGATCTGCAATGTCTTTATGAAACGATTTTGGGCGAAAAATTCAGAAGAAATAATTTTCAGCGTAAAATTTTAAGTCTTAATATTTTAGACCGACTGGAAAAACTGTATGACGGTTCTGCCAATAAAGCTCCGTATTTGTACAAGTTTAAAACCAGGATCTACAATCCGACAAATCAGTACCCTATTTCCAACGAAGAGGAAAATTAATTTTTGATGTTTTGTATTTAAAATTCAGTTTAAATATCTAAAAATCAAAAGATAAAAGTCATTTAAAAAAAATTTCTCTGAAATAGTGAAAAGTCTTATTTTTAGGAAAATTAAAATATAATGTCATATTATTCCCTTACGAGCATTCCCGATTATTACGGGATCGATGCTTTACTTACTGAAGAACATAAACTTATCCGACAGTCTGTAAGAGACTGGGTGGAAAGTTTTGTAATGCCACAGATTGATCATGCTGCCCAAAACCACACCGACATCCCGAATTTAATGAAAGAATTGGGGCAAATCGGGGCTTTAGGACCTTATATTCCTGTTGAATATGGCGGTTCCGGACTGGATCAGATTTCTTACGGTCTGATTATGCAGGAGCTTGAAAGAGGTGATTCTGCAGTACGTTCTGCTGCCTCTGTGCAGAGTTCTCTGGTGATGTTTCCTATTAATGAATTCGGTTCGGAAGAACAGAAAAGAAAATATTTACCCAAATTAGCTGCCGGAGAAATGATCGGTTCTTTCGGTTTAACCGAACCTAATCATGGTTCCGATCCGGGTTCCATGGAAACACATTTTAAAGACATGGGAGATCATTATCTTCTGAATGGGGCTAAAATGTGGATCACCAACTCTCCTCTTTGCGATATTGCCGTAGTGTGGGCAAAAAATGAAGAAGGAAAAGTTCAGGGACTGATTGTTGAAAGAGGAATGGAAGGTTTTACAACGCCCGAAACTCACAATAAATGGAGCTTAAGAGCTTCAAAAACAGGAGAATTGGTCTTTAATGATGTAAAAGTTCCGAAAGAAAATCTTCTTCCGGGAGTTACAGGATTGAAAGGACCTTTATCTTGTCTAAATTCAGCGAGATATGGTATTTCATGGGGCGTAATCGGAGCGGCTATTGATTGCTACTGCACTGCTGTTCAGTATTCTAAAGAAAGAAAGCAGTTTGGAAAACCTATCGGATCTTACCAGTTGCAACAGAAGAAATTAGCTGAATTTTTAACGGAAATCACTAAAGCTCAGTTACTTTGCTTACAGTTAGGAAATCTTAAAAACGATCATAAAGCAACTCCTGCCCAGATTTCCATGGCAAAAAGAAACAACGTGAAAATGGCGATTGATATTGCAAGAGAATCACGTCAGATTCTTGGAGGAATGGGAATTATGGGTGAATTCCCGATGATGCGCCACGCAGCCAACCTAGAATCTGTAATTACTTATGAAGGAACGCACGATGTTCATTTATTGATTACAGGTCTTGATATTACGGGAATTAACGCCTTCTAAGAGAGAAAATTTGTAATAAAATATACAGAGTCTGACCAGTTTTTGGTCAGACTTTTTCTTTTTAAAAAAAATTGATATTCACTGAATAATTATTGATATGATAAAATTACCACTGTTTTATTTTAAAATTCTAACTTAAACATCAATAAAAATTGACAATAATGAAAAAATCAATTACTCTTTTTCTGGGACTTACTGCTTCCTTTTATTTTGCACAACAAGCCGGAGACATTTTCAGTGTTGAACCAAAACTTGATCTTACTCCGCAAGCGGTGGCGGGTTTTATCTCAAACAATCTTGGCGAACAGAATTCTCCTGATTTTATAAATTATCTCAACAGTTTTAATGTAGGATTAAAGGCCTATAAAATAACATATTATACAAAAAACGAGAAAAATAATCTCGTAAAGGCAACCGGACTTCTGATGTATCCAAAAGCGAATTACAAGCTTTCTACGGTAGTTTCGGATCACGGAACCACGGACAGCCGCCAAAATGTACCTTCTAATCTTAAAGGAGTTCTGTATGCAGGATTTGTAGTGGAGCTTTCCTATGTCCTGAACGGATATATTTTAATGGCTCCCGATTATGTAGGGATGGGAAGCGGAGACGGAGTTCATCCCTATGTACACTATCCTACCGAAGCTTCTGCGACCATTGATTTTGTAACGGCAGCCAATAAAGTTCTTGCCCAGCAAAATGTAAAACGCTACGACGAATATTTTTTAGCGGGTTATTCGCAGGGCGCTCATGCAGCAATGTCTACTTTAAAGAAATTGAGCATTTCGAATCCCAACAACCTGAACTTCAAATATGCTTATATGGGAGACGGACCTTATGATTTCTCAGGCGTTACTTTACAGAAAGGCGTTCTGGAAAAACAGATTTATCCGTTTACTTCATTTATTGCCAATGTTGTTAATACCTGCAATAAAACAGGGTACCAAATGTATAACAGCAATATTTCGGAAGTAATCTCTTCAGAATATCTGGATCGCTACAATTATCATGTTGTTCAGGATAACGGAGGTCTGCTTTGGGGTCCTTTGGTGTGGAGAACACTTTTTACCAATAATTTCGTAAATGATGTTACGAATAACCAGAATAACAAATTGAGACAATGCCTGAAATCAAATGACGTATACGACTGGTATAATAAAACACCCATGACTTTAGGACATTCTACGATTGATCTCGCCATTCATCCGGACAATACTTCTAAAACCATTGAGGTTCAGAGAGGTTACTATTCGTGGTGGGATCTGAATAAATACAAACTGGAGGCATTTTATTGGGGACCTTTAGGACATATCGGAGGAATTGTGCCTTTTGTTCTGGCATCCAATGCCAAATTTAATACTTTAAGAAGCGGCGGACTTTTCAATGAATGGGCGATGCTGACTTCTAAACAAGCACAAAACAGTCAGCCCGCAATCAGCGCTCTTTATACTTCCCAGATAAAACCTGATCTTCAGAATATGGAACTTCTTGAAATCACAGATTTTAACAAAGAAAAAGCTGAACGAAAAGCTGTGAGTAACAATAATTTAGCATCCTTACAAGATGGAGTATATTTATTAAAAGTCTCTGAAAATAATTCGGAAAAACTCATTCCGTACATTAAAAACAGTCCGGAAACGGTAGAAGAAAAGGATATTGTAAAATCTGAGCTCAACAATATTCTGAATTTAAAAATCAATCAGGAAGAACTTTTAGCGGTCAATATTTTTGATGACAATAAAAATCTTATCAAATCCATTTCTCAGGAACAGTATATTAAAGACGGAGGAATAAATCTCAATACTATTGATTCTCAAAACCTTACTTTAGAAATCGCCACCCGTTTTTATAATTTACAGTTTAAAAAACAAATCAGTGAACTGAAAGCGGAAGATCCGGTTTCAGTTATTGCTCAGAATAATCAAATTATTGTAAAAGCTAAAAACGGTATTAAAAATATCAGTATTTACAGTATTTCAGGAGATTTAATCCAGAATCAGGAAGTAAACAGCTCTCAATTCAAATCAAATACCATCAAAACAGGAATTTATGTGGTTCAGGTAATTCAGAACGACGGAAAAACTTCCAATAAAAAAGTGAAATTATAGTAATTTTCTTCATACAATCCTTCATCGTCATGAGTGCATCCGCTTCGGATGCATTCTTTTTATGCAGAATAAGGTTTTATGTTTTCGATAAATGCAAGATCCGGATTCAGAATTTCTTCGATCAGGCTTTTAATGGATTTCATGGCATCATCAATATCCCCTTTGTCAAACTGAAGAGAAACAACGCCTTTTTTAGCTTCGGCAAAACTCCAGATTCCCGTCTCAATCGGAAGTCCCCAAAACTCAGGAAGATTCTGCACAACATACTGATAAATACATAACTGCAAAGCCTGTTTTCGGTCGCTGTTATGGAAATATTCGTCTACATTGGATTCATCAATTTTTACGATCAGATTTTTGATCTTTGCCGTTTTATAATCGATAATTCTCAACGTTCCGTTAAGCCGGTCGATTCTGTCGATGAAACCGAAAAAGGAAACTTTGTCTTTTTCATCAAGATAAAAATCTACATTTTCGAAACGTTTTTCGATGTCTAAAATTTCCAGTACGTTTCCGCTTTTTATCAGCTCAAGATCATGATTTAAAATATTTTCAATTACTTTTTTAGCAATAGCTTTATGAATGAAATTCATTCCTTTTTCATAAAATTCCGGCTGATGTTTCAGCTTTTCAATAGCTACTTCTATATATTGATCTATTGCTTTAACTGATTCTTTTAAATCGTTTTCTTTTAATATTTTACCTTTTAATACTTCATAAATTTCTTGAAGAGTATAATGCACCAGATTTCCGTAGTTTTTTACAGACAGTTCTTCTTCAATTTCATCACTTTCCGAGGTCTTTAAAATCTTGGAAAGGTAAAAATCAATCGGATTGTACAGATAACTTGTAAGGTGAGAAGCCGAAACTTTTTCCTTCCATTTTTCCAGCCGTTGAAGAACAATTTCGGTTTTTGAAATTTCGATAGGCTGCGTAATAATCGGCTCGGAAGAATTTTCAATAATCAGATGTTCGATATTGTGAGAACTTTCCATTTCGATCTGGGTGATGAAACGGCTTTTTTCTCCCGTATTTACTCCGGAACTTAAGGCATTAAAAAGTAAATGTACATTTTTAGAATCCTGAATCAATCTGTAAAAATGATAAGCATAAATACTGTCGTTTTCCAAAAAAGTATGAAGATCAAAAAATCTTCTGATATCAAAAGGAATATACGTATTCTGTGAATTTCCCAGCGGTAATTTCCCTTCGTTTACAGAAAGCATAATCACGTTTTCGAAATTCAGGAGACGGGTTTCCAGAAGTCCCATGATTTGCAACCCCCTCAAAGGCTCCCCCTGAAAATCAATACTTTCTGAATTAATATGCTGATTAATCAGAATTTCCAGTGTTTCCATTTTAATTTCAAACTGATAAGGAGACAACTGGTTTTTGATAATTCTGAAAGCATTTTCGAAATGAGAAACGTTTTCATACTGAATATCATCAATTTCCAGCCATTTGATCTGCTTGCAGAATTCAATTAAAGAATCTAAATAAACAGTTGTAGAGTCTGCTTTTTTCAGTAAATTATAGTACGAAAGTTCATGTAACAATTCGTGAAAAAGCTTTTTGGAAATGTAAACGATATTGCGTTCTTCGATTTTCGCTTTAAAATTATTGATCACCAGTTCATCTTCAGCAGATTTCGGCAACTCTTCCAGAATCGGGAAAATATCGCGGTAATAGTACGACGATTTGTTTTTCTCGAGTTGTTTCTGAAGATAAAAAAGCTGTTTTACGGCATTCGAAAAAGAAAGGTTTTTCAAAGGAAAACCCATCGTTATATTCAGATTGGGAACGCCGTGCATTACATCCAGACTTGCAGGAAGCAGATTTTCATCCAGCAAAACGACCGCAGTATCGGAGTATGTTTTATTTTCTATTTCTTTGAAGATTTCCGGTAAAATTTTCGTCTGGGTAATATTTCCCGAAACTTCGTAGACTTTTATGTTCTTAGGCTGATTAAAGTCGTCTTCAATCCATTGAAAAAGACGGTGATCATCAAATTCTTTCCACGTTTTATGGTTTCTTAAAAACTTTCCTGCTTCCTGTCTTTCATCATCAAAATAATAATGATCTGCCTGAAAAAAGCACTGTCCTTTGTCCCATTGCAGAAGACTTCTTACGAGCTTCTCTTCCGCCGGAGTAAAGGCATTGAAGCCGCAGAACACAAATTTTTCTTCGGTATTTTTGGCAAACTCATCAATTTTTGCTTTTGCCGTTTCGTTGATCATTCCGGAAGTTGCCCAGTTTTTCTCCTTAAGTTTTTTCTTGAGAACGGGAAGAAAGACATTCATGTTTTTCCAGAAATTAAGGAATTTTTTTCGCGGTCCTTCATCGTCTTCTCCCAAATCCTGCGCCCATTCTTTAATCCGCTCTTCATCAAACATATACTGTAAAACGGCTTCATCACTTTCGGAGAATTTCAGGATGTCGTCCCAGTCTTTCTGCAACGTGGGAAACCATTTCAGAAATTCTGCAAAATCGTCATTCGGAATCAGATTTAAGCTTTTATAAACATCGAAAGCGAAAAGCCAGAGTGCAATTCCCTGAATCTGCTGTTTGTCGGCAATTTTATCAATCAGTTCTTCAATTGTAAAAAAGTTCGGCAAAAATCCGGAGTAATTATTTTCCTCAAGAATTCGTCTAATGAAAACAATAGGACGTTTTCCGGGCAGAACGATGTTAAATTCAGATAAATCGGAATTTTGGCTTAATAATTCACTGATGATTTTATTGAGGAATTTCAAGAGGTTTTATAGTTTTTGTAATTTTCCAGTTGTTCAGCAATGATTCGGTTGTATTCCGCCTGCTTTTCCTCTATCATTCCGTTCCTTGTTTCGCCGTCATAAGTTTTCTGGAAATCCTGATATTCTTTCAGGATTGTATTGTAAATGGTTTTAAAATACCTGTCGAAATCAGCTCCGTTTTTAATCTTTTCCGCCACTTCTTTTCTCAGTTTGCGGGCAAAAACTTCTGCAACATCAAAATGCTTCTGCTCATGAAGCAGCACATAATCATTGATTCTTTTAACGTCTTTCCACGATTGGTTTTCGTTAAAAATTGTCTGAATCGTAATTTTTACCGGAGCTTTCGGATTGGAGGATTTTACGTAGGAATACGTCCATCCACAGTTCGTATAAGCCACGACATTGTCTCCACGCTGGTTATTGACTTTGCTTTTAAAATTGCTCCAATTCAATTTTTTTCCCTCTTCCCACTTTATTTTCTGACCGAATAGAATATTGGAAATCAGAAAACAAGCCACAAAAACTCCTTTCATTTATTTTTATTGAACTACTATTGTTTTGGTGATCCAGTTGTTACCGCCATTCCAGAATTTAAAAGTATACGTACCAATCTGTTGCGGACTAAAATTGATCTGATTGGCAGAAGTGTATGTTTTTTCCGTACACGGTCCGTTCGTAATGTATTTATAAGCCGTAACGGTTCTGGTTAAATTATCGTTATGCACATAATCATATCCATAAAAACCCTGACAATGAGAAGGATAAGTAGAATAAGTCTTAATACTCTGAACTGAAAATACATCCATCGTATCGTTAACAATTCTCACACTGTCAATTTTAATTTTATCAACAGATTCTATGGTGTTATAGTCATCATCATTGTTACAAGATGTAAAAAATAATCCTAAAACTAATGCAGAAAACCCAAAATGGAGAAACTTTTTCATAGTTATAAAATTTAGATTATTATTAAAAATATCAGAATTTATTATTTAACAAAATGTGTTTAAACTTTTTGATTATCCGTTATATTAATCATATTGTTTTTTAACGCAAAGAATCGCTAAGATTCTTTTATATACCAACTGCTTTTAAGTTCGCAAAGGTACTTCGATAAACTCAGCATAAACTATTCACTCAGCAAAGAACTCAAAGGTTTTTCAATGATAATAAATTACGGACATTCATTAAACGTTTTATTTAAAGTTAACAATTATAAATAAAAAAGATCACAATAGTTTTTAAAAATCTTTGATTTTTATTCTTTTGGGAGCTTTAAATATTTTAATGTCGCATTGTGCTGATCTTTTGTGACTTTTGCTGTTAATTTTCAAAATTAGTTTAAACATTAAATACAAAATTAAGAATTAAAATTACCTTTAGAAAGATACACTACTTTTTTTGTATCATAAAATTCTTCGTCAAAATAACTTTTCAGGCTGAAAATTTCACATTTCAGTCCGGCTAATTCTTCAGCAAGATCCCCTCCTTTCAGATACAGAACACCATTGTGCTTTGTATTGAACTGTTCTTTCTCGAATTTACCTTTCAGCCATCTTAAAAATTCAGGCATCTGTGTTACAGCACGGCTTACTACAAAATGAAATTTTTCCTTTAATTTTTCCGCTCTTCCGTGGATTGCGGTTACGTTTTTTAATCCGGCTCCTTCTGCAACAGCATTTACCACCGTTATTTTCTTTCCGATAGAATCAATTAAAGTAAATTGAGTTTCGGGAAACAAAATTGCCAGAGGAATTCCGGGAAAACCACCGCCTGTTCCGATGTCCAAAACTTTTGTTCCGGGAGCAAATTCCATCACTTTTGCAATTCCCAAAGAATGTAAAATATGCTTTTCGTACAGAGATTCCATATCTTTTCTTGAGATCACATTGATTTTTTCGTTCCATTCATGATATAAAACCTCCAGTTTATTGAACTGATCGATCTGTGTCTCTGTAAGATCCGGAAAGTATTTTAGTAGTAACGTTGTAGACATATAAATTATTATAAACGGCAAAAATAAGTTTTTTATCAGCTTTATTCAAATTATCAAAACCAAGATTTACCTTTCAGAAATTTCTTTACTCCTCTTTTTCGATATAATTGTTCGTTCTTTTCAGTAATTTGGAAATTTTCTCATCCAGTTTTCCGGATTTCATATCTTCGGTTCCCAGCTTTGCTATGTAACCGTCTTTCAATTGGATATCAACTTTCCCTATCTGTTTATTGATGCTTATACTTTCCACATCGTCGTTGCTGAAACTAAAACTTCCCATCGCCTTTTTATATTCTGCAAAAGTCATCTGCTTTGTAGATTTTGGGACAAGCGAAAAAATTCCGTTGATCTTTTTAATCTGAATTAAATTAAAAACGTGATCATTTTCAGAATCTTTAAGGCTTACCACCAGTCCGGGAAGTCCTGAAAATCTGTACGGTCCGTCGTTAACCGGATAATCTTTGCTGAACCACGCTTCCCAGTTTCTTCCTTTAAAATTTGCCGTAGCTTTCTGGCAATCTATATTATTAATTTTTAAAAATTCTTTTTCAATTTTCCATTTCGGAGCTTCATTATCCGGAATTAACAGACTGACGGTCTTAAACTTATCATAAAAGTTAGCTGTTTTTTTAGCATAATCTTTTTCAATGATATAGCTGAGATTCTGGTCATAGTTTTTAGACGAAAGCAAATCCTTATAACTTTTTGTAGCCGCATAAGCAGAATCTCTTTCGTATTTCACAGCGTTATAAAAATAGGATTTCTTACCATCCGTATCCAGATTCATATAATCTGTAATGATGGAATCTTTTTTATTGAGATCCGGCTTCATCCTGTATTCGTACACAAAGCGGTAATTCTGAGCCGAAGCCAGTGAAACGATAAAAAGAAACAGAAATTTGTACATAATGGTGACTGGTGTTTTAATTTTACATTGAATAACTACAAATATAGTGATAAAACACTGACGCAGACAAAAAAGCTTACTCCGGCTGTATTTTAATTTCTGAAGAAATACTTTTTATTATATTTGTTAAAATAGAAATAATTACATGGAGAAACTTTCAGATAGAGTACAAAGACTTGGTTACTCACAAACTTTTGTTATGTCGAATAAGGCTAGAGAAATGAAAACCAGCGGAATAGATGTTATAAGCCTTACTTTAGGGGAACCCGATTTCGATGTTCCGGACAATATCAAACAGGCTGCTTTTGATGCCATTAACCAAAATTACAGTCACTACTCTCCTGTTCCCGGATTTTTAGAACTTCGTGAAGCGATTGCTCACAAATTAAAACGAGATAATAATTTAGAATATAAACCAACGCAGATCTGCGTTTCCAACGGTGCAAAACAGGCAATTTTAAATGTTCTGGCTGCTCTTCTTAACGATGGAGATGAAGTAATTCTTCCGAATCCTTACTGGGTAAGCTATGATGAAATGGTAAAAATGATGGGCGGAGTTTCTGTGATGCTTCCGACTTCATATGTAACAGATTTTAAAATCACTGCGGAACAGCTTGAAGAAGCCATTACAGATAAAACAAAGGCGGTCCTGTTCAGCTCACCGTGCAACCCTTCTGGCGGATATTACACGTATGATGAACTGAAATCTCTGGCAAAAGTGATTGCCAAATATCCTCATGTAACGGTAATTTCAGACGAAATCTACGAATTCATCAACTACGAAACGAAAACAACGTCGATTGCTCAGTTTCCAGAGGTTTACGAACAGACTGCCGTTATTAACGGAATGTCTAAAGCGTTCGCGATGACAGGATGGAGAATCGGTTATTCTGCGTGTCCGGAATGGCTGGCTAAAGCGTGTGAAAAAATTCAGGGACAAATGACGAGCGGAGCGAATACAATGGCTCAGAGAGCGTCTATCACAGCTTTACAGACCGATCCTTCGGAGTATAAATATATGATTGATGCTTTCAAAAAAAGAAGGGATTTGGTTTATGATTTAATTAAAGAAATCCCCGGTTTTAAAGTGGTTTTG
Organism: Chryseobacterium sp. C3; assembly: GCF_014218905.1. NCBI lineage: Bacteria > Pseudomonadati > Bacteroidota > Flavobacteriia > Flavobacteriales > Weeksellaceae > Chryseobacterium > Chryseobacterium sp. C3. Next base: position 67,316 of record NZ_JACLCU010000001.1, on the reverse strand, counting down.
CCTAAAGCTGCCTTTTATTTCTTCCCGGACGTATCGCATTACATCGGAAAAACATTAGACGGAACAGAAATTAAAGATTCTGATGATTTCGCGATGTTCCTTCTCGAAAATGCTCATGTAGGATGTGTTGGCGGAGTTTCTTTCGGAAGTCCTGAATGCATCAGATTCTCTTATGCGGCTTCGGAGGAAGATTTAAAAGAAGCCATGAAAAGAATTAAAGATTTACTGGATAAATTTAACTAAGAATAATTTAAGCATTTTTTTAAATAATAAGTCTGTTTAAACTTTTATTTAACCGCAAAAGCCACAAAAGATGAACTAAACTTTTATTTAAAGTTGATCATTATACATAAAAAAGTTCACAATAGTTTTAAAAATCTTTGATTTTTATTCTTTTGAGTGCTTTAATTATTATAGAAACTCACTTTAATATTAGCTTTTGCGACTTTGTGGTTAATCCTGAAATAGTTTAAACAATTTTAATAATCAAACATATTCCAACATCAATTAACATGAATTTTTTAAAAAGAATCACCATTGTAACCAGTATTGCAGCAGCAAGTTACTGCGGATACGCTTACGGACAGGATTTCCAGTGGAAAGAAGCACAGTCGAACGGCTACAGCTATAAATATGTAACCAACGACCCTACCTCAGCAAGATATTACACGCTGAAAAACGGATTAACCGTTATTCTGAGCCCAACGAAAAAAGATCCAAGAATCCAGACTTTTATTGCAACGAAAGCAGGAAGTAAAACCGATCCGGCGGATCATACCGGTTTGGCGCATTATCTGGAGCATATGCTTTTTAAAGGGACGGATCAATTCGGATCTAAAGACTGGGCAAAAGAAAAGCCGCTTCTTGACCAGATTGATGCTCTTTACGAAAAATATAATTCGACAACGGACGAAGCAAAGAGAAAGGAAATTTATAAAGAAATCGATAAAGTTTCGGGAGAAGCAGCAAAATATGCTATTGCGAACGAATACGACAAAATGATGTCGGGAATGGGCGCAGACGGAACCAACGCTTTTACTTCGTACGAACAGACAGTTTACACGGAAGATATTCCTGCAAATGTAACGGATAAATTTTTAGCATTACAGGCAGAACGTTTCAGACAGCCGATTTTAAGACTTTTCCATACAGAATTGGAAGCAGTTTATGAAGAAAAAAACAGAGGTCTGGATAATGACGGAAGAAAGGTTCTGGAATCTATGTTTGCCGCGATGTTCCCGAATAACAATTACGGAAAGCAAACGACCATCGGAACGATTGAACACCTGAAAAATCCTTCACTAAAAGCGATCAGAGAATACTATAACAATTATTACGTTCCGAATAATATGGGGATCATCATGTCGGGAGATTTTAATCCTGATGAAATGATTGGCAAGATCGACAAAGCTTTTTCTTACATGAAAAACAAACCGGTTCCGGCATACAATCCGGGACAGGAAAGTCCGATTATGGCTCCGATTACCCGGGAAGTTTACGGACCGAATCCTGAAAATATTATGATCGGATTCCGTTTTCCGGGTGCTACTACAAAAGATGCAAGAATGCTGAATTTCATCGGAAGTATGCTTACCAACGGACAGGCGGGATTAATTGATCTTGATTTGGTTAAAAAGCAGAAATTACTGGGTGCTTATGCGTTTCCGTATGTTCTGAAAGATTATTCGGCGCTTTTGTTACAGGGAAATCCTACGGAAGGACAGTCTTTGGATGATGTGAAGAATTTATTGCTTCAGGAAATCGATAAGCTAAGAAAGGGAGAATTTTCTGATGATCTGATCCAGTCGATCGTGAATAATGAGAAGAAAAATGTGATCCAGAAGTATGAAAAATATACCTCAAGAGCAGAATCTCTGATGGATGAATTTACTTCCGAAGTAGACCATAAAACCCAGCTTCAGTATATTGAAGAAATTTCTAAACTGACGAAAAAAGATATCATGGATTTCGCATCTAAATATCTTAAAGATAATAATTACATCGCGGTTTACAAAAGAAAAGGAGAAGACAAAAATATCGTAAAAGTAGACAAACCTACAATTACTCCGGTTTCCGTAAACAGAGAAGACCAGTCGCCGTTCCTGAAAAAGATCGACGAAATGCCGGAAGCTCCGATTTCTCCGGTATGGCTGAATTTTGAAAAAGATATTGCCAAAAGCAAAGTAAAATCGGTGGATGTACTTTCTGTAAAAAATACAGACAATGATCTTTTCAGATTATATTATTATTTCGATGCCGGAAAATGGAATAACAAAATTCTTCCTTTAGCAGCAGAATATCTGCAATATTTAGGGACAAAAAATAAATCTTCGGAAGACATCAGTAAAGAATTTTACAAACTGGCTTCAAGTTTCAATGTAAGCGCAGGAAATGAAGAAACCTACGTTACACTGGAAGGTCTAAATGAAAATTTTGATAAAACTGCAGCTCTGTTCGAAGATTTAATTAAAAACTGTGTGGCTGATCAGAAAGCTTTGGATTCTTATAAAGTGAGGCTGAAGAAATCAAGAGCCAATGCGAAACAGAACAAAGGTTCCATCATGAGCGGATTGAGAAGCTATGCACAATACGGCCCTCAAAATCCATTTAATAATGTGTTAAGCGATGCCGAACTGGATGCCTTAAAAGCAGAAGATTTAGTGAATGTATTGCATGATTTATTCAACTTCAAGCATAAAATTCTTCATTACGGTCCGAAATCAGCCAACGAAGTTGCTTCTTCTTTAACGCTGATCCATAAAGTTCCGGCTTCGCTGAAAGATATGCCGAAGTCTAAAACATTTACCCAGATTCCTACGGATAAGAATAAAGTATTGTTTGCCCATTACGATATGGTACAGGCGGAAATTTTCTGGGTAAGAAACAGCGATCCTTATAATGTAAGCATTACTCCGACCGTGAATTTGTTCAATAATTATTTCGGTGGCGGAATGGGTTCTGTGGTTTTCCAGACGATCAGGGAATCTAAAGCTTTGGCCTATTCTACCTATTCTTACTTCTCGCTTCCGGGCAAAAAAGAGGATAAAGATATGATTATGGCTTATGTAGGAACTCAGGCAGATAAATTCAATGAATCTACCACAGCGATGAATGAGCTTCTGACAACGCTTCCGAAATCTGATCAGTTATTTGAAACTGCAAAAAGCGGACTGAAGAAAACGATTGCCTCCGAAAGAATTACGCAGGACGGAATTATCTTTACGTATCTAAGAGCCCAAAAGCTTGGAAATAATACGGATATCCGAAAGAATACTTACGAACAGGCTCCAAAACTGACGTTTGCAGACATCAACAGTTTCCACGACAAGGAAATGAAAGGTAAAAGCTACACCTACTGTCTCGTTGCTTCGCAGGATAAAGTAAGTGAAGCCGATATGCAGAAACTCGGTGAAGTGAAGAAATTGAATTTGACTGAGATTTTTGGTTATTAATAATAAAAAAGCCCTGAAATTCAGGGCTTTTTTATTTCTATCAGATCAAAAATAATTATAGATTTTATTTATCGAAATCAAATTGTTCGATAGACGAAATATTTCTATATTTGCACCTGAAAATTTAAAATAAAAAAACAGGAAAATTATGTCTTTAGTAGGAAAAAAATTCCCGAATGTAACAGTAGATGCAATGTCTGAAATGGGTGATGATCTTAGAATCAACATCTTCCAGGAAGCTACAGAAAACCAACAGAAAGTTCTTTTATTCTGGTACCCGAAAGATTTCACTTTTGTTTGCCCGACTGAGCTTCACGCTTTTCAGGAAGCTTTACCAGAATTTGAAAAAAGAAACACTAAAGTAATCGGTGCTTCTTGCGATACCAACGAAGTACACTTCGCATGGTTAAATGTTTCAAAAGACAACGGAGGTATTGAAGGCGTTACTTACCCACTTTTAGCAGATACTCACAGACAATTGGCTAACATTTTAGGAATTGTAGATCAGGATTTCGAATACAATGACGAAGGTGAAGAAGTTTTCACAGGTTCAAACGTTACCTACAGAGCAACTTACCTTATCGACGAGACCGGAAAAATTTTCCATGAGTCTGTAAACGATATGCCTCTTGGTAGAAACGTAAAAGAATATTTAAGATTAATCGACGCTTATACGCACGTACAGAAGCACGGTGAAGTTTGCCCTGCAAACTGGGAAGAAGGAAAAGAAGCAATGAAAGCAGACAGAACTTCTACTGCGGAGTATTTAGCGAAAAACTAAGATAATGAGATAATTTGAAAATGAGATAATTTGAAAATTGATCACATTGATTATTTAAGAATTATCTCATTTTCTATTTTTCAGCATTTTCAAATTAATAAATTTCCAAATTTTCAAATTAAAATTATGTATACAGAATTAACAGAAGATAAGCTTCAGAATATTGTAAGCGAAAATGAAAAGGTTGTAGTACAATACGGTGCAACATGGTGCGGAAACTGCAGAATCATGAAGCCGAAATTCAAAAAACTAGCATCGGAGAACGAAAGCATTCCTTTCCTTTACGTAGATGCAGAAAAATTACCGGAAAGCAGAAAATTGGCAACAGTGGATAATCTTCCGACTTTTGCAATCTTCAGAAACGGTGAGTTGGTGAATCAGGTACAGTCTAATCAGGCAGAAAGTTTAATTAATTTATTCAACGAATTGTAATCATGAAGTTACCGATCATCAGACAGTTTTATCAGAACCAGACTCCTGAAAATCTTGAAAAAACGTTAGAAGTTTTAGAAAGCTTCACAGAATTCCGAGGAACTACCGAAGAAGATATGAACGTTGCAGGAGAATTGATTACGAATATCTGCGGAGCTCTGGAAGTTCACGCCAACGTACAAAACGGAATGAGCGAAAAAGATGCTTTAAATTCTTTTGCTCAGAAGGTTTTAGGATCGATTGACAGATAATTTTAAACACGAATTTCACGAATATTCTTTCACAAATAAACGCGAATTTTTTTAAAAATTGTGGCATTTGTGATAAAATCAGCGCCATTTGTGTTTTAGTTCAAACACGAATTTCACAAATGTGTTTTCACGAATAAGCACGAATCCTTTTAAAAACTGTGGCATTTGTGATAAAATCAGTGCCATTTGTGTTTTAGTTCAAACACGAATTTCACAAATGTGTTTTCACGAATAAGCACGAATCCTTTTAAAAACTGT